>NZ_JBZFLF010000009.1:0-87909 GCF_058313455.1 Sphingomonas sp. SP5 | reverse complement strand
ATACTGAAGAGTGACCCGGCAGTTGGCGGCGTAGACCCGTTTCAGATACGCGACCTATGCGTCCTGCTAGCCGAGCGGATGGGACTCGCCATCGACGTAAGCCTAGCCAACGGTACGTCCAAGTTGTCATTCGCCGCGCGCTACCGCGCAGCATCAGATCGAGGCGACTACTATGCCTTCATCGTACCATATCGCGATGGCAGCCATTGGATTGCCGCCCTCCCCCATGACGAACGCACATACCGCTTGATCGACGGAGGGAGGGCTGGCGTCTGCCAGCTCCGCGGAGGCGACGCACCCAAACTCGCGACCGACGGAGTCATTCAGCTTAGCCTAGCGCAATGCTGAGCGCATGCATCGTTTTGGCTGCTGATCGGCAAGGCGGCGTCCAGTTGTTTCCACGCTCTCCAAAGGACGGGCCCGAGTTGACGGACACCATCCGCGCCGCGCTCATCACGGACGGCACGCTTGGCGAGGACGCCATGGTCACGACCGTCCTCGAACCGCGCGGGCTGACCCGCGTCGAGGCCCGGCTCGCCGCCAGCTACCAGTCCGGTGACATCGTCGCCTTCCGCAAGTCAAGAAGGGCCGGCAACGCGCCGGGATCAGCTATCGCGTCGAGGCGGTCGACGCCGAGCGCGGCAGCGTCCGGCTCGTCCCCCACAAGGGCAAGGCGCACGACTGGCAGCCCGCCCGCTGGGACAGCGCCCAAGCAGAGGCGTTCGTCAAGGTCGACCAGAAATTCGCGCCGGCGACCGCATCCAGTTGACCCGCAACAACTCCTGCCGAGCAGCTCAACGGACAGACCGCAGAGGTGGTCGCGATCGCCCCCACCGGCTCCAGCATGGTCGTCGAGCGCGAGGACGGGCGGCGCGACATGCTCGACCTTCGCCACCTCGCCGACCGGCATGTCCGGCCGGGATGGGTCCGCACCATCCACTCCAGCCAAGGCGCGACGTGCGATCGGGTCATGGCGCATCTGGAATCGTTCAGGGCGAACACGGTCGATGCGGCGTCGGTGTATGTCGCGATCAGTAGGGCTAGGACCAGCGCGGCCGTCTATACCGACAGCCGCGCCAGCCTCACCGAGGCGCTCGGCCTACGCGACGAGGCGCAGATCGGGGCGGTCGATAACGCCCTCTTAAGGACTGACTTCGACGCAGTTGACATGACATCTGCCAGCGAGCTCACTTATCCTTTTGAAGGCGCGAGCTACTATATTTAATGAATACCAACCTGAAAACCCAACTCTGGATGAGCATCAATCCAACGTAGCACACACTTCGCAGGTCCGGTTTCCACCTCCAAGAGATTGTAATGGGGACCAACCTCTACTGACCCCTCGATCTTTGCGCCAGGAAAACGCTTATAAGCGGAGTATGAACAAGACTTAGCAGCCGTCTCAAAAGCTGCGTAATTGCTCTCATCTCCATCAAGAACAAGCTCATTTCGAGGCGCGGGGATACCATTAGCTGCACAAGCTGACAGTGGCATGGCAATCATCGTAATTTTGACGATCGATCGCACAAGACGAGCGATGCCCAGATTATCTAAGCCATAATTGTTCATGGGTATACTCTAGACATAAGGCTGTCGGGATTAGTGGCTCCTAGCGGCGTCCCCGCTATGCTTTCGAAGAGCTTAAGGTCTGCTTCGGAACCAGACCCGCGATATGCAAAGACGCTTCCTACCCGGTAATCTGAAAGCGCACCCCCAGCGCCGGTGTGAAAGACATCATGTCCGATCACGTTGCGCGCGATTGACAGGTTTGATCCCATAGCTCCGGTGCTCCCGCCACGGAAGGTGGTCCTATTGCTTCCAATCTTTGTAAAAGCCTGGCTATTTTCTGGTCTTCCGAGTGTATCGTAAACCTTAGACGGCACTAGGTCTGCGTATGCGGCACTAGAGCTTGTATCTCGTAGTGCAGCGGCAGCCCCTCGGAGCTGTCCCGCTTCTTGTCGCAGCGCCTCACCTCCACCTTTGCCTTTCGCATCCAAAGCGCTGGCGCGAGCGTCCAACTTTGAAGCGGACTTTGTCATATCGTTTGCCACGGCTTGCTGTCGCTGATTGAATTTTCCCCAGTCTTTATCATTTTCAAATCCGGCACCTCGCTGGTAAGTCCCGGTCGGGTCTCTGCGGTTCACCGGATCGTTTGCGACGTAAGCGTATAGGTTGATCTGGTCATCGTATCCGATGGGATCGGTTTGGAGGAAGCGGCCGAGCGTGGGCGAGTAGACCCTGGCCTTATAGTGGTACATTCCCACCTCGGGAATCCAGGCTTGGCCGGTGTACTGAAAACGACCACTTGAGTTGACCGAATTGCCCGCCTTGGGAATGCCATACTCGTCATAGGCGTTGATCGTAGCGATGTTGCCGCTGGCATCGGCGACGCCGACGACCGATCCTTGGTGATCGGCGTAGAGATAGCGCGGCGAGCCGGTACCTGCGCCTTCGTACCAGACTTGCGGGTCATCATCACCATCACTGTGCACGTAACGCCGCAGCATGTTGCCAACGCCGTCATACTCGGCCGTCAGCTGATCCCGATCGTACAGAAACTGCGTTACGCCTGCCCCGCCTGTAGTCTGCCACAAACGACCAGTCGGGTCATAGGTCAGCGTAGCGCCTGCACTTGTACTCACCAGCCGGTTTTCGATGTCGTAAGCGTAGGACGTCGTGCCATCAGACGTCAGATTGCCATTCGCATCATAGCCGAAGCTCGCACTTCCTGCGCTGGCATATTGATTGAGCCCGTTCGCCACATAGCTGCGGTCGACGTTAACGTGGCCGGTGAAAGCGTAAGCGTCATTGTCGCGGCTGATGCTCGCGAGCTGGCCGGCGGGATTGTAGCTGAACGTGCTGATAACGTTTGCCCCGCCGATCGCATGGGCGATCGCCGTCCGGCGGCCGATTCCATCATAGCCGAAGGTCGTCGGGACTGCCCAATTGCCGCCGACCACCCTGTACAAGGCCGTTACGCGACCTGCTGCATCCCATGGCGTGTGAAAGAGTGCGGTCGATGAGTTGAGGTCGGCGTAATTGACGCGATCCAGACCGTCTCGGTTGTAGCTGACGAACTGACCATCGGGGTAGGTCATACGCGTGCGCGCGCCGTCTGCATTGAAGATGGATCCGATGGTCCGGCTGATGCCCGCCATGCTGGTAGTGCTCGATGCCACCTCCCCAAAGCCCGAATAGGCCGTCGTGACAGCATCACCGCCGCTGGTGCTGTCGAACCGCGCGGCTGTCTGCAGACCTCTCAGATCGTAAGCATAAAACACCCCTCGCGCGCCGCCATTAGGGAAGGTCTTCGATGTGACTCGGTTCAATGCGTCATAGCCATAGGCAATGACGCGGCCGTCGCGCTTCCTCAGGCTCGTGCGATTACTGTTCGCGTCATAACCATATTCCTCATAGTCCGCTGCGTTCACCTGACCCACGGCGGATGGTGAGGAAAAAGTCCATCGGCTCTGCCGGTCGAACCCATCGTAGGTCATCTGCGCAAGGTTGCCGTTGGCGTCCATGACGCTCGTACGCTTACCATTGGGGCTGTAGGTGTAAGTCGCATCATCCGCCTGCACTCCCGTGCCGTAGGCCTTCTGCACCTTCAGCAACTGACCTGCCGCATCATAGAGGTTGCGGGTGATGCGGTCGGGGCCTTGGCTGCCTTCGCTCCCCAGACTGCAAGCCGATGCTGGCAGCGATTCGAAGGCGGATGCGTTCATCCTCACCGCCGTGCATTCCAGCAGACCCTGATCGTTGTAGCTGTACTGCGTCAGTTTGCGAATTGGTCCTGTGCCACCACCCTCTCGCATCCGCTCGACTGTCTTGCGGCCCATCACGTCGTAATCAGTCTGGACGCTCGTGAAGATGCTGAAACCTGGCCAAGCCGCCGGCAGAACATCTTGCGACTGCCAGTCGGACAATTGGCCCTGCTCGACCAGAACTAAGCGCCCCGCCGAGTCATAGCTGTTTCGCACAGCTGCGTAGCGCAGTGGCCCCGTACCGTCCGGGTCGGGGGCGATCGTGCCCACGACCCGCCGGCTCGCATCGTACCGCGTTGCATAGGTAAAGTCTGACGGCGCAGTTTGGGCAAATGCTCCACTGCTGAACGTCAGGGCAAACCCCAACGCTGCTGCGGCTGCAAATTGTGGTCGCATCACGCCGCCTCCCGGAGCCAAATCGGAGTAGCTTCCTCTACGAATCATGGGCACACCCCCAGACCTGCACGCGGCTTTGTTTCAGAAATACGATTGCCGAGCGCGTCATAGCCATAGCAGGTCCGGCGCGTTTGACCGTCGGCTGTCACCGCGACGCCACGAGCAAGCAGTGCATCAGCAGATCCATCGGGTCTATATTCCAACGCCGCGGTCTGGACCGGAGCCGCGGCATCGCATGAGGGTGTACCTTGTGGCTGCGCTGTGCCGGTATTTTGCGCAGTCTGGCACGTCACTTCGGAAGATTGCACCCAGATCGGGTTCGAGATTGGCGATGCCGTTACCTTTTGTATGTAATTAAATAGCTTCAGCGGCCGTGCAGCTCCGTTCTCCGGCGGCGGTCCGATCTGCCAAGCAACAGCACCAAATGTAGTATAGCCGTAGTAGGTTATGCCGCCTTTCCCATCCTTGACGTACGTCGGCTTGGTGCATTGGTTGGATGTATCCGAGCAACTATAACCTGTCGCCAACTCGATGTTTGTCAATGGGCTTCCAGGCTTCGCATGGCGTCTAGCGAAATTGATAAGTCCATTGCTCCCATAAACCACATCCGTCTTCGCACCTTCCGGATCGGTGTAGTTTTGAAGCTTTAGTATGATACAGCGGTCAGTTTCACTGGAGGGCAAGTTCGCCATCGCCACTGGGTCGCAATAATCATACCGGGTTACATGCCCGCGTTCATCGGTCACGCTCACTGGTCCAGGTGTGATCTGGTAACTCCTATGGAAGCCGCCGGATTCGGAATCGCCGGGATCCCCGGGAGTCGGAAGCGTCTCTTCTTGCCCACCACCATATCCCGGCGTCAGCGTTCTTGGGAAAAGGGGGAAATCATAGAGAGCTGTAATCTTTCGGCCTTGATTATCGGTCACGCTCCCGCCGGCAATCTGGTTGATCGTGCCGTTGGTCAGACTGCTTGCGTCAGTATATTCGTAGGTCAATGACGTTCCGTCTACGAAAGACTGCGAATAGACGATATCGCTCTCACTGTCTTCAGACCAGAAATGTCCAAGCTGACTGGTCATCATCGGAGCGCTTGCACCTGGATCGTAGAAGCTCATCGTCCTTGAGGTTGGAGTCCCCCCATATCCATAGTGCCAAGTCCGATTGGTGGCGTCTTTCGCGCTGGCGAGAGCAGTAGCGCCATTCGCATCGCCGCCGTAGGCGTACTCACTTGTAGCCAGAGCGCCTGCAGGACAACGACCGTCCGCTGGTCGACCCTGCACGCCTAGATTGAGCACACATGCTTTCACGATAAGCATGCCATCATACTCGAGGTACAGCCCATAGCCCCTTGAACTTTCGACACTGCGAAGTCGTGTGCTGTTCGCGCCGCCCTGCGGACCCTGATCGTACGCAAAGGTTAAAATTAGACCGTCTGGCCGCTCGATCCTTGAAGCGTATGCGCAGCGCATATAATCCATGCAGTCAGCGCTACCTAGCGGGCGAAACGTGACCACGGATCCGTCGACCGAGCGCAGTGTATAGATGACGGCCCCACTATTGCGGTCGCCCGTGTAGGTCAGCCAGCTAATCGCGCCCTTCGATGTAGACTGAAATGCTGTTCGATAGGCTTCGCCATCGAAGGTTTCCGCACGTTCTCCCAGGCGCACACCTATACGATAGTCGACACCTTGCCCCTGTTGAAAGCGACCGTGGGCGTAGTCCACGCGCTTCTCGTAAAGGTAAATGTCGAAGTTGTGCATGAAGTTGGCAAACCCGGCCAAATGACTGGGTGGCGCCTCCCGGAAACGCCGCTCCAACTTGAGCCCCAGCGATTCGTCACCGATTGATAGATCGACTTGCGAAAAGGCGGACTTCCCGCTGCGTAGATCAACCTGCCCGCGCGTGACCAGCTTGTGATCCGCCGGTGCACTCGCATAGGCGTCTGCCGCAGCTGCGGTTTGCCCCGACGCAGACGCCGACCATCCGGTAACAAAAGACGCACTGGCGAAGCAAAAAAGCGAAACCCGCAATCTATTTCTTGTAAGCAATTGCCCCCCTCCCCCGCCGGCGGTTACCGACAAGGCTCCTGCAAATTTAATTAAAGTGAAGCGATTGCGCCGTCTCAAGGGGCGCCGGAAATATTCACCCTGGTACGATTATCAGCTTTGTCATGCGTAAAATCAGAAGTGACGCCGTTGTTCACAGTGCCCGACTTCACCACCTTCACCAACCGCCCTTTGGCATCATAGGTGTAGGTGACTGTTTCGGACGCAAGAGCAATCCCAGATGACGATGCGAGCAGCATCGCCATCATCGCCTTGGATAAGGTGACCATGACATTCCCCGGTTAGCCGTCCCATCGGCTTCCAAGATGCTGAACTGAAATTGTGTATCATGCAAGACTAATCTTGCACCGCTCTATAGCTGCTATTCCCCATGATGCGGCCAGGCAATTTGGGCGACGAGACGTTCATCCAGCTCACACTTGAGTTGGACAAGACCGACGCGCTCTTCGACATCGAGCGCGCCATCAACGGCAAGTCCGCTGCCGAGCGGCTCACAATGCGACAGGAGCTCAGCTCTCCGCTGATCGCCGAGCTCCACACCTGGCTGGCCGGTCAGCGCTCGATGCTGTCGCGCAACCATGACCTCGCCAAAGCCATCAAGTACATGCTCCGTCGCTGGAATGCCTTCACGCGTTTCCTCGACAACGGCCGGTTCTTCCTGACGAACAATGCCGCCGAACGGGCGCTGCGCTGCGTGGCTCTGGGCAGGAAGTCGTGGCTGTTCTGCGGCTACGACCGGGGCGGACAACGCGTCGCCATCCTCTACACGCTCATCGGCACCGCCAAGCTCAACAACGTCGACCCGCAGGCCTGGCTCGCCGACGTCCTCGCCCGCATCGCCGAGCACCCCATTGCCCGGCTAGACGCGTTGCTGCCGTGGAACTGGGAGGTCAGCCCGCTCCCCAAGCCGGCGTTGAAGCCGGCAACTGATCCCCTTGCCATCGCTGCATGAGCCTCGACCCGAGCCCGAACTGATCGAGTCTCCGCTCAGCAGGTCGTTCGCATGGGACGGCGGGCGGCTGGAGGTCCAGATATACCGCCTCGCCACCGAGCGCGGCTGGATCCTTGAGATCGTCAGCGAGAACGGAACATCGATCGTCTGGAACGATCCCTTCGCCACCGATCGCGACGCCGCCGCCTTCCGCGATACCCTTGCCCGCGAAGGCGTCGACGCCTTTCTCGACGCTGACTGAAGCCTCCGTAGCTTACCAACCGCAACCCGCGGTCCTCACCGGATGGTTATCACCGCACCGCCTTCAGCACCGCGGTCGCCAGCGCCGGCGATGCCGAGCTGAAAATCCTCAACCGCCCGCCGTCTGGCAGATCAAGAACAACCGCGGGCGCGGGGTCGGACGCTGGTGCAGCCGGCTCGTCCACCACCACCGCCCGCACAAAGGCCGGTGCCGCCGCCCGCAAACCTGCTCGCCGCCCCTGGTAGATCAGGCTGCGGGCGACATCATGCCGACGCGCCACGTCGCAGACCCTCGCACCCGACTGGAACGCCTCCGCCAGGATGCGCTCGCGCTGCTCATCGCTCCACCGACGCCGACGCTCCGGCCCCGCCAATATTGTCACCTGCGCCATGCTCGAAACGGACGTCCTTACGTGCGGCTATAAGCACGTCCTCTATCTTGAGCCCGCCTCTAACAAGGTGGCTCCCGCCGGATTCTTACGGGAGAACGCGCTCTTCGCTGGTTCCCACGATTGCGGCGATAACTAAGCGTTCATCGCCTCACTCATCGAAACCGCCAAGCTCAACCGCGTCGACCCGCAAGCCTAGCTCACCGATACGCTGACGCGTCTCGCTGGCGGGCACCATATGAATGCCCTCGAAGGTCTCATGCCCTGGGCATACGTCGCCCGCGTGCCGAGTTAACAGCGCGTACGTTGCAGCAGCAGGTACGGCGCGACCAGCGACCATTTCTCGTCGCTCACGTCAGAGGGATAGGGCTTGCGGCAAATGCTCATCCCGCGGCGGATGAATCATCTGTGGAAGCCCCTTCGGTTGCAAGCGGTATCTGGAAGTTCTGACACGTAGTCGGATGCTGCCATCTGTCCGGCCCATAATGCAGCGGCAAGCTGCTGGCCCGTATGGGAGTGCGCGGACCGGAACCACATCAGATTAACGTGCTCGAAACACACTGATTCAGTCTGGTTCTTCCGGCCCCGTCTCGCCGACTGTTGTGCCACACCCTCCTTCGACCGACTGCGTCCTCCGACGCCTCTGGCCCGCCTCGGCTTACGCCGTGACCGCGACCGGAGCTCTGTAATCCTCCTGCTTGACCAGCAATGCCCAGACGGTGCGGGCCATCTTGTTGGCGAGTGCGACCGTCATCAGCATGCGCGGCTTGCGCGCCAGCATGCCTTCGAGCCACGAGCCCGCTCATGCCCCACGCTTGCTCACCTGGAGCACGACCGCGCTGCTACCGATGATGAGCAGACGCCGCAGCGTTCGCTCTCCCATCTTCGAGATCGCGCCCAGCTTCTTCTTGCCGCCGGTGGAGGCCTGCCTGGGCACCAGTCCCAGCCATGCGGCAAAGTCGCGGCCCTTCGCGAACGTCTCGGCTGGCGAGGCGATGGCTGCGATGGCCGTTGCGGTGATCGGGCCGATGCCAGGGATGGTCATCAGCCGGCGTGCGACCTCATCCTCGCGCGCACGCCGCGCGATCTCCTTGTCCAGCGCCGCGATCCGCTTGTCGAGTTCGGCCAGCATGTCGGCCATCATCGCGAACATCGGCCGCGCTGCCTCAGGCAGCGTTTGCCCGATCTCACCGCCCTCCAGCAGGTCCGCCAACATCGCAAGATGGGCAGAGCCCTGAGGTGCAACCCAGCCATATTCGGCGAGATGCCCGCGCAGCGCATTACCAAGCTGGGTACGCTGCTTCACCGCCAGGTCGCGGGTGCGGAACACGAGCGCGGCTGCCTGCTGCTCCTCGCTCTTCACCGCCACGAACCGCATGCTCGGCCGCTGCGCCGCCTCGCAGATCGCCTCGGCATCCACCGCGTCGTTCTTGTGCCGCTTCACGAACGGTTTGACGTACGCCGGCGGGATCAGCCGAACCTCGTGCCCCATCGCGCGCAACTCGCGGGCCCAGTGATGCGCCCCGCCACATGCTTCCAGCGCGATCACGCAGCGAGGGTTGGCGATGAAGAAGTCGAGCAGCTTGCTGCGGCTCAACCTGCGGCTGAACACCTGCGCGCCGCGCTCGTCAGCGCCGTGCGCGTGGAAAACATGCCTGGCGATATCCAACCCGATCGTGGTAGCCTCTGACACGGACGCCTCCCTCAGTGGTGATCAACACCTCCACTCTGGCACATCGATGCCGTCGGGGGGCGTCCACCCCATCAGCATTCGCGGGAATCCCTCGATTCAGGTTTGAGGCTCGATGCTCTAGCGACAAACGCCGTACCGGCGGCAAAGGAGCAGGGCATTGATTCCGACGACAACCGTGTCGGCACTCGTAAAGCCATCACCATCAGCCGCACCGGCCGAGGACGCAGTGCGCCCGCACCCAGGCGCTCGGCCGGGCAGCATCGACATTAATCTGTCGTTCTCCGTGCGACTGCCGGTCAACTGCTACATGAAAGAAAAGGCGCTCGCGCGTGTGCTGCGGGCGCGCTGTGGAGGGGCTGGCGGCGGCAGGTGCCGAGCCGAAGACAATCATGATCGACGCGATCTACCTGGCGGCCCACCGCACGGCCGCGCGCCTGCGGTTAAAAAGGGAACCTCAGCCGCCCGATCGGGCGCTCCACGGGCGGCATGAACACCGAACTTCCCACCGCCGCGGACGCGAACGGCCGATCATTGAGCTTCTTCATGACTGCTGGGTAGATTTTGCCCCGACTCCATTCATGTGCTTGACGCACCTCGTCTCAGCAAACCTCTTTAAGAAATACAATATCTCCACTCCGATAATTCACTTTGATGTAGCCGTTATAAACCTTTAAAACAATTCCTGGGCCGCTTATGCGAAATCCTATACCGCCATTTTTCTTCGGCTCTATGCTTATTCCTGGATTGGTTTCTATTTGATCCCATAAGTTTGTTTTCTTGTACTGAGCCAGCAGAGGTTCGGGTATGTCAGATATTTGCAAAGAGTCATTTTCTACAATTATTTTGTTGACTCCATTTGAATAACACCCTTGGATCGACAAAGGTACGTCGTGATTTGCAGGAAAGATGATTGCAGCTACCAAAGCTAGTGCCACTAAGAAAAACACTAGTCCACTAATTAGCCTGAATTTCGAGCTCATCTCACTTTCCATAAGTACAGCTAAATATTCTTGTTCTGGATGCGGCGAGGGAAAATCCCTTCCCAGGAGTGTTAACACCTGCTGATCCGCCAATTATACCCGATTTAGTAAATGACAAAGAAAGGTTTCCAACGCCAGCCGTTCCAGATACCGAAAAGCTCTGACCAACAAAATTTTGAATGCTTGGATAGTACTGGAACATGCTACCGCTAACCCCTAAGTCCACCCCAATAGCGCCGCCAATAGTCCTAAATCTGCCACTCACTTTACCGTTGCTCGAGGTGAAGGTGCCATAGCTATATTGCACGCCAGCGCCTGGAACAACGGAAACGTTTATCGATTGTGCTATTACCGCGCCATTTAGATTAACCGCGCGTTGGCATGTGGGATCAACATCTCGGGCCTCAGATCCAGATGCAGCCGTTGCGCCGCCAGTCGGTGTTGGGGGGGCAGGAAGAGACGGCGCCGGCGGCTGAGGAGGCTGGGTTGGATCTTTGGGCTTGATACCATCTACACGAATTGCGCACTGGTCAGGGTTCTGAGCACAATATGCTGCTTTTTTCGCGGACTCGGAACTACCTGCCGCTGCCAAGCAGCCTGCTCGTGCGGCCCCCTGCAAATTAGAGCAAGTGATCTGCCACTCACCAAGACCGGATGGATCGACGGAGTTTACTGGATCTCCACTTACGTAATTGTACCAGTTGATCCCATCACCGTAGCCGATAGGATCGGTCTGCATGAAGCGGCCAAGCGTCGGCGAGTACATACGCGCCTTGTAATCGTACATGCCAAGCTCGGGTAGCCAAGCCTGCCCCGTGTACTGGAAGCGTCCCTGATTATTTGCGCCGGGGATGCCATATTCGTCGTAGCTGTTGATGGTAATCGCGTTACCCGCATCGTTACTGACAGCTACGACACTGCCGCGTTCATCGGCGTGAATATAGCGACGATCACTGGTGCCAGCGCCTTCGTACCAGACCAGCACTTCATCGGCGCGCGGACCATAGACGTAGCGGCGCTGGACGCTGCCCCCGGATTCCTGAGCGAGTTGCCCGTTTACCCAGTCATAATTGGTGCCGGGCGTCTGGCCCAGTTGACCCGCCGGGTTGCGATAGATCAGCTGACCAGCGCCGTTCATGAACAACTGATTGCGGGTGTTATACTGATAGGTCGTGCCGCCCGAGTTGGTCAGGTTGCCGCGGGCATCGTAACCGAAGCCAGTGGCGCCAGCACTGGTGTACTGATTGAGCCCATTGACGCCATAGCTCCGGTCAACATTCGTGCCGCCTGTCCAGGCGTAGGTGTCGTTGCTGCTATTGCGGGAGGCGATCTGGCCTGCCGGATTGTAGGAGAAGCCGTAAGTCTGATCCCACGCACCGCCAGCAAGATCCTGCGTGAGGCTGGTGAGTCGTGATCCCGAATCGAAGCCGTAGCCGGTCACGGTGCCGTTGCCGCGGGTGAGGCTGGTTCGCTGGCCGAGATTGTCATAGCCGAAGCTCGCGAGGGCCAGGCCGCCGTTTTCCCGTATGACGGTCATTTTACCGGTCACGTCGTATTCGTATGTGACGAAGAAATTATCCGCCCATGTCTGCCTGGTCATCCGGCCGGCCGCATCGAACTGCAGCGCCGTGCTGGAGATGTTGCTGTATTGCCGTGTGGCGCGACCGAGGGCGTCATACTCGGCGTTGACCGTCCACCCATTCTGATCGCTTGCGGTCAGGATGTGACCGAGATTGTCATAGCTGTAGCTGACGTCGACTTCGGCGACGTTGGTGTTCGGATTGTCATCGTATGTCCGCCTGTTGAGGGCGTCATAGGTGTAAGAAAGGGTTTGGTTGTCGCGCAGGCGCCGGCTGGTGACGTTCCCGTTCGCGTCGTATCCGACCTGTTCGTAATCACCGGGTGAACCTGCGCAGGCGGCGCTCGATGTCGTCTGGTAACACGTCCGCCATGGCCGATCGAACGTATCATAAGCCGCTGCCGTCACGTTGCCATTGGCGTCGGTGACCGTCGCAGTCTGGCCGTTCAGCGTGTAATCCACTCGCTCGGTCGATGCTTCGGCTGTCCCGACTGCGGTCGTGGCGGAAACGACGCGGTTGGCTTCGTCATAGCCGGTTTGTGAAACGCGGTCGGGACCGAAGCTGCCTTGCGGCCCCAGCGCACATGCATCGCCTGTCTGTCCGAAAGCGCCCGGGTTCATCCGGGTCACCGTGCAGTTGATCCTGCCGCGACCGTCATAGTTCGTCTGGCTATAGGCAAGCGTCGTGCCGCCGGCGGTGATGCTGTCAGCGACCTTCCGATTATTCGCATCATAGGTCGTGCTGGAGCTTTGGAGCACCGTCATATTGGCAAGCGCGCTGTCGCTCTGGTCGGTCGCAGTACCGATCTCGATCAGCGTGACCTGCCCGGCGGCATTGTACGTGTTGCGTACTGCCCTTCGCAGCAGCGGCCCCGTACCGTCGGGATCCGGGCCAACGCTTCCAAGTGGCTGCCCTTCGACATCGTAGTAAAAGCGGGTCGTGTCATCCGTTCCCGGCAGCGGACCGTCACGGGTCAAGAGCCGACCCATGGCGTCATACGTCATAGCCGTCGTGGCGGTGAGGCTGTTGTCACCGGCACCGATCGTGACGCTCGCCGGCAGAGCCGTATTGCCCGCATAGGCAATCGTGGTCTTCACCTCGTCGCTTCCACCGCTGCAATTACCTGGAGCTGCCGTGCGGCATTCCGACGTCGAGGTTACGCGCCAGACACCGCCAACCTGCGTGTATCCGTACCGTTTTTCGGGCCGGACGTTGTTGACTGCGGGTGCTGTGACCTTCGACAGAAGACCGGAATTAGGATCAAAGTCATAATTCGTAACGTTGCTTCGAGCATCGGTGGTCGTCATCGGGCTGTTGCAAGCCGCTGCGATGGTGCACGGGAAACTCGCGGATGTCGTCAGTGTGCCGCCGCTCTTGCCGACGGTGGTGACCGATGTTGCGTTGCCCCGGTCATCGTAGCCCGTCGATACGTAGTTGCCCTCGGGCGCGGTCGTCTTGGTGAGTCGCGCACTGCTGTCATATTCGTAGCTGGTCTTACGATTGGTCGGATCCGTATCCGACTTCATCGTGCGCTGCGTTATATTGAATTCGATCCGTCGTGGCTGGCCACCTCCACGGGCGACTGTGACGGTTCGCACGTCACCGGCGTCCGCGTAGCTGTAGGCGGTCGTGACGCCGTCAGCGACAACCTGCGACACCCTGTTGTTGCCGTCATAGCTGTAGGTCACATTGTCCGTGCTGCTGCCCGGGCGGCGGATGCTGCTGGTGCCGACGATGGTCATACGGCCCAGGCTGTCGGTATAGCTGGTGCCATCGATCGTCAGCGACGGCCGTGCCGCGGACGTGGAGCAATTAGCGCCGCCCGAGCAACCATCCTGGCTGACGTTGAAGGCGGTCGCCTTGGTGACGATCGTCGAGCCTGTAAAATCTCTCGACGAAGGTTCTCTGAAAAATTTGAAATTGAGAGAGTAGCCGTCATTGCTGACAATGGTGGTTACCCGTCGTACATCGACGAGTGCCGGACCAGCCGGTGTCTGGCCGACCTGCGTCTGCGTGCTCTGCCAACCGAAGTCCAGACGTCCGCCATCGGCGTATACGATGCTCTGAATAACTGGAACGTCGCCCCATTGCGTGTAGACGGCACGGCAATTGGTGCAGGTGGGTGCGCGATAGAAGTTATAGATCGTCTTGTCGGCAGTGGTGTAGGTGTATGAGGAGCCACCGCCCGCAAGCGTAGAGCCTTGCTGTTCAACTGGAATGTACTGGCCGCCGCTGGCAGTGAAATTTTCAGTACGCTCGCCGATGGTAACTGACACCGTGGAGCCATTGACGATAATGGCACCTTGCAGATTGTCTTTGTACCCTACCCCGCCAGCCCTGACCTGGTAATAGCGCAGGTGCTCGCTGGCGCCAGCCTGGAGCACCGGACTGCGCAGGAGCACATTGCCGGTGAAAAGGTCGACGCCATTGTCATCGACATAGGTTCTTACGGGTAGAACCGCTGTGGTGGCCTGCGCACGGACGATGCTCGGCATTGAAGTGGATGCGCACAGCAGTGCGGCAAAGACGAGCTTCTTGCTCTTGTACGCAGCGGCAGCCACGGCCCTCTCCCTCTAGCAGACGTGTTTGATGGCAGCGCCTGGGAATACCGGCACCGCTCAGTTATTGTTACTTGTTCGTTTCCGAATTAGCGGGGTGAGCCGCTCGTCACCACTCTTGTGCGATTATCGGCCTTGTCGTGGTTATATGTCGTCGTAGTGCCATTGTTAGGGCCACCAGACTTGACAACCTGAACGAGTCGTCCCTTGGCGTCATACGTGTACGTCGTTGTTTCGGCGGACATCGCGGCAGTAGAGCACGATACCAACAGGATCGCGGTCAGACTTTTCGACGTAATGTTCATGACATTCCCCGGCTTGCCGTCCCAGCGGCTGACGGCATGCTCATATACTTATTTTAATTTGGCAATACGATTCTTCGACAAAGTTATCCTTTTTTGCCGTCCTGATCATGCCACGCGATATGGGAGACGAGGCGATTCCCTCCAATTCGGGCAAGCTGAACGACAACGTCAACAACCGACCGGGCGTAACCCTTTGTATTGCGGCGGCCTTGTTCGCCTGACCCTTGGTGAGTGAGCATCACCAACTGTTCGAGGGCGCCACCGGGATTATCTGCATGGATCGTCGTCATCGATCCGGGATGGCCGGTATTGGCGGCGCGCAGGAAGGTCGCGGCTTCAGCCCCCCGCAATTCGCCGACGATGATGCGGTCAGGCCGCATGCGCAGCGTTGCGGTGAGCAGATCGTCGGACGTCACGTTCGTCTCGCCCAGCTCGCCGCGGACGGCGACCAGGCCGATCGCATTGTCGTGCCGCAGCTTGATCTCGGGCGTATCCTCGATCAGCACGAGGCGCTCGTTGTGATCGACCTCGCGGAGCAGCGCGTTGAGGAAGGTCGTCTTGCCGGTCGAGGTACCACCGGACACGAGGATGGTCTTGCGCGCCCGGACGGCGTGCCGGAGAAAGCTTGCCCAGTCGCCGGCAGCATAGAGCGAGGCGAGGCGATCATCTGCCTCATCGGGGCCGTTCGCACCTCGGGTCGCCGCGAACGCCCCCTGCGTAACGTAATCGTCGAGCGTCATGTCGGCGACGAGATGCTTGCGGATCGCGATCGCCATCGGCCCGCGAGTGGCGGGCGGTGCAACGATCTGGATGCGCGCGCCATCCGGCAGCCGCGCCGCAAGCAAGGGATGCTCGCGGCTGATCCCCTGATGGGTCAGGCTGGCGACCTGCTTGGCGAGGCGCCAGAGCAACGCCTCAGTGAGTTCCGGCGCCTCGTGGCGTTCGGGCAGGCGGCCAAGCCGCTCGACCCACAGTTCGCCAGGTCGGTTGATGTAGAGGTCGGTGACGTCGTCCTGATCGAGGAAACCGGCTAGCGGCGCGAGATAGACGCCGAGATAGGTCGGCTCGCTCATGGCGCCGAAGAGGCGAGCGAGAAATCGAGGTCGCGGGCGACGAAGACGTTGATCTCCGCGCCCTGCTTCACCGTAATTTTCGGCCGGAGGTCATTGGGCAACAGTCCCTGCCCGATGGTGTTGTTGATTTGCGCGCTAGGCAGCCCGACGATCACCGAACCGTTGCCCGGCCGCGAGGCGAGGTTGACGCCGACGGTGAGCGCCGATTGGAGCAGCGCCGCGCCGAAGCGCTGGAGGAAGTAGCTGTGGACCTTGCCCGGCACCCCTGCCCCGCCGAGCGCATCGGCCGCGGGCGAGGACAGCGCGATCGACACGCCATCGGGGCGGATGAGCCGTGTCCAGTTGACCAGCACGCGGTTCTGACCGCTCTGCACGAACGCCTGATATTCGCCGATCAGCCGCGAGCCGCGTGGCACGAGCACGCGGCGTCCGTCGAAACCCCGTGCGTCGCCGCTGACGATCGCGCGGACAAGGCCGGGGCGCGCGGTGTCAATCGGCGTCTCCATCACCGCCGGGATCATCGTGCCGGTCGGGATCACCATCGTACGGTTACGGATCGTCGTCGCTTGCGCAGGCGCGGTGTCGCCCCCGATGCCGGGTCCCTGGAGCAGCGGATTCCGTTGTTCCGCATTCGGCCGCTGCTGGCTGGCCGATGCCGTACCGGTCGGCGGCTGGCGTTCGATGCCGCCGTCGATGATGAGCGCCTGCGGTTCGTCGGCAGGCTTGGAGGCGCGCTCACGCGGTACGACCGTTGGGGGCAGGATCACCGGCTGGGCGGGGGCGGCGACGATAACGGGAGCAGCCGGCGGGGATACGGCGACCGGCCGTGATGCCGGCGGCAGACTAACAACGGGCGGGGACGGTACCAGCATCACCGCGGGTGGCGGCTGGGCCGGTTGCGGCTCCGGCGGCAGCGCGAGCGTGGGCGGCGTGGCAAAGGCGCTCGTCTGCTGCGCCGTGTCGACGCTTAAGCCGATGCTGTCCTTACGCCGCTGTGCGTCGAGCACGGCAAAGAGTAGTACCGCAGCGAGTACCGCGGTGCCGGCGATCGCCACGCCGGGGATGCCCGAGCGCGGCAGGCGGACGATCGGCCGCGGATCCGGGCCGAGGGGCGCTGACGGGCTCATCGACGCGCCTTGTCCGCTGCCAGCGTTGCGGTGGCGCGGCGCTTGCCGATGCGGAAGGTGTAGCGCCGTGCGGCGCCTTCGATCACGTAAACGCCATCCACCATGCGGCCGTTCACGAGCGTCTCCTTGCCGTGGGCGTCGTCGGCGAAGATCGCCGGGATCGCGGCGTCGGCCTGCCAGCGGATGCGGGTGCGCTGGCCGTCCGCCGACATTTCGAGGGGGAACAGCCCCTTGTCGCCCGACAGGCGGAACGTGCGATCCGCTGCCGCGGGCATCGCGCCCGTTGGCCGGTCAGGCTGCGCGATGAAGCGGACGATGAAGGGGCTCGCCATGCCGCCATCGCCCGGCTGAAGCAAAAAGGCGTAGCGATGGACATCGGTGATGACGACGAGATTGGTCGTCGTCGCCCCGGCGAGCGGCTTGACGACGATCCGGTCGCCGGCGCGCGAGGCGGTCACCTGCCAGCCGGCGCTGTTGCCGACGACGACGGTGTCGACGCGCTCCTCAGGCACCAGTTCGACGACGCTGGCATAGCCCTGCGCGACCGACAGCGTCACGACCTGCCCCGCATTGTAGGGGATGACCTGGATGCGCGGGTCCGACGGCTGGAACAGCGCCTGAGCGGCGAGGGCGAGCAGGATCACGGCTGCGCCGCCACGACGCCGGGCGTCGCGCCTCCCGGCGAAAGCGGCGAGCCCATCGGCAGTTGGTTGATCGGGACAGCCCGCATGCCGGCCGGCACGGAGGCGCCATCCACGCCGCGGCTGGACGTGACGACCGGCCGCCTTACCGCTGTCGGTTGATAGACTCGGGTCGGCGTAACTACCGACGCAGCGACCGACGGAACGTTCGACGCAGGTGGCGCCACGCCAGTCGTTTCAGGCGGCGGTACCGCCTCGGCATCGCGTCTGTATCCGGTGACCTGAAAGCCCAGCGGGTTGATGAGGCGTTCGGACAGCGTCATCGGCGCATCGACGAAGCGATAGCGGATCACCGCAACCCATGGCGATGCAGGGCCGGCCTGCCCTTCGCGGTCGACGCGCTGCGTGTCGAAGCGGACCAGCGCGACGTTCTGCCCCAGCCGCGACACGCTCTTGACGCGGACGGTGACACTCGTGCCGGCGGGATAGCGGCTCAGCGGGCTGTTCGGATTGGTCGCCGGCATCGCGGCGAGATAGCGGCTGCGCGCCGCACCCGCCGACCAGAGCGCGACCTTGCGATAATCGGCCCGCACCGTCGCCCGGTCGAAACCCTCGCGCGCCATCACATATTGGGCAAGATAGGATTGCGTCAGCGCATCGTCGGCGGCCACCCGCTGCGGCTGCAAGGGATTGAGCGCCTGGACATAGCCGGTCTGGCGATCGACCAGCAGCGTGATCGGCTCCACCGTCTTGAGCGGCGCCAGCATGGCGAGCGCCACCGCCTCGAACAGCGCGGCCGCGACCGCGACCCCTGCGACCGTCCACGCCGTGCGACGCGAGCGAGCGGCCTGCACCTCGCGGTCGAGCGCCCAGCTCTCGGCCCGTGCATGATAGTCCGTCTTCACCGTCCCACCCTGTCCCGATTGGTTGCGACCCGCGATCGGCGCAAGCTCGTGCGACGCGTCACAGACGCCGGACCGGTCACCATCGCACCGCCCTGATCTCCGCGGTCACCCGCCGGCACCCCGCCACGTCCGCCGCCCGCCGCCATCGCAATGCCCTCGCCCATGCGCTGTTCGCGCCGGACGCTCATCGCCAGCGCCTCGGCGACGCCGGCCGCGCGATCTCGTCCGGGCATCGCCGTGCTATGCGTGCGCGCAGACGTGGTGCTGTTCATCGTCGCCACGCTCGACGCCATGTGGCTGGTTCGGCTGCTGCTTGCCGCCGGACGTTCGCCGAGCCCCGGCGCAAAGCGCAGCGCGCTGCCCATGCGCACCGCGGCAAGCGTTCCGATCACTATCGCTACCGCTGTCGCCAGCACCAGCGTCGGCAGCGCCTGCGGATCGACGACAGCCAGCACCCCGCCGCCACGCCAGCCCTGGAGCCGCACCACCTCCTGCTCGATCGGGATCAGCGCGACTGCGGTGACGATCGTCGCGGCAAGGCCGGCGAGCGCGGTGCCGACCAGCGCACGCAGCCAGCCGTTGAACAGGCCGAGCGTGCCGTCGAACAGCAATGCCAGGATGGCGAGCGGCGCCACCGCCAGCAGGATACCGATCGCCAGATGCAGCGCCGCAATCGCGCCGATCGTGACGACGGCAAAGATCGAGGCGGTCTGCGGCAGCGCGCCGAGGCCCGGCTGTCCACTGTTGCCGGGGACGATGCTCGGTGTCGTCGCACCATTGGCTTGCGGCGTTGCGGAGGCGCCGGGCTGCGCGGCCGCTTGCGGATCGCTAGCGCGCGGATCACCGTTGGCGCCAAGCCGCATCGCGTCGTAAACCTGCTGCACCCGCCCCGGGAGGCCTTCCCCCGAAGACAGCCCGGCAGCCGGCAGGATCGTCGCGGCAAGCTCTTCCGGAGCACCGGTGGCAGTGTCGTAGACAAGGATCTGGAACGCCGGCCAGCCGGTCACCAGCGCCAGCACGAAGCCGAGCCGCAGCAGCCGGCCGATGCCTTCGCCGAAGCCCGGCGCCGTGCCGAGCACCAGGCGATAGCCGATGATCGCGACGAAGATCGTCACCAGCGCCGACAGCAAGCCCGCCGCGACAGGACCGCCGATAACCGCCTGGAAGCCGTCGGCGCCAAGTGCCTGCGCGGCACATTCGGCATTGGCGGCAAGACGCAGGACGACGCCGGCATCGGCGTCGACGGGCATGCACGGCAGCGTCATCGCGCCGCCTCCAGCAGCCGCGGCAGCCAAGTTTGCGGATCGTTGCCGACTTCGAGGCGGATCGCGTCGAGCAGTCGCACCGTGCGCTCGCGCCCCGACAGGATGGTCAGCAGCTCCGTCTCGCCCGACAGGTCGAGCCGGGCGACGACGCTCTCCTGCCCGTGCTTGATGAGGAAGGCGCGGGCATTGTCGGGCAGCTGGCGGACCAGGTTGAATTCGTGTGCGGTCAGGCCGAAGCCTTCGACATAGTCGCGCGCCTGCGCCTTGGGATTGGCCATGAAGATCTGCGTCGCGGCCTGTTCGACGATCGCCGAAGCGATGCGGCTTGCCAGCGCATCCTCGGCGCTCTGCGTCGCGAAGCCGACGATGCCGTTGCGCTTGCGGATCGTCTTTTCCCAATCGCGGATGCGCGCGGTGAAGATTTCGTCGTCGAGCGCCTTCCAGCCCTCGTCGACGACGATGATCGCCGGACTGCCGTCCAGCCGCTCCTCGACGCGGTGGAACAGGTACATCATGGCAGGCGTGCGCACGACGGGCGTGTCGAGGATGCGCGTCATGTCGAAGCCGACGACGCGCTGGTCGAGATCGGTCAGGTCCTCCGCATTGTCGAACAGCCAGGCATGCTCGCCCGTCCCCCACCAGGGCGCGAGCCGCGCAGCAAGGTCACCGGCGCGCGGGCGATGACCGCCCCGCAGCAGCTGCGCGAAATGGCCGAGCCGACGATAGGCGCGCGGCGCCTCCATATTGGCGTCGACCGCCTCCTTGATGCGGACGAGATCCTCGGCATCCAATGCGCGGCCGGGCTCTGCGACGAGGCGCCCGAGCCAGTCGACGAGGAAGCGGCGGTTCTCGGGCGTGTCGGCGAGTAGCAGCGGGTTCAACCCCGCCGGCTCGCCCGCACGCAGCACGTCGTAGCGCCCGCCGATCGCGCGCAGGAACAGCTCGGCGCCGCGATCCTTATCGAAGAAGACGATGCGGGGGTCGAACCGGCGCGCCTGCGCCAGCAGGAAGTTCAGGACCACCGTCTTGCCGGATCCGCTGGGGCCGATGACGGTGAAGTTGCCGAGGTCGCCGTGGTGGAAGTTGAAATGATACGGTCCGGCTGCGGTCGTCTCGAGCACGGTGACGGCGTCGCCCCAGTGATTGCCGTGGGCGCTGCCGACCGGAAAATTATGCAGGCTGGCGAGCCCGGCGAAGTTGCGGCTCGCGACCATGCCGCGGCGGGGAATGTAGCGGAAGTTGCCGGGAAATTGTGCCCAGAAGGCCGGCTCCAGCGCCATATCCTCGCGCACCGCGATGAGGCCGAGATCGGTCAGCGCCGCCTGCACCTCGGCGACGCCGGCATCCACCGCCTCGGGCGTATCACCGCGCACGGCGACGGTCAGGTGATGCTCGCCGAAGGCCGCTCGCCCTGCCGCAAGGTCATCGCGCGCGCCGGCGAGTTCGCCGCGCAAGCTGATCGCCTCGTCGTCCGCCGCGCGCATACGGCGCAGCGTCAGATTGACCTTGCCGAGCGCAGCCTGCCGGTCGACGAAGCCGAAGCTCTGTGTCACCGTCAGCTCGATCGGCAGCCGCATCAGCTCGTCGAGCATGCCGGGGCCGGTCGCACCCGGATAATCCTTGATCCCGACCATGCCGACGAAGCTGCGCGGGGAGTCGCCCGCCGTTCCCATCTCCACCGTCTGGGCGCCGAAGCTGACCCGGCGGTCCGGAATCATCTGCCCGATATCGCTTTCGGGCAGTTGCACCGGCCGGGGTTCGCCGCCGTAGAGCAGCGCCAGATACTCGAGGATCTCGGAACAGGTCGCAGCGCCCTGGCTGTAGTTACCCAGTCGCCGTGCGCCATAGGCCCCGAGGGCCGCGAGCAGCGCCTCGGCCGCCGCATCGAGCGCGCGCCGTTCCTCGCCCAGCGCGTTCTCCCGACCCTCCGCCGACACCCGGCCGAACAGGCTGGCGATGCGATCGGCAAAGCCGCCCCGGCCCTGCGCCGGCCGGCGGATGAGACACAGGTACAGCTCGTTGACGAACAGCTGGCGCGTGGCCAACCGCTGCTGCCAGGCGGCATCGACGCGGGCGCTGAACGGATCGGGGAAGGCGCCGGTGGCCGCGATCTCCACCCGCCGGCGGATGACGTGGTGGTAGAGCGCGAAGCGTGACGAGCCGATCGCCTGCAGCATCGCATCGCGCAGGGCCTTGCGATAGTTGATCTCGCTCGTCTCGGCCGTCTCGAACAAAAGACCGTCGAGCGCGACGACCTGCATCAGCCGGCCGTCGCGCAGCATCAGCGTGCTGGGGTCGATCTGCGCGAGGTACGGCAGGTGCGCGCCGGCCGCCGCCTCGCGCGCCCAGTCGTCTGCCCCGCGGCCTACGGGCGGTACGAGTTGCAGCGCCACAGCCGGTAATTCTTCACGCGCGGGCAACGCTGGACCTTCACCATCCACAAATCGAAGATGCGCGGATCGCGCAGGCAGGCGGCGACGCCGACGGCGTGCACGACCACGGCCGCGAACAGCACCCAGGCCGACTTGAAGACCAGGAACAATTCGGTGGTGAGGATCGCATTGGCGATTGCAAAGCCATAGGTGACGCCGAGCAGCATCTGCGGGCGCGTCAGCCCGGTGAACAGCACGTCGCGGTTGAGGCCTTCCATGTCAGAGCCCGCCGCCCGCCGAGGACTGGATACCGCCGACGATGCTCGCCGCGCCGAACAGGATGAAGCAGCCGAGGATCACGGTCGCGCCATAGCGCCAGTTCATCCGGCCGGTGAGCATCAGGAAACCGACCGAGGCCACCGCGATGATCGCGACAACCGTCGCCACCGTGCCGAGCAACGTATGCTGCAACCACTGCATCGCGCCGACGATGGGACCCGAACCGGCAGGGTCGGAAAAACTATCCTGTGCCATGGCGACTTGCGGCCAAGAGATCAAAGACATGACGCTTACTTTACGCTTGATCGACACCACTCACCCCCGGCGAACCAATCGCCATCTGTGTCCTTTGTTTGACGACGCACGTCAATGAGAGATGATGCGCGATGAGCGTATGCGCTGCCGCTTCATTGGGTTGGCGCAAGAATATCCGATGATGCACGATCTTGCGGCACCGAAGCCCCTGCATAAGGATCGTAGACTGTAGCGGCTGGAGGGGCTGTGCGAACCGATATTGCCGGTGGGTTAGGAGGAGGCATGCCTGCTTCCGTCGGACTGCCCCCGGACAACCCGCCTGCGATCATCGGAGCACCGAAGATAATAAAGATGCCCACAACCACCTCAACGCCGCGTCGAGCCGGCATACGACCCATCATCACGGTCAACCCAAGAACCGCTACGGCAACCGTCGCTATAATTGAGGCGGCCTGCCCGGTGAGCAAGCGCCCGAGCCATGTTGATGCGGCTGAGAAGGCGTTGGGTTCCATGCCGCAGCTTGAGCAAGGGCGCCGCGAATTACAACCCCGAACCACCATCTCTCTACGGTTGCAATCAAGGACAGCCTTGCCGATTGATCGCGAGCAGATCGGCATCGAAAAGTTCGTGCAGGCCTGCACACAGGAGAATGCCGCTGCTTTCCCCGTCCAAGCCGCTTCATCGCAGTACTTGACCGCACCTACCTCCCCACCGTTTAGACAACAGGCGGTCCTTTGCAGGCTGATGCCGGAGAACGGGCCAGCTGAGGTCCACCGGGTGTGGTTGATCCGCAGTCATGACATTTTCCCGCAAATGTCATGAGTGCAGAAGCTAGACTTGGTGGGAGCACGAACCCGCTGCGCGGGAGGGGCGTGCGGGGCATGGTTGAGGTGATGCAATGGGCGTTGCGCGCCGGTTGAGCGCTGCGGGCGGGAGGCAGAGCATCGGGGTTCCACGAAAGGAGCCCTGCCATGACCATTCTTGCCCTGGTTGTTGCCGTCAGCCCGCTACGCCAGCGTCTCATCGACGAGATGGATATGCGCCGTTTCGGTCACGAGACGCAGCGTAACTACATCCGCGATGTCGGCCGGTTCGCCACGTTCCTCGGGCGCCCGCCGGACACGGCAACGGCGGAGGATGTCCGGCGCTTCCAGATCGAGCAATGTGACCTGGGCGTGCCGGCGCCGACCATGAACGCCATCGTGTCGGCGCTGCGGTTCTTCTTCACGCAGACGCTCGACCGGCCGGACCTGGCGCGCAAGCTGGTCCGCATGCGGCACGTGCGCAAGCTGCCGGTGGTGCTGAGCCAGGACGAGGTGGCGCGGCTGCTCGCGGCGACCACGTGCCTGAAGCATCAGGCGGCGTTGTCCGTCGCCTATGGCGCGGGGTTGCGCGCGTCCGAGATCGCCGCGCTCAAGGTCCGCGACATCGACAGCGAGCGCATGCTGCTCCGGGTCGAGCGCGGCAAGGGCGGACGGTACCGGAACGCCATGCTCCCGGCCGGGCTGCTGGCGTTGCTGCGGGAATGGTGGCGGGTCGGTCGGCGGGAGGGTGTGTTGCACGTCGATGGCTGGCTGTTCCCCGGCCAGCACTATCTCAAGCCAATCAGCACCCGGCAGTTGCACCGTATCGTCGTCGAGGCGAGCGTGGCGGCGGGCATCGGCAAGCGGGTTGGGCCGCACACGCTGCGGCACTGCTTCGCCACGCATCTTCTCGAGGATGGTATCGACGTCCGCATCATCCAGACGCTGCTGGGGCACGCGAAGCTGGAGACCACCGCCTATTACACGCAGGTCGCCACCCGGGTGTTGCGCAACGTCACCAGCCCATTCGACCGGCTGGCGGCAACCGCCAGGGAAGCAAGGGCGTCGAGCGGCTGAGCGGGCATGCGCGCCTCCATCGAGGTCGCCGACATCTTCCGTGCCGCAGGTCCTGCGTACCGGGCTGCCCGCGCCGGGCATCTGAGCCTCGACCAGCTCAAGGTCATGTCGGCCATCGAACATTGCCGCACCGCCGTCATGGGCGGGCACGTCGAAGCCTGTACCGACTGCGGGCACTGGCGGGTTGCCTATAACTCCTGCCGCAACCGGCACTGCCCGCGATGCCAGGGCGCGGCCGCGCGGACGTGGCTTGCCGAGCGCGAAGCCGACCTGCTGCCGGTCGGCTATTTCCACGTCGTCTTCACGCTGCCGGCCGAGGTCGCCGACATTGCGCTCCAGAACAAGGCGGCGGTCTATGGGCTGCTGTTCCAGGCGGCGTCCGGGACGATGACGACCATCGCTGCGGACCCGAAGCATCTGGGTGCCCGTATCGGCATCACCGCGGTGCTCCATACGTGGGGCTCGGCGATGACCCATCATCCGCACATCCACATGATTGTGCCGGGTGGCGGGCTGTCGCCGGACGGCAGCCGCTGGGTGTCGTCACGCCCGGCGTTTCTGCTGCCGGTGCGCGTGCTGGGAAAGCTCTTCCGCCGCCTGTTCCTGACCCGGCTGATGGCCCTGCACGACGCCGGGCGGCTCGCCTTCCATGGCAGCCTCGCGCACCTCGCCGACCGGCGGGCGTTCCTGCGCCACATGGCACCGGTCCGGAAGAAGCGCTGGGTGGTCTACGCCAAACCGCCGTTTGCCGGACCGGAGACGGTGCTCGCCTATCTGTCGCGCTACACCCACCGCGTTGCGATCTCGAACAGTCGGCTGCTGCGCTTAGACGAGACCGGCGTCACCTTCCGCTACAAGGATTACCGCCGGGGTGGTGCTGAACGACAGCAGGTCATGACGCTGGCCGCCGAGGAGTTCATCCGTCGGTTCCTGCTCCACGTCCTGCCCAAGGGCTTCCACCGCATCCGCCACTACGGCCTGCTCGCCGGCGCCACCCGCAAGGCGCATCTCGAACGTGCCCGCGAGCTGCTTGGGGTTGTGCAGCCTGTCGCGCCCGATGCTCCGGTCGAACCGGACGACATCCGACCGCCATGCCCGTGTTGCGGCGGGCGTATGGTCGTCGTCGAAACCTTCGAGCGCCAATGCCAGCCCCGCGCTCCGCCGGCCCATGCTCTTCTATCCGGGATGCAGGCGTCGTGACCCGGCACGGCCCGAGAGCAACATACCCCGCAGCGCCGGTGCTCGCGGAGACGGTGCCATCCGCGCCGACCGCCGCCAGAGCGCTGGCCACGTCGACTGTTACCGGGCTGTCCCCGCCGGTGAACCCATCCTGCCCACCCGATTCCGGACGGTCCGCCTTCAGGGGCGCGTCCACATATGCCGTGTTGCTGCGCACCCCAGCAGGCCGAAAACCGAAAACCCTATAGCGCACCGCCTGCGGCCCGCGGGTTCGGGCTTCCAAGACTTTCGTACGCCTGCCGGCATCCGAAACTCTTCAGGATTACGGCATGGCCGCTCTTGGGTGGTAAGGTAGCATAAGCGGCCGTTCGTTCAGGCGCCGCCGGCCGGCAGCTACGCGTCCGACAATGGTCGTTCGGCCTTCCTATGCGCAAACTTAGAAGCTGCCGTTCCTTTTGCTACGTTTGAATATGTTTGCCTGCGGCTGTCTGAGGGCGACACTTGTCCTCGGCAGGGGTAGAATGGGCCGGTCTAGAGGCAGGAGAGCCGACATTGGCTGACATCGACGATCTCCCGGTCGTTCATCAAGTAGCGTTGCGCTGGTTTGAAAATCACACCGGCCAAGAGTTGAGCTGGCCCAAACCCCTAGACAACCTGTTTTTGCTTAACAAAGCAAAAGGTATTCACAAACCGGCTGGCTGGGAGCACGCCCTCAGTGTCCGACAGGCCCTCGACGGCCCATACGCAGATCGCGAGATCATCGATTTTGGCGAGGGAGTTTGGACATACGATTATTATCAAGAGGGCGCGGAGCCTAGCGCGCGCGATCAAGATTTCACCAATCGCGCACTCATGCGAAACCTTCGCGACGGGGTTCCGGTCGGCGTCGTAAAGCAGATTAAAGGCAAGCCCGCCCCACGATATCGTGTGCTCGGCTTGGCAATTGTCGAAGGCTGGGAGGCCGGGTATTTTCGGCTGAGAAGCTATCGTTCGGGGAGCGATAGGTCCGTTAGCCCTGATCCGTTGGCGCCGCCACTTAGCTTAAAAGACGCTCGCACACGTATAGAGAAGGCGATCGTAGTCAGGCAGGGATCTGGGGCATTTCGAGAAGCGATCCTAGGGGCCTTTGGTGGCCGATGCGCGATCAGTGATTACGACGTCGAGGAAGGTCTCGAGGCGGCGCATATTGTCCCCTATCGTGGCGTACATACCAACGAGATCACAAATGGCCTGCTACTTCGCGCGGACCTACACACCTTATTCGATCGAGGTTTATTAATGATCGACCCGATCGCCCTACGTGTACAAATCGCTCACAAGCTTCTTAGTAGTTCAGTTGGCGTAATAAATGGGCAGGCACTTAGATTGCCTGAGCAGCCTCATAGGTGGCGAGAAGCGTTGTCCCTTCGTCATAAGCTCATTCTATTGCAAGATTTCTAATCGTGCCGTGCGCTTAACGTAGTGAAATGGCTGTTGGATTGGTCGGAAAATTTCTAAAGCCGCTTGTTGTTCAATCGACGCTGACGAACACCGGGCAGGAGCATTCCAACTCGCAATTATATCGACTTTGAACTGGCTCAACGGCCAGGTCATCCAAATTGTTGATTTCAGTTGCCCCCCGTGCCGGATCCGCTAGCCTGGCAACAGACGGGGGTTGGATTGTCGAAGAAGCAGGGGATCGCGGGAAAGTTGGCGGGCCTGGCGCCGTCCCATCTCGCAGCGCGGTGCGATGCGTGCGGATGCTTGTCATGATGGGCCTGTTCGACAGGCTGAGGGCACTGCTCGGTCGACTGTTCCCGAGAAGGCGCAAGCCAATGTCAGATCCGGGCGGAGAAGCTGTCACGGACGGCATTGGTCCGGCCGCTCCCAGTTTTAAATCATCGTATGCCGGGGGAGAGGTGGGCCCACTTGCTTTCGATGAAGCTCCGCTATGCCGCGCGGATTATGTCGTCGCCATAGACGGACCGCACTTCGACCCCGGCGACCACCACGTTGAGAGAAAGCGTCTAGGCGTTGTCTGGCCGCTCGATAGCGACGAGGCCGAGCATCTGGGCGGCGAAGTCTTGGGAGTGGCGATCGACCACGAGCCTCACGCCCAGGCCTCGCAGGCAGCCGCTCGAGATTATACCGTCGCGCTGCGGGCTGAGCCAGAATTCGCGCGCATCCAGCCTGTCGAGGTCGGACACACCGATGGCAACGCTTCTGCAAACGCCGGTGACGAGTTGGAGCCTGCGGAAGTGCCGCTCAGTGCGAAGGCGTCCGATTCCGAAAATGGGCAGGACGAAGCGTCGGTCGCGACCGACTCACAACATAATGCTTTGCCGGCTGCGTCAGGGTCAGATGGACTTGAAGTTGGCGCACACGAAGCTGACCGGGAGGAGCATTGCGATCCCGCAGGTTCGCTCCAGGACCAGACCGCTTCCGCGGCAATGGCAACTCAAGCGGATGAAGTGCATGCCGGTGAGCAGGTCCTGTCCCCGCGACCCATCAATGACTATACCGATGCCGTGCTCGTCGTGGCAGCCGGCGAAGTCGGCAATCCGCCGCCGCCCGCACCGTGGGGAGAACCGATCGGCCAATTGCCCAACGGGCTATCCGTGGACGAAACGGTAGCTATCACCAAGGGGGCTGGCGGTCACGGAGACCTCATTGAGCCGCACGAGAGCCCGCACGCGGCCGATGATCAAACCATGGATGAGGCGGACTGGCCTAGGAATGCCTCCGACTTTCAGGAAACCTCTGATGTAGCTGAAAACGAGGCCGAGGCGCAGGTTGAACGATATCCGCCCGTCGAGGATCCGGGGATCCCCCCTTACTCAGAAGTGCATGCTATCGATGCGGAGCCGCAGGGGTTGCCCGCGACAGCGGGTGAGGCGGTCCAGGTTGGTGCGGATCCGCAGGCTCGGGCCGCTCCGAAGGTCAAGCGAAAGCCCGGCGAGTATCGGCCTAGGCTCAGCCGCGCCCGAACGCACCGGGCTCGAGTGGCGGCTGCTTTCCAAGACACCGGCGTCCAGCATCTCGAGGCGGCGCTCCAGCTCTTGATTGGCCCCGGCGACTGGGGCGTCGAACTCTGGGCTCTGCTGCGGATGCCGGGCGGCACCCATGACGAGGTCGCGGTCGAGCTGAACGGCGAGGCGTTCTGGCTCGGCCGGCTGGACGAGAAGCTGCTTGAGCCGCTCCCTTTAACAGACGCGGCAGCTGCGTTCGGCAATCCGCTTCTGGTGACCGCTGCCGGGCTACCCGTGACCTGGGCCCGCTCCTCGAGGGATCTCCACGTCTTGAGCCCGGATCCACACGCTTTCGGCTTCGTCAGCAAGCCGCGCGTGGCGATCGGTCGGGAGAGCGTCGTCATATGCCGAGAGGAACTCCGTCAGGTCGCGCTCGCGCAGATCTTCGCGACGGGCTCGCCGGAGCCAGTGCGCATCGAGGGCCCGAACGTGCCAAGTGGGTGGATATGCTGGCGAGGTGTCCGCCCGGTGCGCCCCTCGCCTCCGATCGGTGGACCAAGTATCCTAGATGCGCTCGACCCGCTTCCCGACGTCTCGATTGAGTTTTCCGGCGGCATCAAGCTCTCTAATGCAGCGTGGCTCGAAGGGTATCCGCCGACGATCCGGCTGCTCGGCTCCCTCTCGGAAGGTGATCCCGTTCTATTCGACGATGAGCCGGGGTCTCAGGATGCGGAAGGCGTCTGGACTGCGGATCGATGGGACGCTGTCGGTAAGCACCGGATCGAGCACGGTGGTCTCACGGAGAGCTACGCGATCGAGGCGGGGGAGGCCCGCTGGGATTGGTGGCCCGCGTGGAGCGAGGCAGTCCCGCTGGCCGGCGCGCTGTCGGGACCGGGCGCGGCGCACTTCTTCCAGGCGACGGCGTCCGGAACACTGATCGGCGCCCGCCCCGGCGAGATATGCACGTTCACTTCCCGGGAGGGTGGCGTGGCGATGGCGTCGCCGAGGTTCGAGCCGATCTGGATGCTTTCCGGCGGCGTCGGTATCCGGCGCGGCGGCCCGGCGATGATCGGTCCGAAGATTTCGCCTGGTGCGCCTGCCGGCTCGACTGAAGCCGTGGCCCGGTGGGCGCGCGCGATCTGCTCGTGCCGTCGCGCCGGTGCGGATGGCGGCCCGGAGCGTGAGCTCTGGAACCGGTATCTCGCCACCGCCCGATCGCTGCGAAAGCGCCGCCGATGAACGAGCTTCTATTCTGGGCATCCGCGATAGGCTCGGGTTCCGAGTCCAGCTTCAAGCGCCAGGCGACGGAACTGGTGCCGACGCGCCGAGGGGGGCCATCCGCCTTCAACCGCTCGATCTGGACTCTCAGCAGCCTTGCCCATTGCGAGTTCGGCGAGGCGGCCGGTGCAGGCTGGCGGGTTGCGCCTCCGGTCCTCGCCGCTGGCGATCCCGTCGGCGCGGTCTCCGCAATCCTGTGCGGCGCGAGGTCGGCTATGCTGCTCGGGCGGCTTCTGGAGGTGGCTGGTGACTGTGCGAACGTCGTCGGGCAGCGCGACGGCCCCGATGCCGTCCGGATCGACATGCAATCCGCCGACGACCTGATCCGAGTCTCCCGCCAGGTCGGGCTACCCATTCAGTGGAATGCGCCACTCGCCGTCATGGCCGCCTTCGTGTCCGCGCCGCTGTCGAGTTTCGACGAGACGGCGGTTCCAACCGGCGGCTGGGCGGTGCAGCGTTTCTCCAGCTCGAAGATGGCGTGGACCGGGTCCACCGTAGCGGAGGCGACGCGGGCGCGGAGAGGCCTTTTCCGCTTCAGGTCGGACTACGACACACGCCACATCTTCAAGCTGGCAGGTGTGACGCGGCACGTCCCGCCCGGTCTCGCGAAGTATTGGGCCCTGGGCAGGCGGCAGCGGGCGATGCGCCTCGATCTGTCGCGCGGCGAGGTCAGCTTCCCGATCGCGGCGCGGCCTCCGGGTCTGATCGATCGCGCGCTCGTAGTCGCGTCCGGGACGCTGCCAGTGCCCGCCGACGGGCGCCTGACATATTCGGGGATCACCGCACCGCTGGCGGCGGCCGTGTCCGCCTCGCTTCGAGCCATCGCAATGGGAGCTGACAGTTGACCAACCCGGTTTCGATCTTCGAGGGGATGCGCGACACCTATCTGCGCTACCTCGATAGCCCCTTCGATCTGCGATATGACGGTCTGGTCGCGGAGCGCCGTGGCATGCTCGATCAGGATGGTCGCCTCTACCGGCGACCGCTGATCGAGCCGGCGCCGCCCTACCGCTCCAGCGATCTGGGCTTCGCCGCTGCCGCGACCCAGATCCTTTCGGGGTCTGTTCCGCCGCAGCTGATAGCGGACATCGCCGGTTTCGTGTCTTGCGGCCTCTTCGATCCGCGCCGCGAGCTCTACGCGCACCAGCTCGCCGCGCTGGATGCGTCCATGCGGCAGCGCAAGGACGTGATCGTCACGAGCGGCACCGGCTCGGGGAAGACGGAGTGCTTCCTCCTGCCGCTAGCCGCTTCGCTCGTCGCCGAATCGGCACGCTGGGGCCAGCCTCAGGCGCTGCCGGCCGCTCACCAGTGGTGGGATGCGGCGGGCCCGGCAGGCCAGCGCTACCACCCCCGGGTTCCGCAGCGGGGGCACGAGGATCCGGTGACACGGCCGCCGGCGATGCGAGCGCTCGTGATGTATCCCCTGAATGCGCTTGCGGAGGACCAGCTTGTCCGGCTTCGGCTGGGCTTTGACGGCGCAGCGGCCAGGTCGTGGCTGGATGCGAACCGCGCGGGCAACCGGCTCTACTTCGGGCGCTACACGGGGCGGACGCCGGTGTCGGGCGATCCGTCCTCGGGGACTAAGCTGACCGAGCTGCGCAACGAGCTTCGCTCGATGGCGCGCGACGCCCAGGCGGTCGCGGGGTCCGACGCGGCCAGATTCTTCCAGAGCATGGATGGCGCGGAGATGTGGTCGCGCTGGGACATGCAGGACACGCCGCCAGACATCCTGATCACCAACTACAGCATGCTCAACATCATGCTGATGCGTGGCGTCGAGGCACCGATCTTCGATGCGACCCGCGCCTGGCTGGAGCTCGATCCGCGTAATGTCTTCCACCTCGTGGTCGACGAGCTGCACACCTACCGCGGAACGCCCGGCACCGAGGTCGCCTACCTTCTCCGCGTGCTGCTCGACCGGCTGGGCCTGCACCCCGATCATGACCAACTTCGCATTATCGCGTCTTCGGCATCGCTTCAGGATGATCAGGCGGGCCGCGAATATCTGCATGGATTTTTCGGACGGGACCGCTCGCGGTTCGAGGTCATCGGCGGCAGTCAGCGCCCACTGTCGCAGACCGCCCGAGCAACCGTCGGACTGCACGCGGCCGCGCTCTCCGCGTTCCCGGCGGCGGTGGCCAACACAGGCATTGATGCTGCCGTCGCCGATCTTGAGGCGGCCGTTGGCGCGCCCGACGGGTCTGCGCATACAACTTCGGCCCGCCTCGGCCTCGCGCTGTCGTACACCGAGGCGGCGGACGCCCTCCGTGCCGTCTGCCGCAGCGATGACGATAGCCGGCCGGAGCCGCGCCAGACCGAGGATGTCGGCGCGCGCCTCTTCCCAGGCGCCACGCCGGACGACGCATCCGCTGCCGCAGAGGGTCTGGTCACGGCGATCGCGTCGGCTGAGCTGCCGAACGGTGATCCGCTCCTGCCCGTGCGCGCACACATCATGTTCCGAAACGTGCAGGGTCTTTGGGCATGCGCCGACCCGGCCTGCAGTCGGGCGCCCCAGCGGACCGATCCTGACCTGCCGCAGGTCGGTGCGCTGCACCACCTCCCCGCGTCCGGCTGCGGATGCGGCTCCCGTGTGCTGGAGCTACTTTATTGTGAGCCCTGCGGCGAGGTGTTCCTTGGCGGATATCGCAAGGGAACCTCGAACGGGCAGCAATGGCGGCTCACGCCGGATTTCCCGGATCTCGAGCAGGTCCCTGACCGTGCGGGTGCTGAGCGCGACTACGGCAACTACGCGATCTTCTGGCCTTCGAATGGCAGGACGCCGCGGACCTCTCGATGGTCGCTGAGGCGGGTCGATCGCGAGTGGCGGAGAGCTCAGCTTGATCCAGGCTCCGGCCTGCTCACCGCCGGCGCAGCGGGCAACGGCTACGTCTACTACGTTCCGTCTCAGCACCGGCCGCCGCGCCCAGGCGCCCTGGCGGCAGCGACACCTGGGGCGTTTCCGTCCAAGTGCCCTCGATGTGACGCGGACTGGGGCGGCCGGAGCTCGGGGTCTGGCGCCGGGTCGCCGATCCGCGGCCAGCGCACCGGTTTCCAGAAGGTGGCACAGGTTCTCGCCGATGCGCTGCTGCGCGACATCGCTCCTCCGGGCCACGACGCCAACCGGAAGCTCGTGGTGTTCTCCGACAGCCGGCAGGATGCAGCCAAGCTCTCGGCCGGGATGCGCCAGTCGCACCATCTCGACGCGGTCCGCCAGGCGCTCGTCGCCGCGCTCGACGTCAGCGGTCAGGGGCCTGCGGCTTTCCAGCTACAGCTCTCCGGCGCCACGCTCACGCCCGCGCAGGCTTCGGCCGCCAGTGCATTCCAGCTGGGCTCTCCGCAGGAGGCTATGGTTCTCATGGCCGCCGCTGGCCCGATGGCGGCGCATCCGAGCCCCGCGCACCCGGGCATGACAAACGCGCAAGCGGCGGCGGCCATCGTCGCCGGGACGGCCGGACCGTTCCTCGTTTCGGCGCTGTTCGCCGACGCCGAGCTCCGGCTGCTCGCCGCGGGCATCAATCCCGGTGGCTACGGTCTCGAGAGCCTGTGGACCGATACCGCGGACCGCTCTGGCAGCTGGCGACGCCTGTTCAACTGGGGCACGGTTCCGCCATCACCGAACGCCAGCGGGCTCTCAGTTCAGCAGGTGGACCACCTGCAGAGGCTTCGGCGCACGGCATACGCCGAGATCCTGAAGGTGATCTTCGCCTCCGGCCGCCGCGGCCTTGAGTCGCTTCAGATCGGCTACGCCTCCGTTGGAGCAGGCGCTCCCGGCGACGGTGACGCGACGGTTGTCGAGGCGGCTGACGGCGTGTTGCGTCTCTTGGGAGAGCGGCGGCGCATTGACGGTGAGCCGTTCCGGGCGATCGGCACCCCCGGCGCTCCGCCGCCTGGCTTCGTGAACGACTATCTGACCGCGGTCGCGTCGGCTGCCGGCCGCCCGGTGGCGGCCCTGACCACCGACGTGGAGGCCAGGCTCACTCATGGCGGGCTCGTCGTGGATTGGCTGATCCAGCCGGACCTGCTGCGGGTCGCCCGCGCAGGCGCCAGCTCGTGGGAGTGCACGTCGTGCCGCCGTGTCCACCTTCACGCGAGCGGCACCGTCTGCACCGACTGCCAGCAGCCGCTCGGCGCACCGCAGCCCAGGGGCACTGGCGCCACCGCGGGCGACTACTACCTCTACCTCGCGGAGCAGGCTGGCGACCTCTTCCGTCTCAACTGCGAGGAGATGACTGGGCAAACCGGCAAGGCTGATGCGAGAAAGCGCCAACGCTTGTTCCAGGGCGTCTGCCTCCCTGCGCCGGAGGAAATCGAACTGGTCGACACCGTCGACCTGCTCAGCGTCACGACTACTATGGAGGCTGGTGTCGACATCGGCTCGCTTCTGGCCGTCATGATGGCGAACATGCCGCCGCTGAGATTCAACTACCAGCAGCGGGTGGGCCGCGCGGGACGGCGGGGGAGCGCGCTCTCCCTTGCACTGACCTTGTGCCGGGGCCGCAGCCACGACGATTACTATTTCCAGCGTCCTGAGCGGATCACTGCCGATCCGCCGCCCCAGCCGTATGTGGATCTTGGCGTCGAGCCGATCGCGAAGCGAGTGCTGGCGAAGGAAGTGCTGCGCGAGGCCTTCTCGGCGCTTCAGCTCTTTCCGGGTTCAAGCGGCGACAGTGTCCATGGCGAATTCGGCGAGACGGCCGCGTGGACGCAGCCGGTGCTGGCACCCGGCGCGCCGCCAGGCACAACGGTGCGCGCGCTGGTCGTGGGCTGGATCACTGCGAACGCGGCGCGGATCTCGGAGCTCTGCGATCTGCTGCTGCACGCCGCAAAGCCACAGTTACGGGCGCAGCAGCCTCAGTTGGAGGCGTGGGTCGCGACTGAACTGCTCCCAGCGATCGACGCGGCCGTCGCCAGCCCGCGTCTCGTCCAGACGCAGCTCAGCGAGCGTCTATCGAATGCGGGCGTCCTTCCGATGTTTGGGTTCCCGACGCGGACGCGCTTCCTCTATCATGACCGGCCGCGAGGCCAGTTGCCTCCCCCGGACGTCGTCGATCGGCCTCTCGATCTGGCCATCAGCCAGTTCGCGCCTGGCTCGGAGACGGTGAAGGAAGGCATGATCCACACTGCGATCGGGGTCGTCGACTACCAGATGGTCCGTGGCAGACCTGACGAGGTGCCCGATCCGCTCGGCCCTCCGATCCCCACCGGCATCTGCCGCTTTTGCCAGTCGATCGAACCGAGCCCGTCCGGCGCCGCCAATTGCGGTGTCTGCGGTGCCGGGGCCGGCGACTACCAGGTGGTGAACTTGGCCGAGCCGCGAGGCTTCCGGACGCGATACCGGACCGAGAGGGACTACGACGGCACGTTCGAGTGGACGCCGCGCGCCACCCGGCCGAAGCTGGGCCTCGCCGGCCTGCCGCTTGCCCCGCACCGAAACTTTGAGATCCACAGCGGCGAGCAGACGGTCCACGTCATCAACGACAACAACGGTCAGCTTTTCGAGTTCGAGAAGTTCTGGGGGGAGACCTGGGCGACGCGTCAGGCGCTCGACAAGATCGGGCATCCCGCAAACGGTCGGCCGCTCGATGGTCCCGATCCGCGGGCCTTGGCGGCCATTAGCCAGACCGACGTGCTGGTCGCGGGAGTGCAGCAATGGCCCGCTGGCGTCTTCGCGGATCCGCTCGACGTCGAAGGCCGGGCCGCTCTCTACTCGTTCGGTTTCCTGCTTCGCCGGGCGGCGGCTGTCAGGCTGGACGTAAGCGACGCGGAGCTGAAGGCCGGCATCCGCACCACGCGTGATGCTGCGGGCACCGTCATCGGTCAGGTCTTCCTCTCCGACACGTTGGAGAACGGCGCGGGTTACAGCACCCACCTCGGCACCCCTGCCGAGTTCGAGGCGCTGCTCGGCGATATACTGGCGCCGCGGATGCTCGGCATGTTCGAGGCGATGGTGAGGCCGGACGATCACGGCATAGCGTGCCAGACCTCGTGCCACGAATGCATGCGCGATTATGGCAACCTTGCCTATCACAGCATCCTCGACTGGCGCTTGGCGATCGACATGACGCGATTGTGCCTGGACGCCGCCGCGCCCATTGACTTCTCGCCAACCCATTGGTCCGGCTTGGCGGCTCGCGCCGCGGATCGCGTGCATGCGGCTCTGCCGCAATCCACGAGAACGACGATCGCAGGCCTCGAGGCTGTCATCGCGGGCAGCCGGGCCTACGTTATCCGGCACCCCATGTGGGACGTTCGACAGAGGACCTTGCATCCGGCTCTGTCTGCCGCCGCTGCCGCGGGATCGCAGGCTGGCCTCTCGGTCGAGTTCCGCTCAGCGTTCATGGCGATCCGAAGGCCGATAAATTGACGCTTTCTGTTGTCGCACGGCGGGCGCATCGCGCGCGGAGCGTCGCGCCCGGTTGCGCGGACCAGGGGTGAGCCATGACTGATCGTGCTGAGGAGCTAGCACTCGAGATCCACCGTGGACGCAAGAGCGGGCAGCCCGTCCGAACGATGCTGCGTGTCGATGACCGTGTCCTAGCGCGCGTTACCGACGGCATCTACCGCAGGCCCTCGTCCGCCTTCCGAGAACTCATCTCGAACGCCTACGATGCCGACGCGACCGAGGTGATACTCCAGACGGACGCGCCGCGATTCCAGCGGATCGTGGTACGTGACAACGGTCGCGGCATGTCGCCGGAGATGCTGGCCGACCTGGTCACCCATATCGGCGGCAGCTCCAAGCGGACCGCGAAGGGAAAGCGGCTCGGCACCGTCGATCCGTCCGATCCGAAGCTCTCGATCGGCGGCCGCAGGCTTATAGGAAAGATCGGAATCGGGATGTTCTCGGTCGCCCAGCTTACCCACCACTTCCAGGTCATCACGAAACGCCGCGGGGACGACTTCCGCACTTCGGCGGTCATCGTGATGAAGACGCATACCGAGGAGATGCTCGCGACGGCGACCGAGGGGGACGTTTTCGAGACGGGGACGGTGACGATCACCAGCGAGCCCGCGGCAGACGTCGACGCGCAGGGGACCGAGATCATCCTGATGGAACTGACCGACCAGGCGCGCGAGCTTTTACAGGGGATGGAGCGCTGGTCGCTGCTCGATCGCGCCGAGAGAGGCGACATTGACGGCACCCTGCCGAAGCGGCCGAGTTACCATATAGGCCGCGTGGCCGCGGACGACTTCGATGTCTTCCTGGAGGAGCCTCGGCTACCTTGGGCGCCGGCCGACAGCGCCGAGACGCGCTTCCGCAAGCTCTATGACGCCGTCCGCAACGAGGTCAGGGAGCGCAAGGCGACGCCGGTCATCGAGGATTCGCTCGACGACTATCTCGGCATGATCTGGCTGCTCAGCCTCGCGGTGCCCGTCCGATACATCGACAGGCATCCGTTCGACCTGACCGCCGATGACGGGATCGGCTTTTTCAAGCTGACCAGCCGGACAGCGGAGCAGGTCGATCTGGCCGGCGAAGAAACGATCGGTGAGAAGCTGGGGCTGACGAGCTCTCAGGATCCGCTCGGCGGGTTCCGTGTCCTGGTGGACGACGTCGAGCTGATGCGCCCGATTTCCTTCGACAGCCAGCTGCGCGGGAACAGCGACATCGGCAGGCCGCTGATGTTCTTCGGCAAGGTTGTGTCCGGCCTGGGCGCCGTGCCGTCCGACGAGGGTGGCGGAGCCCTGACGTTCGAGGCCTACCTTTACTGGAACCAGAAGATCACCCCGAAGGAGAACAACGGCGTTCTGGTGCGCGTCAACAACGCGAGCGGCGTCCTCTTCGACCCTGCGTTCTTGGGATATCAGGTGTCAGAGCTCACGCGGCTGCGGCAGCTCACGTCCGAGGTTTTCATCACCGAGGGCCTGGATGCGGCGCTGAATATCGATCGCGAGTCGTTCAATTTCAGCCACCCGCACTACCAATATCTGCAGAAGTGGGTGCACTTCGCGGTCCGTCAGACGACCAACAAGCTGAAGGGCCTTAACAAGGAGAAGCTCGAGGCCAAGCGTGCCCGTGAGGCCGACACGCGGGCGTCGCGTCTCGAAACCCTAGTAGGGCAGGTCTGGGAGGCGCGGCGGGGAGCCGACGCGGAGCCGCCGCCCACGGTGCGCCTGGCGCCGCGCGGACAGGCCCTGCTTGACGACCGCGAGCGCGGCGTCCTCGTCTTCGATTCAGACGAGATCGCCGCGAAGGCCGAAAATCGCGGTGCCGTCATCGAGGATCCTCAGCTTGAGGCGCTCGCGAAGGTCATGTCCGCCTGGGGACTGCTGGACGATCTGTCGTGGGAGGACCAGCAGTCACTGCTCGCCGACATTGCTGCCGTGTTCGGAGTGCGCGGCTGATGGAGGAGTTCAACGACGCCGATCTGGTCGGCCGCATCGCCCGGCGGCGTGTGGCGGAGGAACCGCTACAGCGCCCCTTCGAGCCGTGGCATCGGCCGCGGAAGCAATGGGTGCGCCGCTATCAGTGGCATGATTCTCTCGTCGGCATGCTGCGGGAGACGCACTTTCCAGCCGACGCGCGCATCCTGCGCTACCTGAGTCTGCCCGGTGACGATCTTCTAGACGTCCGCGTTTTGCGGGAGGCCTGCGAGGCGGCGGCGGTCGATCTTCGGTTCACCGGGCTGAACGCCGTGCCCGCCGGGTCGCCGCGGGACATTCGGATGAACATCGCCGAGAGCGAGGTCCGCGGACTGGCTGGCATCCACCAAGGCTCGGCCATCCTGCGCGAGCGTTTCGAGACGGTCGCCAACCGGGAATCGATTGCCTTCGCCGAGGTCCGCGACGGGGGTCCGTTTCACGCAGTCAACATCGACCTGTGCGACCACTTGGCGCTACGGCCACAAGGAAGAGGCAGGCACACCGCTGTCGACGCCCTCGCGGAGGTGATACAGCTGCAGCTTCGAAATGCGATGCATCCATGGCTGCTGTTCATCACCACGCGCGTCGCACCTGACCGGATTGACGCCGACAACATCGCTGCCCTGATGCAGGCGGTGACCGACAACGTCGATGCGAATGCCGGATTTGAGGGTCGGACGGCTGCATTGCTGCGCACGGAGGCGCAAGGGCTACGGACTCTGCTGGCCGACCCTGCGCGGCTTGAGCCCGAGGAGTTTACCCGTCTCTTCGCGCTAGGCTTCGGAAAATGGCTGCTCCGCTTCGTTGGCGCCGCACATCCGGAGAGGCGCCTCACGATGCTCCCGAGTTGCTTCTACGCCGTTGTTCCGGGGCGGCCGGACATGCTGTCGCTGGGCTTCCGCTGCGACGTGCGCACGGCGCCCGCGAGAGACCGGTATGAGCTTGTCGCTGACCGGGGACCGGACGCAGCCGCTGCCGAGGTCGACCAGGCGCTGGCGCTGCTCGACGTGACGGAGAGGCTGATGGACCTGGATGCCGAGCTGGCCGGCGACGAGCAGCTCATGGAGGCGGTGACGCTCGAGTCCGCCGATCTACTCAGGTCTGCGCACTACGACGTCGATGGCAACCCTGGATATCGCCGCTGGCTCGCCGAGCCGCAGACCCGCGCGGCTTGAACTGGATTCGCCCGAATCGGCAGCCGCGCTCGGTCGCGAAGCAGGCCGGATAAGACATCGTCGAGGTCCGGCCTGCGCGCCTCGCACTCCCAGATCACCGCGACATTCCAGCCGAGCCTAGTAAGTGATGCCGCCGTCGCCTGGTCCCGCTCGAAGTTGCGCCGGAACTTTTCCGTCCAGTAATCCTGCCGGGTTTTGGGCATCCGCGCATCGCGGCAGCCGCCGTGCTGGTGCTAGAAGCAGCCATGCACGAGGATGGCCGTGTGATGCTTCGGTAGCACGATGTCGGGTTTGCCGGGCAGGTCGCGGCGATGGAGCCGGAAGCGGTAGCCGAGGCGGTGGAGGGCCTTGCGGACCCGCATTTCCGGCTTCGTGTCCTTGGACTTGAAGCCCGCCATCATTCTGCGACGGGCGTCGGCGTCGAGGACGTTTTTAACCTGCTCCATGACATCGAGCTTGGGCCTGGGCCAGGCGCTTTCAAGGGTTGGAGAGACGTTCCGCCGTCCAGCCGTCACTTCGGCTAGGCGCGCGCGCGCACTTCGATCTCTGGCTGATCCTGCTGGGCCTCCCGCGCCGCATCCAGGCACGCGATCTGCGCGCGGACGGAACGGGCCACCGCGGCCGCGACAGGGGGCGGCACCGCCTCGCTGATCTGGACGATCTGCGATGAGAGGCTGCCGGTAAGCTCGTAATCCCTCGGAAAGCCTTGGAGGAGCATGGCCTCGTAGACGCTGAGGCGGCGGGTGCAGCTCGGGTGGATGTGGACCTCGCGGTGGCCGTAAGCGACCGTGAGGCTGGGCTTGTCCCAAGCGAGCGTTTTGAAGCTGCGGTTGCCGCCGTAGCCCGGCGTGAGGGCGCCCGGCGTGCTGAATTTGGCCGACTTTGGCTTCATGCACCAGTGGTTGACGTGGAAGGCGATCTGGTCCGGCGTCAGGCCGCGTTCGTAGTAGGTGGCGTCAGGAAGATGCCCTATAGCGCCGCGGACGTCGGGACGCCGGCCGTCTTCTGTCGTGATCGTGGCGGGCGGCGTCCACTTCGCGCCGCCGTAGAGATCGCGGTTGAAGCCGATGACGAACAGGCGTTCGCGGATCTGGGGGGTCGAGTAGTCGGTGGCGAGCAGCACCGCGCGGCTCAGCGAGAAGCCAGCTTCCTCGAAGGCCTTCTCATATCGTCGGAGCCGATGCGCGTGGCGCTCGCTGAGCAGGCCGGTGACGTTCTCCATTACAAAGAACTTCACCGGATTGCGTTCGTTCAGCTGCCGAAGCAATTCAGCGTAGGCAAGAGGCAGCGAGTGCCGGGGGTCGGCGTCGAGGTAGACCGTGTTCGCGCGGCTGAAGCTCTGGCAGGGTGGGCCGCCGATCACGCCCTCCGGCGCGAACTCCTCGCCATGGAGCTCGTCGAGCTTCGCGAGCGTCAGCTTTGAGACATCGCCGACGTATCCGTGCTCCGGCTTCCCCTTGCGGTTGTGATTGTATGAGGCGATGCTGTCCTTGCGCAGGTCGAACGCCAGACCGACATCGTAGTTGGTGGCTTCGAACCCGATATCGAGCCCGCCTGCCCCGCAGAAGAGGCTGAGTAGCATGCAACGCCTCCCCGGAAGTGAGGCGGAATCGTAGACGCACGGAATCACGCGCGCAAGCTCAATGCGCGTTTCTGGAACCTCGTTCATCGTCGATGTCTCTCCTCGAGTTGAGGGTGGTTCGGCCCGTAGGCGCAAGCGCGCCGCCGCTTTGCCATGGCGGATAGGACCGGGGCGGCGCTACAAGCGAGCGACTGGTTAGATAGGTGGGGGAACGCTTGGAAAAGCAGCCGTTGCGGGAGTTCTTTGATGCGCTGAACCGCGAGGAGGCGGTCATCAGGGAATGGATCGCCGAAGACGCTTTCGGCCTCCGGATGCGCCTTGCGATCAACGAGCTGGATCTCGAGCTTGAGGGGGCACTTCGAACCGGGCGGGAGACCGGGGCCGATGAGGAGCGGGCCTATCTCATGAGGCTCGGTGTCAACCGGCTGGTCAAGCTGGCGCTTGATGCGCATCCGAGCTTCGCGGCTCCTACCTGGACGCTTCAACGGGACGGCAAGGCCGCGGCGGCGATCGCGTCGCGGATCCTGGATCTCGGAAGGATCGATCACGGCCGGCGGATCGCCCAGAGCCTCGTGGCCGCTGGAGGCCGGGTCGAGATGGCGCGGGGCCGGTTCCGCATCGTACTGCCGGAGGACGTCATCGACCGCGAGGTCCACGAGCGCGACCTCGACCGCCACTATTATGAGCGGCGCCGGGAAGAGTTCGAGAGCGGGCCGCAGGCGTTCGTCGAAGACCAGATCGGCGGCGACGTCCGCAGCCTGCTCAAGGAGCTCGTCTATCCGGCCGCCGGGTGGTGCATCGGCTACGAGAGCGACCCCGTCCTCGACGTCTATTTCTACGGCCGCGGCTGGAACGAGATCGAGCTCGCGAAGGGCTTCGACACCTTCCACTTCAATACCCGCTTCGGCGGGATGCGCTTCCAGGACTACAAGCTAGCCTGCGCATACATTGTCCAGGCCGCTCATCGCCACAGGGCGTTCGCGCTCGCGCTTCTCGAGAAGGCGCCGGGGGTGAGGCTTGAGGACATCCTGACGGTTTCTGGAGAGACGTGGCAGTTCCTCGAGAGCATGCGCGACTTCATCAACTTCTGGGGAGAGGGCCGCGACGGACATGAGCCCGTCGACGACGACGGGGTCCGCGTGCTCTTCGATGTGCTGTCGGTCAGCCGGCGCAACCGGAAGCTGCTTGACCGGCCGGGAGCGGCTATACCGGCACTGATCCAATGCTCGACCGGCCATGTTGTGAAAGTGCTGTCCGGCGCGAACGGCCGCGAGCTGATGCAGTTCCTGCTCAACTCGCTGCAGCACAGCTTCGAGAAGGACTACGCCCGAGCCCAGCGTGAGCACGAGGGCGTGATGCAGCGCGGAATCGAGAAAATGTTGAAGGCGGCGATGCCCTCGCTCGATTTCCGGTCCAGCATTAAGCTGCGGCAGCGCGGCAGGGAGCTGACGGACATCGACCTAGTCGCCATCGATCCCGCGACCGGTCGCATCCTGCTGTTTCAGCTGAAGCACCAGGACCACTACGGCGAGGACATAGCAGCGATGCTGACTCGGACGGAGCGCCTCGACAGGCAGGTCGGAGAGTGGGCTGCGAAGGTGCGTGGCTGGCTGTCGGCGGCTGGCGAGCTCGAGCTGCGCGCCACGTTGCGCCTGCGTAGCGGGCAGAAGGTGTCGCGGGTCAGCCTTGTGGCGGTGACCCGCCACTTCGCGCATTCCCTGCGGGCACTCGCCAGCGAGGCCGAGATCGCCTTCGGCAACTGGGCCCAACTTGCGACGGTGGCGTTCGAGATGGAGCAGGCAGGCGGCGGATCGCTCGACGACCTGATCGCGCGGCTTAACCGGCTCACGGGTGCCGAGCCGATCACACACCTGGCGGAGCCACCGAGCGTCTGGTGTGTCGGCAGCCTCTGCTTTTCGGTTGAGCCGGCGGCGGGGGACAGCGGTGCCGTCGTGGCGGCAGACCGAGGCTGAGGCTCGATCACTTGCATCGCTTTTTTAGAGAAAATAGCTGATTGTCCGCTTTCAGGCGTCGCTCGGCGAAGCCATAAAATGTGAGATCAGGCGCGAGTAGACAGGCACATTGCACGACCGAACGGCAGCTTCCCTCGTTCTTGCCACCCCCAACCGGACTGGCATGCAACGGCTCAATTCCAGCCGCATCGCAGAAAAAGACTGAGCGAACGACGGGTCTTGAGGAGCACACAAGCCTCCGTGAACGTCGACTTGTGGGGCGTCGCGCTCGCGGCAGAGTATGCTGCACCGAACTCAAGCACGCCACATGACTGCGACCTCCGAGTGAAGGCAATATAAGCCAATTATGCCCAGCACAGCCAAGGTCGACTCCGCCCTCTTTCGCCATCTCACCAATTGCGCCCAACCCTCGATCGCGCACCCCACCGCTGACCTCTTCGATTTCGACGCGTGGATAAAGGTCTTGCCGCAGGACTATAGCGATCGCGATGAGACGCTAATCAGGACCGCTCTCGTCGTGAACGATCAGGTCCGGAAACTGCGCGACGAATATATCGCCAAGGCGTTCACCCATATGTCTCCGGCCCAACTGGTGATGCTTGGTATCGCCATTGCCAACCGCGCGTTCATCCTCATGCGGCGCAAGTTGGACGAGGCGATGAGGGCACACGCCAAGAGCGCGAGAGCTGCGCACTTCTCGGCAATTAGCCAGCTCGAGATCGTCAGCCACGTCGGTGCTAAGCCGCAGACGGGAGCCACTCTCAACACGGCGATGATCGACAGCCTGCCGCACTGGTTTGCTGCGGCCGCGAACCTTCCGGAAAAAGCCGACGAGGACCAAGATTTTTCAGAAGCCGGCTTGAAGGGGGAAATTTTCTTCTCGTTAAACAACGCCTTTCGCGAGGTCTGGCAGCAGGTGCTGTGGGCGCCTTGGACAATCGAAAATGGGCAACGCCAAGTCCTTGTCAGTCCGCTTTGCCCCGAAGAAGAAGCGCTGTGGCGGGTCTGGGACTGGCGCGAGCAGTCGCTGTTAAACCAGGGAGCCATCCTGAACCGCCATATTGAACAGTTCGCGCCTGAGGCCGAGATCGCTTCGCCGCTGGCCGCAACCGTTCGATCCTTTACAGTTGGAAACCCACCGACGATCGAGCTTGGAGCTCCCACCGCCAATCAGGCGATGCGGCACCGGACGACCGTCGATATTCTGGATGACGCCTATGTGGCAATTTTCCTCGACCAGCCGCTGAACACAGATGGGGTGACCGCTCGGCTGCTCGCGCTGGCAACGCTGGTGCTCGAAGATCTGCTCGAAGCCACGCTTCCCGACGACCCAGACCCCGGGCATGTCGGCCAGGCTTGGATCGAGCGGATGTCCTGCCGCCTACCGCGCGCAAGCATCGTGACTGCGCTCGAGCAGGCACTGGGCATCGCCGCACCGCTCGCCGACGCATTGATACGCGCGCTTACCTCCAACCCGTTCGGACCGCTCAAGACATTGTTCAACCCGGGGCTATGGCATCGCCCTTTGATCGCGTCGAAGGACGGCAACGACCTTATGATCGTCGCGGGCGCTTTGGTCTCGGGAGCGATCCTGCGCGCGGTGGAACGCTGGCTCCAGGAAGGCAAGGGCACCGATCTGTCCAAGGCGAGCAATGGTGAACGGTATGAACGCGAACTGCGCGACCGGGTTGGGACGGCAATAGCTGGCAACCCGATCTTGCAGCCCGCCTCAAGTGTGGTGCGACACCTCGCCGGAGGGCCGCGTCGCGAAGAGATCGACCTTGTCGTCCGAGTAGGCGCGACCATCATCGTCGGCGAGATAAAATGCTTCCTCAAGCCTACCGAGCCCAACGAGCGCTATGACTATCTGCGTAAGCTCGAGGAGGCGGCGGAGCAGGCGCGCCGCAAGGCCGCATGGTTGAATGCGAACCTCGATACCATCGCCGACATCGTTGCCGACACGCCGCTCGCCGACATCCGCCTTCTTCCGCTCGTAATTGTGAACCAGAGCAATGGCGCAAGCTGGAGCTTCGACGGCTGCACAGTGACCGATGCGAATTGGTTCGAGCTCTTCCTGTCGAGCGGCGAATATCACAGTGCCGCAGCGCTTACGCTCGATGGTTCGGCCCTGCCCGTCTTCACGGTCGGGCGGCTTTACACCGACGTTGCGTCGGCCGAACAGGCCTTGCCAGCCATCTTCAAAGACCATCCGGGGCTCCGGCAATTTTGCGCGGCGGTCGACTGGTCGGCCATGCCGATCCCTCTTGCAGACGGGCGGGCGCTACTTATGGCCCACCCGACGATGAACATCGATCGCTACATGGACAGTTTCAGGACGACTACTGGTGGGTGCGAACCGACTATTAGCGGTGCCGCTAATCCTCCAAGTGCCTCATAAATATCGATCGAGCCGCAGCGATCATGACCCCGAAATGGAGCAAGCGTCGACGAACTGACCGTGAGATAGATATCTTCCGCATAACATCGGAAGTTGCGACTCTAACAGCGCCAGTATTACCACCGGCTTGATCGAGAATGTTCTTGGCTGCGGCGCGCACTAAGTCTAGTAATTCCGAATACCAAGACAGATTTGGCGTAGGAGAGCGGGCCTTATCATCGAAAAACGTCCGGTGTCGATTTAGCCAGACATTACTGTGAGGGGCGATCAGGAAGAGGTCCTCACTTCTTGCCGTTCAGCTCCGGCTATCCGTATCGCGGCAGCGTCCGGTGACGCAATATGAACGGATGTCTGCTTTCGGGAGCCGCGGATTGGCTCGCGAGTGTCCGACTGTGGGTCGCCACCGCCAAGTTGTCTGGAAGCGATGCGGTCGCTAGGACGGGAGAACAGCCCGAAGCAATCATGATGGTGGGTCAAGTCCGTTTCTGGCGTAATCATCACTATGTCGTCTTCAATGACTATCGCCGCGCCGCGGCGCACCAGTCGCTCGTAGAAGGTTGTCACAATGTCCGTCGCGAACAGGCGGTAGCCGCGCGCGTTCGCGGCCGCCCGGATCGCGGCCATGAGCGCCTTGCCAATGCCCCGGCGCCGCAGCGACTGCGGCAGGAAGATGTTGGTCAAATAGACGTGGCGCTTCGCATGGCTAAACTGCAACATTAAGATCAAAGCCTCGCCCGTGGCCTCAGCCTGCTGCGACCGGAGCTCAATCTCGCCACGTCCGAATGCATTGACCTTATATGATTGGGCAGTGGCCAAGTGCTCGTCCGCCCATGCGCGCACAATCTCGGCGATCGCCCGCTCGAGTTCAGGCCTAGAAATCGCTATTGTCCCATACAAGCCGACCAGTGACGTCGCTGGTCGTCATGATAGGTCCTCGGCCTTAATCGCCGTCGGCGCGGCCGGAGCCGAGACGGGCACGTCCCACACCGCCGCCGCGAGCCTGGCAAGTTGCAATTGTCGGTTATCGACTTCGACGGGCGTCCATCGATCGAACGGTTCAAGGTCGGTTACGGCCGCATTGATGCGGGTGTTAATCCCGACCCTCGGCTTCTCCGTGATCGCTCGGGTAAGGAGGAGTTGCGACTGTGCGTAGACCGGCACCTTCGCCGAGAACGGCTGGTTTCCGAGCGACGAATTGATGCCTTGCTCAACCAACGTAAGATTGCCTAGCCGTTGCGTCCAGCTGCCGCTGGCGTCGCCGAACTCGGCTACACACTCAGGCGTCGCAGCCACAGGGAAAATGTGCTCGATCTGGTAGGCGGCCCCTTCGGCGTAGCGCTTCAGCCAACGCGTGCCCTCGGTCTCGCCATAGGCGTTGAGTTCGACCGCCTGCGTTAACTTGGCGAGCACATAGCGCAGTCGGTAGGCCTGGAGATCCCAGGCTTGCAGGCGGCCAAACGCTTCGACGAAGCGTGACGCGAGTGCGGCTCTGGCCGGTCGGAAACGGCGGTCGATAACGGCGCCGAGCTCCTCCGCCGACGACACTGCCTTCACCTCAGGCGCCCAGCGTGCGAAATCTCGTTCGAAATCTCGGGTCGGCTCGCGCGTTACTACATAGGTGAAGAACAGGTTCTCGATCTCTCGCGTAAGCCGATCGAACAGCCCGTCGGGAAGGTGACGCGCTGCTAGGAGCAGGATGAGATGCTGCCGGGCCGCGCTCCCGCCGAGGAGCCGCATCGACTGCAACGCGGGACGAGCCTGTCCGTCCTGGCCACTTCCCGCGAGGAACTGAGTATAGGCCTTTGCGGCCTCAACCAGCTCGCGCGCGAACGCGATCGGCTCGCTGCTGAAACCAACTCGCGCCTCGTTCCGCTTGAGCCAATCATAGATGCCGTCCTCACGGAGCTGCTCCACCTCGTACCGGCTGAAGATGAAGTAGCGCAGAAATCGCAACGGTTTCTCGCCCGAGCGCCTCAGCTCGGCTTGCAGCTCGTCCCAGACCAGCTTCAGGCGGCTGAACTCCTCCTGTCTCGTCCGCACGAAGAGCAAGTTCTTCAGCAGGTCCATCGAGTCGAGACTCAGGCCGCGATCGTTGACTGTCTCGAAAATCTTGAGCGCTTTTGTCACGCCGTCCGTCTTAATCCGGATCAGCTTCACTCGGTTGATGAAGTAGGCGTAGAAGGCGCGTACCCGATCCGGATCATCGCCTAGCTCGCGGGTGAGGAACTGCGCGGCGGTGGTGTACGCATTGGCGATATTCTCGGCCGAGTTGGTACCGAACTTCACCCCCGCCTGCTCGCGTCCGACCAGCTTCGCGAGCACGCCTTGGGCGTCTTCGTATTGGAGATCAAGCCGATAGCGGTGCTGGGACTTGCCCCAGTCGTCCATGCTTTGCGATGAGAGTTGCCCGTTAATGGGCGTCTCAACCGTGTCCTTAAGCGCCTCAAGCCGGTCGCGGATCGCGCACAAGGTCACGAACAGGGTCGTCATGCGCTGCTGGCCGTCGATAAGGTCCAAGACGCCGGCGGCGTTTGGACACACGACGATGCTGCCTATGAAGTATTCGGCGGGCGGACCGTCCGACGGCTTGGCCGGCATCTCGCTCAGAATGTCGCTGAGCAGCTGCTCGACTTGAGTGGTCTTCCAGACATACTCGCGCTGGTAGTCGGGCACGGCATAGAAGGCCTGAAAAATGCCGCCGACTGTGATGTCCTGGCTCTCGATTGCCTGTGTGCCCGTCACCTGTTCCACTCTCCTGACAATCTGTCTCTAACGTCTATCAACGGGACTTCTCCCCCGCAAACGGCGGCGAACGTGAACGGAGCGGCTAGCAGCCGCTATTCCTTCACTATCGATGGCTGGGCGAGCTGATGAAGACGGCATCAACTGAGACTAGGCGACCACCGCCAATTCTCCGCGAGCGATGTGGGCGGTGGTGTACGACAGTCAAAGATGCTGATTAGGCCACCTTAACGAGCGTCTGAAGATGGGAACTGCCGCGACGACGCCGAACGGCGGATTGTAGGTCGTGACGGTCGCGACAGCTTCCGATTCAAATATTGCCGTTCACCAAGCATGGTGCGAACGTCCCGATGTCTCGAGCTTGGCTCGTGACACGGTCCGGTTAAATAGAACCGCCCCGCCCCGGGATGTCGCGCAGATCTGGAAGCTGCGCTTCGCCAGATAGATGGCGAGGATGTGGACGTCGGTCATCTGCTCCTCCTTCGGTTGGCACCTCCCGGTGCCGGTCCGACATCATACGATGCCGCCCGAAGGGGGCATCCACCCGATCAGTTCAGGACGCTCCAACCCCACATCGCCGGCAACGAAGTCCTGATCGTCGACCTCCTGCCGATCTCGACCGGCTGCGCAGGATGGACGCGAACGACTTCGGCTGTCGTCAGCTCGCGAGGAGACACACCGACCGGAGCCGTTCGAAGCTGTCGGCGTGCTCGGGTCGAAGGTCCTGCAAGACATCGAGGAGCCCGGCGAAGGCTCGGGCCTGATCTCGATCCAGCGTTCTGAACGCCAGCGGCGCTAACCGCTCGGCGAGGGCCTCGTACTGGGTGCCGGACGCCCGCGCCGACGCCGTCGCGAACGACAGCTCTACTTGCCGCATGAGCTGCATGCCCCAGCTGTTAGCTTCAGCGCGGACGAGATCCGTCAAACGGTCGGCCAGCCCCGACAACCGCCAGCGGCCCGCGACCGCGAGGCCCAGTTCGGCGATGGCTCGGCGCTGGTCGTCGGGTGCCCGGTGAAAGAGCTCCACGACAGAATCCTCGAAGTCGGAGGAGTCGTCCGGCGGGCGGTGCGCCCACATGAAGAGGAACAGGATCGGTTCCGCCTCCTTGGCGGGCACCAGCATCATGCTCAACAGCTGTCTGGTTCCGTCGGACGCCTCCACTGAGAGGGCGTCGCCGAACTCGTCGAGCGGTCCCGGCATCGTCAGGCCGGCCTCCAGCCCGGCCGCGGCAAGCCGCGCCTCTTCTGCGTCGAGCAGCACAGCCCATTGCGGGGGCCTGGCGTTGGCCAGTTCGGCCTCCGCCGCGCGACGCAATCGGCGCAGCGCGTAGGGACCTAGCACCGCCGGCTGCAGCCACAGTCGGGGCCAGGCAGGTGCTTCGAACCGGTCTAGCAGATCGGCGATGCCCCAGCGCGCGCCGGCCCATGAAAGCCCGTCCGCTTGCAAGGCTTGTGCGTCGATCTCCAGGTCCTTCATCGCTCGGCACATCAGGCCCGCATGCGCGAGGGCCGCGCAACGCCTGACTGCCAAGGGAAGGTCGGCCATCGGCGCGCGCACGTCAGCTTTGGCCAGGGCGAACACGCCCGTGGCGCAGAACAGCGCGATCGAGGTCGCCAGGGGAGCGTCGGCGCCAAGGATCATCTCGAGCGTGCGGGTGGCCGCGTTCCGGCATGCCTCGGAGCCGCTCCGACCCGACGCAAGCTCGAACGCCGCTACTTTGCTGAACGGGTCGGCCGAGCGGGCCAGAGCCAGCGCGAGTTGAGCCAGTTCCTCGTCCGCCAAGCCCCCCGCCATGGCCGCGAGCGGCAGGTCGGGGGATACGGCGACCGGCGCGAGCGAGCGGATCGCCGCAGCCGTCCAAGGCTGGTGGGCATGACCCGCGGCGAGCGCGCGGAGGATGCCCGGCAGTGTTCCGTCGCCTCCGGCAGGGTCGAGCATGTTGCGGTACAGCGCCCCTTCCTCCGGCACGAGATCCTCGCACCGGAACTCTGCCATTCCGCGCATCCTCGCCAGATAGGCCTCGGGGGTCGCATCCAGCGCAGCGAGGAACGCACTCAAAGTCGCCGGGTCTGGCGGCCCGTTCTGGAAACGCTCGCGCCAGAACGCGATCAAGCTGGGCGCGAGGGTGCGCAGCCCCAGCAGCCGATCGAACGCCGTCAACCTTGCGGCGGATGTGGACGCGAAGAGGCCAGCCTCAAGGAAGGTGCCGCGGCCGTCTGCAACCGTCGCGGTCAGGATGCAGTTCTCGATCTTTGCGTCGGACGCGACGATTGCCCCGGCGGCGTCGACCAGGTCCGCAGGCTGCCCGTCCGCAGCCGAGGCGAAGAAGCGCGCCATCTCCTGGAACTCCACGTCGTGGCCGGCGAGCGTGAGCGTCGACACCGTGCCGCGGACGGCCGCCGCCACGTCAGGATCGCTCAGCAGCGTCCGTCTCAACCGGTCCGGCACCAACGCCGCGACCATGCGCCGGACCGCCGTGGCGGGGACGACGACGCCTGCCACGTCCAGATCGTCCGATCGCGAAAGGATATAAGTCCGCGCGAGGTCGAGCAGCGGCCTCTCGGTGGCGCGGTCGCGTCCGTCGAGGCGCAGCGTGGCGATGCGATCATACCAGGCGTGATACTCGTCCAGCCTGTCCCGCGGGACATCCGCGGGGAAGGCAAGCAGCGCATGGGCAGCCAGCGTGACGCTGGCTGCCCATTCCTGCGCATCGGGCGAGGGATCGTCGGCGACCCATGCCGAGGCGGCTGGAGTGATGTCGACAAGGAAGCTCGCAGCGGCCTCCGCCAGGGCTGGCGTCGCGAGTTCGCGCCAGCAGCCGCGCACCGCGAGCGACAATGCGGTGGTCGCATCGGCGAGCCATTTCCGATCGATCGGCATGGATGCGGCGCCACGTGTCTTCACCAGGTGAATTGCATCTCTGATGGCGCGGAGCGAGCGCCCGGGCCCGCGGCTCCAATTGCCTTCCCTTGCTGCCGCGACGATCTCGCCGACCTCGAGCGGGACGAAGGCGACCCCGGCCTCTCGTAACGCTCGGCGAGCGTCGGCCCGGCGGTTCGACGTGATCGCACCATCGGCTGCGAGCCGGTCGATGACATCGAGGGGCGTCGCCACCGGACGAGCGACGCCGGCTGCGTCGGTGAACGCCGAGTGACCGTTCACCCCGCGGTCGCCCGAGACGAGCACGTCGATCATGGAGCCATCGCGGAGGAGTGAGACTAGCGGCGTCGTCTCGACGCCGTGACCGGCCTCGGCCGAAGCGTCGCTGCTGCGGGAGCGGCGGAACGGTCCCATGCGGGCCCTTCCTGTCGCAAGCGCGAGCGCGACGTGGCCCCGTACGGCGGCGATTGCCCGCTCGACTGCCTGTGCGCTGTACCACTCGTCGATTTCGCGCCGGATCTGGTCGACCGCATGCCGAGGCGCCTCCAGCCGCGTGCCGCCTTGGGCAAGCCTTTCCAGAAGGCCGGCATAGGCGAGCCCAGAAAGGGCGAGCGTATCGACCACCAACGGGGCATCCAGGTCGACATCCGGCTCGTCCGGCCAGCGCGCGCCGTAGCCGACCAGCTTCTCGCACGCTCGTTCGCCCTCATCGGCGTCGAGCTCGCCCCGCGCAACTAGCGCGTCGGCGAGCGACTGCAGGCTGGCGAGCCGATCCGCCAGGGTTGCGGGATCGCGGTGCCGCTCACCAAGCGACCCGGGCTCCCAAATGGGTGAGCCATGGACCATGCGCCCGCCGATCGCCGCCGCGCGATCGTACAGCGCCTGGATCGGATCGGCGTCGACTAGCGGGTCGAACGGCGCGATACGCCCGTCGTCGATCAGCGCCTTGATGGCGACCGCCTGATCGATCCGCGACTGCTGCGGGCGATGCAGCCTCTCCAGATCGTGCAATAGGAGCGGCAGCGTTCCGGCCGGGATGACGACGCCAGGGAGTCGTTCGAGCGTCTTGTCCAGCAGCCCGCAAAGCTGCAGCGCGAGCAGCGCGGAAGGATCGATGCCGATCCGCGAACAGCTGCTTAGATTGATCGGTTCACGGTCGCCGGCGACGAGCGGGAGGCACAGGCGCTCGCGCGCTGTCAGCGAGGCGTTGGCTGCCAAGCGGCCGAGGATCAGCTCGCTCAGCGACGTTCCCAGCGTCCGCACCGCGATGCTGAGCGGAACCCGTCCCTCCATAACCATGCGGTTCAGGTCGGCCAAGCCGCGGGACCGCTCCTCTTGGGACGCGATCACCTCCCTCAGATCGGCCTGTTGCACCGGGCCGGCGTCGTCCGAGAGCTCCATGGCGCGCCTCAACCAACAGCTAGCCTCCGGTTCCCAGTCGCGGCCTCGCCGCGTGGCTAGCGTAAAGGCGGCCAGCAGCACGTTGGGGTCGTCCGGCGCGGAGGCGACGGCCGCTCGGGCGAGCTCGTCTGCCGGACCGCCGCCGGCGGCATGGGCCAGTCCCGCCGCCTGCAACAGCTGCTCGGCATCGCGCTGGTGTCGCCGCTCGAAGTCCTCGGTCGCGAGGGCCGCCAGCCTCGCCATGTCGCCGCTCTCGACGCCGAGATTGATGGCGAGCTGGCGAAGGCTCACCCGGTCGGGGGCGGCGGCCCGCAGGGGATCGAGTTCGCGCCGGGCTTCGTCCAGCCGCCCGGCCCGGTACAACGCCCATGCGCGATGCTCGAACAGGCGTGGACCGTCAGGGACCTCGCCGTCGATCTCGTTCAGGAAAGCGTCGAGTTCCTCGTCACGACCCTGATCGAACAGCGTGTCGAGGGCGAGCAGCGCGTCGTCGCTGCGTCGCGTGGCTCGCCATAGCTTGGTCGCGTAATCCGGCGTGCGAAGGTCACGCTGCTCCCGCAGCGTTTTGACCAGGAAGGTCAGGTCGGCATCGGAGGCGCTGGCCTCATAGGCCGCGAGCCGCACCGCCACTGGGTTTGCTCCCTCCTGCTCGTCGATGATGGATGAGAGCCGTGCGGCCAGGTCGGGACCGAGCGGTCCACGCGCGGCGTCGAGGCGACGGCGCGCGTCCGCAATCCTGCCGGTGCGCGCAAGCGCCTCGATCTCGAGCCCGTGCGAGAGCTCGACCGGCAGCGATCCCGCAAGACGCTCGCGGTTCGCTTCGAGAAGGGACAGGAGGTCGTTGCGATCGCTGCTCCGCATCGCGAGCTGGATGGCGGTCATGAGGCTCCCGCCGTCCAGGCCTCCAAGCAGCGAGGCCCGCTCCAGCTCAGCTCTGAGATGGCGCTCGTCGAAGGGGAGATCGTAGGCGAGCGCCAGCCATGCCTTGTCCAGCGCGGTGGCGGGCTCGGCGGCGAGCGTAGCTGCATGTTCCCTCGCGGCGGCGCTGATGGTCGGGTCGGTGCTGCCGAGAGAGAGGAACAGGCGGTTGGCCTCGACGGCGCCGATCAGGCCGGGGTCGCCCAGCGCCGCGGCGGCGAGCCCGGCCTCGTGCAGATCGTCGAGGGCGGCCGCGCGCAGCCTTACCCCTTCCGCATCGTCGTGGACGGTTTCCGGCTGCGGGAAGGCGGCGGTGTTCGAGAACAGGTCGGCTCTGGTGCTGCCATGGGCCATCAGGGCGAGTCTGAGGCGAGCTCGTGCAAACGGCAGAACCGGGTTTTCGCGCAGGTGCTCCTCGTCGGCCGCGACGAGGACGGCCTCGGCCTCCGCGCCCCGATCGGCCTCCAGCAGCCACGACGCTACGACCGGGAGCATGAAGCCGCCGAGACTATCCGCCGGCAGGTGCACCGCCTGGTATTTCAACGCGGCCTCGGCGCCGTCGCGGCCGTGTAGCGCTTCCAAGAGGAGAGAGTTCGCGGCGCGGTCGCCCCCGGTCCCCAGCAACCGGAACGCCGTAGTCCAGTCCTTGCGCTGGATGGCCACTCGTGCCTCGTCGGTCGCGAGATTGGTCGCGCCCGCGGCGCGCGCTGCCGCGAGCCAATCGTCCGCCTCGTCCAGCCGTCCGGTTCGGGCGAGCAGTCGCGCTGCCAAGCGGAACATGCCGATGGCGGCGGCCGGTGGCGCGCGGCGAAGGTCGCCGTTTTTGGTGCGGGTGGCCGCGGCGATCACGCGATCGAGCCGTGCGGGGTCATCGATCGCGAGGCGGCGGTGTTCGCGCTCGACTAGCGACCCGAGCAGCTCGGCGGCGAGATCGGCGCCTCCTGCGCCGACCGCGCCTTCGACGACAGCACGCAGCAGCTCTGGCTGCCTCGCCAGATCGCCCCGCACATCGGCCAGTTGCGTCTCGAGCCGATCGGCGCGGACGTTCGTCACTTGGACGTTGAGCCGATCGCCCGCCGAAATGGCGCTGTCGAGCGTCAGCGCGAGAAAGCCGACGACGTGGTCGAACAACATGCCCCCCCACCAGGCGGCATCGCCGGACGTTTGCGCGTACGAGACACATGCTTCGGCCCGGATCGGCTCGACATCGTCGTCCAGAACCAGCGCCATGGTCCCACGCTTTGCCAGGTCGCGCGCGGTGGGCGTCCGCAGCCACTCTCTCGCCTGGGGCTCCGCCAGTTCGCTTGGCCTGCCTGAAAGGCGCGCCTTGGCGAAAGCCGCGACGGTCTCGCGGATCGTCGACGCGTCGCCGACGACGGCGTCGAGCGCCTCTTCGAGCTCTCGGTCCACCGTTGCAAGATCAGGCGGCCGCGCGGAGGCGGCACCGCGCCGACGCCACTGGTTGCGCGCGTTCGCAAAGAACGGCTTGGTGACATCGGCCACGTTGACGGCCGCTCCGAGGGCTGTGACGGGGTCTATGGCGAGCGCTCCTGCATGTCGCACCCATGTAGGGTCGGCGGCGGCGGGGTGCACCGCTGCTGTGTTGCTAATTGTCGATATGCCCGAAAGCGTGCTCGCCGGATGGTGGTCGTCACGGATCGCCACTGCGCCCGCTGACCTTGCACCGGCTCGCGGGCTTGCCGACGGCGGTTGGCGGTTCTTACCCTTGCTGGATAACCGTCCTGATCGTCCCGAGGCTCTCAACAGGCTTCGACAAATCGGTCTCGAAACCGCGCGGGTTCCGGATCCGCTTCGTGGGATCGTAGACGAAGAGCAGCAGCTGCCTGATCTTAGAATTTTCCTTGTGGGCCATGATGTCGTCGTTGAGCTGCTTGCGCAGCGCGACCGCGCCCAGGCCCGGCCGGGTCATCTTGTATTCGACCGCTACGCCCTCGGCCGCGAGCAGCGTGTCCAGGCGGACCGAGCCGCCGGCGAAGCTGCTGGCGCTCTCTTCCGTGCGGACATCATCGAAGTGCAGGGCCAGCACGGCCTCGAACAGGTATTGGACGTCGTATTCGTCGCCCATCACCAACGGAACGCGCCCTTGAGGACGCTGAGCGAGACGGGCGACGATGGCGGGAAACCGGGTGGCGATCAGCAGCGCCTTGTCGAAGGACGTGACGGCCGGGGCAGCGGCCGGTGGCGCGAGCTTGTCCTTTGCGTGGGCGACGGCGTCGAGGCACGCGTCGATCTCGTCCAAGACGTCCCGGACGGTGATCGGCGTCATGCCCGGCGACGCGGCGATGTGACCGGTCAGAAGCGCCTGACGATGAGCGAGAGAAATCTCTAGGTCGTTCAGCGCCTTCGAGAAGGCGGCTGGCGATGCGAACACGCCCGGCATCGACCAAGTGCCGAACTTCGGCACGACGAACTGGTACAACCATTGTGCGGAGTCGTTGGCGTCGATCGCGGCCTTGCTGTTGCCGTAGCCCTGGTTGGGGTGCGTGTCGCGCATGAGGTAGCCCCAGTCCTCCTGGTGCTCGTTAATAAAGGTCGCGAAATACCGCCCAGCATTCTTCGCGTTCTTCTCGTCTCGTCTCAAGGCACGCCCTCCTGCTCGATGGACGAGAATATAGAGCGTGGGCCGCGGTGTTGCGAGCATCGGACCGGTCCTGTCACTCGACAGGCGCGGCCGCTCACGCCACGGCCTGTGATGTATCGTCCCGCAATCCGAGCAGCAGCTCGCTGGCCGGGAGTCGTTCGCCCGGCGAGAGGTCGCGAAGATAGGCGAGATGGGCCTGGAGCCCGATGGCGAGTGCAGCCGGCCCGGGAGGCTCAGGTCTAGCTACCTCCACGAGCACGGCGAGGAGCGCCTCGATCGTTCGCGCTTCCAAGCCGACCGGCTCGGCAGCGCCATTCCTCGGGGCAGGAGCCGAGAGAGGTTCGGTCAGACGACGCGAATCTCGAGCTTTCGCGAGGTCGACGGATCGCCGTAGGAGCTCTTCAGGGCGTCCCGCACCGCGGCCGAACCGCCGACCCAGCAGGCCTGCATGGGCGGAGGAGGGGTGCGCCGTCCGACGATTATGCAGCCTACGGTGTTTTGGGGACTGTTGCCGAGATGGATCTGCACGCCCTGACGACCTGGAGTGCCGTCCAGGTTGATGCGCCAGCCCAATCGCGCACCCGAGTTCGTGGAACCCGTCCTGACGGTGCCGTGATAAATGCCCGGCAGGCAGGCGCTGATCTCTTGCCGATTGTCGCGAAACGGCAGTTCCAGTGTGGCGCAGAACTCCTGGCCGGGGAGAGCGGTGAACGGTGCGTCGAAGAAGCTCCGGCCGGTGAACAGCCGACCGTAGATGCACTGACCGAGGTGCAGGACGTCGGGCAGCGTCTGTTCGCGCACAATTGTAATGTAGAAGGGGAGCACGGGGGACTGTGCGTCGGCGCTGCCCGCGATCACCGCGGCGCCCGCGCCGCCGAGGACCGCGCGACGGGAGAACGACAGGTTGTCGGTCATGTTCGTCAGCCTCCGTCTGGTCACTTGAGGCCAAGGTTGAGCGGAGATGGTGGCGTGCCGACGGCGGCGCCCTTGTCCTTGCAGGCTTGCAGTTCCGCCGGCGTCAGCGCGCGCGAGCAGACGGAATAGAGGTCGGAGAGCGTCGTAAGGTAGGCAGTTTGGGCGGTGATGCTCGCGTCGACGTCGGCCAGGCTGGCGCTGAAGAAGGTGATCTTCGGGCGCGCCTGGCGGAGGTCGCCCAGGGCCTGCAATGAGGCTAGGCGGTTGTCGATAAAGGTGTGCAGCACCCCCTCGGCCTCGCCACCCACATCGGCGAAGGCGTCGAACCTGGACGAGGAGAGCTGGTTATATGGAGTGACGTCGATCAGCACCGGCTCCACGGAGTTGACGGCGCCCGATGTCTTCCCGAACTTCTGCACCTCACCGAGGAATTTCTCCGGGTCGGGCCGCTCGCCCCCGCCGCCCCAAATCCGCGTCGAGACGGTCGACTTCTCCGTGAGGTCCTTGACCGACTTGCCCCACTCGGCGCCGAACGACAGGATTTTCTGGATACCTACGTTCACGCTCGTCTGGTTCGTCTTCGTGTCGCCGTCGATCTCGATCTCGAACGCGACCTCGCCGTCGAGCTTGGTGCCGAAACCGACCTTGGAAACGAAGGCTTGGCCGCAGGCCGTCGCGAACGCACCCTTCACTGGGCTGGCGAGCTTTCGCAGGGCGTCACGGCTCGGCTCGCCACCGTCTAGCGTAAACCGGTCGCCGAGCGTCACCACATAGGCGTCGATGTAGCGGCTCTCGCTATGATGGGAGTCCGCCGAGTATTCGGAAGCGCCGACACCGATCGAGAACACCTTGTAGGTCGCGGTGATCGATCCACCCTGGTTCCGGCTCGAGTAATGGTCGGAAAGGCTGCTGATGCGCTTTACTTCGTAGACATTGTCCCCGTTCGCGTCCGAGTCCGAGACGTAGGGGTGCATGACGATGTCACTCGGCTTGAAGCTTACGCACTGCATGAACTTTTTGCTTCCGCGCCAGACTGGTAGCCGTCTCCGAGGATTGTTGCCGCGAGGCCGCGCCGCACCTCGCGGAGCTTGGCGTCGATCACCGCCAGCGCGGCGTCATCGGCCTTCGTGTCGGTGGCGGCGAACCGCGCGCGGCGTCGCGACAACTCGGCTCTTTGACGGCTCAAGGCTTGGAGCCTGTCGTAGATGGCCTGTTCCGGCTTGCCGAGATCGGCTCGTCGGACCTCCACCATCTCGGCGTTCGCGGGCGCCGCGAGCGCCGCGATGCACAAGCCACCGACTACGAGACCCCTGGTCATGCCGCATACCCCCTCGGTTTCGCGCCTTTAGACGCGCGCTGAGCAAGGCCGGATGTCAACGCGTCGGGCCCGCTTTGAAGACTACTTACGCAGACAGGTCCCGAGGAACGATCGACTCGGACGGCACATACTGCCTCCAAGCAGCCGAACAGTCCAGTGCCGGCCAATATGTGCCTGGACTTACACCGCTACTCTGCTGGTCTCGTTCCGGGGTTTTCGCTGCGGCTACTTGGAACGACAGGAGTGGCACCGAGCGATCTGGTCGGGCGCGACCCGATCGGGGCCGCGCTCCCCGTCCCAACAGCCCGGGGAGGCTCGCCGAGGGTCGGGTGCGATACGCTCCGAGCGGGATTGACGTCGCCGGAACGGGTAGGAATGCCCGCCCACACCTCTCCGCTGGCTCTGACGGCGGCTGAATGCGTCGAAGACCCCTTTTCACCATGCGCCTGGCGGAGACCCGTCCCGGCGGGAGCCCGGGAGGCGCAGCCGGCTGGAGCCCGGCCCCCATCTTCGGCGGGACTCCGCGGCCTCCTTTCTCGCGTCGGTACCGGCCAGGTCACGTCATCAGACCGTTCCCGCGGCGCCGCTCGTCGGGCACGGTCGTGCTCTGGACGTCGACCGTGGGCATGGCCGAAGCTGCGCATGAGCGGTCAATCGCCTGACAATCTACGAACGGCCGCAAAGTCCCACTTTTTCCCAGCGAGCGGTCGGCGTGGTCGCCGATCCGATGGCGGCCGAGCCACGATGAATGAACGTCTGAAGGTGGGAAGCGGATTGTCGCCCCTGAATGACCGGGAGTGGGTCGTTGCTGCGAAGCCATGCGACAACGAAACAACCGCGAACAGTGCGGTTTCGCCCGAATTAGGGGCCAGCCTTGCTCCCCAGCCTCATCGCCCGTACACTTTAGGCGCGCTGCGTGAAAGCCGCAGCGTGGGGCGTGGAAACCTCTTCCGTATGAACTCGGTCGCGATTTATCGGGGCCGGGTGGCATGCGCGCATGTCCAGCCGGCTTGCCGGTAAAGGCGCATGCGCCTGCTCATACGGTCAGGTTTCCAACATCCGGCTTCGGCCGTCGCCCCGAGTGGACATAGGGGTGACGCGAGGCACAGGCCGGCAACGTTGCCCCAACAGGGGAACACGTAATGACCATATCTTACCCGCGCGGCAGGCATCGACTGCGGCGTGTCGGATTGGCGTGCGCTTCGGTCATGCTGATCGCTACGCTGTCGGCCGCGCCCGCGGCAGCGCAAATCAGTGCGGCGGACAAAGCCAAGCTTAAAGCACAAGGCTTCGTCGCAGCCGACTTCAAGTCAGTGAACCTCGCGCTCGTAGCGCCCCACTACACGTTTTACCGCGCATGGCAGCAGTGTCTGTCCGGGACGATCCCCGCAGTGCTGCATCTGCAACCGCCGAACTTCGAAACTTTCATCAAGTTCACGCGGCTCGACTGCGACCCTCATCTTGCCACGCTACGGGCTTCGCTCGCCCGGCAAACCGGCCTGCCCCAAGCGGACCGGTCGGTACGGCTGTTGAACACGTACCTGGCCAACGGGCTTCGCGACATTTGGGAGGAGCGTAAGCGGCAAGCGGCAAATCCACCGCCTCCGCCCCGCGAACCCGACCCGCCCGCACCAGCTAATTGGAAGATCCAGCGAACGTCGAAAAACTGCGTTGCCGCATACACACCGCCCGGGGCGGGTCTGGTGGAGATTTACGTTATCAACAACGTCAGCACCTACGACCTCATTCTTCGCCGTCACCGACGAGAGGACGCTCCGGAGGGCACATTATACATCATCAGCATGGCGACACCTGAAGGGTTGCACCGGGCCCAGAAGGCGATCCTCTCGTCCTACGAGGGCGGCACCGAGTGGCTTAAGATCACCTTGGATGACGCCGACCGCTTTTACCTGAAGAGGGCGACGTATCTCAGCATCCGCCCGGTCGCGCTCAAAAATGACACGAAAGAAGGATTCGACGTGTCAGCCGTCACCGAGGAGCTGATGGGCGCGATCAGCCAGTGCCGAGGTCGCGGCTGACAATTCGGTGCATTCCGCGCCAGCCAAAGCTGCGCTGGGTGCCAACTACCCTCTCCCATTTCGGAGCACCACCATGTCCCTGCCGTTCAGCAGCCTGTCCTTCAGCGTGGCCGCCATTCTCCTGGCCAGCTGCTCATCGCCTTCCAATACGTCCATGACCCTCCTCAAATCAGGCTCACCCAGCATCTGCGCGGCCAGCGATGTGGAAGCCACACTGCGCAACCTGATCCTTGGCGACATCTCCGCCAAAGATTACGCGGTGAGTTTCGACAATGCGACGCTTCAGTCCTTCGATAAGTCGATCAGCAAGGCCTCCTGCCACGCCACAGTGAGGATCGTTGGCCCCTCCCATCCAGTGGTCGAGGAAGAGGGTATCGACTTTGTCGTCTCTCCCTCATCGCAGAACCCCAACACCTTTATGGTGGCAGCGAGCGTTGATGAACTGCGCTCGCAGATTGAATATGATGCCGCCGAACAAGTAACCCGAAGCCGCGAGCAAGCACGAGAAGAGCACGAACAAGAAGCGCTTGCCGCGCTGGTGAAGCCAGTCTGGCTGCTGGGCCGCTGGGTAGCAAGCGGCGCAGGCTCGGACCGGTGTGCTACAGGGCCCTTTTTCGACTTCCAACGCGGCGGTGCGGTGATGCTTGAACCGAATACCGCTGCGCGCTGGGCTCTGAGCGGTACGGCTCTCACCATGACAGGATCATCGGACTCGGTAAGCTACGAGATTACGGCAGCAGACGCCGACACTTTCACCATCACGGACGACAGCCTTGCGGAGAAAGCGTTGCGCCGGTGCAGCGCCGCCGAAATTCCCAAGATCGAAGAGCCACAACCGGTTGACTCCGCGCCGCAAGTAGCACCGTCCTCGCCTGAAGGGCCTGCGCTAAATGACGAGAAGCTGCCATCTATTGTGACCCAATAGGTTTGTCGCCGGGTCATCCTCCAGCGTGACCCGGCAGAGCTTTTAAAAGCCGCAAATATAGTCCATATTTGACTTTTATGGACATGCGGGCTATGATGGCGGTGCAGTCAATGACTGCTCACCCCACCCGGAGATAAACGATGGCTCAGCCTGCCAAGGTGCTGGGAAGTGCGGACGTGCGCGTGCTGCTGCGTCACGTCGCCGGTCACCGTCACCCATGTCGCAATCGGACGATGATCCTGCTTAGCTTCAAAGCTGGCCTACGCGCCTGTGAGATCGCAGGACTGACTTGGCCGATGCTGCTATCAGCTACTGGGCGCCTGGCCGATCACATTCATGTTGCAAGTAGCATAGCGAAAAATCGGTCGTCGCGGCGAGTGCCCCTTCACCCTACACTACGTGCCGCGCTCCTGGAGCTTCATAGCGCACACGGCAAGCCGCGCGATGGGCCGGTGATCCGATCCGAGCGCGGATCACATATGACGCCGCGCAGCATCGTCAACTGGTTCGCTTCGACCTACGCCGACCTCGGCTTCGCCGGCTGCTCATCCCATTCCGGCCGGCGTACCTTCATCACTCGATCAGCGCGGCTGCTTGCTCGCAGCGGAGGTTCTCTCCGCGACATCCAGGAACTTGTTGGGCACCGCGATCTCAGCACCACTCAACGGTACATCCAAGGTGACCGCGACGCCCAGCGTAAGCTCGTCCGCCTGATCTAACAGGCAAAACCTTTCCACCATTGGCAACAGGAGACGCGACCATGACGGCACGCGAAGGGAACACGTGCGCCCGCGCTACATGCGGTGCGGAAGAACGTCGCAGACGCATCCGCGACCTCAACGATGGGCTCCGTCGTTTTGCCCGCTGCGGCATTATCTGCGTAACGGCCGGCGTGCAGGCATTAGGCGAAGCAGGCATCGCCGCAGCGTTCATCGCGACCCGCGACTTTGACGCCTTCACCGCTGATAACGATCCATATGACGAACATGACTTTGGCGCCTTCAAGGCTGCGGGAGAGAGGATGTTCTGGAAGATCGACTATTATGACCGCGAGCGACGCTTCGGCTCGTCGGATCCCGCCAATCCTGATGTGACCACCCGTGTGCTGACCATCATGCTCGCATCGGAGTACTGAGCCATGAGGCGATATCTACCGATGCACTCGGCAAGCACCCGCCTGTCGATCTGTCCGCCTGTGCCCATGAGCAGCCGCGCAGAGCCATACCGAAAGTGGGCAACGCAGTGGGCAACAGATGCTCAAAAAGCTAAAAAGGCAGCAATTACAAGGGGATCTGGCGGAGACGGAGGGATTCGAACCCTCGGTACGGTTTCCCGTACGACGCTTTAGCAAAGCGTTGGTTTCAGCCACTCACCCACGTCTCCGGATGCGGCAGAGGTGGCGCTATAGCGGGGGTCGGCGGGACGATCAACCGGCCTTGCGCATGTCACCCGACGTAAAATCGAGGCGCACCGGCGTTCGTTCATTGCCCGGCAAGCGCGCCGATGGTTAACTCGTCGCCGGCGTCGGTCCCGCATGGGCGGCGCATCGAAGGGGGATTGCATGCGAGTGTTGGGTTTCGGCATGGCTTTGGCGGCTCTGCTCGCGGGAAGCGCGCCTGCGCAGGTGACGACGATCGATCCCAACCAGGCGATTGACGGCGACCTCGCCACGCCTGCGCGGAGCCGGCCGACGCCGCGCACCACAGCGACCGCCCCGGCGCCGCGATCGACCGCACCGGCATCCTCCGCGCCCGCCTATCGCGCCGACACCCCGGCTCCGGGTTTCGAACAGGCCCCGGCGCAGGCGTCGCCCGCCCAGCAACAGGCGCGGGCCGAGGCGACGAGCCGCGCCGCCGAAACCTACCAGCGCGAGGATCTGCTCGCCGCCGGCGAAGGCGTGTTCGGCAAGGGCGCGGCCGGCCTTGCCGGCATCCTCGAAAAGGTCCTGAAGGATCAGGGCCAGCCCAATGCCTATATTGCCGGGCGCGAGGCGGCGGGCGCGTTCGTCGTCGGCCTGCGCTACGGTTCGGGGGTGATGAGCCATAAGATCGAAGGGCAGCAACCCGTCTATTGGACGGGCCCGTCGATCGGCTTCGATGTCGGCGGGGATGCCAACAAGGTGTTCGTGCTGGTCTACAATCTCTACGACACCGAAGAGCTGTTCCATCGCTTCCCGGCGGCCGAAGGACGGCTATACCTCGTCGGCGGCTTCGCCGCGACCTATCTGCGGCGCGGCAATGTGGTGCTGATCCCGATCCGGCTGGGCGTCGGCTACCGTGCCGGCGTCAACGTGGGCTATATGAAGTTCACGCACAAGGCGAAGTGGCTGCCCTTCTAGGGGCTTGGGCGGCCGGTTTGGCCGCCCCGCGTCACCCCTCGAACCGCCAGGCCAGCGTCTCGCCAGCCATGAACGGCACCACCGCGGTGTCGCCTTCGCCGATCCGCGCCGGCACCTCGGCCTCGCCGCGCACCAGCGTCACCGTGCCTTCGTTGAGCGGCAGGCCGTAGAAGCGCGCGCCGTGTTCGGAGGCGAAGCCTTCGAACCGGTCCAGCGCATCCTCTTCCTCGAACACCTTGAGATACGCCTCCAGCGCATGGGGCGCGTTGAAGATGCCGGCACAGCCGCAGCCCGATTGCTTGGCGCCGACGACGTGCGGCGCGCTGTCCGTGCCCAGGAAGAAGCGCGGGCTGCCCGATACCGCCGCACGCCGCACCGCCAGCCGATGCATCTCGCGCTTCAGCACGGGCAGGCAATAGGCATGCGGACGCAAGCCGCCGTCGAACAGCGCATTGCGGTTGATGAGCAGATGCTGCGGCGTGATCGTCGCCGCGATCGGATGCGCCGCCTCGATCACGAAGGCGGCCGCCTCCGCCGTGGTGATATGTTCGAGCACGATCTTGAGCGCGGGATAGTCGCGGGTCAGCGGCGTCAGCACCCGCTCGACGAACACCGCCTCGCGATCGAAGATATCGATGCTGCGGTCGGTCACCTCGCCATGGATCAGCAGCGGCATGCCGATCCGCTGCAACGTTTCCAGCACGCGCGTCAGCTTCAGGATATCCGTCACGCCATGCGCGGAATTGGTGGTCGCATGCGCCGGGTAGAGCTTGCAGGCGGTGAAGACGCCTGCGGCATGCCCGGCCGCGATGGCCTCGGGATCGCTGTCGTCGGTCAGGTAACAGGTCATCAGCGGCGTGAAGTCCGCCCCCTTGCCCAAGCCCGCGAGGATGCGGTCGCGATACGCCTCCGCTGCGGCGACATCGGTCACCGGCGGCGTCAGGTTGGGCATGATGATCGCGCGGGCGAACTGGCGCGCGGTGAAGCTCGCCACCGCCTGCAGCATGGCGCCGTCGCGCAGGTGGACGTGCCAGTCGTCGGGGCGGCGGATGGTCAGGCGCTCGGTCATGCGCCCTCCCTATCCTCCGCATGGCCGCGCCGCCAGCATGACGCACTTGGAAATCGCGCCGGGCGGCCTAGTTTGGGCGGATGACCGCCACCACGCTCATCGATCGCGCGATCGTCCGCCTGTCCGGAGAGGATGTCCGCGGCTTCCTCCAGGGCCTATTGACCAACGACGTCAGCGGCTCCCTTCCCGTATGGGCGGCGCTCCTGACGCCGCAGGGTAAGGCAGTGTTCGACCTGTTGGTCTGGGAGGACGGCACCGATCTGCTGCTGGATTGCGAGGCGACGCAGGCGGACGCGCTCGTCCGCCGGCTCAGCCTCTACCGGCTGCGGCGCGCGATCACGATCGGGGTCGATCCGACGCTCGCGGTCCACTGGTCACCTGCGGGCACGCAGGGCGTCGCCGACCCGCGACTGACAGACTTAGGGCGGCGCTGGATCGCACCGCCCGCCGACGCCGCGACCGGCTGGCTCGCGCATCGCCTGGCCTTCGGCGTCACCGAGGGCATCGGCGAACTCGGCAATGGCGAGACGCTCTGGCTGGATTGCAACGCGCGCGAGCTCGGCGGCGTCAGCTTCACCAAGGGCTGCTACATCGGGCAGGAGAACACCGCCCGTATGCATCACCGCGCCAAGGTCAACCGCCGGCTGGTGGTCGCGCCGATCGCGCCGGCGGGGGATCGGACGCGCGCCGTCTACCCCGCATTGGGGGTGATGGTGGAACATCGCCGGGTCGATGCGCTCGGCGATGCACTCTGCCCGACGTGGTTGTCCGCGGCCCTCGCCGAGGATCAGCGGCCGACCGCGGTATAGGCGAAGCCGGCGCCCTCCACCTCGTCGCGACGATAGACGTTGCGCAGGTCGACCAGCACGGGCGCCGTCATCACCGCCTTCAGCTTGGCGAGGTCGAGCGCGCGGTACGCGTCCCATTCGGTGACGATCACCACCGCATCCGCACCCTCGGCCGCGTCGTACGCGTCCTTGCGATAATCGAGCTCGGGCATCGATCGGCGGGCTGCGTCCATCCCCTCGGGATCATGGGCGCGGACCGTCACGCCGGCATCGGCCAGCGCCTGCGCGATCGCGATCGACGGCGCATCGCGCATGTCGTCGGTGTTGGGCTTGAAGGTCAGGCCGAGCAGCGCGACCGTCTTACCCTTGGGCTCGGCACCCAGCGCGTGCAGCACCTTGCGTCCCATCGCCCGCTTGCGGCTGTCGTTCACCTTCACCACCGCCTCGACGATGTGCACCGGGCTTTCGAAATCCTCGGCGGTCTTGAGCAGCGCCAGCGTATCCTTGGGGAAGCACGATCCGCCATAGCCCGGCCCGGCGTGCAGGAACTTCTTGCCGATGCGGTTGTCGAGGCCGATGCCGCGGCTGACATCCTGCACGTCGGCGCCCACCGCCTCGCACAGGTCTGCAATCTCGTTGATGAAGGTGATCTTGGTCGCGAGGAACGCATTGGCGGCATATTTGATGAGTTCGGACGTGCGCCGGCCGGTGAACAGGATCGGCGATTCATTCAGATACAGCGGCCGGTAGACGCCGCGCATCACCCGTCGCGCCTCCTCGTCGTCGGTGCCGATGACGATGCGGTCGGGGCGCTTGAAGTCGCCGATCGCGGCGCCTTCGCGCAGGAATTCGGGATTGGAGACGACCTGGACGTTCACGTCCGGACGCTTCTCGCGCAGGATCGCCTCGACCTTGTCGCCGGTGCCGACCGGCACGGTCGACTTGGTCACCACGACGGTCGGCCCGGTGACCGCGGCGGCGATCTCTTCGGTCGCGCCGAAGACGTAGGACAGATCGGCATGGCCATCGCCGCGCCGCGACGGCGTGCCGACCGCGATGAACACCGCATCGACGCCCGCAACCGAAGCAGCGAGATCGGTGGTGAAGGTCAGCCGCCCCGCCGCGACATTGGTCGCCACCAGCGCCTCCAGGCCCGGCTCGTAGATCGGCATCCGCCCCGCCTTCAGCGCGGCGATCTTGCCCTCGTCCTTGTCGACGCAGATCACCTCATGCCCGAAATCGGCAAAGCAGGCGCCGGACACCAGGCCGACATAACCCGAACCGATCATCGTGATGCGCATCGATACCTCTTGGCGATTGAAAGCCCGAAGCAGCGCTCTCTAATCTAACAGCCGACGATTGCCAGCTTTCCGTCACCCATACGATCAGCCGTACCGGCGAGATGGTCGGCCGATCGTGCCGAATTGGAGCACGCCAGGGAAACGGATCCAGCGCCGGCGAACTCCAGTGCGCCGCCGCTGCCGAGACACCCGATCACGCCGCCATCACCACGCCCGACGATCATTCATGCCGCCCACGAAAAAGGGAGGCCGGTTTGCACCGACCTCCCAATTCTTGTTTCCGAAGAGGAAACTGGTCTTACTGACCAGCGCCCTGACCGTAGGTGATTTCCACGCGACGGTTCTGCACTTCGCGGACGCCATCGGCAGTCTGCACGCGCAGACGGGTTTCGCCGAACGCCTCGGTCGTGACCACGCCCTCGGGGATCGAGTGCGACGTGAGGTAAGCCTTGGCGGCATCCGCACGGCGCTGCGACAGGCCGACGTTGTACTTCGCGGTACCCGAGGTGTCGGTGAAGCCGGCGACCTGGACCTGCGCATTGCCGCAGCTCTGGTACTGGCTGACCGCGTTGTCGAGGATCGACGCCGCTTCCGGCGTGATGTCCGACTTGTTCCACTCGAAGAACACGATGAACGGTCCCGGCGAGCACACAGGCGGCTGAGCGACGGGCTCGACCGGCGGCGGGGGCGGCGGCGGCGGGGGCGGGGGAGCCGGCGGCGGCGGCGGAGGGGTCGGCGAACCGAAGTTGTACGTGATGCCGCCCAGGATGCTGTGCGAGCGGAAGCGGCCGTCGAAGGTCCGGTTCGTCACGTCGACCAGCTTGACGTTGTCGGCGTTGAAGAAGCGATACTTCAGCGTCGCGTCGATGTGGTCGGTCAGCGGTGCACGGATACCGGCGAGGCCCTGCCACGCGAACACGGTGTCCGAATCGTCGACGAAGTTGCCACGGCTGTTCAGCTGGTAGTTCGCCTTGACGCGCGCCACGCCGACACCGCCGCCGACGAAGCCCTGGATGCCGTCGTCTTCACCGAAGTCGAGCAGGCCGTTCAGCATGAAGCTGAGCGCCGAGGTACGACCGCCGGCATAGTTGTAGCTACCCGCTGCCGCGTTGGTCAGCGCACCAGTCCGCGCATAGGCGGGGGTGGTGACGGTCGAGGTGTAGCCATCGACGGTCGCGCTACGATAGCCGACTTCGGTTTCGACGCGGAAACCGCCGAAATCGTAGCCGATCGTGCCATCGACGTCATAGCCATAGTCGTGATCGACCGTGGCGGCGCGCGACGTGGTGCCGATGTCATAGTTGATGTCTTCGACGATCATCGCACCACCTTCGATGCCGACGTACCACGACTTGTCGCGGGCGAGGGCGGGAGTGGCGAGTGCGGTGGAGGCCAGTGCCAGAACGACGGCAAGCTTCCGCATAGAAGTCCCCTTTCTTGAGTGTCACTACGGACAGCGCAAACTCACTATCCGAGCGATGGTTTCCACGCAAGCGCACAAAAGATCGCCTCTGTGGCAAGGATGCCACACCCCGGCTCAGCGCTCGATCAGCCCGTGCTGCCGCATGGCAGAGAGGATCGCCGCCAGCGTCGTGCGCGCCGCATCGTCGACCACGCCGCCCCCTGCGGGATCGGCGATGGCAGCCGCACGGGGCCCTACCACCGGCTGCCCGCCGATCACGAGCCGCGCGCAGGACACGTCACCTTCCTGCCACAGACCATTGTGGTAAGCTATTGGCTTTGCAGACGAAACACACCAGCCGCCAAGCCCCTCCACCGGCGCGGCGAACCGCCAGCCGCCCGCCGTCCAGCCGGCCAGCGCATCTGCATGCCCCGCCCATGCGCCGCCCGGATCGGTGCCGACCACCCAGCATTCGCCGATCCTCGGCGCCTCGGGCGGCAGGTTGACGCCGAGCGCCACCACCGCCGGCTGAACCAGCAGTTCCAACCGGGCAAGCGCCTCATTGTGCGTCAGCTCCTTGCCTGCCTGCCCCGCCGCGAGCAGCGGCAAGCCGAATCGCGCCGTCGTATCGTCCGTCATCGTCATGCTCCATCGTCCAGGGTGAGGATCGCCGGCGGCGACACCGTCAGGGTGCCGCGCTGCACGATCCGGATCGTCGCGCGTCCGGACCCGCGATCCGCCGCCGGGATGCGTGCGGCAGGAACCACCGTCTCGATCGTCCGCACCGTGCCGTCGGCGGCTTCCAGCGTCAGCCGATACGCCTCCGCCTCTTCGCCGAGCGGCGCATCCACTCCGTCGACCCACGCCCAGCCGCTGCGGCTGCGCCGCGTCCAGCTGACGGCGAGCGCGCCATCCGCCTCGATCCGTACGGCGGCATGGACCGGTGCGGGCGGCGCGACGGAGGCACCGGTGACGGTCATCGCCGCCTCCGCCGGTGCATCCGCATCGCCGATACCGCTCGCCAGGATGCGCAGACGCCGCCCGATCGCCGCCGCCGGCAGGTCGATCGTCGCGACGGCGCCCCGTTCGATCACCGCGAAACGCGCGCCGGCCGCCTGCCCGCCGATCGCCGCCTCGCTACCCCGCAGGCCACGCCGCAGATCCGACACGGCCCAGCGGCCATCGCCTAAAGGCTCGGCCCGCCCGAACTGGATCAGCTCGTCGCCGACCAGCGCCATACTCTCTCCGCGCGCCAGGCTCACCGCATCGGCATCGCCCAGCATCATGTCGTCCCGGTCGAGCTTCACCACCAGCCGGCTGCGCCGATCGACCAGTCGCGGCGACGCGGCCGCGGGCGGCTCCACCACCCGCCCCAGCACGGCAGGGGCGGCGGTCGCCCCCGCTGCCGTCCAGCTCGCGCCGTCGTCCAGGCTGTAGAGCAGCGCCGCCTGCCGCCAGCCGGCGCCCTCGCCATTGGCAATCACGCTCACCCGCGGTCCGGCGAGCGCCGCCTCCTCCAGCCCCGGCCATTCACCGACGACCAGCCGTGTCCGCCCGATCCGGCGATCGGGGGCGGCGATCACCTGCCCACTGCTCGCCGGCACCGGCAATGGCGCGCGCGTCAGCGGCACCAGGTCCAGCGTCGTCACCATCCCCTCGACGCTGCCGGCTGCGACGCGCCAACGCCCCGCTTCGCCCGCGATGCCGACGATCTCGCCCGGCGCGATACCCAGGCCGTCGATCCCCAGCGTGATGCGGCGGTGCGTCCGCTCCGCCTCGCCGCGCGCCAGCAGCGCCGCCGCCACGCCCTTGGCGGCGGCGGCGCCCAGCACGGCGGGCAGTTCCATCCGGTCGATCCGCTCGCCCGCGCCCGGCCGGCGCGCGCGCTGCACGCCGATCTGATAATCCCGCGCCGGGTCGTGGTGCGCCACCGTCACCTCGCGCGGCACGCCCGCCGCCGCCGCGATGGCCCGCACGCCGCGTCGGCCGGGTCGCCCCGCGCCGACACCGGCATCCGCGACGATCCGCGCCGCCCCGGCGTCGCTCCGCCGCACCAGCCGCGCACCGTCCGCCTGCCACCAGCCGCCGTCGATCGCCGTCAGCGTATCGAGCACACCCCGCACGCTCGCCCCCGCGGCGGCGAACCCCTCGATCATCGTCCCCGCGCCACCCGCCGCGATGCCGTCGGACGGCACCTCGTCCGCCAGTGCCGCAGCGATCGCACCGCTCGCCATCGCGCCGGCATCGGCCTGCACCTCGAAGGTCAGCGACGGAATGCGATTGCCATAGTCGGCAAGGTCCAGCCCCTCGAACACCGCATAGGCGATGCCGCGATACGCCGGCGCCGTCCCCATGGCGGAGGCGATGAGCGGATCCACCGCCTGGTCCTCACCCCCCTGGTGGAGCCGGAACCCGGTGCGCGCCTTCCAGTCGCCGCCTGCCCCACGCAACAGCTTGCCCTCCGCCCAGATCCGCCGCACGCCCAGGATCGGCCGCGCCGACAGCGCCACCGCGAACGACGCGCTGTAGCTATAGGTGTTGGTCCCCGGCTGCCCGCGAGGTGCGCGAAAAAGGCGTCGCGCATCGGTGCGTTCCACCGCACCCACTTCACCGGCGCCCGTGCCCCCCGCCGCGACGGCCCCGCATCCGCACAGGCGTCATCCTCCGCCCCGGTGATCCTCTCCCCGTCGGTCATCATCCCCCCGATCTGCAAAGACGTGCCGGTCGGCGAACACCGGCGCCTCACCGATCCCCGTCCCGACTCGCAATTCTTCAGCGTTCCCGTTATGTACCCCAGGAGCGTGACGATGTCAAGAACAATTAACCTATCTGGTTATAGGTCATCAAGCCGATATTGCGACGCCGTAGCGGTGCTTGACAGCCCGCGTCGCCATACGTGAAAAGCCCTGTCCTATGATGCGCTGTGTGTGAACGTTGCCACGTTCGCGCCAGCGGCATCCGAACAGGGCAGACCATCATCATGCACCCCGCAGCAGGACCGGTCTCGCATGCGCTGATCGGGCACGATCTCGCCATTCTCGCGCTGGACGACAGCTATGCGGCGCTGCTCGGCGCTTCCGATGTCGCGCTCGTCGGCCGCTCCGCGCTCGATACGCTGCACCCCGACGATCGCAGCGCCGGCGCCGCCCTGCTCCAGCGCGTCTGGCGCGAAGGACAGACGGTATCCACCACGTTGCGCCACCAGCGTCCGCAGCGCGGCCCGGTATGGGTCAACGTCTACGTCTCGCGGATCGGGCCTGCCGGCGGTGGCCAGCTCGCCGTCACCTGCCGCCCGCTGCCGGACGGCGCCGGCCAGCCATCCACCGTCGAGGCGCAATGGCAGATGGCACGCCTGCTGCTGCAGGCGATCGACGGCGGCAAGCGAGCCTTCGGCGAATCGCTGATCGGCAATCCGGCCACGGAGCTGCTGCTGCTCACCTACGTCGCCGAGGCGGAGGCGCGTACCGTCCGGGCCGGCGACCTCGCCACGCGCATCGCCGTCTCCTGGCCGCTGGCCCAGCGCTGGCTGATCGCGCTCGACGATGCGGGCTTCGTGGAATGCGAACTGCCCGGCCCGATCGAGCCGCACTCCCCCGTCCGCCTCACCCCGCGCGCGCTGGCGATGATCGAGGCGATCTTCGGCGCCCTCGTCGCCGTGATCCAGGGCTCGCTCGTCCCCGCCTGAACCGGCACGGCGTGGCGGGTGCAGGCTTCGCGTGAAGGGGAATGCCCTCCCGCTATTCTTCGTCACCCCGGACTTGGTCCGGGGTCCACCGCGCCGCGCATCAACAGCCTATCGGTGTGCGGCACGGTGGATGCCGGACCAAGCCCGACATGACGGAGGTAAAAGGAACACCGCCTTGGATGATCCCCTATGCGACCGCTCCCGGAAACAGCGCGCGTCGCGTACCGCTACACTGAACCCCACGCGATGCCCTACCCCTCACGCCCGCGATGCAGCGCCCGGCGCACCCGCGCGAACAGGCCGGGGCGCGGCATCGGCCGCGGCGGGGCGAACGGCGGCTCGAACTCGTGCGGTTCGAACGGCACCCTCGCCAGGTCGAGCATCAGCCCGGTCACGTCCTGGCTCAACGTCGCATGATTGTCGGCATCATAGGTCCGGCGCAGCGCCTGGCCGACCGGGTACAGCTTGCCGTCCTGCCGGAATTGCAGGTCGTCGTCCGTGGCGCCCGCGCCAGCGCCGATCCCGTCCTTGTTCGCGATTCCCATGCTCGCGACTCCCGTGCTCACGCCAAAGCGTTCACCCGTTCAACGAACGGACGGCGTCGCGGTTCACTGCATGGCCGACCCGGCCTCAGCCGATCGCGGGATCCTCGCCATCCTGCGCCGGTCCCGCCCCCGCGGCACCCTGCGCATCGCCGCCGTAGCAGCGGTCGAGATAATGGTTGGCGATGATGTAATGCGCCCTCACCGCCAGCGGGTGCGTGGCGCGCTGCGCCAGTTCCAGTTCGGTTTCCGCGCGCTCGTAGAAATAGGTGCTGTCGTCCGGCATCGTCATGGGCTTCTGCAATCGATCCGGCGACACTGGCCGGTCGGGCCGGTCGTCGCCATCATCTGGATTATGGATGAAACGGGGTGGTCGTGGTCCGGCGGTGGCCGCTACCGGCTGGCCGCATCGGCCAGCGCGGCCCAGGCGGCGATCTCGGCATCGGCATGCGCCGCCACCGTCAGGTCGCCCGCCCGCGCCCGCGCCAGGTCGACCTCGATCGACCCCCACCATTCCCAGGTCGCATTGCCCGACAGGCTGACCATGGCATCGCGACCCACCGTCGCGCGCACCAGCCCGCCGGCGTTGAACACGGTGATCGGCGCATCATAGCCGAGCCGCCCGGTCAGGCAGGCGGCGAAACTCGACGCCGCCATCGCGCTGCCGCAACTGTCGGTCAGCCCCACGCCGCGTTCGAAGGTCCGCACGAACAGCGCCTGTTCCCCGCGCACCTCGACGAAGGACACGTTGGCGCGGTTGGGCAGCCACGCCGGTGCCGCCTCGCATGCCTCGCCCACCGCCACCAGCTCCGCCTCGTCGACCCTGTCGACGAACGCCACCAGATGCGGGTTGGGCATCGCCACCGCCGTGAAGCGCCGGTCCGATCCCAGCGGCGGCACCGGCGCATCGACGATCCGCTCGGCGCCCGCCTCCAGCGGCCATGCGGCGACATCCAGGCCCGCCGGCCCCGCCGTCTCGCGCACCGTATAGACGCCCGGCGCCAGATCGGCGTCGCGCACCGCCTCCGCCTCCGACGTCTTGAGGCTCACGCGGGCGGCGTCGATGCCCAGCGCCTCGAACCCCATGCGCGCCACGCAGCGCAGCCCGTTGAGGCACGTCTCCGCCTCGCTGCCGTCCGCGTTGAACATCCGCATCGAAAAGGCCGCATGGCCGGCGCCCGGGCCGAGCAGCAGCAGCCCGTCACCGCCCACCGGCCCGCGCCGGTCGGCCAGCGCCCGCGCCACCTTCGCCCACTCCCCGTCCGACAGCGCGATGCCGCGCGCGTCGATCAACGGGAAGTCGTTGCCCGAACCATGGCATTTCACGAAGTCGAAGCGCACGTCACTCATCCTGCATGCGGGACCGATGGCCCGCTTATGTTCTCGTCTTGCGGCGCCGATACACCCGCACGCCCGGTCACGGCAAACGATAATGGTCGGCCAAACGATCCAGCGCCAGCGTCAGTACCAGCCGCCCGGTCCGTGCCGGCCAGCCCAGCCCCTTCTCCGCCGCCGGCAATCCCTCGCCTGCGCAGATCACGCGCCAGCAGATATCGGCCAGGCCGCCGCCCGCCGCCGCCATGGCGTCGTCGAAGCGCCGCTTGGCCGCGATCTGCGCGCTCATCGGGTCGAGCCCGCCCGCCGCGCCGCCATCCACCCGCGCCGACCAGCGCATCGTCACCCGCGGCCCTAGCGCCGCCGTCTCGTAATCGCCGCGCAGCCGCTCCCCCGCCTCGAACTGCCGCGCGTCGACCAGCCCGCGCGCCTTCAGCCATGCCAGCGGCGATTCCGCGGCGTTCACCGTCACGCTCCGCCCCGCGCCTGTCCGCCGCTCCACCAGTTCGCGCATATCTGCCTCCGTTCCGAATCGGCGCGGGGCTTGCCAGAACGGCGGGTATGTAGGACAGGGAAATAACCGCAACGGTTAAGGACCGGCGATGATTACCGCGATTCGTGAGGTACGTAGGGCCAAGGGTTTGACGCTGGACGAGGTCGCGCAACGCTGCTCGCCTCCAACAACCGCGCAGACGATCGGTCGGCTGGAGACGGGAACGCGCACCGTATCCGTCGCCTGGCTCAACCGCATCGCCGCCGCGCTGGAGGTCGCGCCAGCCGATCTCGTCACCCTGCCCGATCGCGCCGACCTGCCCGTCGCCGCGACGCTCGATGCCGAGGGCGCCCATGCCCCCCGCAAGCCGCTTACCCTCGTCGCGCCGCAGCCGGCCGCCGGCGGCGTCGCGCTGGTCGTTACCGGCAGCATCGGCGATTATCGCGCCGGCGACGAAATCTGGTGCGAGGTGCACGGCCCCGATCCGCGCGCGATCAACAAGGACGTCCTCGTCCCCCTCCCCGCCGGCCGCTTCCTCTTCGCCCGCCTGCTCGGCATCGACGGCGACGCCCTGCTCCTCCTCCCCCTCACCCCCGGCGCCCGCCCCACGTCGATCCCCACGCCCGCCTGGCTCGCCCAGGCCACCCGCCTGGTGAGATCGCTGTAGAACCAACCGACATCCATTCCCCCCGCCAGGGAGAGCTATCGCATATGGCTAAAACGGCTGCCGGGCTCAGGAAAGGGGTATGCCATCCCGATATTCTCCGTCACCCCGGACTTGTTCCGGGGTCCACCGTGCCGCAAACCCATTAGCGTGTTGGTGTGCGGCACGGTGGATGCCGGACCAAGTCCGGCATGCCGGAGGATCAAAGAATCAGCGCTAGGATTCATGGTTCACGCACAAGCCGCGAAGCCGCAAAGATGTCGCGCCGGAGGCGCTGTCGGCCTGCCCTCACCTTCGCATACCACGGCGGCGCCAGGCCCGAACCTCTTCGCGTCTTCGCGCCTTCGCGTGAACGATCACCCCCCTCGCACCCACACTTTAGCCGCACCGCAACATCTGCTAAGGCTACGCGCATGCTCAACCTCAACGGCATCACCGTGCGCCTCGGCGGCCGCACGATCCTCGACGGCGCATCCGCGGCGCTGCCGCCGGGCAGCCGCGTCGGGCTGATCGGCCGCAACGGCGCCGGCAAGTCCACCCTGGTCCGCGTCATCGCCGGCATGCTCGAACCCGACGACGGTTCCGCCGACATGCCGCGCGGCGCCCGCCTCGGCTATATCGCGCAGGAGGCGCCCTCGGGCACCGCCACGCCGTTCGACACCGTGCTCGCCGCGGACACCGAACGCGCCGCGCTGATGATCGAATCCGAAACCTGCGAGGATCCCGACCGGCTCGGCGACGTCTACGAACGCCTGATCGCGATCGACGCCTACACCGCCCCGATGCGCGCCGCGCAGATCCTGCTCGGCCTCGGCTTCGACGAGGACATGCAGCAGCGCCCCCTCGACAGCTTCTCGGGCGGCTGGAAGATGCGCGTCGCGCTCGCCGCCCTGCTCTTCTCGCAGCCCGACCTGCTCCTGCTCGACGAACCCAGCAACCACCTCGATCTCGAGGCGGTGATGTGGCTGGAGGATTTCCTGAAGGCGTACAAGGCGACCATCGTCGTCGTCAGCCACGAGCGCGATTTCCTCAACAACGTCGTGGATCACATCCTCCACCTCCAGAACGGCAAGATCACGCTCTACGCCGGCGGCTACGACAGCTTCGAGCGCCAGCGGGCCGAGCGCATGGCGCAGCTGGCCGCCGCCAAGGCGAACCAGGACGCGCAGCGCGCCAAGCTGCAGGATTACGTCGCCCGCAATTCCGCCCGCGCCTCCACCGCCAAACAGGCGCAGAGCCGGCAGAAGATGCTCGCCAAGATGCAGCCGATCGCCGAGCTCGCCAACGATCCCTCGCTGTCGTTCGACTTCCCCGATCCCACCGAACTCAGGCCCCCGCTCATCACGCTCGACATGGCGAGCGTCGGCTATGCCGAGACGCCGATCCTCAAGCGGCTCAACCTGCGCCTCGACCCCGACGATCGCGTCGCGCTGCTGGGCCGCAACGGCAACGGCAAGACCACGCTCGCCCGCCTGCTCGCCGCGCAACTGGCGCCGATGGACGGCGACATGAACGCATCCGGTAAAATGAAGGTCGGCTATTTCACCCAATATCAGGTGGAGGAGCTCGACGCCGACGACACGCCCTTGGAGCACATGACCCGCACCATGAAGGGCGCCAGCCCCGCCGCGGTGCGCGCGCAGCTCGGCCGCTTCGGCTTTTCGGGCGACAAGGCGACCAACAAGGTCGGCCGCATGTCGGGCGGCGAGAAGGCGCGGCTCGCGCTCGCCCTCATCACCCGCGACGCGCCGCACATGCTGATCCTCGACGAACCGACCAACCACCTGGACGTCGACGCGCGCGAGGCGCTGGTGCAGGCGCTCAACGCCTATACCGGCGCCGTCGTGCTGGTCAGCCACGACCGCCACATGCTGGAGATGACCGCCGACCGCCTCGTGCTGGTCGACAGCGGCACCGCCACGGAGTTCGACGGCAGCCTCGACGATTACATCGCCTTCGTCCTCGCCGGCGACAAGCAGCCCGAGGAGCGCGGCAAGGCCGGCAAGAAGGACAAGGGCAAGCCGACCGCCCGCCCCATCGACCGCGACGCCGACAAGGCGCGCCGCAAGACGATCCGCGAGACGGAGGCGGAGATCGCCCGCCTCACCGCCGACCGCAACGCACTCGACCAGGCGATGTTCGACCCCAAGTCCGCCGAACCGCGCTTCGCCAAACTCGCGATGAGCGACCTCCTGCAACGCCGCGCCGACGTCCAAACCCAGATCGACACGGCGGAGGCGCTGTGGATGGAAGCGAACGAGGCACTGGAAGCGGCGTAAGTCACGAGCCGCCTCCCCACGGCAGGGCTTTGACCGTGGCTGATCTCGGCCAAACAGAGATGCCGCCGATATTCCCCGTCACCCCGGACGTGTTCCGGGGTCCACCGTGCCGCAAAACCCATAGCATATTGGGTGCGGCACGGTGGATGCCGGACCAAGCATGCATGACGGAGGGGAATCGATCGCACTTTCACTCGACCCACCCGCCCGCAACCTTTCGGTTGCCCAACTCCACCACCCCCGCTAAACCGCAACCGATCGGTTGCCACCACCGCAACCAAAAGGTTGCGCATGACGTCCACCCGCAAACCCGAACACGCCGCCCGCCTCTTCGCCGCGCTCGCCGACCCGACCCGCCTCGCGCTGCTCGTCACGCTGCGCAGCGGCACCCCGCGCCCCATCGCCCGCCTCGCCGCCGGTGCCGGCATGACGCGCCAGGCCGTCACCAAGCACCTGCGCGTGCTCGAAACCGCCGGCCTGGTCAGCGCCACCCGCTCCAGCCGCGAGACGCATTACAGCTATCACCCCGGCGCGCTCGATCCCGCCCGCACCGCGCTGGACGCGATCGCCGGCAACTGGGCCGCCGTCCGCATCCCCGACGCCGACTGACGACAGAAATTCCGCATCGCCCGTCCAGCCGCCTAAGCATCTGCTTTCACAGGACAATGATCCAGATCACAGCCGTCAACGTCCGCCTGCGTACGGTCGACCATCCCGCACGCCCGCAACCGCCCGATCGGTGAACCGTTGGCGCCTCGAACCACGAGGATTCCCCGATGACCGATACGCTCGCCCGCAACGCCGGACACGGCGGCGAAACGCACCAGATCGCCGATGCCGATCATCCGGTGCTGACCACCAACCACGGCACGCCGATCGCCGACAACCAGAACCAGCTGAAGGCGGGCGCGCGCGGCCCGGTGCTGATCGAGGACGAGATCTTCCGCGAGAAGATGAACCACTTCGATCACGAGCGTATCCCGGAGCGCATCGTCCACGCCCGCGGCTCGGCCGCGCACGGCTATTTCGAATGCACCGACAGCCTCGCCGCCATCACCGTCGCCGACCTGTTCCAGAAGAAGGGGCAGCGCACCGAGGTGTTCGTCCGCTTCTCGACCGTCGCCGGCGGCGCCGGCTCGATCGACACGCCGCGCGACGTGCGCGGCTTCGCGGTCAAATTCTACACCCGCGAAGGCAATTGGGACCTCGTCGGCAACAACATTCCCGTCTTCTTCATCCAGGATGCGATCAAGTTCCCCGACCTGATCCATGCCGCCAAGATGGAGGCGGATCGCGGCTATCCGCAGGCGGCGACCGCGCACGACACCTTCTGGGATTTCATCAGCCTGATGCCCGAATCCACCCACATGATCCTGTGGGCGATGTCGGACCGCACGCTGCCGCGGACCTTCGCCAACATGGAGGGTTTCGGCGTCCACACCTTCCGCCTCATCGACAAGGCGGGCAAGAGCACCTTCGTCAAGTTCCACTGGAAGCCCAAGGCCGGCCTCGCCTCGACGATCTGGGACGAGACGGTGAAGATCGCCGGCGCCGATCCCGATTTCCAGCGCCGCGACCTGTTCGAACGCATCGATCGCGGCGACTTCCCCGAATGGGAACTGGGCGTGCAGCTGTTCGACGAGGATTTCGCCAACAGCCAGCCCTATGACGTGCTCGACGCGACCAAGATCATCCCCGAAGAGGTGCTCCCGGTCCGCATCGTCGGCCGCATGGTGCTCGATCGCTATCCCGACAATTTCTTCGCGGAAACCGAACAGGCCGCCTTCGTGCCGAGCCACGTCGTGCCCGGCATCGGCTTCTCCAACGATCCGCTGCTCCAGGGCCGGCTGTTCAGCTACACCGATACGCAGCTCTCGCGCCTCGGCTCGGTCAATTTCCACCAGCTGCCGATCAACGCCGCCAAGGGCCGCGCCGCCGCCGCCGGCTGCCCGTTCATGAACCAGCAGCGCGACGGCCACATGCAGATGGCGGTGCCCAAGGGCCGCGCCAATTACGAACCCAACAGCCTCGCCCGCGCCGGCGAGGAAGGTGGCGCGCGCGAGGATCCGGACAAGGGCTACAAGACCTTCCCGTCCGAGGAACAGGGCCAGAAGCTGCGCATCCGCCCGGAAAGCTTCGCCGACCATTACAGCCAGGCGCGGCTGTTCTTCCGCTCGATGGACCCCGCCGAACAGGCGCACATCGCGTCTGCCTTCGTCTTCGAACTGTCGAAGGTCAGCCTGGAGCATATCCGCGTCGCGATGCTCGCCAACCTGCGCAACGTCGACGAGGATCTGGCGGCCCGCGTCGCCGACGGGCTGGCGATGGACCTGCCCGACGCCGCGCCGACCGCGGCGCCGGTGCTCGACATGGACCCCTCGCCCGCGCTCCGTATCATCCGCGGCCCGCGCGAGGTCCATACGCTGGAGGGCCGCACCGTCGGCATCCTCATCGCCGACGGCACCGATGCGGGCGACCTCAAGACGCTGAAGGAGGCGATCAAGGCCGCCGGCGGCCACACGATGACGATCGCGCCCAAGGTCGGCAAGGTCCCCCTGTCGGACGGATCGACGCTCGCCGCCGACGCGCAGCTCTTCGGCCAGCCTTCGGTGACGGTGGACGCCTGCGCGGTGATCCTGTCCGAAGAGGCGGCCGCCAAGCTGGTGAAGGAAGGCGCCGCGGTGCAATGGGTGATGGACGCCTTTGGCCACCTCAAGGCGATCGGCCACAACGCCGCCGCCAAGCCGCTGCTCGACAAGGCCGGTGTCGAGCCCGACGCGGGCGTCACCGACCTGGCCGCCTTCGTCGAGGCGGCCAAGCAACGCTACTGGGACCGCGAACCCAAAGTCCGCACCCTCGCCTGACCGAGCGCCGCAGGCCCGGGCCCTCCATCCGGGCCTGCCGCCACACGCGTTGCGAACGTAACGGCGCAGACAGCCAATCCTGCCCGCACGGAGTATGATGGCACACCCTCGGCCCCACCCCCGTTGGCCCTGAGCCTGTCGAAGGGCCGCTCTCCACCAGCGTTACGCCCGTGGCAGCCCGCCCTTCGACAGGCTCAGGGCAAACGGGATATTGGCGCACGCCACCAGCGCTCGTGGTGCACAAGCCCACGCCGCAGGGCACCCCCCCCCCCCGCTTCGAGCATGACGGCACACCCTCACCCCACCCCCGTTGGCCCTGAGCCCGTCGAAGGGCCGCGCTCCACCAGCGTTACGCCCGTGGCAGCCCGCCCTTCGACAGGCTCAGGGCAAACGGGATATTGGCGCACGCCACCAGCGCTCGTGGTGCACAAGCCCACGCCGCAGGGCAAACCACCCGCGCCGAGCATGACGGCACACCCTCGGCCCCAGCCCCGTTCGCCCTGAGCCCGTCGAAGGGCCGCTCTCCAACAGCGTTACGCCCGTGGAGGTCCCCCCTTCGACAAGCTCAGGGCAAACGGAACATCGGCGAACCACCAGCGCCCGTGGCATACAGGCCCATGCCGCAGGGCAAACTGCCCGCTCCGAGCATGACGGCACACCTCCACCCCCGTTCGCCCTGAGCCTGTCGAAGGGCCGCTCTCCACCAGCGTCACACCGGTCGGGCCCGCCCTTCGCTACACCTGGGCAATGAGAAATGGCAGAAGGGATCTACCGACGCGAACCCGCCGCGACGTGAAAGACCGCAATCGATCGCTCGATCGGCCCCCGCACACGCCGAACACGCGACGCAGGCCGCCAGAAACCCTCAGCCCTCGGCCGCGTCCTCGTCCGCGCCGGCCGCGGGGCGTTCGAACCACGCCTCGACCTCACCGGTCAACTTGATCGTCAGCGGGCGACCGTGCCGGTCCACCTTCTTGCCCAGCGCCACGCGGATCCAGCCGGCCGGCCGGTCATATTCCTCGACGTCGCGGCGTTCGGTGCCCTTGAAGCGGATGCCGATGCCGCGCTCCAGCGCGGCCTGGTCGAAATGGGGGCTCGACGGATCGGTCGACAGGCGATCGGGAGGCGTATCGGTCATCCCTGCGCGCTTAACGGCAACCATCGGCGCCCGCCACGAAAAAGCGGCGCGAACCGAAGTCCGCGCCGCCTTCCCGACGAAACCGTCTGCGGCTCAATAGCCGTAGCCGTATCCATAGCCGTAGCGCGGCCCGTAATCGTAATAACGCTCGCGCACGACGACCCGCGGGGGCGGCGGCGGCGGCGCATAATAGCGGTCGCGATAGACGACCCGCGGCGGCGGCGGCGGCGCATCGTAATAATAGCCGCGGTCGTAATAGCGGTCGCGATTGCTGCTGGCGACGGCCGCACCGATGCCCAGGCCGACGATCCCGCCGAGCAGCGCACCCGCGGCGACATCGCCACCGCCGCGATGGCGATAGCCGCCCCAGCGCTGCGCATCCGCCGGCGCCGCTGCGGTCAGCGCGGTGGCAGCGAGCGCGATCCCCAGACCTGCCTTCTTCATCAACGCATTCATGACGTCGAACTCCTCATGACAACGCCCGGGCAAAACGCGTGAGACTGCGAGCGTGTTGCATGCCTCCTAGGTGATTCGCCCTGAACCGGGCCGGAATGTCGTGTTCATCCAATGTTTAACCCCGCCCCGCCCGACAGCGTCGACGGCCGGCAATCCCCATTCACGAATCCGACACAATCCGGGCCTATCGCACGCGCGACGCCGGGGGGCGGTCATCATCATCCGCGCACGGATCCGCGTCAGGGCAACGGCCCACGCGGGTGCCTGCCGACGGCTCCCCTCCAACACCAAAAGGGGACTATCGTGACCACCCGCCTGTTCAAGACCATGCTGCTGCTCGGCGCCGCCGCCGGCGTCACGCCTGCGTTCGCCCAAACCGCCACGCCCGCCACCGATGCGACGCCCGCCGCCGCCGCGCAGGCGGATGCCGGCGACCTCGGCGATATCGTCGTCACCGCCGAACGCCGTTCGGAAAACCTGCAGCGCGTGCCGCTGTCGGTCGCGGTCGTCGGCGGCGCCGACCTGCGCGCCTTTCAGGCGGGCGGCGAGGATATCCTGGCGCTCTCCGGCCGCGTCCCCGGCCTCTATGCCGAAACCACGACCGGCCGCATCTTCCCGCGCTTCTATATCCGCGGTTTGGGCAACGTGGATTTTTACTTGGGGGCCAGCCAACCCGTCTCCATCATCCAGGACGATGTCGTCCTCGAACACGTCGTGTTGAAGTCGAACCCGGTGTTCGACGTCAACCAGGTCGAGGTGCTGCGCGGCCCGCAGGGCTCGCTGTTCGGCCGCAACACGACGGCGGGCATCATCAAGTTCGACACCATCCGCCCGAGCCAGACCTGGCAGGGCCGCGCCTCCGCCTCGATCGGCAGCTATGCGACGACGACGCTCGATGCCGGCGTCGGCGGCCCGCTGATCGCGGACAAGGTCGCCTTCCGCCTGTCCGGCCTGATCCAGCATCGCAACGACTGGGTGGACAACACCTTCGCCGGCGTCAGCGCGGACGGCACGCCGACGCCGCAGAAGAACGCGATGGGCGGCTTCGACGAGCGCGACGTTCGCCTCCAGCTGCTACTGACGCCCAGCGATGCCTTCTCGGTCAACCTGTCGGGCCATGCCCGCCATTACGACGGCACCTCGACGCTGTTCCACCGCGCCGCGCTTAAGAAGGGCTCGAACTCGGTCGCCGCCGAACCGCGCGGGTGGGTCGCCTATGACGAGGGCAAGAACAATCCGCAGGATTACGACACCTACGGCTGGTCGGTGAACGCCGCCTATGACTTCGGTCCCGTCACGCTGACCTCGATCAGCGCCTATGAGACGACGTCGGGCTTCAGCCGCGGCGATACCGATGGCGGCGCCGCCGCGAACTATTCGGTGAACGGCGTTGCCAACGGCTTCGGGCAGAGCCAGGGCAACGTCCGCGCGCTCGGCCAGTATACGCAGGAAATCCGTCTCGCTTCGCCTTCGGCGGATCGCTTCACCTGGCAGGTCGGCGGGTTCTACTTCAACCAGAACGACACCACGGACTTCTACCAGCGCGCCTTCTTCCTGACGACGGCGGCGCGTAATCCCAACAACTGGGTGCGCCTGCACAACGTCAACACCAGCTGGGCGCTGTTCGGCCAAGCGAGCTTCAAGGTCACGGACGCCTTCACCATCACCGGCGGCTTCCGCGAAACCGACGACACCAAGAAGACGACGCTGCTCAAGACCGCGAACACCGTCGCCAACGTCTCCACCTACACCGGCCGCCGCTACGTCCGCCTGTCGGACACGACTCCGAGCTGGGACGTGTCGGCGCTCTACCAGGTCGATCCCGACAACAGCCTGTATGCCCGCGTCGCCCGCGGCTTCCGCGGCCCGACGATCCAGGGCCGCTCGGCGGTGTTCAACGCCGACTTCACCACCGCGAACAGTGAGACGATCACCAGCTACGAAGTCGGCTCGAAAAGCCTGCTGCTCGACGGCCGCCTGCGCTTCAACACGTCGCTGTTCACCTACACGGTCGACGACATCCAGCTGAACGGCAACGACAGCTTCGGCAACGGCGTCCTCTTCAACGCCGACAAGGCACGCGCCTACGGTATCGAGATCGACAGCGAATTCCGCCCGATCCCCAACCTGACGCTGACGCTGGGCGCCAGCGCCCTGTCGTCGAAGATCCGGGACAAGCGCGTCTATGCGCAGGTCTGCGGGCTCAACGGCGTCGTCGTCTGCACCGTGCTCGATCCGACGATCCGCATCGGCAGCAACGTCTTCGCGCAGATCGACGGCAATCCGCTGCCCAACGCCCCGCGCTGGAACCTCGATGCGACCGCGCGTTACGACGTGCCGCTCGGCAACGGCGGCCGCGTGTTCGCCGCCACCGACTGGAACATTCAGGGCTACACCAACTTCGTGCTCTACAGGACGCGCGAATTCTACGCGACGGGCAACTTCGAAGGCGGCCTGAAGATCGGCTACACCACGCCCGACGACCGCTTCGAAGTCGCCGCCTTCGCCCGCAACATCACCAACGAGAAGAACCTGAAGGGCGTGATCGAAAACTACATGGCCGCCGTCTTCAACGAACCCCGCATCATCGGCCTGTCGGTCAGCGGCCGGTTCAAATAAGCGAACCTGTACCCGACGGCAGGGGGCGGCACCGCAAGGCGCCGCCCCTTTCTTTTGTCCGCAGCGTCCACGCTCTTGCTTCGGGTGGAACCCCCGCCCCACCCCGGACTAGTTCCGGGGTCCACCGGGCCGCGAGGGCCCGGCAGGAGGCTCCAGCGCCGCGCCTCGCCGCAGAGTGGACCCCGGACCAAGTCCGGGGTGACGGGGCATGCGTGACGACGATCGCCCCAAACAACGGACACAAAAAAAGGGGGCGCCCGGTTCCCCGGACGCCCCCTCTTCGAACCAATCGAAAGCGTTACGCCGCCATCTTGGCGCGCGACGCCTTCTTGCGCTCGTGCGGATCGAGGTGGCGCTTGCGCAGGCGGATCGACTTGGGCGTCACCTCCACCATCTCGTCGTCGTCGATATAGGCGATCGCCTGTTCCAGCGTCATCTTCTTGGGCGGCGTCAGGCGGATCGCATCGTCCTTGCCGCCGCTGGCGCGGAAGTTCGTCAGCTGCTTCGCCTTCATCGGATTGACCTCGAGGTCGTCCGTCTTGGCGTTCTCGCCGATGATCATGCCCTCGTACAGTGCCTCGCCGTGGCCGACGAACAGGATGCCGCGATCCTCGAGCGGCCCCAGCGCATAGCTGTTCGCCTCACCCGCACCGTTGGAGATCAGCACGCCGTTCTTGCGGCCCTCGATGTTGCCCTTGTGCGGGCCGTACTTCTCGAACAACCGGTTCATGATGCCGGTGCCGCGCGTGTCCGACAGGAACTCGCCGTGGTAGCCGATCATGCCGCGCGAGGGCGCGGAGAAGGTGATGCGCGTCTTGCCGCCGGTCGACGGGCGCATGTCGGTCAGCTCCGCCTTACGCAGGTTCATCTTCTCGACGACGGTGCCCGAATGCTCCTCGTCCACGTCGATGATGACGGTTTCGTACGGCTCGGTCTTCTTGCCGTCCTCGTCCTCGCCGAACAGCACGCGCGGGCGGCTGATGCCCAGTTCGAAGCCCTCGCGCCGCATCGTCTCGATCAGCACGCCCAGCTGAAGCTCGCCGCGCCCCGCCACCTCGAAGCTGTCGCGATCGGCCGCCTCGGTCACCTTCACGGCGACGTTGGATTCGGCCTCGCGGAACAGGCGGTCGCGGATCATGCGGCTGGTCACCTTGGTGCCCTCGCGACCCGCCATCGGCGAATCGTTCACCGCAAAGCGCATCGACAGCGTCGGCGGGTCGATCGGCTGCGCGTGCAGCGCCTCGGTCACGCTGGTGTCGGCGATCGTGTTGGCGACCGTCGCGACGGTGAGGCCGGCGAGGCTGATGATGTCGCCCGCGCTCGCTTCCTCCACCGGCACGCGATCGAGGCCGCGGAACGACAGGATCTTGGACGCACGGCCGACCTCGACGACGTTGCCGTCATTGTCGAGCGCGTGGATCGGCTGGTTGGTCTTCACCGTGCCCGAGTTGACCCGGCCCGTCAGGATCCGGCCCAGGAAGTTGTCACGGTCGAGCAGCGTCACCAGGAAGGTGAAGGCTGCGTCCTTGTCCAGGTTCGGCGCCGGCACGTGGCTGACGATCGTCTCGAACATCGGGATCAGCGTGCCTTCGCGCGCGTCCATGTCGGTCGAGGCATAGCCGTTGCGGCCCGAGGCGTAGAGCACCGGGAAATCGAGCTGCTCGTCATTGGCGTCGAGGCTGACGAACAGGTCGAACACCTCGTCCAGCACCTCCTGGATGCGCGCGTCGGGGCGATCGACCTTGTTGACGACGACGATCGGCTTCAGGCCCAGCGCCAGCGCCTTGCCGGTCACGAACTTGGTCTGCGGCATCGCGCCTTCCGACGAATCGACCAGCAGGACGACGCCGTCGACCATCGACAGGATGCGCTCCACCTCGCCGCCGAAGTCGGCGTGGCCCGGCGTATCGACGATGTTGATCCGCACCGTCTCGCCGCCGCCCGGGGGCGCCCAGTCGACCGAGGTCGGCTTGGCGAGGATGGTGATCCCGCGCTCCTTTTCGAGGTCGTTCGAATCCATCGCGCGCTCTTCGACGCGCTGGTTGTCGCGGAAGGTGCCCGACTGGCGGAACAGCTGGTCGACCAGGGTCGTCTTGCCGTGATCGACGTGCGCGATGATCGCCACGTTGCGGAGGCTCATGGGAATTCCTGATGTGAAGATGGATTGCGCGCGCCCATAGCCGAAATGCCGGCCTGCGGGAAGGGGGTGGCGGCGAGTCGCCGGAACCCCTCAGTCGAGCCAGTTCTCGACCGGCAGATCACGCACCCGGGCGAACTCGGCGATGTTGGCCGTGACCAGCGTCGCATCGAGCGCGGCGGCGTGCGCGGCGATCAGCAGGTCGTTGGGTCCGATCGGTTCGAGGCGGGCCGTAGCGGCTCAACCGCGATCAGGGCTGGCGTGGTTTGGGGGGGAAGCGGCTCGTCCGCTTCTGAACGGTCGATCATGGTAAGCTGCCGCTCGTTTGCGAGGCGAGCGCAAGGGGACGAACGCCGGTCGATGGTTGCTTCGTAGCCGAAAGCTGCCAGTCAGTTACCAGCCCAGGATTCGAAGCCAGTTCGACGCTCGATAAACATACCTCGATTGCATGCCCATGATTGCATTTCGCGATCGAGCGTGATGAGATAGCGCATGCAGCAAGAAGATCTTTCTGCCGAGCTGTTTGTCCGCGGCTTTGGAACATGCGCCGGCACGACCTTCGCGGGCGCTATTTTGGGGGCGACGCACTCTTTCACGTACGCGGGGCACGAAACGCGAGTCAGCCTGCCTTCGGCCGAGTTTTTGGACGGCGGTCACGATCCGGCCGGCGCAAGCGCCAGGTTCGTGCATTTCCGCAGCGGGTATGTCGGTCAGAACTTCGAGCGATCTTTCTACGAAGTCGATCGCATCTACGTCGAAGTTGATGTGCGGGAGCGCGTGCGCATCCACACATCAATGCTCGACGTTGACGCAATTCAAATGTCGCCTGAGTTGATCGCTAATTACCCTCATCTCGAGACATTGTCGGTCAAGTACGAGGAAATGGCGTCCTCAGCATGGGCCTATTGGATGCGGATAGCGCGCTGGGCGATCAACGAGCCGCTCATTGGCGTGCCGAGCTGGTCTTCCGAAGGAAGCAGACAACTCCAAATGCTGCGTCTAGCTGAGAAAGGAACGGGCTTCTCGATCTGGGGATCCATAAGAACCATCAGACTGAGCGGGTCATGCAACGTGGACCAACAGCGCTGGAGCCACATCGAGTCAGTTCTCAAGAGTGAATTAACCCCGCCCGTGTGGTTCGACTATATGGTCGAAGCGGAGCAACGCTTATACAACCGAGATTTCTCAGGATGTGTATTGTCCGGTGCAATCGCTTGCGAAACGTTGGCCAGGGCATGCTATTTCCATCTGATCGGAACGCCGATCCATCCCACTGCTGCGGAGATGGTCGATCGTACCGCCGCGCAGGCTATTATTGGCCGATGGAAAAAGCTGACCGGCATCGATGTCGATGGAAAGGTTCACAAGATTTTTGATACCCGAAATCGGCTGGTGCATAGTGGCCGGGCCGACGTTATTAATGAATCAGCGGCACGCGATA
>NZ_JBZFLF010000008.1:0-96931 GCF_058313455.1 Sphingomonas sp. SP5 | reverse complement strand
AGCGATACAAGCGCCTGGTTGTCGATGACCACTCCAGCAAGCCGTCCGGCCCGCCGCTGCGGTGACACCCATCTAGGCCCACCTCACAACCCCGTCAACACCATTTTGCAATTTTTTGACGAAAGTCCGGAACCTTCGCCGCTCACCCCTGTCGGCAGCTGCTAGCCTGCGGTGCGTTCCGGCATCGCGCGGTGCAGGACGAGGATCGCTGCCGCAGCGACCATCGCGCCCAGCATCATATCGGCGAGATAATGGGTGCCCTCCACCGGCGTCGCGAGCAGCATCGCCGCGTTCAGCGCCAGCACGGGCCAGCGGAGAACGGCGATTCGCCACGCGGTCCGGACGTAGATCACCGCCGCGGCGGTGTGGAAACTCGGTGCGGACACCAGGCCCCGCAGGTGAGCGAGGTCGACGATGCGGACATGTCCGTCCCGCAAGGCCGGGATCAGCCCCTGCTGCCATTGCTCGCTCTCCGGCATATAGGGGATCGCCCCATGCCATAGGTATGAGAAGGGGCCGACCGCCGGCATGAACGCATAGAGGACCAGCGTCGCCACCGCAGTTAGCCAGAAGGTGGCGAGAAACCGCTGCGCCATCAGCCGCTCCCCCTGCATCGCCGCATAGCCGAGCAGCACGGCGGGCGTCAGATAGATGCTGCGATAGGCGCCCAGCCCCAGTGTCTGCAGCCAGGGATGCGCCGCGGTCGTCCGGTACCAGGCGAGCCAATCGAACCCCATCGCCGAATCGATTCGCTGGAGGGCGGCATCGTGGAACCCGTGGGTGAGCGCCGCGATCGGGTAGCTCGCCACCGCGCCGGTCAGCGCGATAAGCGTGAACAGCGCATAGAATTCGGCAATGTCCGCCACCACCTGCCCGTGCCGCCACGGCAGCCGCGCGGCGGTGAGCCGCACCGCCAGCGCGAGGCCGCCGCACAGCAGATACGGCAGGTTGCCCCTGCTGGACGGCACGATCGACAGCCCCGCCGCGTGCAGCAGCAGCGCGACCACCACCAGGCTCGCCGCGATCGCGGCCAGCAACGGCCGGCCATAACCCCGCATTGGCGGCGCGGCGGGTATCGGCCCGGACCCGGCATAACGTTCGGCGGCGGCATAGGCATCGGCGGCATAACTGTGGGGCAAGGGCGACACTCTCTTGGAGGCATCCGCCTCCGCCAGCGTACCTTGCTCCACTATGAACATGTCCGGCAAGCCGTGCGTCCCGCACGCCGGACAGGATCGCCTCGCCTCATGGATCGTGATACTATGTATCATATCTCGAAGGAGTCGAGGCGAATGACGGACACGCGCTCACCTGTGAACCAGTTCCCGCCAACCATGCCGAGTGGCGCGTGGCGGTGATCGGCATGGACGCAGCGTGGATCCGCCGACGCCTCGACGCGGCGCCGGTTCGCGCGACCGGGTTCACGCCGGGGCTGGGGACCGCCCCTGCCGATCCGTTCCCCGCCCGGGGCGAGCGCATGGCGGAGACGGCGGCATGAGCGTCGCCGCGCTCGCCCGGACCGAGGCGGTGGCGACCGGCGCCGATTCGCTGGTGCTGGCCCGCATCGTCGTGCCGGAGGTCCATCTGGCGATCTGGCGCCGGTCGCTGCCGCCCGCGTTCGCCGCGCTGGCGGAGGCGGATCGTGCCGCGCTGGACGATGTCGATGCGGAGCTGGAGCTTGCCGCACTCGACACCATGCTTCCCGTCATCCTTGCCGATGCGGGCCATCGCGCGCCGGCGGATGCGGTGCGCGAGATCGTGTCGCTGGCGGCGATGTTCGCCGCGATCATGGCCGCCGACCGGTTGCGCATCCGGCTGGAGGTGGTGGAGACCGACGCCTGCCGCCGCTTCCACGCCGATCACGTCACCGCGCGGCTGCTCACCACGCTGGCGGGGGCGGGCACGCAATGGATGCGCGTCGGCGAGGACGGCCCGCCCGAACAGCTGGCCGCGGGCGAGGTCGCGATCTTCAAGGGCCGGCGCTGGGCCGAGGAGCCGGCGATCCTCCATCGCTCGCCGCCGATCGCGGGGAGCGGCACCGACCGGCTGTTGCTGGTCATCGATCCGCTGGCATGATCGCGGGTGCTGGCGTCGGCGGCGAAGCGGCGGTGAGCAGCTGCCAACCGACCGGCAGATAGTCGGTCGACATATAGAAATAGAAGGCGCAGCTGCCGTCGGCGCGATAGCTGCCGCCTTTCAGGATTCCGTAAGCGGTGGTGCCGAGGAACACGGGGCTACCGCTGTCGCCGCTCTTGCACACCGGCCCGGCGACCGTGGTCCAGGTCGGCAGGCAGGCGCCGCCGCACAGGTCGCCGGCCGGCGCGAAATCGGTCAGCTCGACCAGCGAGCAGCTGTAGCCGGTGCGCTCGCCACGATGGCAGACGACGTCGCCGGCGCGCGTTCCCGCCCGGCCGCGCGCGCCGGTGACCGGGCGGCTGACGGTGCGGGCGGTATCGGCGAAGAACAGCGGCGCGAGCGGCACGGCGCTGGCGTTGATCTGCACGTCCTGGTTGCCCCAGCCCCACTGGCCGACGAAGGGCAGGTCGGTGTCGCGCCCCTCCGCGTCGCGAGCGCTCAGCGCATCGGGGCAATGCGCCGCCGTCGCCAGCGCAGTGCGCAGTCCGTCGGTGACGACGAAGCCGGCGGTGCACAGATAGCGGTGCGAATCGCCCGGCGGACTGCCGGTGACGCGTGCCCCGCCCTGGATGCCGGCGCCGGCCATGTCGAGCGCCGGCGTGTCGATCACCCGCAGCCGCACCGGCACATGCGTGAGCGCGGCAAGGCGGGCGGCGAGCGGCCCCGCCCCTTCCCGATCGACGTCGCGCGGGGCCACCACGACGACTAGCTCGCCAGTCCGCGGATCGAGGCCCATGCCGGGCGGCGCAAGCAGGCTCTGCCGGATCGGCTGCTGATAGGCGGCGATCGCCTGCACCAGTTCGGCATGGCTGGCGGCGGCACCGGTGCGATAGGTCACGACCACGGGTTCGCCGTCCAGCAGCACCGTCTCGTCGGGAACGGGCACATCGCCGGTCAGCAGCACCACGATGCGGAACGCCGGACGATGATCGATGGCGATGCCGGCCAGGCGCCCGGCGTAGCGTGCGGCGAGTGCGTCGGTGAGCGGGCCGCTCGCCGCCTGCAAGCGCAACTGGCGCACCGCCGCGTCGAGCGGCACGCCGAGCCGGTTCGCCACCGCGGCGGCGTCCTGCAGCAATGCCGTATCGCCAGATTGGGTCGCGGCCACCGGCGGCGCGACGACCTGCGCCGCCGCCGGGGCTGCCGCCATGGCGAGCGCCGCCGCTACCATTCCACCGATCCGCGCGATCCACCCCACGGCGCCAATCTAGCGCAGCAACCTAGCTGCATCCTGAACGCCGGCACCCGTGCCACCCACGTATAATGATAACGACTTGCAATAGCCAAAATCTGCGCTATGCCGCGCCCTGAGTTCAGGGAGTTTCACGAGACATGACGGCCTTCATCGCCTTGCTGGCGGCCACCGCGGCGGTTGCAGCGAATACCGATCCGGTCGCCGACCCGCAGCGCAGCGACGACATCGTCGTCACCGGCAAGCGCAGCGAAGGCAGCGAGGATTATGGGGTCAAGGATCAGCGCACCGCCACCCGCCTGCCGCTGAGCCTGCGCGAGACGCCGCAGTCGGTCAGCGTCGTCACCCGCGCGCAGATCGAGGATTTCCAGCTCAACGACGTCAATGCGCTGCTCGCCACCGTACCGGGGGTCAACGTGCTCGCCGGCGAGACGGACCGGGTGTATTACTCGGCGCGCGGCTTCGACATCCAGACCTTCCAGATCGACGGGGTCGGCCAGCCCTTCTCCTTCGGTATCCAGACCGGGTCGATCGACACCGCGGCCTATGACCGGGTCGAGGTGGTGCGCGGCGCGCCGGGCCTGTTGTCGCCGACCGGCAATCCCTCGGCGGTCATCAACTTCATCCGCAAGCGTCCCTATCGCGAGTTCAAGGTGTCGGGTGCCGCGCAATATGGCTCGTTCGACAACCTGCGTCTCGACGGCGACGTCAGCGTGCCGCTGACCAAGGATGGCGGCATCCGCGCACGCGCGGTCGGATCCTACCTCGACACCGACAGCTACCTCGACCGGTACCGCCTGCGCCGCTGGACCGGCTATGGCATCGTCGAGGCGGATCTGGGGCCGAACACGGTGCTGAGCGGCGGCTACGGCCACCAGGACCATCGCAGCCATGGCGCGATGTGGGGCGCGATTCCGCTCTATTACACCGATGGCACGCGGATCGATTTCAGGCGCGACAGCAATTATGCGCCGGAATGGTCGAGCTGGGGCGTCGTCGACCGCCAGATCTTCGGCGACCTGACACACGACCTCGGCAACGGCTGGACCGCCAAGTTGAGCGTGCTGCGCAAGGCGACCAGCGAAGCCGACACCTTGTTCTACATCTTCGGCAACCCGGTACGCGGGGCGCCGGGCGGGATCGGCACCGATGCGGATGGCAAGCCGGTCGGCATCCAGAGCTATCCCGGCGCCTTCAAGGGCGAAGCGCGCAACCTGACCATAGACGCCTATGCCAGCGGCAAGGTCGCCGTCGGCGGGCGCGAGCACGACGTGATGTTCGGCGTGCAGCGCGGGGCCGAACGCTACCGGCAATATTCGAGCTACGACCAGGCGGCGATCAACGTCTTCCTGCCGCTCGATACCTTGTTCGACGGCACCTTCCCCAAGCCCAATTTCCCGTCGCCCTACGACCTCAGCCTCAATTCCCATACGCGGCGCGAGACGGTGTACGGCCTGGTCCGCCTCAATCTCGCCGATCCGCTGAAGGTGATGCTCGGCGGCAACCTGACCCATGCGGCCAGCGAGGGCGCGTCGTACGGCACGCCGACCAACTACGACAATCGCCGCTTCCTGCCCTTCGTCGGCGCGACCTACGACCTGACGTCGACGATCAGCGCCTATGCGAGCTATGCGACGATCTTCAATCCGCAAACCCAGTTCGACGCCGGCAACCGCCTGCTCGCGCCGATCACCGGCGACAATCTGGAGGCAGGGCTGAAGGGTGCGTGGTTCGGCGGGCGGTTCAACGCCAGCGCCGCGGTGTTCCAGGCGCGGCAGAACAACACCGCGGAGGCGGCGGGTTTCGACACGGTGCTCGGCCGGCAGATCTACAAGGGCGTCGACGCGACATCGCAGGGTATCGAGATCGAGATGAGCGGCCAGCCCGCGGCCGGCGTGCAGGTGACCGGCGGCTTCACCGTCATGCGCGTGCGCGGGGAGGACGACCAGCCGGTGCGCACCTTCGTGCCGCGCAACACCGGGCGCCTGAACGTCACCTGGAGCCCCGAGGCATTCCGCCAGCTGAAGCTCGGCGCATCGGTCAACTACCAGAGCCGCTTCTACTTCGTGCCCGGCGCGGTTTCGAGCACGACCGGCCAGCCCGTCCGCCTGACGCAGGGCGATGTCGCCACCGTCGATCTCGTCGCGCGCTATGCGCTGACCGATCATGTCGCGGTGAGCGCCAACCTGCAGAATGCGACCAACGCCAGATACCTGACCGCCCTCACCTTCGACCAGAGCCGCTATGCCGCGCCGCGGACGATCCTGGGGACGGTGAGCGTGCGCTACTGATCGCGGCCATGACGATCCCCGCCGCCCTGATCCTGATCGCCGCCGGCATGCTGCTGGTCCGCTTCGGCTGGGACGGCGGGCGGGCCGCGGCGGCGGCCGGCTGGGCGGCGGCGATGCTGGGCCTCGCCCTGCTCGTCGCGCGGGACGGCGCCTGGGGGGTGGCGATCGGCACGATCGTCGGCATGGCCTGTGTGCTGGCCATCGTCTTCCACGCCGGCTGGATTTCGCCGGCGAAGATCGCACGGCCGCCGCGCGAGGCACCGGCGATCCTGCTGCCGCGGCGCTGGAGCGATCTCGCCCGCCGCGTGGCGGTGTTCGTGCTGGCGGTGCCGGTCGCCTTCGCGGCGGCGCAGTGGCTGGCGTTCGGGGCACAGGCGCTGGCGCGGAGCGGCGGCGCCGATGCGGCGGACGCGACCGCGCTCACGCTGCTGCTGCAACCCATGGCATGGGGCCTGTTGATGACGTGGCAGATGACCCGCAGCGGCCCCGCCCGCATGATCGCAGCGCCGCTCGCCACCGCGCTGCTCGGCACCGCTTTGTGGGGCGCGGCATGAGCCGGCCGCAGACGCTGGTGCAGCGCGCGCTCGGCGGCCATGCCGCGATCGGCCTGCTGGTGAGCGCGCTCCTCTATCTCATCGCGCTGTCCGGCACGATCGTCGTCATCCACGATCGCTGGCAGCGCTGGGAACAGCCGACGATTGCCGAAACCGCGGTGATGACCCCGCAGGCGGCGCAGGCGGCGATGGCCGCGGGGCTGGCGCAGGACGCGGGCAAGCCGGCGACCACGCACCTCTACCTGCGCATGCCGACCACCGACCTGCCGCGCGCGGTGGTGACCACCGACCACGGCGGCTGGTACGTCGATGCGAGCGGCCGGGTGACGGGGCGCGAGGCGCATGCCTGGACAGAATTCGTCATCGCCCTGCACGAATATCTGCATCTGCCGGCGAGCTGGGGCATGATCCTGGTCGGCGCGCTCGGCGTGGCGCTGTGCGCACTGGTGCTGACCGGCGTGCTCGCGCATCCGCGCATCGTCCGCGACGCCTTCCGGCTGCGCATGCGCCACAACGACCAGATCGCGCGCGCCGACTGGCACAACCGGCTGGGGGTGTGGACCCTGCCCTTCGTACTGGCGGTGGCGCTGACCGGCGCGTTCATCGGCCTCGGCAGCGTCGGCTTCTCGGTGCTGGCCAAGGCGTCCGGCGGCACGCTGGAACAGGCCTATGCCCCGATCTTCGGCACCGAACCGCCCGCCGATGCCGCGCCCGCCCCGCTCGCCGATATCACCGCCGCGCTGGCGACGCTGCACGCCCGCATGCCCGACGCCGCGCCGACCTATGTCATCGTCCATGATCCGGCGACGCGGGGCAGCCATGTGCAGATCATCGCCGAACTGCCGCGGCGGCTGATCTACGGCGAAACCTTCACCTTCGATCCCGCCGGGCGCTTCACCGGAGCGCTCGGCCTGTCGGACGGCGCGATCGGCAAGCAGGTCGCGGCCTCCACCTACAACCTCCATTTCGGCAATTACGGCGGCCTGGCGGTGGAGGTCGCCTATATGCTGCTCGGCCTTGCCCTGTGCGTCGTCACCGCGACCGGCACCACCTTGTGGTTGCAGAAGCGCCGCCGCCGCGGCCTCGGCGGAACGCACCTTGCCGCGGCATGGGCGGTGATCGTGTGGGGAACGCCGCTCGTGCTCGTCGCCACGATCTGGCTGCGCGCGCTGGCTGGGGCCGAGGCGCCGCTGGTCGCCGCCTTCTGGGGATCGCTCGCCGCCGCGCTGGTCGTCGCGGCGGTGCGGCCGGGCTGGGTCCTCGCGCTGCCGCTGCGCGACGCGACGGCGGCCGGCACGATCGCGACGGCGCTCGCCCATCTCGCGCTGTTCCACGCCGCGCCGCTGCCCGTGCTGGGGATCGACGTGGCCATGGCGCTGTTCGGCGCCGCCCTGATGCTGCTGCCGCGGATGGTCGCCGCGCGCCCGGCCCGTTACGGAAACGCAGCGGTTCCCGCCTGAGCCTTGTCGCGGCCGTCCGTCGTCCTCAGCTTGGGCCGGTCAAGCAGATGGACCCCAGCCCCATGAAGAACATCGGTTTCCTGTCGTTCGGCCATTGGTCCGCCGCGCCTGGATCGGCGACGCGCTCGGCACGCGACGTGCTGCTCCAGTCGATCGACCTCGCCGTCGCCGCCGAGGAACTGGGCGCCGACGGCGCCTATTTCCGCGTCCACCATTTCGCGCAGCAGCTCGCCTCCCCCTTCCCGCTGCTCGCCGCGGTCGGTGCGCGCACCAGCCGCATCGAGATCGGCACCGGCGTCATCGACATGCGCTACGAAAACCCGTTCTACATGGTCGAGGATGCGGGATCGGCGGACCTCATCAGCGGCGGGCGGCTGCAACTCGGCATCAGCCGCGGCTCGCCCGAGCAGGTGATCGACGGCTGGCGTCACTTCGGCTACGCACCCGCCGCCGGCGAGAGCGACGCCGACATGGGCCGCCGCCATGCCGAGGTGTTCCTCCAGCTGCTGAACGGCGAAGGCTTTGCCCAGCCCAATCCGCGTCCGATGTTCCCCAACCCGCCGGGCCTGCTGCGGCTGGAGCCGCATGCCGAGGGATTGAAGGACCGGATCTGGTGGGGATCGGGCAACAACGCCACCGCCGTCTGGGCGGCGAAGCTCGGCATGAACCTGCAAAGCTCGACGCTGAAGGCGGACGAAAGCGGCGAACCCTTCCACGTCCAGCAGGCGCGGCAGATCCGCGTCTATCGCGAAGCCTGGGCCGAGGCGGGGCATGCCCGCACCCCGCGCGTATCGGTGTCGCGCTCGATCTTCCCGATCCTCAACGAGCAGGATCGCGCCTATTTCGGCCGGGGCGACAGCAGCGACCAGATCGGCGTCATCGACAACATGCGCGCGGTGTTCGGCCGCTCCTATGCCGCCGAGCCCGACCGGCTGATCGAGCAGTTGCGCGCGGACGAGGGGATCGCCGAAGCCGACACGCTGTTGCTCACCGTCCCCAATCAGCTGGGCGTCGCCTATAACGCCCATGTGATCGAGGGCGTGCTGCGCCACGTCGCGCCGGCACTCGGCTGGCGCTGATCATTCCGGCGCCAGCGTCGCGGTGCCGGCCGGGGTCAGCGTCAGCATCGCCCGGTCGGTGTCGCGATACGGCCGCCAGGGCGTGCCGCCGCCATTGGGATCGCCGCGCTTGACGAAATCGACCAGGTAGCGGCTCATCACCCGCGCCGCGGTGCGATCGGTCGCGGCGGTGCGGTCGCCGTACTTGATCTCCGCGGTATCGAAGAAGAAGGGGATGTCGGTGGCATGCGCCGCGCCCTTGGTGTCCGGCGTCCGCGCCGATCCCGCGACATAGTCGAAGCGGTAGTAATAGACCGGCACGCCCTGCCCGGCGAGCAGGCCCGCGATCTCCCGCGCGCCGGCGATCATCGGGCCGGCGGGGCCGCCGATATCGTCGCTGGTCGCGCCGATCATCACCGGCACGTGCGCGAAGCGGCCGGTGCGATACGCAGTTCCGACATCCACGAAATTACGGCCGTCGGGTACCGGCCCGGTATACCCCATCGCGCGGCCCAACGTCGCGAGGTTGAGGCCGTCGACGACCTGTTGGGCGGGTAGCGCGCGCAGCCGCTCCGCGGCCTGCGGATCGTCGGCGGCGATCCCCTTCGCTTGCGCAAAGGCGATCCCCGCCGCATCCGCCGTAGCGATGCCATTCGGGTCCGGCGCCGCCGACCCGCCCGATTGCACCACCGCGGCGCGGAACAGCCCACGCGCCGCCGGCGAGGTGACGAGCGCGTGCACCGATCGGCCGCCAGCGCTTTCGCCGACGATCGTCACCGCCCGCGGATCGCCGCCGAAGCGCGCGACATTGGCCTGCACCCAGCGCAGCGCAGCCAGCTGGTCGAGCAGGCCGAAATCGATCTGGCGCGGACCACCTTCCTTGCCCAGCGCAGGATGGGCAAAGGCGCCGAACCGCCCCAGCCGATAGTTGAAGCTCACCACCATGATGCCCTGCCGCGCCAGCGCCGCACCGCTATAGGTCGGCGGCGACGACCCGCCGTTGACGAAGCCGCCGCCGTAGATCCACACCATCACCGGCAGCCTGGCCCCCACACGCGTTCCCGCCGGCCTCCAGACGTTGGCGTACAGGCAATCCTCCGCCGGGGTCGTGCCGAGCGGCGCCGCGTCGCTCGGGAAGGGCAGCTGCATGCAGTCGGCGGCATAGCGGCGGGCGTCACGGATCGCGGTCCAGCGTGCCGGAGCCTGCGGCGCCCGCCAGCGCAGGGCACCGACCGGCGGCGCGGCAAAGGGAATCCCCTTCCAGGAATCGACACCCGCCTCGCTCGCCCCGCGCACCGGCCCGTCTGCGGTCGCGACGACGAACCGGTCCGGCGCGGAGGCGGATGACGCCACGCCGCCTGCCACCGTCGCTGCCACCGCGGCCAGCACCTGCCCGATCGGGAACCCCGCCATATCCAAATCCTCTGCCCTGCCAGTCGTTTGCCTTATGCTGCCACGCCCGCACGGCAGCCGGCAACCGCCGTGCCGCAGACGGGCTCGTCCCCGACTGCCCACTCGGCTATGCGCAGCGACACGAGGATAAAGGACAGGTACAATGACCGATGAAGCCGGTGCGAACAACCAGCCCACAGGCTATGTGCCGCCCGCGGTGTGGGAATGGGACCGATCGAACGGCGGCCAGTTCGCCCAGATCAACCGCCCCGTCTCCGGCGCGACGCATGACGCGCCGCTGCCGGTCGGCCGCCACCCCCTGCAGCTCTATTCGCTCGGCACGCCCAACGGGCAGAAGGTGACGATCCTGCTCGAGGAGCTGCTCGCTGCGGGCCATGCCGGGGCGGAATATGACGCCTGGCTGATCGAGATCGGCAAGGGCGACCAGTTCGGCAGCGGCTTCGTCGCGCTCAATCCCAATTCCAAGATCCCGGCGCTCGCCGACCATGGAACGACGCCGCCGACGCGCCTGTTCGAAAGCGGATCGATCCTGCTCTACCTTGCCGAGCGGTTCGGCGCCTTCCTGCCGAGCGCGCCCGCGGCCCGTGCCGAAACGATCAACTGGCTGATGTGGCAGATGGGCTCGGCCCCCTTCGTCGGCGGCGGCTTCGGCCATTTCTACGCCTATGCCCCGTTCAAGATCCAGTACGCGATCGACCGCTATGCGATGGAGGCGAAGCGCCAGCTGCACGTGCTCGACACGCATCTGGCGACGCGCGACTATCTGGCCGGCGACACCTATACGATCGCCGATATGGCGGTGTGGCCATGGTATGGCGGGCTGCTCAACGGCGCCTATGACGCGCAGGCGTTTCTCGACGTCGGCGCCTATCCACATCTCGCCCGCTGGTCGGCGGCGATCGCCGCGCGCGAGCCGGTGCGGCGTGGCCGCATCGTCAACCGCGTCACCGGCGAACCCGGCACGTTCCTGCGCGAACGCCACGAGGCGGCGGACATCGACCGGACGCTCGCCGGCGGCTGACGCATCACCCCGTCACGCGCCGCCACGGCTGCGCATCGCGCACGTCGAGCCGGCACAGCCCGGTGAGCCCATGCTGCCGCGCATAGGCAAGCGCGCGCGCATCGTAATCCGCCGCCCACGGCGCGCCGAACGCCCAGTCGGGCGGGTTGAAGGTGGAAAAGCCGTTGATCGTCGGCACCTGCCAGCGCTCGGCGAGCAGCATCGCATCGACATTGTGCGGGTAGAGCGCGTGCAGCTCGGCGTTGATGTACAGCGGCTCGGCCTGCCGCGTCGCCACGACGTAGACGCTGGTGCAGCCCGCCGGCGGCGCCGGAATGGCGGCGAGCGCAGCGGCATGGCGGCTGCGGCTCAGCTGCGCCGGCGTTTCCGCACTCAGGTTCTCGACGACCAGCACGCCCGCCAGCCCCGCCGCCAGCCACGGCCGCGCCGCAGCGAGGCGCCCGGCGTGCTCCTGCCAGGCGGCGAGCGCGATCAGCAGGAACGGCAGCGTCAGCCACAATTGGTAGCGCGACACCACGCGCATCCCCTTGGCGCCCGGCACCAGCTCGAACACCAGCCCCCAGGGCGAGGCGTACCAGAATTGCAGCGTCAGCACCCAGGCGACCATCATCGCCAGCGCGAAGGCGCGCCATGCGACCGGCGCCGTCCGATCGATCCCGACCCGCCGCCGCACCACGATCCGCCACGCCGCCGCCAGCACCAGCACGGCGAGGATCGGCGGCAGCCCCGCTTCATGCTCGCCGCCGAAGACGCGGCCCGGCAGCGCCGGGTCCTCGGGCAGCAGCTAGTGCGCCAGCGCCAGCAACGGCCGGAACAGCCAGCCCCACAGGTAATTGCCCGCGCCGACGTTCACCATGTCGATGCCCGGCGTCACCAGATAGCCCAGCATCTCCTGATAGGGTTCGCCCCCCGTCTCGCGCATCGTCGGCAGGTAGGTGGCGAGGAACGGCACGATCAGCACCGCAAAGGCGCCCAGGCCGCAGGCGAGCGTCGCACCATGATCGCGCGCCAGCCGCCCCGCCGCGGCAGGCCGCCACCGGCCGCTCAGGGCGGCCCAGCAGGCGACGAACAGGCACGCCGAAAAGATCGTGAACCAGGCCATGTAGTAACCGGTCATCAGCCAGGCGGCGATGAGCGCGGCGAGCATCACCGCCAGCACGCGCGCCCGAACGCGGCGCCCGTCCCGCTCCGCGCGCACCGCGCCGATCGCCAGCATCATCGCCACCGGCTGCAACGCCACGCTCTGCAATTGCGCATGCACCGCCTGCAGGTGGATGTTGCTCGCCACCGTCCACAGCAAGGCGACCAGCGCCCCCGCGATCCAGCCGCGGGCGAGTGTACGGGCGGTCAGCCGATAGGCGGCGACGAAGCCGATCGTCTTGAACGTCCAGATGTTGAGCGTATCGGCGTGAAACGGATCGGCGACCAGTCGCCAGCCGCTGTAGACCAGCCCGTACAGGACATAGCCGTCGTTATAGCCGAGCGTGCCGCGGTACGGATGGAAGTAGAAGGTGTCGCGCCAATGCGCCGCGCCGGTCAGCACGTTGCGCCAATGTTCGAGGATGCTGATCTCGATGATCGCATCGCCGCGCTCACCGAAACCGAGGTCGAACCCGCTCGTCAGCGGCCCGCGAAAGAACAGCGCCATCGCGACGCAATAGGCGAACAGCACCGCAGCGGCCCGGACAGGTCCGCCGTCGCGGTACAGTCTTTCCATCCTCATCGCCTACGGCCGGCACACCGCCATGTCCATATCGGTACCATTCCGGCACCGGACGGCTGCCGGCTGCGGGTGAGGCGGCATACCATCTCAATATTCTCCGTCACCCCGGACTTGTTCCGGGGTCCACCGTGCCGCAAAACCCCTAGTGTATCGATACGCGGCACGGTGGATGCCGGACCAGGTCCGGCATGACGGAGGATTGAAGAACACCCCCGGATCGGACACCTCATATGCGATAGCCCTGCCCTGGCGGGGGAGGATGAAGAGAATCCTCATCTTGAGTGTCGATCAGCCCCAGGACGACGACGGAAGGACGGTGACAGCTTGGCAGACGATCCGATAGGCCGCGCGGCCCCGCTGCGGCGCGCGACGATCACCGATGTCGCGGCCTATGCGAACGTGTCCAAGAAGACGGTGTCGCGGGTCATCAATCGCGAACCCAATGTCACGCCCCGGATGTTCGCCCGCGTCGAGGCGGCGATCCGCGACCTGCACTTCAGCCCCAATGCGCAGGCGCGCAGCCTGGCGCTCGGCCGGTCGTTCCTCGTCGGGCTGATCTACGAAAATCCCAGCCCGACCTACGTCGTCAACATGCAGCTCGGCATCCTCGACGTCCTGCGGCCGGAGGGGATGGAGCTGGTCGTCCATCCCTGCCGGCGCGACGCCGCGACGATGCTCGACGATATCCGCGCGGTGATCCAGCGCCAGCGCCTCGACGGCGTCATCCTGCCGCCGCCCCTGTCGGAGGACGAGGCACTGGTGGCGCTGCTCCAGGCGATCGGCTGCCCCTATGTGCGCATCGCCTGCACCGCCCTCGACGCGCCCGGACGCATGGTGGTGAGCAACGACGCCTGGGGCGCGGCCGAGGCGGCGGAACGGCTCGCCGACCTCGGCCACCGCCGCATCGCCCTCTTGCGGGGTCCCGCCTCCTATCGCTCGTCGCACGTCCGCGGCGATGCCTTCACCGCCGCGCTCGCCGCGCGCGGGCTCGCGGTGGCGGCGGAGCATGATGTGGAGGGCGGCTATACCTTTGAAAGCGGCGTCGCGGCGGGGCACCGGCTGCTCGCCCTCGCCGAACCGCCGACTGCGGTGTTCGCGCTCAACGACGACATGGCGATCGGCGTCATGCAGGCGGCGCGCGAGCGCGGCCTCGCCCTGCCCCAGGACCTGTCCGTCATCGGCTTCGACGATCTGCCGATGGCCGCGCGGGTGTGGCCCAACCTCACCTCCGTCCGGCTGCCGATCCGCGCGATGGGCGCGAGCGCGTCACGCACCCTGCTTGCCGCCCTGTCGGGCGAGATGGCGGAGGGCGACGCCGTGATCCGGCCGACGCTGGTGGCGCGCCAGTCGGACGTAGCGATCTAGGCCCGATCGGCATTCGATCCCCCCGCCAGGGTAGGGCTATTGCAATGGGCCGTCTGATCCGGGGTAGTGTTCTTCAATACTCCGTCATGCCGGACCTGGTCCGGCATCCACCGTGCCGCACACCCATACGCTATGGATTTTGCGCCACGGTGGACCCCGGAACACGTCCGGGGTGACGAAGCATACCGGGATGGCATGCCCCTTCACCCGCAGCCGGCATCGCCGGGCGTTCATACCTCCAGCCCGACGAACACCGCGCCGGTGCGCGTCTTGTCCTGCGCCACATCGAACGCCTCGTTGATCCGGTCGAGCGGAAAGCGATGGGTGATGAGCTTCTGCGTCTGCAACGTGCCGCGCGCCACCAGTTGCAGCACCTCGGCCTGTTCGGCGTAGATGTCGTGATAGGCGAAGCTGGCGCTGGGGATCAGCGTGATCTCCGACATCTGGATCCGCTGCCATTCCAGCGGGATGGGAATCGCGCCCTCGTCGAAGCCGCCGACGATCACCACCCGCCCGCCGCGCCGCACCAGCCGGGTGGCGAGCGGCAGCGTTTCGGGCATGGCTTCGCCGCCCGCGCATTCGAACACGATATCGGCGCCGCGCCCGTCGGTCATCGCCATCACCGCCGCGACCGGATCCTCGCCGGCGGAATCGACGATTCGGTCGGCCCCCAGCTCGCGCGCGAGGTCGAGCGAATGGCGCACGGTGTCGACGATCGCCACCTCGGCGCCGCTCGCCTTGCCCAGCATCAGCTGCCCCAGCCCGATCGGCCCCGCCCCGATGATCGCCACCCGCGCGTTGATCGTCAGCCCGGAGAGGTGCTGCGCATGGAGGCACACCGCATAAGTGTCGAGCAGCGCGGCATCGTCATAGCCGATCGCGTCGGGCAGCTTATAGAATTTGTGGGCCGGCCCGACGACATATTCGGCATAGGCGCGCGACACGCTGGCGCGGCGCGTCGGGTAGAGATCCGGACAGCGATTGTATTGCCGCACGCGGCACCAGGCGCAATGCCCGCAGCCCAGCACCGATTCGATCAGCACCCGGTCGCCCGGCGCGACATGGTCGACCTCGGCACCGACCTCGACCACCTCGCCGGCCAGTTCGTGGCCCATGATGCAGCAGGCGAGATGCTCGTCGGGCTTTTTCCAGTGGCGCAGGTCGGTGCCGCAGATGCCCGCCATGCGGATGCGCGCCTTGACCCAATCGGGGCCGGGCAGCGCAGGCTCCTCCACCTCCTCGATGGCGAAACGTCCGTCGGCGGTCTTGAGCGCGGCCTTCATCGTGCGAACTCCATGGCGATCAAAGCGGGCTGCCGGCGAGGCAGCGTTCCAGCTCGACGGGATCGTGCGCGCAGGCGATCGTCACCGTCTCGCGATGCTCGACCGACAGCCGGCGCAGGCGCTCCTGGTTGGCGAGGCGGCTGGTCGCGTCGACCTCCATCAGCCGCTGATAGGCACGCAGGCCCGGCGTGCAGCGGCGGCGGGCGCCGCGCATCTCCCCGCGATAGAAATAGGCATCGCCTGCGTGCAGCAGCCAGCCGCCGTCCTCGCGGGCCACGGCGACGCCGGCATGGCCCCAGGTGTGGCCCGGCAGCGGCACCAGCAGGATTTCCGGCGGCAGGCCATCGAGGCCGCGCACCGCATCGAAGCCGAACCACCGCTCGCCCTGCGCACCATAGCGCCGCCATTGCTGCACCTCGTCCAGCTGCGAATAGCGCCAGCGATTGCGCGCGACGACGCCCGCGTGCGGCCCAGTCGCATCGTCATATTCGCGTGCCATCACGTGCACGGTCGCTTGCGGGAAATCCTCCAGTCCGCCGGCATGGTCGAAATCGAGGTGCGTCACCACGATGTGCCGCACGTCGGCGGCGGTGAAGCCCAGCGCCTCGATCTGGCGCACCGCGGTATCCTCCTCGCGCAGCCGGATGTTGAGCATCGCCCGCCATGGCCGGGTGATGCGTGGGTCGGGCGCGTCGTGCGGATGCGCGACGTCGCGCAGGCCATAGCCGGTGTCGACCAGCACCAGCCCATGCGCCGCCGTCTCGATCAGCAGGCAATGGCAGACGAGCGTTCCCAGCGGGCCGATGCTGCGCCCGTCGAACAGCGCGCCGCCAAGCGGGCAATCGGTGCCGCAGTTGAGATGGTGGATGCGCATCATGCCCCTCACGATGGCGCGAGGCGGGCAGACGGCCGCGCGCAGGGATAGGTCGAGCGTACGATCCGGCCTACCGACCGCGGTCTGCCTCCGCCGCTCGGGATGCTAAACCCGCCAGCGCCCGCTTGGTCGCGGCACAATATGCCTATTTCACAATGATATAGATCATGTTGCAGCAACCCGCGCCTGCACACGGGCGTTGCCCGCGCCGATGACCCTGCAGCCCCAGATCGCGATCACCGACGCCGAGCGCGAGCGCGGCCTGCGCCTGCTGGTGACGGAGGCGGTCTTTTCGGGCGGCACCGCGGCGCTGACCACCGGCGTCATCCTCACCGCCTTTGCCTTGCATCTCGGCGCATCGAACGTGATGGTCGGCGTGCTCGCCAGCACGCCGTTCCTCGCGCAATTGCTCCAGCTCCCCGCCATCCAGCTGATCGAGCGGCGGCGCCGGCGCAAGCAGATCGCGGTGGCCACCAGCCTCGCCGGCCGGGCGATGCTGGCGGTAATGGCGGCGGCGGCCTTCTTCAGCGGCACCATCCCGCTCCTCGTCTTCCTCGTCGCGCAGCTGGTGCTGTGCGGGCTGGGTGCGATCGGCAGCTGCGCGTGGAACGCCTGGATGCGCGACCTTGCCCCCGAGGAGCGGCTGGGCAGCGTCTTCGCCCGGCGCACGGTGCGGCTGACCGCGATTAGCCTCGTCCTCGGCCTCGCCGCGGCACTGGCACTCGACCTCACCGCGCCGCGCTCGTTCGGGCGCGACCTCGTCTTCGCCGGCATGTTCGCGGCGGGCTGCATCACCGGCCTCGTCAGCGCGCGGGTGGTGGCGGCGATGCCCGAACCGCTGATGCCGCCCGCGCCGGGCCGGATCGATCTCGTCGCGCTGCTGCGCCAGCCGCTGCACGATGCCAATTTCCGCCGCCTGCTCGTCTTCGTCGGCAGCTGGCAGTTTGCGATCAATCTCGCCACGCCCTTCTTCACCGTGTTCATCGTCCGCCAGCTGCACTTGAACATCAGTTTCGTGATGGTGCTGAGCGTCGTCAGCCAGATCGCCAACATCCTGGCGCTGCGCCTTTGGGGCTCGCTGAGCGACCGGTTCGCCAACAAATCGGTGCTCGCGGTCTGCGCGCCGGCCTATATCCTCGCTATCGTCGCGATGATCGGCGCCTCGCAATTCGCCGATCGCGATGCGGTAAAGGCGTGGCTGGTGCTGCTTCACCTGGTGATGGGCGCGACGATCGCCGGCGTGACGCTGACCAGCACCAATATCGCGCTCAAGCTGTCGCCCAAGGGCGCCGCGACCGCCTATATCGCCACCAACGCGATGGTCACCGCCATCGCCGCCGGCCTCGCGCCGATCGTCGGCGGGCTGCTCGCCGATTTCTTCGCGGCGCGCCAGTTCGCGCTGATCGCGCGCTGGACCAGCCCCAACGGCGTGCTTTCGCTGCCGCTGGTGCTGACGCAATGGGACTTCTACTTCCTCCTAGCCGGCCTCATCGGCACTTACGCCATCCACCGCCTGTCGCTGGTCGAGGAGCATGGCGAGATCGAACGCCGCGCGATGGTCGGTCAGGTGCTGAACGAGACCCGCCGCACCATCCGCAACATCTCCAGCGTCGCCGGCCTGCGCGCGGCGACCGACCTCCCGGCGGCCCTGCTGCGCGACGCACGGCTGCGTGTCCGCCTGCGCCGCGCCCAACAGGCCCGCGATGGCACCGGTATAAGTTAGCAAGTAACTGAGATCAGGCAGTTTGCCTGGAACCCGCAAAGCCCGGCCGGCGTAATCCTCGGCGTTCTTGCAACCGGAGAATCCGTATGTCCGATACGGCGATCATCGATGCGCCGACGCCCACCAGCCCCTATCTGCTGGCCCTGCGCGAGGCGCTGCGCCAATCGCATCCGCCGCTTGCCGCCTTCGACGTCGGCGAGCTTCAGGTCGAGTTGCACGCCACCCAGGACTCGCTGTTCGCGATCATCCGCCGTGCCGATGCCGGCGGCCTTGCGGTGCGCACCGCCTTCGTTCCCTCCCCCTTCACGTGCAAGGCGCTGCGGCCCAAGCCCGGCGAAGCGGCACGGGTGCGTCTCACCAGCACGATCGGCGAACATCTGATCCGCTTCACCGCCAATCGCGAGGCGTTGGAGCAATTGCGCATCGTCACCGACTTCACGCCGGCGCAGCCGACCGTGCTGCCCTTCGCTCCGCGCGACCTCTACCCACTCGGCCGCAACGACAATCCGCTCGCGACGCGCGGTACCGTCGAGGCATCGCAGCGCGGGATCAACACCGGCCTCCTCTATTTTCGCATCGACGAGCCGGCGTTCGGCAACGTCCTCTATGTCCAGAACCTCACCGCCTCGAACGCCTATTTCCGCGCCACCGGCACCAAGCCGCGCGAGGTCGTCGGCGGGGCCTGGCCCGAACTCGGCTACACTCTGCCGACACCCTCGCCCAAGGCCGATCCCGCCGACGTAGCGCTCAACTCCGGCGAGACGGTGACGCTGTCGGACGCGTTGCTGGTGTTCCGGCACGAAGCTCCGCCACACGAGCGTGAATCCGCGCGCCAGTTCATCCAGATGCTGGGCGCCGCCTACAAGATGCTGGAATTGCCGCCGGTCGCGTTCCGCGACTGGGTGGACCGCGCCGAGCGCGCCGCGCGCGATCTCGATGCGGCGCCGGAAGCGACGATCCGCCACTACGGTCATCGCTACGTCCATCCCTACACCGCCGCCGAATATCCTGACGTGATGGTGCAGATGTCGGTCGTCACTGCTCTCCACGGCTGGGGCAAGTGGCGCGACGAGCCGCTTGCCCTTGAGGCGGAGCTGAAGGCGGGGATGCGCAAATTCTACGACCCCAAGCTCAAGACGCTGCGCCGCTACCTGCCCAATGTCGGCAAGGACAAGGACGCGGATGCGGTCGACAGCTGGTACCTCTATCACCCCCTGCTCAACCTGGGCGTGCTCGCACTCGACGGGGAGGAGGATGCCCGCGCGCTGTTCCTCGACGCGATCGATTATGGGATCGAAGCGGCCCGCCATTTCGATTACGTCTGGCCGGTCCAGTACAAGGTGACCGACTTTTCGGTCATCACCGCCACGGCGCCCGCCGACGGGCGCGGCCAGACCGATGTCGGCGGCATCTATGCCTGGGTGATGCTGCAGGCGTTCGAATTGACTGACGACAAGACCTATCTCGACGAGGCGCGCGCCGCGCTGGATGCGGCGATGGGGCTGCGCTTCAACGTCAATTACCAGGCGAACCTCACCGCTTGGGGCGCGGCGGCGTGCATGCGGATGTGGCGGATCACCGGCCGCGACGTATACCGCGAACAAAGCTACGTCTACCTTGCCAGCTTCCTGCACAATGCGGTGATCTGGGACAGCCAGATCGGCCATGCCGCATCCTACGAGACGTTCATGGCGGTCACCTGCCTGCAGGATGCGCCCTATATGGCGATGTACGAATGTTTCGACAGCTTCGTCGCGTTCGAACATTATCTCGACGCCGGCGGCCCGGACCTGGAGCCCGAGGCGCGCATGCTGATCGGCGAATATATCAAATATGCGCTGTCCCGAGCTTGGTATTACTACCCGGACGCGCTGCCGCGCGAGGCGATCGCCGAACTGCAGCGAGAGGCGAACGGGCATATCGATCACGCCCTCTCCTTCCCGCTCGAGGATCTCTACCCGGATGGCGAACCTGCGGGCCAGGTCGGGCAGGAGGTGTACGGCGCGGGCGCGGCGTTCATCTTCGCCTCGCGCGCCTTTCACCGGATCGAGAACGCGCCCTTCATACTCTTCTGCGACAATCTGCTGCGCGCCGTCGAGCGCACCGGCGACCGTGCACTGACGCTGAAGCTCGACGGCGGCGAAACCTGCGTCGCCAATCTGCGGCTGGTGCGCCTGAAACGGCGCAAACTGCCCAAGAGCAATGTCACCACGGCGGGCGGCGACGCGGTTCGCCCGCACACGACCTCTGCCGACCGCATCGACTATCACGTGCCCGCCAACGGCCGGCTCGTCATCACCTGGGAATAGGAACGCCATGGCCATCGACCACACCGATCTTGCCGGCAAACGCATCTTGCTGACCGGCGGCACCACCGGCATCGGTCGCGCGACGCTGGCGCTGCTCGCCGCGGAGGGCGCACGGGTGCTCACCTTCGGCCGCCACCAGCAGGAGCTGGACGATGCGCTGGCCAGCACCGCGGGCGGCGCGCACGGGCTCGTCGCCGACGCCGCGACGCACGGCGGGATCGATTCGGTCTTCGCGGCGGTCGACGACACGCTGGGCGGCATCGACATGCTGGTCGCCTGCGCCGCCTTGGGCGCGCAGCCGATCCACGAAATGGCGGACGACGACTGGCGCTATGTCGTCGACACCAACCTCGTCGGCTATCTCGCCTGCGCCAAGGCGGCGATCGCGCGGATGGAGCGGCAGGGCGGTGGCCACCTGCTGTTCGTCGGATCGATCAGCACCGAGATCAAAGCCGCGGGTGAAAGCGTCTATGCCGCAACCAAGGCCGGCATCCAGGCCTTTGCCGAAACGCTGCGCAAGGAGGTGGCGGACAAGAACATCCGGGTGAGCGTGATCCAGCCCGGCTCGATCGACACCGATATGCAGCAGTGCAGCGACGAGGAGAAACGCCGGGCGGTGGCCGATGCAGAGATGCTGCACGCCGAGGAGATCGCCGAGGCGATCCGCTTCGTCCTCACCCGCTCGGCGAACAGCGACGTGGTCAACCTGCGCATCGAACCCTTGATCCAGAAGACGGCCTGACCGCCGATCCGCGTCAGGCGGACATGCGCCCTTAATAGGGCGGCGCGCGGCGCGCGCGCTGCTCGCGCGCCGCATCGGTCCACCAGCCGAGATCGTCGGCGAAGCGGGGGAAGGCCCGCTCCAGCGCCGCGCCGCCCTCGCCCGTAGGCGTGCCGTCCGCATCGAAGGCGCGGGCGATGCCGCCGACCGCCAGCGTGCTCGACGTGACCACCATCCCCATCTCCGACAGGATGCCGTGCCAGGCGAGTCCGGCGCGCGCGCCGGCGAACCGGCCGGCGGAATAGCTGGCGATCGCCGCGGGGCGCCAATACCATTCCTCCAGGAAATGGTCGGTCAGGTTCTTGAGGCCCGGCTGTACGCTCCAGTTATATTCGCCGGTGACGAAGACGAAGGCGTCGGCCGCGCGGATCTTCGCCGCCAGTTCCGCCATCGCCGGCGGCGCCTCGCCTTGCCGATATTCCTTGAACATGCGGTCGAGCATCGGCAGCCCGACCGCCTTGGCGTCGATCAGCTCGGGCTCGGCCCCACGCGCACGAAAGGCGGTGACCAGCCATTCGGCCAGCGCGATGCCCTGCCGGTCGGACCGGTACGAGCCGTAGAGGATCAGGATGCGGTCGGCCATGAGACGGGTCCTTGCAGAGGAAAAGGGGCGCGGTGAGACGATCACCGCGCCCGTCGTGCTCAACCTTCGATGAAGGCGAGCAGGTCCGCGTTGATGACATCGGCATGCGTGGTCGGCATGCCGTGCGGCAGGCCGGGATAGCTCTTCAGCACGGCGCCCGCGACGATATCGGCGGACAGCTTGCCCGTCGTCGCGAACGGCACCACCTGATCGTCCTCGCCGTGCATCACCAGCGTCGGCACGCGGATCGCCTGCAGGTCGGCGGTGAAGTCGGTTTCCGAAAACGCCTTGATGCCGAGCGTGTGGGCGAGGATGCTGCCCGTCATCCCCTGCCGCCACCAGTTGCGGCGCACGCCGTCCTTCACCTCGGCGCCGTCGCGGTTGTAGCCGAAGAAGGGCAAGGTGAAGTCCCAGAAGAATTGCGCGCGATTGGTCGCGGTCTGGGTGCGCACCTCGTCGAACACTGCGATCGGCACGCCATCGGGATTCGCGTCCGTCTGGACCATGATCGGCGCGACCGCGCTGACCAGCACCGCCTTGGCGACCCGGCCCGGCTTGGCCTGTGCGACGTAGCGCGCCACCTCGCCGCCGCCGGTCGAATGGCCGACGTGGATGGCTTGCCGGTGATCCAGCGCGTCGGTCAGGGCGACCACGTCGGCGACATAGCTGTCCATGTCGTGGCCGGTCGCCGATTGCGAGGAGCGACCATGCCCGCGCCGGTCGTGCGCGACGACGCGATAGCCCTTGGCGACGAAGAACATCATCTGCGCATCCCAGTCGTCCGAACTCAGCGGCCAACCGTGATGGAAGTGGATGACCTGGGCATCGCGCGGGCCCCAGTCCTTGTAGAAGATCTCGGTCCCGTCGGCGCTGGTGATGAAGGGCATGGTCTGTCTCCCTGTTCGACGATGGTTGGCGTCAGGCGGCGTCGACGAGGACGATTTCGGCATCCTCCAGCGCCGTGACGGAGAGGATGGCCTCATCCTTGATCGCGGCGCCATCACGTGCATCGATCCGCACGCCATTCACGTCGATCGCGCCGGTGGCGGGGACGAGATAGGCGTGGTGGCCGGCGCCGAGCGCATATTCGGCCGTCTCGCCCGCCTTGATCGTCGCGCCGAGCACGCGGGCATCGGTGCGAATCGGCAGCGCGTCCGTATCGCCGTCGATGCCGCTCGCCAGCGTCACGAACGTCCCCGCGCGGTCGCCCTTGGGAAAGGGCTTGGCGCCCCAGGACGGCTGGCCGCCGCGGCTCTTGGGCTCGATCCAGATCTGGAAGATGCGGGTCTCGCCGGGTTCGCGGTTGTATTCCGAATGGCGCACGCCGGAGCCCGCGCTCATCACCTGCACGTCGCCCGCCTCGGTACGGCCGATGTTGCCGAGCGAATCCTGATGCGTGATCGCGCCGTCGCGGACGTAGGTGATGATCTCCATGTCGGCATGCGGATGCGGCGGAAAGCCGGTGCCGGCGGCGATCGTGTCGTCGTTCCACACCCGGATCGGCCCCCAGCCCATCTTGGCGGGATCATAGTAGCTGGCGAACGAGAAATGGTGCTTGGCATCGAGCCAGCCGTGGTTGGCACCACCGAGTTCGGCGAAGGGGCGGCGTTCGATCATGGCGTATCTCCTTGGCGGGGAGCGGCGTTTCGCTCCGTTGCAAGCAAGATGGGCGATGATGCCGCTTGACGAAACGGCAATGATGGCATTGCATCGTTGCCGAAAATGCCACGTCGTCTACCCGATCTCGAAGCCTGGGCGATCTTCGCCAAGGTCGCCGAAACCGGCTCCTTCGCGCGTGCCGCGCAGGAGCTCGGCCTCGCCAATCCCACCGTGTCGAAGGCGATCGCCCGGCTGGAGGAGCGACTGGGCGTTGCGTTGCTCGCGCGCACCTCGCGGCAGGTGACGCTGACCGACGGCGGTCGCGGCGTGCTGGAGCGCGCCACCCGCATCCTGCGCGAGGGCGAGGCGGCCGAGGACGAAGCGACCGAACAATCGGCGGCGCCGCGCGGCCGCGTCAGGGTGAGCGCGCCGCTGTCGTTCGGGATCGGCTATATGGCGGCGACGTTGCCCGGCTTCCTCGCCGCCTATCCCGAGGTGACGCTGGATATCGCGCTGAGCGACCGGCACGTCGACCTGATCGCCGATGGTTTCGACCTGGCGCTGCGCATCGCGCGGCTGGAGGATTCGTCGCTGCTCGCGCGGCGGCTGTGCACGGTGCGACTGCTGCTGGTCCCGGCGGCGCCTCGCCGGGGCTGTGGCGCTTCACCCATCCGCAGTTCGGCGAGGAGGCGGTGACCCCCCGCGTCGGCCTGTGGACCGACAATGCCGACCTGCTCGCCCCCGCCCTGCGCGCCGGCGCGGGGCTGGCCCTGCAACCCGAATTCCTCGTCTGGCGCGACCTGCAGGACGGCGCGCTGGAGGTCGTGATGCCCGACTGGTCCGCGCCTCCCCTCGCGCTCTACCTGCTGATGCCACCCTCCCCGCTCAGGCCGCTGCGCGTGCAGGTGGTGATCGACCATCTCGCGCAGGCGCTGAAGGAGGCGCCGTGGAGCTGCGACCAGGGGTGATCGGTCGAACGGGACCCGATACCGCCACCCCCTAGCCGCGCACCGGATCACACCGCCAGCTGCTGGTTGCCGCGCAGCCTCAGCGTCCTGCTCCCCTGCCCCGGCCGCACCAGCACGACCCGCTGCGGCGCCGGATCGACGCCGACCAGCCGCTTCGGCACGCCCGCCGCGTCGGTCACCAGCCGCGCTGCGCCGCCCGAGACGCGCGCCACCGGCCGGCCGTCCAGCGTCAACTCCGCGCCATCGCCGCGATAGCGGATCGCCGCCCGCCGCCCGCCGTCGGTGCGCAGCGTCAGCACCGCGTCGCGGGCGGCGGCATGCCGCGGCCGGATCGTCCAGTGCAGGTCCTCGCCCTCCTCGCGCACGCCGATCAGACGCCAGGTATAGTCCACCATCACCAGCGCGCAGGGCGAGTAATCGGGCTCGTCCGCCCCCTTGGTAAAAACGCCGGTGTCGGGGTCGATCTGCTGGCGGAAGCTCATGTCCGCCTGGATCGCCTCGCACCATTGATCCATCATCCGCGTGAACTCGGCGCCACGGCCGTAATGGTCGAACCAGCGACCGGCGCGAAGCGCGGTCAGCGCCTGCGAGGCGCCGCCCCAGCTGTTCGCCGGGATCGGCCGCACGAACGTCGGGTCGTTCACCGCGATCGAGGGCAGCGGGAATCGTGTCCAGAACGCCTTGGGGTTACCCAGCTGCCGTTCCCACATCCGGTCGAACATCGCCTGGTCCGGCACCCGTTCGCCGCACATCCGGCTGAGGATGTCGGATCGGATCGCGACGAACCGGTCCTGCGGATCGCGATCGTAGAAGGCCGCATCCTCCGCCGACCAGAGGCGCGCGACGATCGCGCCCCGCAAAGCCTCGGCCCGCTCGCGCCAGCGCTCCGCCTCCACCCGCCGGCCGAGCGCATCCGCCATCGCCGCCAGCGCCAGTCGGCCGCCATAGACGGTCGCCGACAGGTCGGGGCACAGCCGCGGCAGCGCGGGGTCGGCGGCATGCACCTTGGCGTTCTTGTTGGGGCATTGGTTGGGAAGGCCCCGCCAGCGCGGGCTGTTGTCGTGCCCGGTGTCGTAGGTGCAGAACCCCTCGACCAGGCCGGTCCGCCGCGTGTCCCGATAGCGACCCAGCCACGTATCCCACATCGCACCGCCGCGATACGCCTGTTCGAGCAACGCCGAATCGCCGGTCGCTCGGGCGAGTTCCCAGGCGGTGGCGGCGATCGGCACCACCATCTGGATCTGGCCGAAGCCGGTCTCCGTCTCCTTGTTGTTCGCCGGCAGCTGCCCGTCGGCACGTTGCAGCTCGAAAAAGGTGAGGTGGCTGTCGCGCGCCACGTCGGGCCGCCATTTGCGATAGACCAGCGCCTCGTGCGGCCCACATTCCTGCCAGATGCCGCGGTACACCGATCCCTCGATCAGCACCGGCCGGTTGACATAGGGCATGACCTGCACGTTGCCGGCGAGGATGGCGAGCGCCTTGTCATAGGCGGCCTGCCAGCGCGCGTTGCCGGTGGCGAAATGCGGCGCATCCGGATCGGCGGGGGCCGCGGCGGCGCGCACCGCGCCCGGCACGGTCAGCGCCGCACCGGCGGCGAGGAACAGGCGGCGATCGATCATGCGGCATCTCCCGACAGGGGTTCGACGCGGACCCAGTCGATGTCGATCGACCCGCCCGGCGTCTTGTGCGTGTAGGTGAACAGCGCCGGCCGCGACCCCTTCCACCACGAAAAGCGCGCCAGCGGAATGGCATCGCCGAGCGCGACGAACCGGCGCCCGCCGTCCAGGCTGTAGCTGTAGCGCACCGTCTGTTCCGGCCCCACCTCGGCGCGCAGGTCGATACCGCGCCCGGTCAGCGCGACCGAAGGCGTCTCGCGCCCCTTGCTCGCCAGCGTCACGCGCGTGACGTCGCCATCGCGCACCAGCCCGATCCAGCTCGGCCGCACGCCGAACAGCGACAGGCCGGCGCGCTGGCCGTCGGTCATCCGGGCTGGATCGATGCGCACGGTGATTCGGCGGCGCGGCCCCTGCAGAATCTGCGTCAGCGTGTTGCGCGCGGTGACCAGGTTATCCGCCCGCCCCGCGGTCAGCCGCAGGAAGCCGGGCCGCGCGGTCAGGCTCCACCGGGCGGGATCGGGATTGTGGTTCCATTCCCATTGCACGCCGAGTCGCGGAGCGTCGAAGCCGTCCGAATCCTGCAATCGGTCGCGCGTCGGCGGCGACCCGGTATGCGGCATGCGGAAGGTCGTGACCGGCTGGCCGCCGTTCGTGCCGGGGATCGGTTGCCCGATCATCGGCCAATCGTCCTTCCAGACGAGCGGCTCCAGATAGGTGATCCGGCCGAACGCCCCGGTGCTGTTGAAGTGGACGAACCAGCCCTCGCCGGAGGGCGTCTCCACCCAGCCGCCCTGGTGCGGCCCCTGCACCGCGGTGCTCCCCTGACTCAGCACCACCCGCTGTTCGTACGGCCCGCGGATCGATCGCGAACGCAGCGCCACCTGCGCGCCCTTCTCGACGCCGCCGAAGGGCGCGAGGATGTAGTAATAGCCGCCCCGCTTGTAGACCTTCGGTCCTTCGAGGATCGGCAGGTTTGCCTTGTCCTCGACGATCACCGTGCCGGCATCCAGCACGCGGGTGCCGTCCGCGCTCATGCGGTGCAGGATCAGCGGACCGGCACCGTGGCGCGAATGCACCAGCCAGGCGGTGCCGTCATCGTCCCAAAACGGGCAGGGATCCTCCAGCAGCGGCTGGTCGATCACCTTGACCGGCGCGCTCCACGGCCCCTCCGCCCGCGCCGCGGTCGCCATGAAGATGCCCTCGTCGGGTGTCGCCCAATAGACGTAGAAGCGGCCGGCATGGAAGCGGATCGACGGCGCCCAGACGCCGCCGGCATAACGCGTGCCGCCGACCGGCTTGGAGATCGCATCGGTCAGCATGTGCGGCCCCGGCATGTCGTATTCCGGCGCGAACGGCAGCCGGGGCAGGACGTGGCCGAGGATACGCCAATGCACCAGATCGCTGGAGGCGAGAATCGGAATGCCCGGCGATAAATGGAAGCTGGAGGCGACCATGTAATAGGTCTTGCCGACCCGGATCACGTCGGGATCGGAATAGTCGGCATAGAGGATCGGATTGGCATAGGTCTTCGCCGCAGGTCCGGCATCGACGCCGGCCGATCCGGTCGCCAGCAGGCACGCGGCGAGCCACCAGCCCTTGGTCCGTCCGGTCATCCAGTCTCTCCCTCTTCGTGGGCGGTGCTGCTGCCCCGCCTCGTTAGCGCTATCTCGCTCCCGAAGCTCGGGCAGCGGGAATCAAGTCCGACATATAGCCGTCCCATCAAACGGTTAGGCCACATCCATGATGGTAACGCTACCTCTTGACACCGCATCCCTCAACCATAATAAGGCTTCCCATAATATGGTACGCCAATCCGCCGAGGGGGCGGAGAGGCACAGCGGATTGTCCGCCGATACACCGCGAGCGCTGGCCGGTCCTGCGACCGAGCACAGCGCCGCAACAAAGGGAGGATTGCATGAAGGACCTCGTCCACCGCCGCCGTCGCGCGCAGTTCCTGTGCGGCACGATGCTCGCACTCGGTCTTGCCGCCGCGCCCGCCGCCGCGCAGACCGCCGTGCAGCCCGGCGCCGCCACGCCCGCGACCACCACCGGCGAACAGCCGCAGCTGCCGCCCGCGCCGACCGACGCCGATGGCAACTCGCAGACCAGCACGGTGCAGGATCCCAACGGCCAGGCCGGCAGCGCGGTCAACGCCGCTGGCCAGGCCGCCGATGAAGGCACCGGCGCCGATATCGTCGTGACGGGATCGCGCATCGCCCGCAACGGCTTCGATGCCTCCACCCCGGTCAGCGTCGTCGACGCCAACGACATCAAGCTGTCCGGCAACGTCAACGTCGAACGCACGCTCAGCCAGCTGCCGCAGGCGGTGGGCTCGCAATTGGGCGGCGCCACCTCCAACACCGTTCCGGGCGGCTATGCCGACGTCAACCTGCGCGGCTTCGGCTCGACCCGCAACCTGGTGCTGGTCAACGGCCGCCGCTTCGCGATCTTCGGCCCCGAACAGGTCACTGACCTCAATACCATTCCCTCAACTCTGGTCGCGCGGACCGAGATCGTCACCGGCGGCTCCTCCGCCGTCTATGGCTCGGACGCGATCACCGGCGTCGTCAACTTCATCATCCGCGACGATTTCGAAGGCGTCGAGGGTCGCGCGCAGGTCAACATGGACCGACCGACCGGCACCCCCGTCTACAATTTCGACCTGACGCTCGGCGGCAACTTCGCCGAGGGCAAGGGCAACCTCGTCGTCGCCGGCAATTACCTGAAGCGCGGCGCGATCACCCGTGGCGAGCGCGGCAGCTTCGCCTATGATTCGCTGCAGGACGGCTGCGTCACCCGTGATACGGTCAGCGCGACCCGCGCCGGCACGCCCTTCACCCCCGCCGCCGGCCTCGGCTGCGTGGCGGGCGGCGGTGCGCTGGGCTTCGTCGCCGGCGGCAGCGGCGACATCCCCAACGGCCGCTTCTCCGGCATCCCCGCATTCGGCGGATCGAATGCCGCGCTCAACGCGGCCTATGCGGCGGCGGGGCTCGGCCAGCTGACCAGCCGCGGCTTCACCTTCAACAACGCCGGCACCGCCGCGCGTCCGCAGATCACACCGCAGGACGATTTCAACCTCGGCCCCGACAATTACCTGATCCAGCCACAGGAACGCTGGATGATCAACAGCTTCGGTCACTACGACTTCAGCGACAAGATCACCGGCTACATGGAGCTGCATTACAGCAACAACGTGGTCGATGCGCGGCTTGCGCCGACCAACGTCGGCTCGCCGACGCTGTTCAACGTCAACAATCCCTATCTGACGCCGCAATTGCAGGCGGTGCTGCGCCAGCTCGACCTCGCCGAGACCGGCACCACCACCGTCACCAGCGGCACGCTGACCCGCACCACCACGCCGGGCGACGGCCTCGCCGTGCTGACCGCCGGCCGCCGCTACGTCGAGGTCGGCGCGCGTCAGGCGAGCGAGCGGCGCAACGTGTTCCGTGGTGCCTGGGGCTTCCGCGGCGACCTGGGCGACGTCAGCGAGAATTTTCTGACCGACCTCAAGTACGACGTCTACTACACCTATGCGCGCAGCGAGGACACGTTGCTGCTGCGCAACGCCATCTCGCGCAGCCGCCTGCAACAGAACCTCCTCTCGGTGAACGGCGCGGCGCCGGTCTGCAACATCTTCGGTGCCAACGTCTCGGCCGCCTGCGCCTCGGCGATCGCGATCAGCGCCACCAACACGACGATCGCGACGCAGCAGGTCGCGCAAGGCAGCATCACCGGCAACCTGTTCAAGCTGCCCGCCGGTCCGGTCGGCTTCTCCTACGGCTATGAATGGCGCAAGACGAGCGCGCAGTTCACCCCCGACAGCTTCCTGTCGTCGGGCGACGTCGCCGGCTTCAACCCCGGCCTACCGACGCGCGGCAGCACCAGCGTCAAGGAAGTGTTTGGCGAAATTCGCGTGCCGCTGATCCATGACACGCCGTTCATCGACAGCCTCGTCGCCAACGGCGCGTTCCGCTATTCCAACTACAGCCTGTCCGGCGTCGGCGGGGTGTGGACCTATCTCGGCGGGCTCGACTGGCGAGTAAACCGCGATCTCGCCTTCCGCGGTCAGTATCAGCGCGCGATCCGCGCACCCAACGTCGGCGAGTTGTACGGCGGCATCAATCGCGTCGTCGGCGTCGCCACCGACCCCTGCTCCAGCCGCGCGCCCGCTGCGCAGCAGACCGCGGCGGTGCGCGCAGTGTGCATCGCCACCGGCGTGCCGGCAGCGAACGTCTTCACCTCCGTGGTGCAGCCCAACACGATCATTCCTGCCGATTTCGGCGGAAACCCGAACCTCGGCGCGGAAAAGTCGGACACCTATACCGCCGGCGTCGTCATCACGCCCCAGGCGGCACCGCGCCTGTACCTCAGCGTCGATTATTTCAACATTACGCTGGAAGGGGCGGTATCCTCGCTCGGCGGCGGTCTGCAAAACACATTCAACCTCTGCTACACCGTCCTCCAAAATGCCGACAGCGAGTTCTGCCGCGCGATCAACCGCAATCCGACCACGGGCGAAATCAACGATCCCTATGTCGCGCGAATTCTCAATGCGAATACTGGGTCTCTCAAGACTTCGGGCATCGACTTCGCTGCACGCTACCGCGTCAACCTTGGCTTCGGCCTGCCCGGCTTCGGCAGCAGCAGTTCGATCGACTTCGGCACCAACTATACCTGGCTCGCCGAATTCACCTCGACGCCGGTCGCGGCCTTCCCCAACATCCAGAACAAGTGCGCCGGGTCGTTCGGCCCGACCTGCGGCCAGCCGCTGCCGCGCTGGCGGGGCACCAGCCGCATCACCTGGAACATCGAGGATCTGAGCCTCAGCCTGCGCCACCGCTATGTCGGGCCGGTCACCACCGATCGCTTCGTGGTGCCGCTGCGTCAAGGATCGGCGGCGACGCCGACACTTGCCAGCATCTCCTTCCCCAAGCTCAACGACCGCAACTATTTCGACCTGTCGTTCAGCTACGACATCGCCAAGCAGATCCAGCTGTTCGGCGGCGCCAACAACATCTTCAACACCAACCCGCCGATCACCACGCAGGGGCCGAACGCCAATACCTTCTCGGCGACCTATGACGTGCTCGGCACCGAATTCTTCCTGGGTGCGACCCTGAAGTTCTAACCGTCCCCTCCCTGGGCGGGGCGGCCCGTTTGCCGCCCCGCCCGCTTTTGTCTGCAAAGGAGCCGGTCGCGATGACGCTCGATCGCCGTTCGATCATCATGGGCGGGTCGGCAGGACTCGCTGCCCTGTCCGCGGGCGCCACGGCACAAACCGGCGCGCCTGCCGCCGTCTCCTCCGGTGAGGGCTGGCTCAACGTCCGCCACTTCGGCGCGAAGGGCGACGGCATCACCATCGACACCCCCGCCGTCAACCGCGCAATCGAGGCGGCGGCGGCGCGCGGCGGCGGCACGGTGCTGATCCCGGCGGGCACCTATGCCTGCTACACCATCCGCCTGAAGAGCCGCGTCACCCTTTACCTCGACGCTGGCGCGACGATCCTCGCCGCCGCACCGGGCGCCGGCGGCGGCTACGACCATGCCGAGCCCAACCCGTGGGACATGTTCCAGGATTTCGGCCACAGCCACTGGAAGAACAGCCTGATCTGGGGCGAGGGGCTGCACGATATCGCGATCCTCGGCCAAGGCCTGATCTGGGGCAAGGGCCTCGGCCGCGGCGACGGCAAGGACAATTGGCTGAAGGACCCCAACGGTCCCGGCACCGGCAACAAGGCGATCGCGCTCAAGAATTGCCGCAACGTCCTGCTCCGCGATTTCCGCATGCTGGAGGGCGGCTGGTTCGCGCTGCTCGCCACCGGCGTCGACAATCTCACCATCGACAATCTGCTGGTCGACACCAACCGCGACGGCTTCGACGTCGATTGCTGCCGCAACGTCCGGATCAGCAACTGCACGGTCAATTCGCCCTATGACGATGCGATCTGCCCCAAGAGCAGCTATGCGCTCGGCGAACCGCGCATCACCGAAAACCTGACGATCGCCAACTGCTTCGTCACCGGCAATTACCGGATCGGCTCGGTGCTCGACGGCACCTGGCAGAAGATGCCCGCATCGTTCGCCAAGACGATCCACGGCCGCATCAAGTTCGGCACGGAAAGCAACGGCGGCTTCCGCAACATCGCGATCAGCAATTGCGTGTTCGAGGACAGCCGCGGCCTCGCCTTCGAAACGGTCGATGGTGCGATGATCGAGGATGTCGTGGTCAGCAACATCACGATGCGCGGCATCGTCGATGCGCCCTTGTTCCTGCGCCTCGGCAAGCGGATGCGCGGGCCGAAGGGGCGGGCGATCGGCACCATGCGCCGCATCCGCATCCAGAATCTCGTCAGTTCGAACGCGACGATGCTGCCCTCGGTCATCGCCGGCCTTGCCGGCCACCCGATCGAGGACGTGGCGATCAGCGACGTCCACCTCCACCATGTCGGCGGCGCACCGGCGGCGATGGCGCGGCTGCAGCCCCCCGAGGAGGAATTGGGCTACCCCGAAGCGACGATGTTCGGCGATCTCCCCGCGACGGGTCTGTTCGCGCGCCACGTCCGCGGCCTCGGCCTGAGCAACGTCGAGGTCGCGGTTGCCGCCGCCGATCCGCGCCCCGCCATCCGCCTGGAGGATGTCGCCGGCGTCGACGCGTTCCGCATGACGGTGCCGGCCGGTATCGGCTTCGCGCTTCGCGACGTGACCGACTTCCGCAGCTTCGGCAGCCGCTCGCTGCCCGACCGCACGATCGCAGGACCGTTCACGGGAGAGATCGGACGATGACGATCGACCGGCGCACCCTGATCGGCGGCATGGCAGCACTCGCACTGCCGCTGCCCGCCGCAGCCAGGGGCCGCGATACGCTGGGCGGCATCGCCGCAGCCAAGGGCATCCGGTTCGGCAGCACGATGGGCCACAAGAACTTCTACGATCCCGCCTATCGCGCGCTCAATGCCCGCGAATGCGCGTTGGTGGTGCCGGAAACCGAGATGAAATGGTCTGCGACCCGGCCTGACGCGCGGACCTTCGACTTTCGCGCTGCCGACCGCATCGTCGATTGGGCGAGCGCCAACGGGCTCGGCGTGCGCGGCCATACGCTGCTCTGGCATTCCGAACGCTGGATGCCGGATTGGATCAAGACCTACGATTTCGGCGCCAACCCGCGGGCCGAGGCGGAGCGACTGCTCGCCGACCATGTGCGCACCGTCGCCGGCCGCTATGCCCCCCGCGTAGACAGTTTCGACGTGGTCAACGAAGCGATCGATTCCGACACCGGCACATTGCGCGAGACGGCGCTGTCCAAGCCGATCGGGGCGCAGGCGGTGATCGACATCGCCTTCCACACCGCGCGCCAGGCGGCGCCTAACGCGCAACTCGTCTACAACGACTATATGGGCTGGCGGCAGGACGAGGCCGTGCACCGCGCCGCCGTGCTCAAGCTGCTCGAAGGCATGAAGGCGCGCGGCACGCCCGTCGATGCGCTTGGGGTGCAGAGCCATCTCGGCAGCAAGTACAGCGACAGTCCGACCGGGCTTGGCGCGATCGACGAACTCGGCTGGCGCGACTTCCTCGATGCCGTGACGGGGATGGGCCTCGACCTGCTGGTCACCGAGATGGACGTGCACGACAATCCCCTGCCCGGTGCCATCGCGCGGCGCGATGCCGAGGTCGCGACGCATACCCGCGCCTATCTCGACCTGATGCTCTCCTACCCCCAGACGAAGACGGTGATGTGCTGGGGGCTGAGCGACCGCTACAGCTGGCTCAACGGCTTCCGCCCGCGCGCCGACGGGTTGCCCAAGCGCCCGTGTCCGTTCGACGCCGCCTTTCGCCCCAAGCCGATGCGCGACGCCATCGCCGCGGCCTTCGCCGCCGCCCCGCCACGCGCCTGAGCGGTTTTTTTGCAAAATAGGGTGCGGATGTTGTCCTTGCGTGTCGTCTGACACACGGGGGGCGATGCATGCATCGGTCCCCGCCCCTTGTCACGGACACCCGAGAAGCGACGCATGCCCGATCCGATCAAGCCACCGGCTGCCCAATATCTGCGCGACGACGTCATCCGCGGCGGCATGGACCTGCTGCTGTTCGCCCACAAATCGCACCTGCGGCATTCGGATGCGGAACTGGCGGCGCTCGGCCTCGGCCGGGCGCACCATCGCTGCCTGTATTTCATCGCCCGGCAGCCGAACCTGTCGGTCGGTGACCTCATCACCCTGCTCGGCGTCACCAAACAATCGCTCGGCCGGGTGCTCGGCGGACTGGTGGAGCGCGAACTCGTCCAGCAACGCCAGGGAGAGGCCGACCGCCGCCAGCGGCTGCTGTCGCTCACCCCCGCCGGCACGGCGCTGGAACAGCGCCTGTTCGCCGGCCTGCACAGCAACATGAGCCGCGCCTATGCCGCCTCGGGCGAGGATGCGGTCGCGGGTTACTGGACGATCATGCAGAACCTGATGAGCGACGACGTGCAACGTCAGTTCGCCGCCTTCCACGCCGCGCCCCATCCGCTATCGATGCGCGGCGCCGAGGCGGCCTGACTGCGGTTGCTCAGCCGCTTCGCGTCAGCACCGACAATGCAGACAGGCTGGCGGCCAGCTCGGCATTGCGGAACGGCTTGGTCAGCCGCGGAATGTCGGCGTCGATGCCCTCTTCCTCGGCATAGCCCGATACGATCAGCACGGGCAGGTGCGGGCGGCTCGCCTTCAGTTCGCGGGCGAGCTGCGCGCCGCTCATCCCCGGCATCAGATGGTCGGTCACCAGCAGGTCCGGCTCCAGACCGCCGCGCAGCAGCCGCAGCGCCTCCTCCGCCGAGCCGGCCTCCACGACGCGGTAGCTGAGATCGGCGAGCATATCGGCGGTGCTCATCCGCACCAGTTCCTCGTCGTCGATCAACAGCGCGGTCCCGCGCCCCATGGTACCCGGTGCGATCTCCACCGGCCGTTCGTCGTCGCTCACCGTCGTCACGCTGATCGGCAGCCACAGGCTGATCGTCGCGCCTTCACCGGGCGTGCTGTCGATGGTCAGCCCGCCGCCGAGCTGCGCGGCAAGGCCATGGACCATGGAGAGGCCCAGCCCGGTGCCCTTGCCGACGCCCTTGGTGGAGAAGAAGGGCTCGACCGCACGCTTCATCGTTTCGGCATCCATGCCGAATCCGGTGTCGGCGACGCTGAGCCGGACGTAATGGCCACGCGGCAGGCCGCGACCGTCGCGCGTTGTCACGCTCTGCGTGCGCGCCGCGATGGTCAGCGTGCCGCCATCGGGCATGGCATCGCGCGCGTTCACCGCCAGGTTGAGCAGCGCCATCTCCAGCTGGTTGAGATCCGCCCGCGCAGGCGGCACGTCGGCGAGGTCGACGCGCACGTCGATCGTCGGTCCCAGCGTGGCGGCGATCAGCCCGGCCATATTGTCCACCACCCGGCCGATATCGACGGCGGTCGGCTGCAAGGGCTGGCGGCGGGCGAAGGCGAGCAGCCGCTGGACCAGGGTCTTGGCACGTTCCGCCGATTGCAGGGCACCGCCGATCAGCCGCCGCTCGCGTTCGCTGCCCAGCCCCTTGCGCACCAGCATGTCGAGCGATCCGATGATCGGGGTCAGCAGGTTGTTGAAATCATGCGCCACGCCGCCGGTCAGGCTGCCCATCGCCTCCATCTTCTGGCTCTGCCGCAGCGCTTCCTGTGCGACCTCCAGATCGGCCTCGCGCGCCTTGGCGTCGCTGAGGTCCCGGCCGACCGCGACGAAATTGACGCCGTCCGCCTCGGGCGCGACCGTCCATTCGATGTGCTTCCAGCCGCCCGATCGCGTCGCGATCCGGTTCTCGAACCGTGTCGGCCGCCGCGTTTCGGCCATATGGGCGATCGAGGCGAGCGTATGCGATTCGTCCTCGGCGTGCATGAAGCTCGCATAGCCGCGGCTGAGCAGTTCGGCCTCTGACCAGCCGAGCACCTGCGTCCAGGCCGGGCTGACCGCCGACATCATGCCGGCATAATCGGCGCGCGTCAGCATATCCTGCGACAGGTTCCACAGCCGGTCGCGCTCGGCGGAGCGCAACGCGATCTGCTCCTCCAGCGTCTCGTTGAGTTCGCGCAGGCCCTCTTCGGCACGGGCACGCTCGACCGCGGTCTTGACCCGCTCGCCGACCTCCTGGACCAGGCTCTCCTCGGCGGGAGTCCAGACGCGGGGCACCGCGGACTGCACGGCGAGCAGCCCAACCCATTCGCTTTCCTCGAACAGCACGACGTCGACGAAGGCACCGACCGAGCGCGCCGTCAGACCGTCGCGGGCCGCGGCGCTCAGCCGATCGTCACCCTGCACGTCGCGCACCACGACGGGCAGGCCGGTGCGGTAGGCGCCGAGCAGGTCGGGCCCGAACGCCTCGAGCGAATGCCGCCCGACGATCGAGGGCACGCCGCGGGCATGATCGCTGTCCACCGTCATCAAGCCGCCGGCGATCTCGGCATAGAAGACGCGGCTGGCATCCAGCCAGTCGCCCAGCCGTTCCGCCGCCAGCGCGATGATCGCGCCCGGCGTTTCGAGCGGGCGCAACGCGTCGGCGAGCGACAGCAGGAACGCGGTGCGCCGCTCCGCCGCCACGCGTTCGGTCGTCTCGCCCAGGATGCAGATCACCCCGCCCGGCGTGTCGCTCTCATCCAGCACCGGCGAGTAATCGAGGTCCATCCATACCTGTTCCGGCCGATCATGGCGATACAGGGTCAGTTCCTGGTCGTGGTAATGCAGCGTACCGCCGGCCAGTCCTACCTTCATGACATTGTCGTTGAAGTCGGCGACCTCCGGCCAGCCTTCGCGCACCTTGGAGCCGAGCAGGTGCGGATGGCGGCCGCCGGCGAAGGCGGAATAAGCGTCATTGTAGAGCATGACGCCGTCCTCGCCCCACAGCATCACGATCGGCACCGGCGAACGCAGCAGGATGGCGGTGGCGGTGCGCAGGCTTTGCGGCCATGCCTCGATCGGCCCGAGCGGGGTCGCCGCCCAGTCCCGCGCCCCGATCAGCCGGCCGCACTCGCCCCCGCCGGTCAGAAAGCCGAGCGCGGCAGTATCGGGCAGGCTTCGGGCGGATGCGTCCGACATCGGGTGGTCAGGTCCTGCAAGCGGGTCGGCGGCGCGCAGGCTTCGGGGGTCGGCGCATCCATCATGGGGCAATAACTTAGCCGAGCATCTCCACCAGCGGAAGCCATCGGCCAACGTTCCGTCGCAGGCGCCGCGCAGCGGGCCTAGGGCGCATTCCCGATGATGAGCCGGCGATATTCCCGTTCGGCACGGCCATAGGTGTCGCCGGCCAGGTCGAGCAGCTTGCCGCGATCGGCGACGATCACCCGGCCGCGGCTGGTGCGCACCGCCTGTTCCTCCTCCAGCCGGTGCAGCGCATCGGTCACGCTGGAGCGGCGCACGCCCAGCATCAGCCGGAATTCCTCGTGCGTCATGCAGATCTCGTCGGCCCGGACGCGATCGTGATAGAGCAGGATCCAGCGTGCCATCCGCCGCTCGATCGAATGGGCGAGCGACGACACGATGGTGCGGCTCATCTGCAGCATCATGACGTTGGTGAAGCGCAGCAGCGTGCGGCGCAGCGTGTCGCTGCGATCGACCGCTTCCATCAGCACCCGCGCGGGCAGCCGCAGGGCCTGGCCGTCCTCTGCGCGCATGACCACGTCGTGCGGCCAGATGTCGTCGCCGAGCAGCAGCGGCCAGCCGACGAAGCCTTCCTGCCCGACCAGCCCGACCGCGAACCGGTGATCGCCGTCGAGCGCATCGATGATCCCGGCGATCGCGCCTTCGGGAAAGCACACGCTGTCGATCGGCTCCCCAGCCCGCGCCAACGCCTCGCCCGTCCGGAACGGCACGCGCTCCAGATGCGGGCGCAGCATGGCGAAATCGGCGGGCGCCAAATTCTGCAGCAGGAAATTGTCGGTCTGTGCCGCGCGCTGCCCCGTCCCCCGGATGATCTGCGGCTCGTCGATCAGATGGTCCATCGGCCCCGTCTATGGAGCTTCCAAGTGGTGCAGCAAGAGCAGATATGCCCGGTTCCGTACCAAAACGCTTCTCTTGCCAGTCAGTTGGCAGGAGTCTGTCCCGACGAACCGGCGTCTACGACGCCGGCCCGCCTCTTTCTGGCCTCAGCGCGGCCAGAGGCTGCGGACGTAATCCTGCACCATCTGCCATGGCGAACGGCCGGCGGCGGCACTCGCCGTGCCGCTGCCGTGGCGCATGGCATAGATGCTCGCCAAGTCGCTATGCGCGCGCCGGGCCCGTTTACATCGAGCACGCCGGGCCATGTTACGCTGACGTAACTCTCTGCGCCGCCAATAATCGGCGTCGTAATCGATGACGCCGCCTCCGCTTTCATCATCCCCGTCAAACATTGGCGCGCTCTCCTCGTGCCATCGTCACGATGTCGTGATGCCTCGAACCTAGAGCCATAGCGGCAGGCCACAATGCGAATTGATTCCGATTTCGGAACCGAAGCATCCGGGCCACCGCACCTTGGGTTTTGTTGTCGTGGAGACGACGCCGTCGCCCTTGCCGGGCGGCCGAGCGGTCGTGCGGCGGACAGGGAGACAGCCATGAGCGCACAGATCATTTCCAAGGCCACCGGCGCGGTGACGGACGTTGCCGGCAACGCCATCGACCTCGACACCCCCAGCATCGTCCGGCTGGATCTCGATCGCTCGGCGGTGGCCGGGTTCGAGCGCGAGGGTCACGATCTCGTCATCCGCCTGACCAACGGCGAACAGATCCGCATCGCCGATTTCTACCCGGACAATGCAGTGGTGGCCAACGACCTCGTCCTGCGCGACGAGAGCGGCTACCAGTGGCTGGCGCGCGTCGGCGGCGGCACGCCGCGCTTTTCCGCCCTGCGCGACCTCGACGAGATCCTGGCCGCAGAGGCGCATGGCGGCGGATCGTCGCTGCTGGTGCCGGCGCTGCTCGGCGGCGTTGCGGCGGCTGGCGGCATCGTCGCACTGGCCGCGGGCGGCAGCGACGAGCGTGACGAGGGCACGTCCGGCCAGCCGCCGATCCCCGATCCCGACACCGGCAACGGCACGCCCGATCGCGATGCGCCGGCCGCCCCCACGGTCAGCGTCAGTGCCAACGGAACCGGCATCACCGGCCGCGGCGAGGCCGGCGCGACCGTCCAGGTCCGCGATGCCGCCGGTACGGTGGTCGGCACGGCCGTGGTGGCGCCAGACGGCAGCTATGCGGTCACCCTGTCGCCCGCACAGACCAACGGCGAGCCGCTGCGCGTGACGCAGACCGATGCGGCCGGCAACGTCTCGGCCGCCACGCCGGTCGCCGCGCCAGACCTCACCGCGCCAGCCGCCCCCGCCGTCGCGATCGACGATGCGGGCACCAGCGTCCGCGGCACCGGCGAAGCGGGCGCGACCGTCACCGTGCGCGATGCGGCGGGCACGGTGATCGGCAGCGCAGTGGTGGCCGCCGACGGCAGCTATACGGTGACGCTGTCACCCGCCGCGGCGAATGGCGGCACGCTGTCGGTGGTGCAGACCGACGCCGCAGGCAACGCCTCCCCGCCGGCCGCACTTGCCGCGCCGGACATCACCGCACCCGCTACGCCGACCGCGATCGTCGCCGGCGACGGCGCCAGCGTCACCGGCACGGGCGAAGCGGGCGCACGGATCACGATCGCCGATGCGAACGGCGGCGTGATCGGCAGCGGCACCGTCGCCGCCGACGGCAGCTTCACGGTCGCGCTGTCGCCGGGCCAGGCGAACGGCGAAACGCTGTCGGTGCGGCAGACCGACGCAGCGGGCAATGCCTCTCCCGCGCTCACCGTCACGGCACCGGACATCACCGCACCCGCCGCACCGACGGTCGCGATCGATGCCAGCGGGATCGCGGTGAGCGGCACCGGCGAACCCGGCGCCCGCGTAACGATCACCGATGCGGCCGGCACGCCACTCGCTACCGCCAGCGTCGGCGCCGACGGCCGTTACACGGCAACGCTGGTACCCCCGCAGGTCGACGGCGGCCGGATCGACGCCATCCAGACGGACGCGGCCGGCAACGCCTCGGGCGGCGCGAGCACGATCGCGCCCGACCTTACCGCACCGGCGCAGCCGACCGCGGCCATCGCCGGCGACGGCGCCAGCGTCACCGGAACGGGCGAAGCGGGCGCGCGGATCACCGTGACCGGCGCCGATGGCACAGCGCTCGGCACCGCGACGGTGGCCGCCGACGGCAGCTACGCCGCGACGCTTTCGCCGGCGCAGGCGAACGGGCAGGCGCTGACTGTGGTGCAGACCGATGCCGCCGGTAACGCCTCCACCCCGCTCGCCCTTGGCGCGCCTGATATCACCGCTCCGGCAGCGCCCGCCGCCACGCTCGATGCGAGCGGGACGGTGGTGACCGGCAGCGGGGAACCCGGCGCGGGCATCGTCGTCCGCGATGCCGCCGGCACCGCGATCGGCACCGCCCAGGTCGGCGCGCAGGGGCAATATACCGTCACCCTGGCCAATCCTCAGGTGGATGGGCAGGCGCTGACCGTCACCCAGACCGACGCCGCCGGTAACGTGTCGCCGCAGACGCCGCTGACCGCGCCCGATGCGACGGCACCGGCCGCTCCCGCCGCCGCCGTCAGTGCCGACGGCGCGACCGTCACCGGCACCGGCGAAGCGGGTGCGACCGTCACCGTGCGCGATCCCGTCGGTGCGGTGATCGGCACCGCCACCGTCGGCGCCGACGGCAGCTACAGCGTTCCCCTCGCGCCGCCGCAGGTCGATGGCGAGGTGCTCGACGTGCGCCAGGCCGATGCCGCGGGCAACGTCTCGCCCCCGGCCACCGCCGCCGCCCCGGACCTGACGATCGCACCCGCCCCCGACGCACCGACCGCCAGCGTGACCGCGGACGGCGGCGCGGTGACCGGCACCGCCGCCGCCGGCGCGCTGGTTACGCTCTACGCAGCCGATGGCACGGTGATCGGCAGCGGCACCGCGGCCAGCGATGGCGCTTATACGATCGCCCTCGCCCCGCCGCGCATCGATGGCGAGACCATCCGGGTCACCCAGACGGACGCTGCCGGCGCGGTGTCGCCCCCTGCCACCGCGCTCGCCCCCGATCTGACCGCGCCCGCTGCCCCGAGCGCGGTGCTCGATGCCGCCGGCACGGTGGTGACCGGCCGCGGCGAAGTGGGTGCGACGATCGTCGTGCGCGACGCGGACGGCACGATCGTCGGCACCGCCACCGCCAATGGACGCGGCGATTACGCCGCCGTGCTGGACCCGGCACAGGCCGACGGCGGCACGATCGCGGTGACGCAGGCGGACGCTGCCGGCAACGTCTCCACGCCGACCCAGGTCGCCGTACCCGATCTGACCGCACCGCTCGCGCCGGTCGCCGCGGTCGGTGCCGACGGCAGCGTGGTGACCGGCACCGGCGAACCCGGCGCCACCGTCACCGTGCGCGATCCCGCCGGCACCGCCATCGGCAGCGGCACCGTCGCCGCCGACGGCAGCTATGCGGTGGCATTGCTGCCTGCCCAGGCGAATGGCGGCAGCGTCTCGGTCACGCTGACCGACGCTGCCGGCAACGTGTCGCCCGCGACCGCCGCCGCCGCCCCCGATATCACCGCGCCCGCCGCGCCGGCCGCTGCCGTCGCCGGTGACGGTGCCAGCGTCGTCGGCCTCGGCGAACCAGGCGCGCGGATCACGGTGATCGACGCTGCGGGCACGCCGATCGGCACCGCCGTCGCCGGCGCTGACGGCCGCTTCGTCGCGCCGCTCGACAGCCCGCAGGCGAACGGCGAGACGATCCGTGTCGTCCAGACCGACGCCGCCGGCAACGCCTCCCCGCCGCTGACGCTCGCCGCGCCTGACATCACCGCGCCCGGTGCGCCCGCCTCCACGCTGGACGGCACCGGATCGGTCGTCACCGGCACCGGCGAACCCGGTGCGACCGTCAGCGTCGCGGCCGCGGACGGCACCGTGCTGGGCAGCGGAACCGTCACCGCGCAGGGCAGCTACACGATCGTCCTCGCCACCCCGCAGGTCGACAGCCAACCGATCGCCGTGACGCAGACGGATGCGGCAGGCAACACCTCCGCCGCCACCAGTCTGGTGGCACCCGATCTCACCGCCCCGGCCGCCCCGACCGCGTCCGTCGCCGGGGACGGCACCGCCGTGACCGGTACCGGAGAGGTTGGCGCCACCGTCACCGTGCGCGATCCGCTCGGTCTGGTGATCGGCACCGCCGTCGTCGACGCCGACGGTCGCTACACCGCCGCGATCGCGCCGGCGCAGACCGATGGCGAACAGCTGACCGTGCGCCAGAGCGATATCGCCGGCAACGTCTCGGCACCGGCGGCGGCGACGGCGCCCGACCTCGTCGCCGATCGCGATCCCGATGCGCCGACCGCGGTGGTGGCCGCCGACGGCACGGCGGTGACCGGCGCCGCAATGGCCGGCGCGGCGATCACGGTCTACGACGCCGACGGTGCGATCGTCGCGACGGGCGTTGCCGGCGCGGATGGCAGCTACAGCGTCGCGCTCGCGCCGCCGCGGATCGACGGCGAGACGGTGCGCGTCACCCAGACCGACAGCGATGGCGACGTGTCGCCGCCAGCGACCGCCATCGCGCCGGACCTCACCGCACCGGCGGCGCCCGTCGCAGCGCTCGACGCGACCGGCAGCGTCGTCACCGGCACCGGCGAGCCCGGCGCCACCGTCACCGTGCGCGCAGCCGACGGCACGCCGCTCGGCACCGCCACGGTCACGGCCGGCGGCGCCTTTGCCGTGCCGCTCGGTACGACGCTGACCAACGGCGAGGCGCTCTCCGTCACCCAGGCCGATGCCGCCGGCAACGTGTCCCCCGCCGCGCCCGTCCTCGCGCCCGACTTCACCGCGCCACTCGCACCGACCGCGACCGTCTCGGCGGACGGCGCGGTGGTGACCGGCAGCGGCGAACCCGGCGCGACGGTGATGATCGCCGCACCCGACGGCACGATGATCGGTTCGGCACTGGTCGACGCGGATGGCAGCTATACCGCGACGCTGGCGACGCCGCAGCGCAACGGCGAAACGCTGACCGTGACGCAGGCCGATCCGGCGGGCAACGCCTCGCCCGGCATCGCGGCGCCGGCGCCCGACCTTACCGCCCCCGCCGCGCCGACGCTGGCGATCGCGGCGGACGGCACGGCGGCGACCGGTACCGGAGAGCCCGGCGCCACGGTGACCGTCACCGCCCCCGACGGCACGCCGCTCGGCACCGCGGTGGTCGCCGCCGACGGCAGCTTCACCGTTCCGCTCGCCCCCGCGACGGTCAACGGCGAGACGCTGGGCGCGACGCAAAGCGATGCGGCCGGCAACATCTCGCCTGCCGCGACGGCGCTCGCCCCCGATCTCGTCGCGCCGGCCGCGCCCACCGCCGCCGTCGCCGCGGACGGCGCCAGCGTTACCGGCACCGGCGAACCGAACGCACGCATCGTCATCGTCGACGGTGCAGGCACGGTGGTCGGCATCGCTATCGTCGATGCCGGCGGCGGCTATGTCGCCACGCTCGACCCGCCACAGATCGACGGCGACACGCTGACCGCGACGCAGACTGATGCCGGCGGCAACGTCTCGCCCGGCACCGCCGCGCTCGCACCGGACCTCGTCGCGCCGGCCGCGCCCACGCTGGTCGTCGCCGACGACGGCGCCTCGGCGAGCGGCACCGGCGAACCCGGCGCCACCGTCACGCTGCGCAACCCCGACGGCAGCGTCATCGCCACCGCGCCGGTCGGCGGCGACGGCAGCTACACGATCGCACTGGTGCCGCCGCGGCTCGACGGCGAGCTGCTGTCGGTGACGCAGGCCGACGCCGCGGGCAACGTCTCGCCGCCTGCCACCGACGCGGCGCCCGACACCACCGCGCCGGACGCCCCGTTCGCGGAAATCGACGCCGGCGGCACCACGGTGACCGGCACCGGTGAACCGGGCGCGACGGTGACTGTCACCGGCCCGGCTGGCGCGCTCGGCACGGCGGTGGTCGCGGCCGACGGCAGCTTCACCGTGCCGCTCGCCACCCCGCAGGCGAACGGCGAGGCGCTGACCGTCGTTCAGGCCGATGCCGCCGGCAACGCATCGCCCGCGACGCCGCTCGCCGCGCCAGACATCACGGCGCCCGCTGCGCCGACCGCGACCGTCGCCGCAGACGGTGCCAGCGTCAGCGGCCAGGGCGAACCCGGCGCGACGGTGACGATCACTGCCCCCGGCGGCGCAGCGATCGGCAGCGCCGTGGTCGCCGCCGACGGCAGCTATACGGCGGCGCTCGACACACCCCGCACCAACGGCGAACTGCTCGGCGCCAGCCAGCGCGACCCGGCCGGCAACCCCTCCGGCACCACATCGGCGCTCGCCCCCGACACGACGGCACCCGCCGCGCCGGTCGCGACCGTCTCGGCAGACGGCGGGTTCGTCATCGGCACCGGCGAACCCGGCGCCCGCGTGACCGTCACCGGCCCGGGCGGAACGCTCGGCACCGCGCTGGTCGCGCCGGACGGCAGCTACGCCGTCCCGCTCACCACCCCGCAGACCGACGGGCAAACCCTGACCGTCGTGCAGGCCGACCGCGCCGGCAACGTCTCGCCGCCCGCCAACCCGGTCGCGCCCGACCTCGCCGAGCCGCCGGCCCTCACCGCCGCCGTCACCGCAGACGGCGCGGCGGTCACCGGCACCGGCCTCGCCGGCGCGAGCGTCACCGTCACCGCACCCGGCGGCGTGCCGATCGGCACCGCCACCGTCGCCGCCGACGGCAGCTACACCGTCGTGCTCGACGTGGCGCAGCGCAACGGCGAGTTGCTGAACGTCGTGCAGACCGACGGTGCCGGCATCGCATCGCCGCCGGTCCCCGCGCTGGCGCCCGACCTCACCGCACCCGCCGCCCCCACCGCCAGCGTCGGCGCGGACGGCGGCACGGTCGCCGGCATCGGCGAACCCGGCGCCACCGTCACCGTCACCGCTCCCGGCGGCGGCATCCTCGGCAGCGCGGTCGTCGGCGCGGACGGCGGCTATCTGGTCACGCTCGCCACCCCGCAGCGCAACGGCGAGCCACTGGTCGCGACCCAGGCCGATGCGGCGGGCAACGTCTCCGCGCCGGCCAATGCGGCGGCTCCCGATCTCACCGCACCGCCGGCGCCGACCGCGCTGGTGGTCTCCGGCGACGGCACGACCCTATCGGGTGCGGGCGAAGCCGGCGCGCGGGTCGAGGTGCGCGGCCCCGGCAACGTGCTGCTCGGCAGCGGCACGGTGGCAGCGGACGGCAGCTTCACCCTGCCCCTCGCCCCCGCGCAGGCGAGCGGCGGGACGCTCGTCGTCACCCAGGCCGATGCCGCCGGCAACGTCTCCGACCCTGCCAGCATCGTCGCGCCGTTCGATATCGCCGCCTTCGACAATGCCGATACGGTGACGATCGACCTGGTGCCGGGCACCACCCCGGTCAATTACGGCACCGCCAATTACGTCGCACTGGTGTCGCTCGGTGCGCTGAACCTCCAGGCGGAGGTGCTGGCGGTGCCCGCCATCCGTTTCGAGGTGGCGGCCGGCCATAGCCTGGACGCCGTGTTCACCTATGACGCCCTGCTCGATCTCGGCGTCGCCAGCGGCTATGCGGTCGTCGTCCAGCGGCTGGAGGGCACGCAATGGGTGGCGGTGAGCGGCACCGGCCCTGCCTCGCTGCTCGACGTCGGCCTGCTCAACGGCAACCTGAGCGCAACGGAAACGCTGGGGCCGGGCGAATATCGCGCCTTCCTCACCTTCCAGGGCACGGCGGGCGTCGGCCTGCTGGGCAGCCTCAATGTCGCGGGCGTCGATTCTGACTTCACCGACATCGCCGCCACGACGCCCGGCACCGCAACCGGCAACGTCATCACCGATGCCGGACCGGCGGGCGAGGTCGACGTGACCGGCCCCGGCACGCGGGTCGCCAGCGTCACCGTCAATGGCGTCACCACCGCGGTCGCGGCGGGCGGCACGGTGATCGACGGCGCCTGGGGCACGCTGACCATCAATCCCGACGGCAGCTACAGCTACACGCCCGATGCCACGCCCACCGGCATCGGCCAGACCGACAGCTTCACCTACACCCTGCTCGATCCGACCGACGGCGAGACGGAAAGCGCGACGCTGTCGATCGCGATCGGCAGCCCGGACATCACCGGCTTGCCCGTTGCCGTCGCCGATCAGGCGGTCGCCGCGGCCACCTACGCCAATGTCGAAACCAGCGTGCCCGTCGCCCCCGCCTTCACCTTCGGCTCGCAGCCGGGCGGGCTGCTGCTGCCATCGACCGGTGCCGGCAGCGGCAGCTTCACCGTCGCCCCCGATGCGACGGCGGACCTGACGATCACCGCGGTACGTCAGCCGAACCTCTCGCTCTCGCTGCTCCCCAGCTATACGCTGACGGTGCGCGATGCCGGCGGTGCCACGGTGTTCACCGAAACGCGGGCGTCGCTCGCCGGGCTGCCGATCGGCACGGGCGTCAGCTTCACGCTCGACGACCTGCCGAGCGGCACCTACAGCTACACCGTCAGCAGCCGCGCGGCGCTGGGCACGTTCGGCACCACCGTGTCGCTGGGGTCGACCACCACCTTCCTCGACGCCTATACGCTCGCCACGCGCGAGACGGCGGAGGGCAATCTGTTCGCCAACGATACCGCGCACACGCCCTTCGCGATCCTGCGCGTCGACAGCGGCAGCGGCTTCGCCGAGGTCGGCGATACGCCGGTGACGCTCACCGGGCGCTACGGCACGCTGACCCTCGACGAGGCGGGGGGCTACGTCTACCAGCCCAGCGCGGCGCTCGGCTATTCGGCGACCGACCTCACCGACAGCTTTACCTACCAGCTCGCCCAGCCGGGCGGCAGCTTCGCCACCGCGACGCTGACGGTGACGATCGACGTGCCCGCCGATGGTCCGGCCGCCGCGCCGCTGGTGACGACGCAGGTCTTCGCGGTCGAGGCCGATGTGATCCCGCTCGATGCGCTGACCGCCCACGTCGGCGTTGCGGCGGCCGACGCCCCGGTCACCACGGCGACAGGACTTGCCACCTACGACCTGTTCGAAGGCAGGGGCGAGCTGGAGGATGTGCTTTCACACTATCTCGCGACCCAGCCGCAGGACGGCGGAACCACGACCACTGAAAGCGCCCATGCGGCGGTGATGATCGATGCGCCGCTACCCCCGGTCGTCGATCCGCTCGACTATCTGGTCACGCTTCCCGATCAGGACCATATCGGGAATACTGTCAATCATGGTGTTTAAGCCGCCAAAATCGATCTTATTTCTTTGTGTTACAACATGTTATAGGCATGTGAGTTATACGCTTTCTTAAATCTCCCGGTCCTTTTCTGCGTGACAGGAAAGGACCGGGATTATGACCCATCCACGTCGGACGATCGGCGCGACACGACGCCTGGGGCTGGCCGCAGCGCTGGCGATGTGCGGCAGCGCGCTGGCCGGACAAACCGTCTCGATGCCCCTCGCGCGGCCATTTACGCTGCCCCTGACACTGGACGCCGCCGCCAGGGAGGCGATCGAGGCGGCGGGTTCGCTCGCCGCGCGCGGCGAAGAGGTGAAGGCCGCCCGCGCCGGTTATCTGCCGACGATCAGTGCCGGCGCGGGCAGCGGCTATGACAGCCGCGTGTCGGGGGTCTGGCGCCCCCGGCCTCAGATCGGCGCCTCGCAGATGCTCTACGATTTCGGCAAGGTGTCGAGCGACGTCGCCGCCGCCCGCGCCAGCACCCGCGTCGGCCGCGCCGAGATGCTGCTCGCCATCGACACGCTGATCCGCGACACGGCTTACGCCCTGATCGAGGTTCAGCGCGCCGCCGCGCTCACCGCCATCGCGCGCGATCAGGCGGCGAGCATCCGTCAGATCAGCGATCTCGTTGGCAAGCGCTCCTCGCTGGGGGCGGCGACGCAATCCGATGCGCTGCAGGCGCAGGCGCGGGTCGAGGCGGCCACCGCCAGCCTCGCGACGATCGAGGCGGAGCGGCGGCGCTGGACCAGCAACCTCGCCTTCCTCATCGGCCGCGATGCACCTCCCGCCGCGGTGTCCGCCGACGTACCAGACTGGCTGATGCGCAGCTGCTCCGGCCCGGCCCCCGCCTGGGACCGGGTGCCCGCGGTCATGGCCGCCGATGCCGAAGCCGAACGCGCTGCCGCCGCGCTGCGCCGCAGTCGCGCCGATCGTTATCCAACGCTGTCGGTCGGCGGCGATGCCTCCACCGACGTCGCCTCGCCGTTCGGCGACCGCAGCATCTACAATGTCGGCCTGCGCGTTTCGAGCAACATCTTCGGCGGCGGCGTCACGCGGGCGCGCATGCGGGGCGCCTCCTTCCAGCTCGAAGCGGCCGAGGCCGCCGCCCGCCGCGCCCGCACCGAAACCGGCCAGCGGCTCGCCGAGGCGCAGCAGCAGATCGACAGCCTGTCGCAGCTGGTGGCGACGCTGACCTCGCGCGAAACCAACATGCGCGAAACCGGTCGCCTCTACCGCATCCAGTATCTCGAAATGGGGACGCGCACCTTGGTCGACCTGCTCAATGCCGAACAGGAGCTGCAACAGGTGCGCTTCGAAGCGGTGAACACCGCGCACAACCTCCGCCGGCTGGAGGTCGACTGCCTCTATCTCTCCGGCCGGATGCGCGACGCCTTCGGCTTCGCCGGCACCTCGGTACGGGGGGTGACGCTGTGAGCACCGCGGCAGCCCTGCCGGCATCGGCAGTCGACGACTGGCTCGACCTCATGGCGCGCGTCGCGCGGCATTACCGCTTGCCCGTGTCCGAACGACGCGCGCGGCTGGCGGCGCAATGGAACCTCGGCGGCGACGAGGAGACGCGCATCCGCACCCTCGCCCGCGCCACCGGCCTGTCGGTGCGGTTCAGCGCGCCGCAGGCGATGCGGCTGACCAGCTGGCGGCTGCCCGCGATCGTCCGCCTCGGCGATGGCGAGATCGCGCTGATCGAGGGCATCGATGCGGAGGGGCATGCCCGGCTCGTCCTGCCCGGCGACGGCGGCGAGACGCGGCGGCCGCTCGGCGAGCTCGTCGCACGCGCGACCGGCTTCGTCATCCCCCGCCCCTCGCGCTCGGCGCCCGACATGCGCGTCGACACCTACATCCGCCCCTTCGAGGAACATTGGCTGCGCCGCATCCTGCTGCGCGACGCGCGCTCCTACGGCCATGTCATGGTCGCCTCGGTGGTGACCAACTGCCTCGGCCTCGCGGGCGTGCTCTTCTCGATGCAGGTCTACGACCGCGTCGTACCCGCGGCCTCGATCCCGACGCTCACCATCCTGTTTCTGGGCGTGCTGATCGCCATCCTGTTCGATTTCATCCTGCGCCGCCTGCGCACCAACATCGTCGACGTGCTCGGAAAGCGCGCCGACCTGCGCATCTCCGACCAGGTGTTCGGCCATGCGCTGCGGGTGCGCAATCGCGCCAGGCCGCCCTCGACCGGCACGTTCATCGCGCAGCTGCGCGACCTCGACCAGGTGCGCGATCTGCTCACCTCCACCACCGTAGCGACGGTCGCCGACCTCCCCTTCTTCCTCCTGTTCCTCGCCGTGCTGTGGTTCATCGGCGGCGCGCTCGCGCTGGTGCCGCTCGCCGCGCTCGTACTGCTGCTCGCGCCCGGCCTGCTCGCCCAGCGACGCCTCAGGATGCTGGCGACCGAATCGATGCGCGAATCCTCGCTGCGCAACGCCATGCTGGTCGAGGCGGTGCAGGGGATCGAGGATATCAAGGCGCTCCAGGCGGAGGATCGCTTCCACCACCAGTGGAACCATTACAACGCCGTCGCCGGCGAGGCGCAGCTGCGCCTGCGCGGCCTCACCAACAGCCTGTCGGTATGGACGCAGAGCGTCCAGAACGGCGTCTACGCCGCGATCATCTTCGTCGGCGCGCCGCTCGTCATCGCCAGCGACATCACGACGGGCGTGCTCGTCGCCACGTCGATCCTCGGCTCGCGGATGATGGCGCCGATGGCGCAGGTGACGCAGCTGCTCGGCCGGTTGCAGCATGCCCGCGTCGCAATGGGCAGCCTCAACCAGATCATGGCGCTGCCCGTCGACAGCGCCGATGCCGGCCATCGCGTGCCCCTGCCCGCGGTCACCGGCGACTTCGCGCTGCGCTCGGCGGTATTCACCTATGGCGATCCCAATGCCGCGCCCGCGCTGACCGTCCCTGGCCTCGACATCGCCGCGGGCGAGCGGATCGCGCTGCTCGGCCGCAACGGCGCCGGCAAGTCGACGCTCCTCCAGGGCCTGTCGGGCATGCTCCAGCCGGTGTCGGGCGAAGTGCTGCTCGACGACCTCGCGCTGCACCAGATCGATCCCGCCGACGTGCGCCGCGACATCGGCCTGCTCACCCAGAACAGCCGCCTGTTCCACGGCACGCTGCGCGAGAACCTGACGCTCGGCGCCCCCGCCGCGACCGATGCGGAGATCCTCGCCGCCCTCCGGACGGTCGGCGCCGACGCGATGGTCCGCGGCCTGCGCGACGGCCTCGGCCATGTCGTGCAGGAAGGCGGCCTCGGCCTGTCGGGCGGGCAGGTGCAGGCGCTGCTGCTCGCCCGCCTCCTGCTCCGCCAGCCGACCGTCGCGCTGCTCGACGAACCCACCGCCGCGATGGACGAGGGCGCCGAACGCCACTTCATCGATCAGCTGGGCACCTGGAGCCGCGATCGCACGCTGATCGTCGCCACCCACCGCATGCGCATGCTGGAGATCGTCAGCCGCATCATCGTCATCGACAACGGCACGATCGTGCTCGACGGACCGCGCGACCAGGTCCTCGCCACGATGCGCGGAACCCGGAGTGCAGCGGCATGACCACCCTCGCCCTCGACGACGACCATCTCTTCGGCGGCGAAGGCAAACACCGCCTGACCGCCGCGACGCGGCTGGTCTGGATTCTCGCCGTCCTGTTCGTCGCGGCGCTCGCCTGGGCCTGGTTCGCCAGCCTCGACGAGGTCGCGACCGGCGAGGCCCGCGTCGTCCCCACCAATCGCGAACAGGTGATCCAATCGCTGGAAGGCGGCATCCTCAAGAAACTCGCCGTCCGCCAGGACGACATCGTCCGCCCCAGCCAGCTGCTCGCGCAGCTCGACCCAACGCAGGCCGGATCGACCGTCGACGAAAGCGCCGCCAAATACCGCGCCGCACTCGCCAGCATGGCGCGACTCCAGGCTGAGGCTAACGGTGTGCCGCTACGCTTCTCGCCCGAGCTCGACGGCTATCCCGAGCTGAAGGCCTCCGAAACCCGCCTATACGATACGCGCCGCCGCAGCCTGCAATCCTCGGTCGCGCTGATCGACCAGAGCCTTGCGCTGATCAGTCGCGAAGTGACGATCGGTCAGCGCCTCATCACCGTCGGCGCGGCGAGCAACGTCGAGGTGCTGCGCCTGCAACGCCAGCGCGCCGACCTCGAACTCAAGAAGGCCGACCTGCGCTCGCAATATATGGTCGAGGCGCGGCAGGACCTCGCCAAGGCAACCGAAGAGGTCGACAGCCTTGCCCCCGTCGTGCGCGGCCGCTCCGACACGCTCCAGCGCCTGACCCTGCGCTCGCCGGTGCGCGGCGTTGTCAAGAACATCGAGGTATCGACGATCGGCGGCGTCGTCCCGCCCAACGGCAAGCTGATGGAGATCGTGCCGCTCGACGATCGCCTGCTGATCGAGGCGCGGCTGCAACCGCGCGACATTGCCTTCATCCGCCCCGGCCAGCGCGCCAGCGTGAAGGTCACCGCTTATGATTATTCGGTTTACGGCGGGCTCGAAGGCACCGTCTCCAGCATCTCGCCCGACACGATCCGCGACGAGGTGAAGCCCGACGTCCTCTACTACCGCGTCTACGTGCGCACCAAGGCAGATTCGCTGGTCAACAAGGCAGGCAAGCGCTTCCCGATCACACCGGGCATGGTCGCCACCGTCGATATCCACACCGGCGCCAAGACGGTGCTGCAATATCTGCTGAAACCCCTCAATCGCGCCAGCGAGGCGCTGCGCGAACGATGAGCGAGCGCCCCGCCCCCGACGGCACCACGACAGACTCCGCGCCGATCACCCCGCAACTGATCGCGCGCGCCCGCCAGGCACGGCAGCTGCGCGCGACGATGAGCACCTTCCTGCCGCACGACCTGCTGGTCGACACGGCATGGGACATGATGATCGACCTGTTCATCGCCGCAGGTACGGATCGTCCGCTCTACGTCAAGGATCTGATCCTGCTCTCCGGCGAAAGTGCGGCCAGCGCGATGCGGCGCATCGATCGCCTGCAAAAGGCCGCCCTGATCGAGCGCGACACCGACCCCGCCGACCACCGCCGCGTTCACGTCCGCCTCACCGCGACCGGCCGTGCCGCGATGACGGCGATGCTCGAACACCTGTTCGACGCCGCCACCCCGCCAGCCGACGACGCCCCCCGCCCGAAGTCCTTCCGGCCAGCCCCGACGCGCGGCTGAACTGCTCGAATAGGTCTTATCGCCTCTGAGCGCCTTCGTGGTCCTGAGGCTGGCCCCGCGACAAAGGCGGGGTCGACCGTCGTGATCGCCCGGTGCGTCATGCCGCGTCCACCACGGGGTCGCTCCGCCGGCGTCTGGACCTGCCCATCTGGGTTTGACTATCGTGGCAAATCGGCGTGGCGCTGATCTTCGACGTGTTCCTGCTCCCGCTGATCTTTGAGGCAGCTATGCGGTTGCGCTGGGCACCAGCGTCGCGGAACGGGGACAGATTATCGTCGTCGCCTTCTCGACCTTTGCGCAAGGCCCGACGATGCCGCCGCCGCTGCACCGCTGGCAGCTGACCCGGACCGGCGCACCCAAGCACTGACGGAACCGGCTGCGTCGTTGAAGCCTTGAGCGGGGCGAAAGGGGACGGCGTTGACACGGTGGCAGTGGCTTATACGCCTTCTCACCCGCAGGATGTGGTTCAGGGCGGCGTGGGTGTGCGGTTTCGGCGGAGCGCTTGCGCTTGCGGGTGCGCTCGTCGGCCACACCATTTCCTATGAATTCGCCGCGACGGTCGGCGCCAAGTCGGTCGACAGCATCCTCACCATGCTTGCATCGAGCATGCTGGCGGTCACCACCTTTTCGCTGACGGCGATGGTGTCGGCCTATTCGGGCGCGACCAGCACGATTACCCCGCGCGCCGTCCAGCTGCTGATCGACGACAGCACCGCGCAGAACGCGTTGGCGACGTTCCTCGGCAGCTTCCTGTTCGCCATCGTCGGCATCGTGGCGCTGTCGACCGGGCTGTACGGCGACACCGGCCGCGTCATCCTGTTCTTCGGCACCATCCTTGTCATCCTCTTCATCGTCGTGACGCTGTTGCGCTGGATCCAGCATATCGCGCAATTCGGCCGCGTGTCCGACACGATCGACCGGGTCGAACGCGCCACGGCTGCGGCGATCGACGCGGTCGCGATGCCCCTGGCGCTGGACGACCCGGTATCGGCCCCCGTACCGGCAATCATGCCGGCCATCGACCCATGTGACATGAGGCGGGTCCTGGCGCCGACGATGGCGCGGGTCACCCACGTCGACTTTGCATTGCTGAGCAAAACCGCGGAGGCGATCGGGGCCAATATCCATGTCCTCGCGTTGCCCGGAAAGCTGGTTGAGCCTGAGAGTGCCGTGGCGCTGATCGACGCGGACTGTGACGACACGGTGATCGACGAGGTTCGCGGCGCCTTTACCCTGTCGCATCACCGCGCCTTCGATCATGACCCACGCTTCGGTCTCGTCGTGCTGTCGGAGATCGCATCGCGCGCACTCTCGCCGGCAGTCAACGATCCGGGAACCGCAGTCGCGGTCATCGAGGCCGGTGCCCGCCTGCTGCTGCGCTTCATCGATCATCGTCCCGACACGGACGTCTCCCCGACTGCCCTCATTCATATTCCTGCGGTCCATATGATCGACCTGCTCGACGACTGGTGTCGTCCGATAGCCCGCGACGGGGCGGCCATCGTCGAAGTAGGAGTTCGGTTGCAGAAGGTGCTCGGCGCGGTGGCGCGGCACTCGCCTGCCGCCCGGCCGGTGATCGAACGCGCGGCGCGCGATGCCGCCGATCGCGCGCACGCCGCAATGGCAAGCGACGCGGACCGGGACGTGGTCACACGCACGCATCGGCAAGCCTTCGCATTCTGACCCCGCCGACCGAGCCCCGGATCTCGGCCGGGCGGGGCGGGCTCGCTGCGGCAGGTCGACCGATATTCATGACAGCCTGATGAATTTCGCTCCGGGTCGGACACAAAATGATACAATCGATGTTATTCGGTTCGGGCCGGCATCGGGTCGTCCCCTCGTGTTGGGGAAACCGTATGGATCAGACCGCCTTTCTTCTTGGGTTCACGATCATGTCGCTGGGTTCGCTGGCGATCTACGCGACAGGGAAGAAGAGTCACCCTTCCGGCCATCATACTCTGCTGCACGCGAGCGTGCCCTTCATCGCGGCCACCGCCTATCTTGCGATGGCTTTCGGGATCGGCACGCTGGTCAAGCCGGACGGCTCCATCACCTATCTTGCGCGATATCTCGACTGGTCGGTGACGACCCCAATCCTGCTGTCGAGCCTCGTCCTCCTTGCCTTTCACGAGCATGGCAGGACCGGCGAAGTCGGCGGCCACCTCACCGCCATCATCGTTCTCGACGTACTGATGATCGCGACCGGGCTGGTGTCCTCGTTGGCGGGACCTTCGCTCGTCAAATGGGTCTGGTACGCCTGGTCGTGCGTCGCCTTCCTTGGCGTTCTCTACCTGTTGTGGGGGCCGTTGCGTACACTGGCGCAGAACCGCGGCACGGCGCTGGGCACGGCATACAACAGAAACGTGGCCTTCCTGACCATCATCTGGTTCCTCTATCCGATCGTTTTTCTGATCGGACCCGAAGGGCTGAAGATCATCACGGATCCGACATCGGTGTGGGCGATCCTGGTCATGGATGTCGTCGCCAAGGTCATCTACGCCGTCTACGCAGCAAATAATCTCGAGAAGGCGCTCGCACAGCACAACGACGAGCATAGGTATCAGTCGTGACCGGACGCGCTCCGGCGCTGAGCTGGGGCGTGGTGTTGGGGGTGGCAGTTGCCGCCTCCTTCGGTCCGTTGACCGTGCAGCTGGTCTTTGCGGTCGTGGCGATCGGCGTCATCGGCATGGCACATGGCGCCAGCGATCTGGCAATCGTCGAGCCGCGGCAACGCCTCTCGTTCGTGGCTCTTTACGGTCTGGTGGGCACAGGCTGCCTTTGGTGGTGGATCATCGAACCGGCAGTTGCGCTGCCCGCATTTCTCATCGCTTCGGCAGTCCATTTCGGCGTTGAAGATGCGTCGGCGGATCGACCGGCAGAGCGGGCTGCGAGGGGAATCAGCCTCGTCGCCACGCCTGCCACATTCCACGTCGCCGGTCTGACCGACATACTTCGTCTCGCTGGCACCTCGACAACTCTGTTGCCGACGATGGTACACGCAATGGCGCTCCTGGGCGCCGTGGCCGCGAGCTACCTGATCGTAAGGGCTTGCCGGCGCCACGACCTGCGCCTCTTGGTCGGAACGGCGGCCCTCGTCATCCTGCCTCCTCTGGTAGGATTTTCCTTCGGTTTTCTTGTCCTGCATGCCCTTCCCCAGACATTCGAACGTCAGGCCCGGCTGGGCTGCGCGACGATAGGCGGCTATCTTAGCGCTACGGCTCCTGTTCTAATCGCCGCCCTGCTGCTCGTTGCCGTGACAGGCCTATTGATGTTCCGTTGGGACCCATCCGGTGTGCGTCCGCTATTCGCCGCCATTGCCGCACTCGCCGTGCCGCACTTGCTCGTAACGCCCTGGTTCCAGAACGCTTCGGCGTCGCCGTACGCCGCCCAGCCGGCTTAGACGCGTCTGCGGACTGGGGCTCCGGTCCTTGTGATCGGCTGGAGCTCTTCGTGGCGAACACGGATCGGCCAAAGGGCACCCCGCCCGCTTCCCAACGTCTGCCGTTTGCCCATACCGCATGCTACCGCGAGTCGGCGCGCCGGCATGCCGGCCGCACCCCCAACCTGATCGAGGTTAAGCAGAACGCCGCTGAACAAGCGTTAGTATCACACGTTTGGAATGCTGTGCGGACGCCTCTTCCGGTTTGACCGCTCGCGTCTGACGGAGGATCTCACGCTATGGCCGACCTGACGTTGCATGAGCTGTCGAAAAAGATGGCGAAGCTGGACTTCGCCATGCTGAATACGCAATCGTCCGGCGGGGAGATGACCGCGCGCCCGATGAGCAACAACGGCGATGTCGAATATAGCGGCGACAGCTATTTCTTCGCTTATGCGGATTCGCGCAAGGTCGCCGACATCAGCGGCACGCCTCAGGTGTGCCTGACCTATACCGGCGCCGCCGGGATGCTCGGCGGCCCGCCGCTGTTCGTCGCCGTTGAAGGCCAAGCATCGTTGATTCACGACAAAGCCGAATTCGAGGCGCACTGGACCAAGGACCTCGATCGCTATTTTCCGGACGGAATCGATACGCCGGGCATCGTGATGATCAAAGTGCATGCCGATCGCATTCGCTATTGGGATGGTGGCGACGAAGGTGAGCTACGGGCTTGAGCAGCCCGGCAGTTCCGGTCGACCCGCCGCCCGCGCTTGCCATTTGCATCCCCGCCCGCAACGAGGCGAAGCGGCTCCCGCGATTGTTCGCCGCGCTTGACCGCTTGCTGGTTCCGGCGGGCACGCAGGTCGTGATATGCCTGTTACTCGACAGTTGCAGCGATGGCAGCGCCGGTGTCACGGCCGACTATGCTGCGCACGCTCGCCATCCGGTGCACATCGCCACACATGACGGCGGTTCAGCCAATGCGGGCATCTCGCGCCACGCCGCCATGTCGCTCGGCAGGGCGGTGCTGGGACCTGCTGGCGGCATCCTGCTGACGACGGATGCCGATAGCTGGCCTCGCGCCGACTGGCTCGGCGCCACCGTCAACGGACTTGCCGCGGCCGACCTGATGGCGGGGAACGTTCTTCGCAGCGACGGGCCGCAGGATCAGGCGCAGGATCGGATCGAGCGCTATTACGCACATCTCCACCTGCTACGCCGCCGCGTCGACCCGGTGGCGTGGGAGGCCGAGGCGATGCACCATCATGCCAGCGGCGCGAACATGGCGATGCGCACGGAGGTTTACGCGGCCCTTGGCGGCTTTCCACCTTTGATCAGTGGCGAGGACGCACAGCTGGCCGACGACGCGGCGCGCGCGGGCTTCCGCGTCCGGCGTGATGCCGCGAGTGTCGTCCATACCTCCGCCCGGCGGCAGGGGCGTGCGCGGGGAGGCCTTGCGACGGCGCTGCATCTGCTCGATCGGATCGGCCTCGACGGCGTGCGTGTCACGCATCCGGTCGATCAACTCTGGCAGTACCGGCAGCACGCGCTGGCGCGGCGCGCCTTTGGAACCGCCGAATGGTCACCCTTGGCTGCCGCGATCGGGCTGACCACCGATCATCTGCGCGGCGTCGCCCGCGATTGTCCCAACGCCGAGGCGTTCGCCATGCGCGCCGTTCCCGAGGCGCCGGGCGGTATGCGGCAGATTCCGTTCGAGGTTGCTGAGGCCGCACTTGCGATGCTCACCGCCGCACCGCCGGCGCAGGCGGCATGACCGACCTTCGCATCCGGCTTGCGACGCTCACGAAGGAGCAGCAAGCGGCTGGCGATCCGGTGGACGCCGCCTCGCTTTTGGCACTGTTGCGGCTGCTCTACCGTGTCGGTCGCGAGGATTTGCCGCTCGGTCGCTTGTTCGAAGGGCATGTCGACGCGGTTCAGATCGTGATGCGCTACGGCACCCGCGCACAGCACGATGCGCTGGCGACGTCGATCCGGAAGGGCGCGATGTTGGGGGTGTGGAACGCCGATCTGCGCGGTGAGCCGCTACACCTGGCAGATGGTCGGCTCAGCGGCGGCAAGAGCTTCGCGTCGGGGGCCGGCATACTGACGCACGCGCTCGTCACCATGGACGTGGCAGACGGGCGGCAACTGGTGCTGCTCGATCTTGCGACGACACCGCCGGCGATCGATCGCAGCGTCTGGCACGTCGTCGGCATGCAGCGTTCGGAAACGCACGTCGTACGCTGGCACGGGGCGGCGATCGGTCCTGAGGCGATGATCGGCACGCCCGGTGATTATGTGCGGGAGCCCTGGTTCTCTGGCGGTGCCCTGCGCTTCGCCGCGGTACAGGCGGGCGGGATCGCGCGACTGGTCGATGAGGTTCGGGACCATCTCGTCACACTCGATCGCGCGACGGACCCGCATCAGGCCGGGCGCCTCGCCCGCCTTTTCGCGCTTGCGGAAGGTGCAGCGGCGGCGGTGCGTCGTGCCGCGGCTGGCTGGTTCGAGGATGAGGCCGCCCGCCTGCCCTTGGTCGCAGCGGCGCGCGCTGCGATCTTCGCCGCCGGCGGCGAAGCCATCCCCCTCGCGCAGGAAGCGGTGGGCGTGACGTCCCTGTTCCTCGACCAGCCACTCGCCGCGACGATCACGGATCTGTCGATGTATCTGAGGCAGCCCGGCCCCGACGCGCAACGGATGCAGGTTGGCGCAGCGGTCGCCGCCGGTATTCTCCGACCCGATCTGTGACATTCCGTCCCGGCCATCCACGCGCGTTGCTGGTGATCGCGCCGCACCCTGACGACGAGGCTATCGCCGCGCACGGCCTGATCTCACGGCTGGCAAGACGGGGCGTTCGCGTCGTGGTTCTCGTCGTCAGCGATGGTGCCGCGTCCCATCCCGGCAGCGCAACCTGGCCACCTGCGCGCCTGATCCGTGAGCGCCAGCGCGAGACGAAGCGCGTGATGCGGCGGCTGGGCGTGGCGGCGGGTGCCGTTACGTTCCTCGCTTTGCCGGACGGGCGCCTCGACGCGCACGCGCCGGCCGTCCGCCGCCATGTCGTCCGTGCGACCCGTACCCTTCCGCGCCCCCTGCTTGCGCTCGCACCATCGCAAGCCGACGCCCATCCCGACCACCGCGTCGTCGCGGCGGCAGCGACGCGCCAGCCAGGCGTGAACTGGTGGCGCTATCCGGTATGGCCGACGGGCCAGCGGCTGCCAGGCGCCCGCACCCTGTCGCTGACCGCACAGGAGCGCATGGCCAAGCGACACGCGATCCGCAGCTACCGCACGCAGGCCGGACGGATCGTGGACGATCCCGACGGCTTTGCCATGACCGCGCAACAGATTGCCGCCTTCAGCCGCCCTCAGGAGATATTCGCACCTGGAGGTACATCATGAAGCCGATCGGCCTCTCCGGGTTCGAGCGTACCTTTACCGATGATCCCGACCCGTGGCGGACCTTCACCAACCGTGACGAGGCGATCAAGCGTGCCGCGATCCTGCACGCGATCGGACCCGGCCCGCACGGCCGCATCCTGGAATTGGCTGCGGGTAATGGGTCCAACAGCCGCGCCCTTGCCGCGCGTACCCTACGCCTCGACGCCACAGAGGCTACAGGCTCGGGGACCCGGCTCGTGGCCGCGGCATTGCGCGAACACAAAAGGCGCGCCCGGGCCATCCGTTTGGCGGTGCCTGCACGCTTCCCACGCCAGCGCTACGACATAATTCTCATCGCTGAATTGCTCTACTACCTGTCCCCGCAGGCGATGCGCCAAACCGCACGTGACGTGACATCGGCACTGCGGCCGGGCGGCGTGTTGGTCCTGGCGCATCATCGGATCGACTTCCACGACTTCGCGCAGCACGCCGCGCATCTGCAACGGACGTTCCTCCACCAGACGAGGCGCAGGTGGCGATGCCGGATCGTGCGAAGGACCGGTCGCTGGGTCGTGCTCGCCTGTAGCGTCGCCCGAGCGTAGATCGACCGCCGCACCCATCATGGGCATCGGCGGGCTCTGCTCGCGTTCAACGTCCGCCATTCGTGACGGTTCGTGCAATCGGTAGTGCCCCAGCCTCGCGGCGGCTCGCCATGCCAGGCAAACACCGCTCGCAGCCGCTTCTTCAGCCATCAACGGCACGAAGGTAGCTCCGGAGGGTTAGCGCTTCGAAGGAGCGCGAGATGGACCGATTGCAAGCCAGGTATGACGGTAGCGATGCCGAAGGCGCGTCGAGTGCCACCGTCACACCAGCGCAGGTGCCTGGGCTCAATGGTTTGCTGGGCCTGGCGGTGGGCGTGGTCGTTATCGCCGGACTGTTTTTCGCCAAGGACGTACTGATCCCGATCACGCTCGCAGTCCTTCTGTCGTTTGTCCTTTCGCCGATCGTGGCCGCGTTGCGCCGACTTCGGGTTCCACGCGCCCTTGCCATCATGCTCGCGGTGCTGAGCGCGCTGGCGGCACTGGGCGGCATCGGCACCATGGTCGGAATGCAAGCTGCCTCGCTTGCCGGGAATGCACCGACCTACGCAGAAACAATCCAGGCGAAAATCGATCGCGCCCAGCACTTCGCCGCCAACCAACTCCGCATCTTTACGCCTTCGACGCCTGTGCAGCTTCCGCCTGCACTTGGCACTGGCGAAATACGCGGCACCCGGGCGCATCCGCTGGAGGTCAGGATCAGCGAGAAGAAGACGCCGATCCTCGAGCAGGTCGGCGGGTACCTGGAACCGATCGTCGCGCCTTTCGAAACCTTCGTGATCGTACTGGTCGTCGCCATCTTCATCCTCATGCAGAAGGAGGATCTACGCGACCGACTCATCCGGCTGTTCGGCTCCTCCGACCTGCATCGAACCACCGCCGCGATGGACGATGCCGGTAAAAGGCTCAGCCGCTACTTCCTCTCCCAACTCGCCGTGAACGCCAGCTTCGGCCTCGTGGTGGGATTGGGGCTGTGGCTGATCGGACTGCCTGTGCCGGCCCTGTGGGGAATCCTGGCAGGCGTGTTGCGCTTCGTGCCGTATATCGGTGCGCTGTTGGGCGCGACGCTGCCGCTGGCGATCGCCGCCGGTGCCGATCCCGGCTGGACGACCATGCTGGAGGTCGTGGCACTGTTCGTCATCCTCGAACCGCTGATCGGCTATGTCGTCGAGCCTCTGCTATACGGCCACTCCACCGGCCTTTCGCCGCTGTCCGTCGTGCTTGCGGCGGTATTCTGGACATGGATCTGGGGGCCGGTAGGCCTCGTCCTCTCGATGCCGCTGACCTTGTGCCTCGTCGTGCTTGGCCGGCATATCCCCAGCCTCGAGTTTCTCGATGTCCTGCTCGGCGACCGGCCGGCTCTGACGCCGGTCGAGAGCTTCTACCAGCGGATGCTCGCGGGCGATCCGGACGAGGCCCTCGCACAAGCGGAGACGCAACTCAGCGAACGGTCGCTGACGGCCTATTATGACGAAGTCGCCCTGCCGGCGCTCAAACTCGCTGCGGCCGATGTCGCGCGGGGAGCGATCGACCGCGCCAAGGTGGGCCGCATCGTGGATGGCATGCTCGAGTTGGTCGGTGAGCTTTCCGAAGCCGATGACACGGCCAGCACCGCCAATGCCCCCGAGCCGCCGCTCAATCCGGTGCCGGAGACCGCCGCGGGCTTTGCTGAAACTGCGCCCCACGTACTTCCAGAAGCGCCGGCCGACTGGCGCGCGGACGGATCGATCCTGTGTGTCGCAGGCCGAGGCGCCCTGGACGATGCGGTGACCGCGATGATGGCGCAGCTGCTCACCAAGCGCGGTTTCGGTGTACGCCGGGTGACCCATGATGCAGGTTCGCGTGCCAACATCGGCAACCTGGATGCATCGACCGCGAGGCTGGTCTGCGTCTCCTATCTCGAGATCGGCGGGGCGCCCTCCCACCTGCGCTACCTTGTCCGGCGACTGCGCGCGAGGACGGGTGACGCCCCTATCCTGGTCGGCCTCTGGCCGGAGGGCGAGGCAGCCTTGAGCGACGCGCAGATCCAACGTGCGCTGGGTGCCGACCATTATGTCGGTTCGCTTGGCAGCGCCGTCGAGACATGCCTGGCAACCGCTTCCGCAGCGCCGATCAAGGCTGTGGCGTGAGGGGGGCAGCAGCATCGAAATCGCGCAGACAGGACCCATCTACGGTCGTTGAGCGGCACAGATCGCGAAAGCGGGCGCTCGGTGTGATCCCTTTCCCCTGCGCCCGTTCACCCGCTCGCGTGGTGCAGCTCCACCACAAGGGGTGGCGCGCCATGAACGTCGCACCGCTCGCTTCCGCACTCCTCCTCGTCGCGCGCCCGCGATCGCGCGGAGCAGCCCGCAACACAGTAACAAGCGGCCGGTGCAGGCGCATTCCTACGAACCCACGCCGCTGAATCAGGGACCCGACTTCGTGTTCTCGCTGAAGCACCACCCCAATCCGCCTGTGGCCGCTCGTAGTTGCACAGACACCACGCCAAGCGTGAGCAACAGATTCAAGATCGACTAAAAAGCCACGAATACAACGAAATCTGGCGGAGCTGTCAGTTTAAGGCGGACGCGTCTCCGGTGCCAAAGCTTGGATGGTCAAGGCCACAGATCAGCTGACGAGCGCCTGCCACTCAGCCAGTGCCGCTGAGCGTCGTTCCTTGTAGGTCTGTCGGTCGGTGAGATGGCGCTCCAGGCTGAAGTGGTTGTGGACGTTGGCGTGGACAGAAGCGAACTTCTGCAAGCTCTTCATCCGTCGGAAGCGGAGCATCGCCCGCTCTCGTCGTCGGAACGGCAGGTGTGAGTTCTCCGCCCTGTTGTTGGCCCAGCGGCCCACCTCCTGACGATCAGCATCGCCAAGCTCGTTCATCGCGGCACGATAGCTGCGCAGACCATCCGTCGTGATCGCCTCAGGCGAGCCGTGGCGCTTCAGCGCCTTCTTCATGAAGGTGAGCGCCGCTGCCTTGTCCCGCGTTCCGGTGACGTAGCTTTCCAGCACCTCACCTTCATGATCCACCGCTCGCCACAGGTAGACCATCTCGCCGTTCAGCTTCACGTACATCTCGTCCAGGTGCCAGCGCCAGTGGCGAAAGCCACGCATGCGGCTTACCCGCCTGCGGCGCACCTCGCCGGCAAACACCGGCCCAAACCTGTTCCACCACATCCGCACCGTCTCATGCAGATGTCGATGCCGCGCTCGAACAGCAGGTCTTCCACATTCCGCAGCGACAGCGGGAAGCGGACGTACATCAGCACCACCAGGCGGATCACCTCAGGTGATGAGTTGAAGTACCGGAACGGACTGGCTGGCTTGCGCGGGCGAGGCATGCCCTCACTTATCCTGCCCTGATTACCAGCCGGTGCATTTGGCCTGACACAGCCCCTTGAACCCATATAAGAATCCGATATTGATCTGTAATCAGTTGCCGTTCCCTGATCGGATCGCGAAAAACCGCCGCTCTCATGGGGGTGAGAACGACGGCTTCTCAAACGCCTAAGGAGTTGAGACTTAGGCGAAGCGGATGGTCGTAGTGACGTTTTTCTTGCGGCGACGCATCGCGAAGCCAACCACGCCCATACCGAGGATCATCATCGCCCACGTAGCGGGCTCAGGAACAGCGGCGGCTACTGCGGTCGTGGCAGTGATAGCCGTGTTGGCGGTCGTTTCAAAAGCATAGCTATTCAGGATGTTGTTCGTCGTGAAAGCATAGCCGTAGTAGAAGTCATTTCCGACCGCCGCACGAAGGCCGATGAAGTTATCGCCATTCGAAGTTGACGGCTTCGATGGACTGGTGAACGAAGCGAACTGTCCGAATGACGGGCCGTAAGTCACGGTCCCGCGATTTGTGAAGCTGGTCGAAGGGCGCAGCGCGATACCAGCAAAGCCACCGAAGGCCGAAAAAGCGCCGGTGCTGTTGCTCTGGACCGAGAGAGGCTGCGTAAGGCTGTTCGTGGCGCTGAACGTGAAAGTCGCGCCGTTAAATATGGCAGTGATTGGAGCGGTTAGAAGGTCTGCATTCACAGTGGTGACGATTGGTGCCGCCTGTACAGGTGCGCTTACGACAACGGCCACGGCGGCACACGCCGCGAGGTAAACAGACTTCATTTGGGAACTCCCTGATCGGGACGCGCACTTACGCGTCGCGCGAAGGAACGGTTAAAAAAGTGTAAAGATGCATTACCTTTTTTGCGCCGTTCCGGACACAGGCGTCAGTCGCCCCCCCGTCATTGCGGGCGTTGCAACGGCCATCGATCCAGCACAATTCACGTTAGGGCAATCTGAGGATCGGCAATGCACTGGGTCATGCCATTCGCAAGGAGGTGCACATGCTGCGAAGCGACCTTGCCACTCGGATCGCGCTGCTGAACCCCGGCTTGCCGGCGGACATCGCCAATGACCTTGTGAAGGCGTTTTTCGAAACAATGGCAGCAACGCTGGAAGAACATGGACGGATCGAATTGCGAGGCTTCGCCACTTTCTCGATCGCGCGGCCTATCACAGGCGCTACCCGCAACCCCGCTACGGGGCGCCCCACGGTCGGGAACCATAGATGCCGCATCCGGTTCAAAACGTCACGTACACTGTCGGACGCGCTTACCTGCAAATAGGCAGGAAAGATGTTTTATTGGTGGTCACGGACGCCGATAGAAATGCAAATTCCAGACAACCCGTAATGCGCGTTGTTCAAGGTTAGCCACTTTTGCATCCAGACAATTCTCCGCTTAGGACCTCTGCCTTATGTCACCGTGCGATGCAGCGTAGCTCAAAGATCCGTAGTCCTGCCTCACTATAAGCCGTGCAAAAAGGTGTGGATTGGACGACGCTGCGAAGGCCGTCCCATATCGGCACGATAGCGTACCAAACGGATTTTGCGCTCTAAGTCATTGAACTTGCAAGCATCCCGCTGGTTGATGCAGCCATGCATACCAATGGGACTGTCGTGTTCACTCCAGCTTGCAGTATCCTCGTTGTTCATCATCCGCGCGGCTTCACCGTTTTGGAACTGGTGGAAGACGGACTGGCAATCGGCGTCGGTGATCAAGTCAGAGCAGACTGGTGTTGGAGCGGGCATGGCGAGGTCTCAACCCTCGGCGATCACCATCGATGCCGTTTCCACAAAAGCTGTCGGCGTCAAAGCGATGCCGAGCTCGTGGCCAAACGACTCCACTCACGCTGGCATGCCGGCTAGCTGTCACGCTTGCCGATCTCACCCTCGCGAAGGCGGTGCTTAAGCAGGCGTCGAATGCTTGCTCATCGCGGAGCTTCGCGCTTCGTTCGATACGCCGTCTATCAACCGTTATCTATCGTAGGTCATTTCAAGCGAAAGCGACAAGACGGTATGGATGGACAACCCGCGGTGAGGTCACCATGAAGCTCCAGCCTGCTGGCTATATCGAGCCGCTGCCGCCCGATGCAGGCAGACGAGGGCCGAGGCGCCTCGTAACCATGCCTGCTCGACTGAGCAGCTCTGCGATGCGGCCGCTGTTTGTGGTCGTCACCAACCTCTCCCGTTCGGGCTGTCGCTTCGAGGCACGCTGCCGCTTTGCCCTGGGTACGATACTGCTCATCACACTACCTGGTCTCGCCCCCGTGGCAGCACGCGTCATCTGGAGTGAGGAGGCACGAGGAGGACTGCAGTTCTTGCAGTCTATTAGCCTTGGCGTGTTGGAGAACTTGGTCGACCGACACCCGGTGGAAGCCGTGAGCAGCTACCCCGCTCTACTCGCCGAATGGGCGAGCGGACCGCGCCAGCGGACATCCTACGGGTGATACCCAACATAGCACTCGAGTTCGCTGCGCACCAGAGCAGCAGCAATCCGCACGTAAAAACACGCGGGCGGGGCCCTGTCTAACCCTCAGCGGACACCATGAATGCAGCGATAGGAGGTTGTCCGCGTCATAGCACGAAGCGCTTTTGTCATATCGGTTGGCAGATCTTGCTCCAAGCCGAGGCGGCGTCGACCCATTTCCGGCCGCTCAGAGACTACGAGGCGCCGCCCGAAACCGGCCGCACGTTCAGCATCGCCGACGGCCGATCAACCACATCTCCGAACCGTCGGTTTACCGCGCCTGCGTACGCTCGATTGGCGGTCCGTCCCGATGGAGTTGATCGATGGGGCACTCGTCGATGGACCCCGCCTTTCACGAACTTCGACCCTGGAACGAGGGCCGGCTTATCGGTGCGAAGCGGGCGCTGAAACAGCAACAGGTCTGGGCCATTCGCTTCTGGCTCGACCAGCATAGACGACTGCGCGACCGAGCGCTGTTTGACTTCGCCATCGACAGCAAGCTGCGCGGCTGCGATGTCGTCAGGTTGCGGATCGGCGATGTAGTTCCGGCGGACGCGTCCGTGACCGCGCCATCGTGGTTCAGCAGAAGACCAAACGACCAGTCCAGTTCGAGCTGATGGACACCGCACGAAAGACGATGCGGGCGTGGTTGGAGCGGCGCGGCGGGACACTGAACGACTTCGTTTTCCCAAGTCGAAACGACTACATGGCTCACATGAGCACGCGGCAATATACCCGCCCCGTGCACGAGTGGGTGGTCGGCATCGGCCTTCCGGCTCAGGATTGCGGGACGCACTCGCTTCGGCGCACGAAAGCATAGATCATCTACAAGGCGACTGGTAATCTCCGCGCCGTTCAGATCCTTCTCGGCCATGCCAAGATCGACAGCACGGTCCGCGACTTGGGCGTTGACGTGGAGAACGCTTTGGAACTGGCCGAACGCACTGAGGTCTGAGCCGATCCAGAAGCGGACATCCAGCGCTACCCGGGTGCCCCCAAAAGCCGCCGCTTGTTCACGAGCCGTGCTTCGCTCGGGATTGGTTGGCCCGCAGGGGATTATGCCGGCTTTCGCTCGACCGCTGTATTGCTTCCCTGGTACACCTTGCTAAACTTGTTGGATGGGGGGGGGGACGAAACACATGCTCGAACTGACCGGGGTCACCCACGTCTACGCCAATAGCACCCGCGCGCTCGACGACGTCAGCCTGTCGATCCCGGCGGGTATGTTTGGACTGCTCGGACCCAACGGCGCCGGCAAGTCGACGCTGATGCGGACGGTAGCGACGCTCCAAACGCCGACTGCGGGCACTATCCGCTTCGGCGACATCGACGTGGTGGCCAGCCCTGAGGACCTGCGTGCGACGCTCGGCTACCTGCCCCAGGATTTCGGCGTCTACCCGCGCGTCTCCGCCTACGACATGCTCGACCACATGGCGGTGCTGAAGGGGGTGCATTCGGCCGCCGACCGGCGCGCGACCGTCGAGACGTTGCTCGCCCAGACCAACCTCTGGACGCACCGAAAGAAGGCGATCGCCGGCTTCTCCGGCGGCATGCGCCAGCGGTTCGGGATCGCGCAGGCGCTGATCGGCAACCCGCGCCTGATCATCGTCGACGAGCCCACCGCCGGCCTCGACCCCGAAGAGCGCAACCGCTTCCTCAACCTCCTGGCCGAGATCGGCGAGAACGTCGTCGTGATCCTGTCGACCCACATCGTCGAGGACGTGGCGGACCTGTGCCCGCGCATGGCGGTGCTGGCGGCGGGGCGCATCCAACTGGAGGGCGCGCCGCTCGACCTGATCGAACGGACCCGCGGGCAAGTTTGGGCGAAGACGGTCGCGCCGGGCGCGCTGGACGCGGTGCGGGAGGCGCACGAGGTCATCTCCACTCGGCTGTTCGCGGGGCGCACGGTGGTCCACATCCTCGCCGACCACGATCCCGGCGACGGCTTCACCCCTGCGGCGGGGGGCCTGGAGGACGTGTACTTCTCCACCCTCGCCCGCTCGCGCCGCGCCGCCGCCGTCGCGGCCTGACCCGCGATGTTCGGCGCCATCGCCCGCTTTGAGCTGCGCTACCAGTTCCGCAACCCCGTCTTCTGGGCGGTCGCGATCCTGTTCTTCCTCCTGACCTTCGGGTCGGTGACGGTGGAGCAGATCTCGCTCGGCAGCGGCGGCAACGTCCACAAGAACGCCGCCACCGCGATCGCGCGGACGCACTTCATCATGTCGCTGTTCTTCATGTTCGTGACCACCGCCTTTGTGGCGAACGTGGTGGTTCGCGACGACGAGAGCGGCTTCGGGCAGATGGTCCGGTCGACCCGGGTCACCAAGGCGGCCTATCTCCTCGCCCGCTTCCTCGGCGCCTACGGGGCGGCGGCAATCGCCTTCGTCGTGGTGCCGCTGGCGATGTGGCTCGGCACGCTGATGCCGTGGGTCGATCCCGAGACGCTGGAGCCGAACCGGGTCGGCGACTATCTCTACGCTTATTTCCTCCTCGGCCTGCCTAACCTGTTCCTGACCGCAGGCATCTTCTTCGCGGTCGCGACCATGACCCGGTCGATGACCTACAGCTACCTCGCGGTCATCGCCTTCCTGGTGGTCTACCTGACCCTGATCGGTATCACCGCGGAGAAGCCGGAATGGCGGGAGACGATCGCCTATCTTGAACCGTTCGGGATCGGGGCGTTTGGCTGGCTGACCCGCTACTGGACCCCGGCCGAGGCGAACGCGGCCATGCCCGCCTTCGCGGGCGTGCTCGCCGCTAACCGGGTCATCGCCGTGATGCTGGGGGGGCTAGCGCTCGCGGTTGCGTGGTGGCGCTTCTCCTTCACCGAGCGCGGCGCGTCGATGCGCCGCCTGCGTCGCGAGCAGCGCCGCGCGGCGAAGCTCGCCGCCACCCCGCCGCGCGTCGCCGACGCGCTGCCCGCGACCGACCCGGCGCATGCGGGCCCCACCCAGCTTATCGCGCGCGTCCGGTTCGAGATGGCGCTGATCTTCAGGAGCCCTGGCTTCGTCATCATGCTGGCGATCGGCCTCGCCAACACGGTTGCCTCGCTGCTGGTCGCGGGCGAGCGCTACGGCACCCCGCTTTACCCGATGACCTTCACCGTGATCGCCATCCTCCAAGGCGCGTTCACGATTATGCCGCTGATCATCGCGATCTACTACGCTGGCGAACTGGTGTGGCGCGGCCGCGAGCGCGGCATGCACGAGATCGTCGACGCCACCGCGCTGCCGAATTGGGCCTACCTCATCCCCAAGGTGCTGGCTGTGACCGGCGTGCTGGTCACGACTCTGCTCGCCTCGGTGATCGCCGGGATCTCCGTGCAACTGTTCCGCGGCCCGGTGACGCCGGCGCTCGGTGAGTATCTCGCCTGGTACGTCCTGCCGTTCGCGGCGGACTTCGTGATCCTCGCTGTGTTGGCGGTGTTCATCCAGGCGCTCAGCCCCAACAAATATGTCGGCTGGGCGCTGATGGTGGTCTACCTAGTCGCGACCAGCGTGTTCACGACGATCGGCTGGGACCACCCGCTCTACCTGTACGGCTCGACCGGGACGCTGCGGCTGTCGGACATGAACGGCGACCAAATCGGCGCAGCACGCGGCTGGTGGCTGCGGCTCTACTGGGGCGGGTGGGCGCTGGCGCTGGCGGTGGCGGCGCACCTTCTCTGGCGGCGCGGGACCGACGTGAAGCTCGGCCACCGGCTCCGCCTCGCGCCGCGGCGGCTGAAGGGGACGCCGGGGGTGGTGCTAGCGGTCGCGCTGGTCACCGTCGCGGCGAGCGGGGCTTGTGCCTGGCGGCAAATGGACGTCCTCAACACCTATCGCAGCGCCCCCGATCAGGACGCGCGGGCGGCGGCCTATGAGAAGAAGTATCTCCGCTATGCGGGGCTGCGCCAGCCGACGCTGACCGACATCCGGCTGACCATCGCGCTCCACCCCGCCGCGCGGCGGATGGAAGCGGAGGGCAGCTACGCCTGGGTCAACGACACCGGCGCGCCGCTCCGCGACCTGCACGTCCGCCTGCAGGACGACCGCACCCGGCTGGTCGCGGTGACGATCCCCGGTGCGCGGCTGGTCAGCGACGACGACGACAACCAGTACCGTATCTACCGCTTCGACCGGCCGGTCGCACCGGGGGCGATCGGCACGCTCGGCTTCCGTACCGAGCGGGTCGACCGCGGCTTCGCGGCCAACGACGACGACACGCGCCTGGTCGCCAACGGCACCTTCCTCAACAACCGCGAGTTCGCGCCGACCCTCGGCATGGACCGCAGTGGGCTGCTCCAGGATCGGACCAAGCGCCGCAGGTACGGCCTCCCGGCGGAACTGCGCCCAGCCAAGCTGGAGGATATTTCCGCACAGTGGAGCAACTACGTTCACACCGACTGGGTCCGGTCGGATGTCACCTTGTCGACCGATGCCGACCAGGTGCCGATTGCGCCGGGCCGCAAGGTGGCGGACGCGGTCGCTAACGGCCGCCGCACCGCGCGCTTTGTGTCTGGCGCGCCAATCCTGTCCTTCTTCTCGATCCAGTCGGCGCGTTATGCCGAAAAGGCGCGGGTCGCCGACGGGGTCCGCCTGTCGGTCCTTTACCACCCCGCCCATGCCTACAACGTCGACCGGATGCTGGCTGCGATGAAGGCCGCGCTTGGCTATTACCGGGAAAATTTCGGGCCTTACCAGTTCCCGTATGCCCGGATCGTCGAGTTCCCCGGCTATGCCAGCTTCGCGCAGGCGTTCGCGGGGACGGTGCCCTATTCCGAGCGGATCGGCTTCATCGCCGACGCGCGCTCGGCCGACCGGATCGACTACGTCACCTACATCACCGCGCACGAGCTAGGGCATCAATACTGGGCGCACCAGGTGATCAGCGCCGACATGCAGGGCGGCACCGTGTGGGTGGAGACCATGGCGCAATATTCGGCGCTCATGGTGATGAAGCGGCTCTACGGCCCCGACAAGATCAGGCGGTTCCTGAAGTACGAGCTGGACGACTATCTGCGTGGCCGCCGCGGCGAGGCGGTGGAGGAGCTGCCGCTCGCCCGCGTCGAGAACCAGCCCTACATCCACTACAACAAGGGATCGGTGGCGCTGTACCTGCTCCAGGACCGGCTGGGCGAGGCACGGGTCAACGCGATGCTGCGCGGGCTGCTCGACCGCTACCGGTTCAAGGGGCGGCCTTATGCGCGCTCGACCGACCTCGTCGCCGGCTTCGCGTCGCTGGCGCGCGACGGGCAGGAACGGCAGCTGGTCGCCGACCTGTTCGAGCGGATTGTGATGTGGGACTTCGAGGCGAAAGACGCGACCACCCGCCGCCTGCCCGACGGAAGGTGGGAGACGCTGCTGACCGTGAACGCCGCCAAGTTCACCGCCAACGGCCAAGGGATCGAGACGCCCGTTCCCTTCGCCGACACGATCGACGTCGGCGCGTTCGCGTCGCGGCCGGGGCTCGCCGCCTTCTCAAGGGCGGACGTGCTGGCGATGGAGCGCCGCCCGCTCCGCAGCGGCGGGCAGCAGGTGCGGATCGTCACCGCGGCGCGGCCGGCGTTCGTCGGGGTCGACCCGTACAACAAGTATATCGACCGAAATAGCGACGACAATTTAGTGGCACCTTCCTGACCCATTTGCGGTCGTTCAGCACCGGTATGCCCAACTTCACGAAGCGGACACTTGTTCATCTTTTCTAGACTCATCGCGGCGGAGGGCTCCACGGTAGGTCGTAGGCGACACAGCAAGCCGCGTTTTAACCTAACGTTTTGGTGACAATGATCATGATAAACCGAGCGGATGAGCCAGTACCGTCAGCTTGCGAAACAGGTTAGCACGACTATCGGCTCGTTCGAGCACCTAGTAGCGACCGAGACGCCTGCCGATTTCGAGACGCTAGGCAGAGCCAGGGTCGTTCTTGTGCAATGCGTCAATGCTTACATCGCCTATCTCGGATCGATTGTTGAGCCTGCCGGCGGTGATCCGCAGTTGCGGCTCTGGAAAGAGGCTCACAAGAAGGTAGTTGCGCTTCGCGCAAAGTATTCAGAGCATATCGGCCTGTACTCCGCTTCGACGATCAAGGCAGACTGGACAGGATATTGCAGCGGCTGTCACGACCTTGTAGTCGCCATGCGTAAGCACCTTGCGGAAGTATCGGCATGGCGGCCGATTGACTGAACCTCCATAAGCGGGGAGGAGCTATTAAACCAGTAAGCTGCCGAAGCTCGGCATCATTCCAATTGACAACGATGAACAGCGCGGTTCACCTTTCGCGGAAATGTCGGTCGCTATTGCGGCTTCGAGATCGAGGGAGTCAGGCAGATGGCACGTACGGCGACGAAGCGCGGCAAGGACGAAACCAAGGCAGCCGGGAAGAAGGTCGAGAAGACCGGCAAGTCGGCGCGCGGCGCGCGCGGCGGCATCACGGCGCCGGTGACGCCGTCGCCGGAACTGGCCGAGATCGTCGGGACCAAGAACTTGCCTCGCAGCGAGGTCGTCAGCAAGGTCTGGGATTACATCAAGAAGCACGAACTGCAGGATGCCAAGGACCGGCGCCAGATCAACGCGGACGAGAAGCTCGAGAAGGTGTTCGGGAAAAAGTCGGCCAGCATGTTCGAGATGAACAAGCATCTGAGCCGCCACCTCGCCGCTCCGAAAGGCTGATTTTGGCTTGGTTCGGTGCTCAGGCACGATCGGCTGACACGGCAGCAAGGTCGGTGGCGGATCGCGCAAGTGCGTGATCCGAGTATACGCCGCAGAAGGCCTTGGGGTTCGGCGATATGCCTTTGCCTCGCCGCCTCGGCGTGCAGTCGAAGCAGTGGAAACGAGGCTCCCCCAAGGGTCGAACAGGCAGCCGAGTTCCCACAGCAAATGTCCACCATCGTCGTGCCGGTGACCGCGTCTCTGGCTTCGGTTTCCAGCGTCCTCGATGCCAAGCTCCCCAAGAAGCTCTGGTCGATCGACGAGCGCAAGCCGGACTGCGTCGCCGCCAAGCGCGTTGATGTTGGTTTCGCCAGGCTGAAGGTCGTCCCGAAGCTCGGCTGCAGGATCATGGGACAGGTGACCCGCGGGCGCATCTCGTTATCCGGGCGAGACAACGTTCTTCTCATCGACCTCCCCGTCAAGGCCAGCATCTCGGCACGCAAGGTGGGCGGCATCGTGAGCGAGACGGCGACGGGCGCAGCGATGGTGCACGCCGTGGCGCATCTCTCCATCGCTTCGAATTGGTCACCAAAGGCACGGATCGCGATCAACTACGACTGGTCGACGCCTCCCGGCATCGACATCCTCCGTCAACGCATCGAATTCGTCGGCATGGCCGACAAACGGCTCAAGCCGATCATCGCCGATCTGGAGCGCACCCTGCCCCGCGAATTGGCGAAGCTGCGGTTGCAGCAGCAGCTTGCAGTCGCCTGGCGCCAGGGGTTCACGTCGGTCTCGCTCAATCGCGATGACCCTCCCGCCTGGATGCGACTCACCCCCAAGCGGCTTGGCTTCGGTGGATACCGGGTGACCGGCAACAGGATCGAGATGGTCCTGGCCGCGGAAGCCGTGACGGAGACGTTCATCGGAGCTCGCCCCGAACCGACGCAACCCACTCCCCTCCCGCCGCCGAGTTCTCGCCTCGGCCCCAAGGGATTGCGCTTCTTCATCCCGGTGCTGGCGGATTACGCGCAACTTGAACCCGTGATCGCGCGAGCCCTCCACAGGCTCGCCGTTAAGGGGATCACGCTTCCGGGCGTCGGCCCCGTCGACGCCGAGTTCGGCAAGGTCACCGTATATGCGACGTCCAACAACCATCTCGCCGTCGGCGTCGCCGCCAAGGTGCGAAAGCAAGGCAGCGCCGCTCTCACCACCAAAGGGACGATATGGTTGACCGCGATCCCGCACAACGAACCGAACTCCCAGGTCGTGAAGGCGCGGGACGTCCGCATCGCCGGCGATACGGACAGCGGTGTCGCCAACCTGCTACTGACGCTGTTCGGCGACTCCGGCGTCCAGGACAGCATCCAGCAATCGCTCACGCATGATTTCGGCACCGACTTCACGCGGCTCCTCGTCGACGTGCGAAAGGAGATCGGCGAGCGCCGCGAAGGCGACTTCGTGTTCTACACCACCATCGACGACGTACGGAACGGAAGCATCGTCGCAACCGGTAAAGGATTGTTCCTACCCGTTAATGCGAGTGGGACCGCGACGATTGCGTACCGCCCGCGGGGGTAGGATCGAACCGACTTCGATCGTTGCGGGAGGTTCAGCCATCATGCGCCGGCCGGCAACGACGCCCATCGCGTCTCCGCGGACACCATGCTAGGCTCGTGCTGGGCTCACATGCCGATGCTCCGAGGCCGGAGGCGAAGCCATGCCGATAGACGCGTATCGGGTCGCAGAGCGGACTGATTCCGGCGGTTCCAGATGTTGGAGCCTGTGGTCGGACGGGAAACAATGCTGGATCGATGTCGTCTACCGAGATCGACGTGAAGCCGTGGCAATGCTGGCCCATCTGGTCGCTACCGCAGACAGGCGGAACCGACGTCGACACGACCCCGACGCATGAGCGACCTGTCGAAAGCATGGCTGGGCCTCTACCTCGATTACTGGAGGCTGGGTACGGAGGCCGTCACCGTAATGACGCTTCGAATGGAGCGCATCGCCGGCGGCGGCCCGACAGGAGCGGCCGAGGCAGAACTGATGGTGGTCGAAAAGGTGCGCGCGGTCCTGGACCTTCAACTCAAGCTTATGACCGGAACGCTAGGATCGACGCCGCTCAGCGGCTCCAAAGGGATCGTACGGCATTACCGAGGCAAGGTTGCGGCCAACCACCGGCGACTGAGCCGCGCGAAGTGAAACCCATTCGATAAGGGTTCCACGTCGCAGGGCGAAGATCACCGATGACCGGTGCCTCGGTCGCCAAAGCGCGATGACGGCGATCTTTCCAGCCATTCCCTGGTGACCAGCAGCAGGGCAGCCATGATCACGGGGCCTACAAACAATCCGACCAGCCCCATCTCGGCAAGCCCGCCGAACGCGCCGACCAACGCCATGAGGAACGGCAGTTCGACGGCGCTGCCGATCACGCTCGGCTGCACGACGTTGTCCCCGATCGTCATGACGAAGGCAGCAAAGCCAAACAGCAGCCCTCCAGCGAGGATATGGCCTGTACCCATCAGGATCAGGCTCGCCAGACCGAAGGCTGCCCAAGCGCCGAACGGGACCAAAGCGAGAATGATCGTAAACGTCGCGAAGAGCAACGGCTGGGGCACGCTGGCGACGGCATAGCCGACGCCGATGATCGACCCTTCGAGGACGGATACCAGGATGGTGCCGTTCACCGTCGCTCGGACGGCGCCGGTGATGCGCTCGACGAACTCGCCACCGAACCCGCCGAACATGCCGACGGCGATCAGCTTCGCCTTCTCAGCGATCTGCGCGCCTCGGGCGAGCAGCGACACCAAGGCGAGGAGCGTCACCAGGAACAGAGCCGACTCGCGCGCGACCTCGCCGCCGATCGACCGGATCCAGGCGATCACGGAGGCCGCACTGATCGTGCCAAGGAGGGCATGCGCAGCCTTCGCATCACCGACATGCTGCTGCCAATAAGCAGCGACGCGACTGCCGATCAGCGGCAGGCCCGGCAACCAGGTCGGCATCTGGATGCCGTATTGCTGAGCATGGTTCAGCCAGGCGAGCGCGCTATCGCTCTCCTGGGCGAGGGACACCGCCGCAAGCGAGAGCGGCAGGATCACGAGGAGCGCGGTCGCGATCGTGAAGCCGAGGGCGAGCCGGCCTGCCTTGCCTGGATACCGGTTGAGCGCGCGTCGGAACAACGGCCACTCCGCGATGGCGAGCACGGCCGCCCAGGCGATTGGGGTCAGGAACTCCAACGCCACCCATATCGACAGCCCGACGATGACGATGGTGAGCCAAACCTGCCGCTGACGGATACGATCGTCGAGAGCAACTGGATCGGAAGTTGGATCGCCGCCTCTCAAAGTCATGCAATTCTGCATCCATCCGTTATGCATAGACGCTACGCCGATAGCCGGCACGGGTCCACAAGCGACGCGACGGTCTTTCGCTATTTAGAAGATCGAAATGGGAGAGGTGGTCATCGTACGTCGGCCGTTGGACAGCGTCATCGGCAGTTCATTTCAATGATACGAAAACCAAGCGCCTCCCGGAGACGAACGATGCTGATCCTCGCCATGCTTCTCGCCGCACCTTCGCCATCGCTGCCACCCTGTCGAGCGGATCGCCTCCGCCTGACGCTCGATGGCCGGGACGGCGAATTCAACGGCATGTCGCATTCCGGCACGGAGCTCTCGATCAGGAATATCGGACCGGACTGCACGTTGAACGCACTTCCTATCGTGCAGCTTCTCGATGCGCACAACCGTCCATTGCCAGCGGTCCGTCAGTCGCCCCTCGGAATGCACCCAGGTCCCGTGATCGTTCCGATCCGGCTTGCCGCGGGCCACCAGGCGGCGACCGCCATCCGCTGGGTCGCGGGACCCGTCTTCAACCAGAACCAGAGCGTGCGAGCCACGAAGTTGCGGATCAAGATCGGGGCAGGGACACTCACGTCGCGGATGGCCGCCACCCTCAATGGAGAGCGCGGCCAACGCCTCACGTTTGAGCAGCCTCCACTGCGGGCCGTCGAAGGCATGCCTGCCAACTGACCCATTGCGATGAAGACACTGACGATCAGGGGGCGCTACATCCGCGACATCCCCTCGTTCTACACCGAGATCAACCGCGTCTTCATGGCGGACGAGGCTTGGAAGCTCGGTGAGAGCCTCGACGCCTTCAACGACCTTCTGTTCGGAGGCTATGGTGCAATCTCGGGACTGGAGCCCGTTGATCTCGTCTGGGAGGACATCGAAGCGAGCAGGGTTGCGCTCGGCATCGAGACGACCCGTGCGCACCTTTCGGCGAAGCTGCGGCAGCCCGAGCTGTACAGCGGGACAATCATCCAGCGGCAGTTGGATCAGCTGGAGGAGGGCGAAGGGTCGACCTACTTCGACACGATCCTCGACATTATCCGCGATCATCCCAACTTGGAGTTGAAAAGACGGTAACGTCAGCAGGCTGCCCTGACCCATTATCAGACGTTCCCGCCCCCTCCCCAGCTTCCCGACTTCGGCCGCTCGTTCATCTCCGCGTCACGGCCGCTTTTGCCGCCAGACTCTGCAAATTTGAATGTCGCGGGCGGGCGTTAGTTTAGGAAGCAGGCTGCCCAAGTCCGAGTTTTGTGCCCGATGAGATGCGGACGGCTTTTGCACGAGGCTCAGGCGCGGGATGAGCGGTGCCGCTACGTCGGACCGTAGGTGCCGATCCGGAGTCCTCATTCCATAGAACCAGGATTGTAGCGATCGGTGCGGCGGTAAGGATCAGCAGGAAAAGGCCCATCAGCCATTCGTTGGTCTCTAGCGGCTGCGAGAAGCTACCGCTGGGCTGCATTGACGGGCTAGGTCGCATCTGGCGTCTGCCGGCTCTCCTGGGGTGAAACGGGCGGTCCGCCGTCGCTCGGTGGGCAGACGGCCTGATCTGCGACCGATCATAGGCGGCGCGTGCTTCCTTCTTTCCCAAAACGGAATATGCCTCGTTGATCTCTTTCGCACGAGCAGAAACATCCACACCATGATTGGCATCAGGGTGATATTGACGGAGTAGCGCTTTCCACGCGGCGTGGATAGTGTCGCGACTTGCCGTCGAGGGCACCCCTAAAACAGAATAATAGTCGGGTGAGAGAGCCATCTAGCCGTTACTTGCAACTAAAACACGAAAAAGGAAAGTCTGCCTAGCGCACGATCTTAATCGGCCGTCCCGGTGATCCGAAGAGCGGCTTTACGCGCCAACGGTCAGGTGACTACCCTTCCTATCCGCAACTTCCTGGTGCCGACGACACCATGCCGCCCCCTCGGAGCTGACCCAATAGACGACATTCACGGCGTCGCATTCGGGCTTCGAAAACAGCCATTCGTTTAGGGGTGAATACGTGTGAGCCGAATCCAACACATCTCGGTGAACAGAGACGTTCACGTCTCAGCGATACGCCGCTCCTCCTCAGGCAATAACGTTAGCTCCCTCCAGTCGAGTTCCTCTTGCAGTAGGTAGAAGCTGTCGATCCCGACCTTTTCGCCATCCAGTAGCCGGGCTAGCTCCGCCCGTTGTGCCGACACCACGGCAAGCCCGGCGCTGTGCTGCCCCTTGATCCAGTCCAACAATTCTGGACGGTCGTGTTTATCTCGTTTGGCCTTGAACAACCGAGCGAGATCCTCGGCCTGGGGATGGAGCCGCAGTTCGTCGAGCGCGACATTAACCAGTCGGTTACGGGCGACCCACATTTCGTCCGCGGGATTCTCCATCTGGTCCAACCCTAGCCATCGAATTAGCGGTGCGAGCGTCAGCCCCTGCCCCACCAACGTCGCCAGCACGACCGCGAACGCCGTCAGAACCGCAAGGTCGCGCTGAGGAAACGTCGCGGGGAGGGCGAAGGCCGTCGCCAGCGTGACAAGCCCGCGCATCCCGCACCAGCCGACAAGGACGCTTTGCCCGATCGTCGGGGGCGGCAGCGTGCCGCGCGCGCTTCTCGATCGACGAGCGACCTGACCCCACGCCATCACCACAACGAAGCGCGTCCCGATCACTGCCAGCACGATCAGTCCTGCGAACCGTAGCGCAGGCCAGATCCCATCGCCTGGCAGCCGCTCCAGGATCGAGCGCGCCTGCATCCCCATCACCAGAAACGCGGTAACGTTGAGCAGGAAGACCACTGCTGCCCAGACCGCGAAGGAGTGAACGCGCATCCGCGGCGACGAGCCGGCATTTGGCGAATGGGCCGCCGTCACCGCGAACGCGACGACTGCCAGCACAGCCGACAAATCGAGATGGTCCGCGATCAGCCAGATCACCCAGGCGGTGACGAACTGGAGGAGGTTGGCGCCGAGCGTCTTGCCCGCGAAGCGCTGGATCCACCGCACCGGCCATGAGAGCGCGATGCCGAGCAAGATCCCACCGGGTACCGCAATCGCCACGTGCAGTCCGATTGCGCCGAGCGATCCCTCCGCCATTTGAAACGCGAGCGCGCCCGAAAATAACAGCAGTGCGGTGGCGTCGTTGAGTAGGCTCTCGCCTTTCAGGACGGACACCGTCGTTCGCGGCAGGGCCAATGCGCCGATCACCGCGGTCGCGGCCGCGGCATCGGGCGGCGCCACGATCGCACCGAGCACGATAGCCGCTGCGATGGGCAGCCCGGCCACCACCCATCCGATCCATGCGACTATCGCGGTCGTCGCGAGTACCGCGCCGACGATCAGGATCACCAGCGGGCGCCACAGCCGCCCGGCCGTCACGAGCGGGAAGTCGAACGCCGCGTCAAGCAGTACCGGAGCGATAAACAGTGCCAGTGCGGTGCCCGGATCCAGTCGGATCGCGGCGACCCCTGGCACAAACGCCACAGCCATGCCCGCAATGGCAAGCATCGCCGGGTAGGGTAGCCCGATGCGGCGAGCGATCTGCAGCAGGAGGATGGCAACCAATAACAGCGCCAGCAGGCTCTCGAAGAAGGTCATGGCCGAGAGTACCATCAACATGGATACAGCGTTAGTAGCGCCGTGGGTCAGACACCTGCAGAGCCAAGGACGGCGAAAAGCGATAGCGTGCTCGCTGGATCTTCGCATCGGTGTGCGTTGCTACCGCAAGGTCAACCTAGATGCGCATCTGCCACAATAGATGAGATACGTCGCAGTCGACCCAGAAGTGGTCATTCGACACGCCCTGTCCGCTTCCCAATTTCTACCATCCGTTCATGTTAATGACGGCACAGAAGCTCCTGCCTCGCCAGGCTGAGCGAATGGTGGCTTCTGGGTGTGAAAGCGGACATTCGCCGCGCCTACTAACCAGTACCAATTACCAGATTGGCGACCTCTCCAAGTTTTCTTGTCAGCCTGCCAGCCCAATCGACTGTGCGGCTGCGCTTTAGCGTAATGATCTCCATTGTAGACCCATAGCCGCCAATGGTTAGTTCTCCACCAGTCGGCTTCTCCCGAAAAACACCTCGATCTTTCAGCAGGCGGTCGAGCTTGCCGGCGTCCGCAGCAGATAGCGTAGAGCTGGACTTTGGAAGGGAATGAGGTTCGATCTGGAGCAAACCCGGACCTTCTTCACCGGCTCGTTGGATCGTCCAGCTTCCGTCCTTGCTCCGCGACGCTACTACACTCCATTCCGTCCTGGTGTGATGCTGTGCAACCCCGTACACAATGATCATCGTGTCGGACGGCGGCAGAGCAATGCCTAACCTTGAACGCAGAGCATCCCCGGGATGCTCTGCGCGCGCGGCCATTTCGACAGGCTTTTGCGCCATCGACATCGACACGGGCGTGCACGCCACGAGAAAAGCGATCGCGTTCATCATTCTTGCCATTCTGCGAGACTGAGGCATCAGGAAGTAGACGGCAAGTGCACCGGTGATTGCAGCGTCGCGCTGTTATACCGAATGTCCGCTCATGGGCGTAAACGGCTGTGCATTCTGCGGCTGGCCAGACCCAGAAGCCGACATTCGCAGTGAGGCAGACGCTGCCCGAAAGCGGCCGCTCGTTCATGCCAAAGACCCTTTTCTGAACAGGTAGCCTTACCCGGCCCCACCGCCTTTCGGCGTGGGCATAGGGGCCGATCTGTACCGCAGTCAGCCAATAAAGGCCGGGCCCGCGAAGCGACCGTGCTCGTTGAGCTTCTCACAATGACGAGGCGGTGACGGCATGAACACGATTGAGCGCGGCACTGGCCGCACGCTGCTTCTGATCCACGGCCTGGGCGGGAGTTGGCGATCGTGGAGCACCGTCTTGGACCCACTCAGCGCCTCGCGGAAGGTCATCGCGGTCGACCTTCCCGGCCATGGGGCCACCCTTGCCGAGCCCGACAGCGAGACGTTCGATGGCTTGGTCGGCAGCGTCGAGCGCTACATCGCGGAGGCTGGCTTGTCTGGCGTCGATGTCGTCGGCAGTTCCATGGGCGCGCGGATTGTGCTTGAGCTCGCGCGGCGCGGGCTCGTCGGCAACGTCGTCGCGCTTGATCCTGGCGGCTTCTGGCGAGGCTGGGAGCGCAACTTCTTCAGAACTACCATCGGCGCCTCCGGTCGCTTTCTGCGGGCCATCCGGCCCGGCTTGCCGGCGTTGAGCCGAAACCCAGCGTCGCGCACGGCGCTGCTCGCTCAGCTCTCCGCGCGTCCTTGGGCGCTTGACGGGGAGACCGTCGCGACCGAGCTGGAAGGTCTCAGTAAAACGCCGACGTTCGATGCGCTGGTCCGGAGCCTTGCCACGGGACCTGAGCAGTCCGGTCCCGCCGCTGCCGGCACCGGCCGTGTCGTCATTGGGTGGGGCAGGCACGACCGGCTCTGTCTCCCCAGACAGGCTGCGCGCGCGCAGGCAGCCTTTCCCGGCGCCGAGCTCCACTGGTTTGATGCTAGCGGGCACTTCCCAATGTGGGACACGCCGGAGGAGACAGTTGCCGTCATTCTCAACGCAACGAGGTGATGCCCCACCCGCTGGACGACTCGTTTGCGCAATGATGGCAGCATCGACCCAGCTCCGGTCGTTAAGGCCGCAGGAAAGCGAACCCAGAATCGGCCGTCCGCTAAGGTCCTTTCACGGCCCGACAAATCTGTGCTAAGATTTGCTACAAACGGGGCGACTGAGCCCCGCAATTACCGTAACCCCGCTTTCTCCGCTCTCGCCGCCATCTGCGGCCGGCGGCGCGGGTGTGGAACGCTCGTATGTTCGCCATTGTCACCTCCGTAGCATATCACCGCTCCTTCTCGACGTTCGCTTGGTGATGTTCGGCAACGGTCTGATCGGCCATGTCACGATTCTGGCCGAGAGTACGGAGGAGTAACCTGCTGGTAGGGGCTGGCTCCGCAGTCAGAAGTTCGCCCGCACGAAGATCGACCCCGGTCTATTCCAAGCCGAGCTTTATCCTGACACTCCGGCGTTCGACCAAGTTCCGTACGTGTGCCGCATGGCGCGGCAATCCACGATCTTAGGCAATTGCAGCCGATTTCATTCAGTTGTCGCTTTCCCGGCGAAGGCGTGTTAAATGATCCCATCTGCAGCAACCCCATTGTAGGCGCTGCCGGCTGAGAGACTATCGCGCTCCCGCTTACGAACGGGAGACCACTCGTGGACCTGAACTACATCCTGAGCCGCCATCAGCTGTCGCTGGTCGCAGCAGAAACTGCCGCTGGCTCTGAAGCTCGTGCCGCTCATCTCGGTCTCGCTCAAGGCTATGCCGCGCGCATCCGCAGGTTCCAGCAGGACGCAGGTGCCACTGCCAACTCGGCACCGATTGCATGAGCTGGCGCCAAGCAACGAGCAGCGCAGGCGACCGACCTTCTACCTCGCGCGCGATCAACCTGGGCATGGACGAGAAAAATGTGCGTGCCGCCTGTGCCAATCATGGAGCCACGATCAGCGCCATAGAGGTGCTTCAGTCCGGCGGGACGAGAGTCGTCCTGATGAGCAGTGCAGCGGCAGAAACGATGCGTAAGGCGTTCGGCAAGCGGGTTCTCACGGGCCAGGTCCAGCGCGCTCCGCTGAGAACCTGGAGTCGATAGAGGCGCTCCAGAACGCAGGGATCCGCGCCACCTCGGCGGCCGTCACCTACAGGATGAAGCGCGCAGCTGCCTGCGCAGTGAAGAGGGCAACGTAGCCCAAACCAAAAAAACGCGCGCTGATGGCGCTACGGCGCACGCACATTCTTGAGCGAGTACGTCGTCGTAGCAGCGGGGCTATGGCTGCTGCCATCCGCGTAGGTGGTAGTTGGTTACGGCGCGCCTGCGATGTGCCCGCCAGCGGGCCGATGGATGGTGCGACAGCTCTTCGGCTGCACCATCCGATATGGCATCCACATAGTCGTCGACGGGTCGTGGTGCATCACTCCTGCTTGACCGTTACCGAAACCTCCATCCCAGCAAAGTCGCCGACATCACCAGTGTAGCCACCGGTAACCGGCATGATCTGTCCGTTGCAGCGACCCACGGCAACGGGGATCAGGTTGGCCGATCCAACCCGCTGATGCGTCGGATCAAACGCGATCCACCCCGCGCAGGGCAGGTAGACTTCCGCCCAGGCGTGAGTGGACCCGCCATCGTCGCTCGCTGCATCGGGATCGAAGAGGTAGCCGGACACGGCTCGCGCGCCGAAGCGAAGGTGTCGGACCGCGTCGATGAACAGCGCGGCGATATCCCTGCAGGAGCCGCTGCCGGCGGAGAGCGTCTCGAGCGGCGCCTGCGTGCCTTCCTCGTCGCGCGTGCGGTAGGCGACCGCGGCGGTGATGCCAGCGTTGATGTCCTTCAGCAGAGAGAGCGTGTCGGTCGGCGAGCTGAGGACGAAACCTTCGGCCCAGCGTGCCAGCGCGCCGTCCTCGTCGGCGTGGATGGGACGTAGTAACGCACCAAGGTCGGCAGCCTCATCGTCCGAATAGCGAAACGGGTAGGCATGCGCGGTCGGCGCGATCCGGAACACAGGCCATTCCGGCGCCGATTGTTCGACCAAGCTATCGACCGCAATGACGAGCTCGGAGGCCGGCTCGGTGAAGCGGGCGGTGACGACGACGTTGCCGAACACGTCCTGCGTCCATACCAGATCAGTTGTCGGCACGCAGTTGAGCTCGCTTTCGAGCACCCGCAGGTCATGATCGCCACGCGGCGTCAGCAGCAATCGATGGGCCCCGAGCGTCACCGGACGGTGGTAGCGATAGGTGGTGCTATGACGAATGCGAAACTTCATGCCGGGGTGAACGCATCAGACGGCATGCAGGAGCTACGGAGATATTCTGGATGCCGGACTATCTTTCCGGCACCGATCACCTATATTCGGACAGCTAAACGTCGCCTGCGACGGATATTGGGCCGCTTAGGCTCCCCTTGTCCCTTTCTAGCCTCACGAAGCCGGGATGCGCCTCTGTTGGCGCATGCCCGACCACGCATGGGACAGAGGATACCCATATGATTACCGGCACCGTCAAATTCTTTAACGCCGACAAGGGCTATGGCTTCATCGCGCCTGAGGACGGCAGCACCGACGCCTTCGTCCATATCACCGCGGTAGAGCGCGCCGGAATGCGCACGCTCAACGCGGACGAGCGCGTTTCCTACGAGCTGGAGACGGATCGTCGTGTCAAAACATCTGCGGTGAACCTCCAGACTGCCTGAGCAGGGTCGATCGGCGGTGGCCAGCACGGTCACCGCCGAACTCTCACAGCTCAGGAGCCGCCATGTCATCACTACCTCTTTATCGCGGCGAGGCTGCTCGACAACGGTTGGCCGCCGAGGCATCGCCCCTCCAAAACGTACGCGAGCGGTGCGAGCGTGCAGCGCAGGCCTGGGATGCACTCGCCGTCCGCAGCGAGCGAGCCGACGCAGCTCGCATCAAGGCAGTTTCTGACAAGCTGCTGGCCGACACGAGCGAGAACCCGGACCGCGGGTTTGTCGCACCCGATCGTCGCGGCAGCTGAGCTTGACGACCATCGACCCCGCCATCAGCAGCCGCGGTCGGACGCGAGCAGGCTTGCTCGTCGACACGGCCGAGATACCCGGCGGAGGCGAGCTGCGCCTCCTGCGTCATGGACCGCACTACGAGATCATGTTCGGGAACGAACAACTGATGGGAAGCTGGTCCTATCGGTCGGAGCAGGCGCTCGCGACCCTTGCCCTCGGCAGACTGGGTGAAGCGCCGCGCGTCCTGATCGGCGGTTTGGGCATGGGGTTCACCCTCGCAGCAGCGCGAGCCACTCTCCCGAGCGACGCCAGCATCATCGTCGCGGAGCTCGTGCCCACGATCGTGGCATGGGCTGGCGGACACCTGCGCCATCTGTTCGGCAGCTCGCTCGTTGATCCGAGGGTATCCGTCGAGGTGCGGGACGTACACGACCTGATCGTCGAGCAACCTGCCGGCTTCGACGCCATTCTCCTCGATGTCGACAATGGCCCGGACGGGCTGATCAGCCTCGCCAACGAGCGGCTTTACTCCGACTGGGGCCTGCGCGCGGCGAGCGCGGCGCTACGGCCGGGCGGCGTGCTCGCGATCTGGTCGGCTTACCCGGACGACAGCTTCTCCTATCGCGTCCGTGCGGCCGGCTTCGAAGTCGAAGAGTTCAGCATCGACACAGACGGAGGGGACGGCAACCCGGACCACACGATCTGGCTCGTAACGGCGGGTCAATCAGGCAATAGGTCGAGCGGCACGGCCGCGGCCGGTTCCTGTGTAGGAGTTGAGGTATGACGAAACGCACGCCTTCGTCGTTCCTGTGGTTCGACATGTGGATGGAGAGTTGCACGACCGCCCTTCGCATGTTTGAGACAATGGCCGCTGTGCCGGCGGTCGTGAACGCCCGCATGCCGATGATCGGGGCGGCTGCCGTCAGTCCTCTGACGGGCGACTGGCCCGAGCTCTACACGATGGTGGCCGAGAAGACCGAAGCGTTCACACAGGCGGGCCTGTCGATCACGCGCGACATGCAGGCGATCCAGGCCGAGATCATGAGGTCGACGCGATCAGCGGGGAGCGCTGCCGCCTCATCAGCCCGCATTGGGCACCATGCCATTGGGGCTGCCGGACGAGCACTGGAACCGATACATGCTGCGGCGACCGGGAATGCAACGCGCTTACGTGGGCGCCGTTGACCGACTATCGACGTTAAGCCGCCTCAGCCTACTTGACCCAGATGCGGTCGCTAGACGCCCCCTCCGCGCTTCCCAACTTCTGCCATTCGTTCATTTGAATGCGATAGCCCATCCGCTGCATGATCGAGATGCATGGACGGTTTGGAATGGCGCGATACGTTAAATAGCACCGTCCCAGCTACCACTTCGTGCTTTCGACGACACCCCTGAGCCTTTCAGGGCGCTGCCCCACAAGGCGACGTTCCGAGCCTTCGAAGCAGTCCTTTCAATCGAACACTGGTTCAGGTGTCAGGCTGGCGCAGATGAGCGAGCATGTGCGCGGCATAATCAGCCTTGCCCAGTTCGATCCCTTGGGCGCGGAGGATCGCGTAGGAGGTTACAATGTGAAAATAGAACTGCGGGAGCGCCCAGTCGCGCGCGTACCGCTCCGCCGTCACGTCGAGCACCATGTCGATTGGCAGTGCGTGGGCGATGCCGCTTGCCGGGTCGATCGCGATGCCTTCTGCCTCAGCCGCTGCCATCACCGCCAGCGTCTCGGCTATCCTCCCTTGCGCTGCGGCCATAGTACCGGGCGCGTCCCCGCCATTGCGTCCCTCTTCGAGCAAAGTTTCGAGCGACGCCGGGAAGTCACGCCCCTGCAACCGGAATACGCCCTCCTGCGCCTGCCGGCACGCAAAGCGCGCCTGCGTCGATAGCGGGAACATGTCGGGCGCAAGCCGCGCTGCGAGAAGCGCGTTCGCCTCGACTTCAGGCCGTTGTGCCTCTGCCTTGATCAGCCAGGAGGACAACGCGCCAAGCATTTGGACGTAGGTGGGCAGGAGCATGTCTGACAGCATCATGGGGGTTGCTTTCCGGGTTTAGCCAAATGCGTCAAGCAGGCCCGGAGCGCGCATCTGACCAAGGCAGCGACGTCGATCCAGTGGCGATGCTTGATGATGGCCTTGCCGCGTTCATGGGTTCGGTTGCTCGTTCAGGGTTGTTGCCGCACTCGTCCATCCAGCAATGAACGTTCAGACGCGACGATCATTGTGAGCCAACGACTTCATATCGGCGCGGAGCAATCAACCATGAAGACCAGCGGCAATACGATCCTGATGACTGGCGGAGGCAGCGGCATCGGTGAAACGCTGGCTCACCGCTTCCACGATCGTGGCGACACCATCATCATCGCCGGGAGGCGTCTGGAGCCCCTCCAGCAGGCGGCCGAGGGGCGCGACCGCATTCATGTCATGACGCTCGACGTGGAGGACGCCGCGGCAGTCGACGAGTTCGCCAAGCAGGTCGTCGCCGACTTCCCATCGCTGAATGTGCTGTTCAACAACGCCGGCATCATGAGGTTAGAGGACCTGACGGGGCGGCGCGACCTCGCGGACGCCGAAGCAACGCTGGCGATCAACATACTTGGCCCGATCCGGCTGACGAACGCGCTGATCGATCATCTCAAGGGCCAGCCAGATGCCGCGATCGTTACCGTCACTTCGGGCCTCGCATATGTGCCGCTGGTGGCAGCGCCGACCTACTCGGCGACCAAGGCGGCGATCCACTCGTACACCGTCTCGCTCCGGACGCAGCTAGCCGGCAAGATCGAGGTGATCGAGCTGGCGCCTCCGGGCGTGCAGACCGACCTGACGCCGGGACAAGCGAACCGACCGGGCTATATGCCGCTCGACGCGTTCGCCGACGCTGTCGCCGCGCAATTTGCTCAGCAACCGACGCCTTCCGAAATTCTCGTCGAGGAGGTACAGTTTCTTCGTCAGGCCGAACGTGAAGGCCGCTTTGACGAGACCTTGAAGACGCTGACGGAGCGCGCCGCCAAGCAGCGTGAGGAGGCTAACCGACTGAGCTGATCGTGCTGCCATTAGGTAGTCGGCCACGAACGGTTCCTAGATGGGCCGGCATAAGACGACCCATCTGACCTCCCGTGCCGGTTGACCCAGAAGACGACAGTGAGGAGTTCATCCGGGCTTCCCAAGATGGGACATCCGTTCAGCTGCTCGGCGTGGTGTCCTGACGGCAAGTACAGGACCAGCTTACAAAGAAGGGCCGGCAAGCAATCGCGCTTGCCGGCCGCGAACCTGTCAAACGCTTCAGTAAGCGGTTGCGCGAGACCGTCGCGAGTTGTGGCCGCCGTTGCGGTAAAGGATATCGGACGCCGTCTCCGCGGAGACGGTGCCGGCGCTCGTGTCCACCGAGACGAGGACGCCGCCACGGCCGAGCGTGTCGCCGTAACGTTCCGAGGAGCGCGCGGCGCTGGAGGCAGAGGTCGCGCGGGCGGGTCGCATCCGCGCCCGCGAGGGCCGGCTGGCAGCGAAGGACCGCACGTCCATCGACTGCATGGTCTCGGCGGAGACGATCGACGTCCAGGGCGCGCCGTGTGTGCTGTGGGTCTATCAGGACGTAACCGAGCGGCGGCGCAGCGAGGCCGAACTCGGCGCAGCGATCGACGAGGTGCTCAAGGACGCAAGCTGGCTCAGCCGTTCGATCCTCGATCGGTTGGCGAACCTGCGTCGTCCCGGACATCACCCGCCTGCGACTGAGCTGAGTCCGCGAGAGCGCGAGATCCTGGACCTGATCTGCGACGACCTAGACGACGCGGCGATCGCCGCGCGGCTGTCGATCGCGCGCAACACGGTGCGCAACCATGTCGCCCGGCTTTACGCCAAGATCCGAGTCAACCGGCGTAGCGGGGCGGTGGTATGGGGCCGTGAGCGTGGAATGGGGACCAAGTCGTAGGCGGGCGGCACTACGAGCATTGGCGGTTTGGATCCAGAACCAGGCGTTCGGGGTCACACGATCGCTTGTCCGAAGCGGACGCCTGTTCATCTTGGCCGTTGGTGCGGCAGCTGCTTCAAGATGAGGCGTCAGGCGCAATCGCGCGTTTGAAGAGGCATGGATCAGAAGCAGACACCCATCATCGAGGCGCTCACGACGATGGAGCGGCGGCCGGTCCGCGGCTTCGGCGCTCCCGGCCACAATCTGGGTAGGGGCGCTGCGCGCGACGTCCGTAGGCTGCTCGGGTCGCGCGTCTTCGAGGCGGACGTCATCACGCCCAAGGGGCTCGATGACCGAACGGAAGCTGGCCACGTCGTCCAGCGCGCGCACGAGATCGCGGCAGAGGCGTGGAAAGCGGACTTCTGCAGGTTTGTCACTGGGGGTTCAACGCTCAGCCTTCATATGGCTCTAGCCGCGGTCGCCCGGGCCGGCGACACCGTCCTCTTCGCTGCCAACGTCCACAAGGCAGAGCGCGCGCACGCGTTGGCGGCGGGGGTGGACGCCCGCGTCGTGCCGGTGATGGTTGACGACGGCTGGGACATCGAGCACGGCGTTGATCCAGCCGCGCTCGCCGCCGCGCTGGACGCGAACCCAGACGCCAAGGCATTCGTCGTCGTATCCCCCACCTACTATGGCGTCACCAGCGACATCGCTGCCCTGGCCGACCTGTGCCATCGCCGCGGCGTGCCCCTGATTTGCGATGCTGCTTGGGGCGGCGCGTTCGCCTTTTGTGAGGCGCTGCCGCACGATGCGCTGATTAAGGGTGCCGACGTCGCGGTCTACAGCCTGCACAAGACGATGGGCGCGCTGACGCAGGGCTCGGCGCTACTCGCGCGCGGAGATCTGGTCGATCGGCAGCGGCTGTGGATGGCCTACGAGTTGTACGAGACGACCAGCCCGTCAGTGCCAATCCTCGCCAGTCTCGATGCCGCGCGACGCGACCACGCCCTAGACGGCGAGGCAACATGGCGCGCGACGATCGCGCGGGCGGAGGACCTGCGCGGACGTCTGGCAGCGATCGATGGTCTGCGCGTCTTCGGCGAACCCGACATCCCGGCGGGGGCGGAGCTCGACCGCACCAAAGTGCTGATCGACGTGTCGTCGCTTGGCGTTTCGGGCTACGCGATCGACGACTGGCTGAACGAGCATTACCGTATTTGCGTCGGCCTCTCCGACGCGCGCCACCTTCTGGCGATCATCACCGTCGGCACCACGTCCGGCGACGTTCGCGCGCTGGCCAAGGGGCTTGCCGACTGCGTTGCACGGCTTCGGTCTGGCGAATTGGAACTGCCGTTCGCCGCGAACGCTCCGCGCATTGCGACGCTAGCAACGGAGATGGCGGCGGATCCGGCGGACGCTTTCTTCGGGTGTGTTGAGCAGGTCGCGCTGAGAGACGCGGCGGGTCGCATAGCGGCAGAGACCATCGCGCCAGCGCCGCCCGGCGTGCCTCGCCTCGTACCCGGCCAGCGGATCACCGCAGAACACATTGCGTGGCTGACGGCGAACCGCTCACTCGGCATGTTCCTGCTCGACCCGATCGACCCTACAGAGAGGACGATCCGATGTACCTCCGGAGGCGCTTCATCTGCGCTTTGACCCACTTGTAGCCATTCGCCGCCCAAGATTGACTGCCCAACTTCAACCGCTCGTTAATGTCGACGGCAACGCCTAGGCTCCACAAAGCCTGCTCTCTCCTTGCGTATAGCTTTCCCATCTTGAACGGTGCCGCGATTGCCTTCACCCCTCGATGTAGGCGGCAAGCTCTTCCGGCGTCCCGGTGGGGAACGACCGCCGCAGAAAAGTCAGTAATGCAGCCACCCTGGCGTTGAGCAGCCTGCGGCTCGGATAAAGAGCCCATAGCGCGATGTCGGAGCCCGCCACGTCGCCCCAAGGCGTCCGTTCCCGCCGGCGTAGAGGTGGCGCAAGGCGAGCTGCTCGACATCGACGCGGTGCGTTCCGCTCTCACTGGCGTCCGCACGCTGTTCCTCCTCAATGCCGTCACCGGCGACGAGTTCACCCAGGCGATCATCACGCTCAACCTGGCACGCGAGGCCGGGATCGAGCGCATGGTCTACCTTTCGGTCTTCGAGGCCGACCGGGCCGTCAACGTGCCGCACTTTGCGGTGAAGTACGGCGCCGAGCGGATGCTGGAGGCCATGGGCTTCGGCGCAACCATTCTCCGCCCGACCTACTTCATCGACAACGAGGTGATGGTGAAGGACGTGATCCTCAACCATGGCGTCTACCCAATGCCGATCGGGGGCAAGGGTGTCGCGATGGTCGATGCCCGCGACATCGCCGAGGTCGCCGCGATTGAGCTGATCCGCCGCGACACAGCGGAGACGGCTCTGCCGATCGAGACGATCAATGTCGTCGGGCCGCACACGCTGACCGGCGAGACGGTGGCCGCGATCTGGTCGGACGTGCTCGGCCGCCCGGTTGCCTACGGCGGCGACGATCCCAGCGGGTTCGAGGCCAACATGGCGACGTTCATGCCCAAATGGACCGCCTATGAAATGCGGCTGATGGCCGAGCGCTACGTCAGCGACGGCATGATCCCCGAGGCTGGCGACGTCGAGCGCCTAACCACGTTGCTGGGCCGCCCGCTTCACAGCTATCGCGAGACCGCGTCGCGGATCGCCGGCGCCTGAGCTTCCACCATGAATCCGTCCACCTGTGCTGGCATCGTCCGGCGACAGGTGGACCCACAACCCGCCATTCAGGCTGCCTCACTGGCCTCCCAACTTCGGTCACTCGTTAATCCGCTGACGATCCATCGGACAGCCTTGTCCAGGTGTCAGACACAAAGTCGTCGACGGCTTTCGACGCGATTGAAAGTCGCCTCAGTCCCGCTAAACCGGACATGTCGGAAAAGGCAGGCTTGGTGTGGTCAGCCCAAGCCCTTCTGGTAACGGAAGCTCTGGTCTTTGGCCTTGGCCGGGATCCCCACGACGAACAGCGGACGTCCAAGACGGGCGTTCGGCAGTTCGTCTGCGAGGGTGCCTGGACGAGGAACGCTCCGGTCGAACACTCGACTGAGGAGCGCCTGCTATGTCTTCCGATCATCATTCCAAACACAGCGTCATCATTGCTGGCGCTGGCCCCGTCGGCCTGTTTCTTGCGTGCGAGCTGCGGCTCGCTGGCTGCTCGGTGCTCGTACTCGAGCGCGCTCCTGAGCCGCAATCTCCGCTGAAAGCGCTGCCGTTCGGGTTGCGCGGCCTGACGCTGCCGACAATCGCCAGCCTCGACCGCCATGACCTTCTCGCGCCTTTGAAGGCCCGGATGAGCGCAAGAGGCACGGCAGCCGCGGCGCCCTGGACAGCTGGAGCGCGCCGTCCCGCCGGCCATTTCGCTGGCTTGCAGTTTTTCCGCGATCGGGTCGACGATACGGCATGGCCGTGGCGACCGGCGGGTTCGTCCGAGATGCTGGCCGTCGCTTTGGCGGACATCGAAGCGGTGCTGGCGGCACGGGCGACAGCGCTCGGCGTCACGATCCGCTACAATAGTGGGGTCGACGGGCTCGAGCAGGTCGAGGACGGCGTGGTCGTCCATACCGGAACCGAGCGGCTTCGTGCCGGGTGGCTGGTTGGCTGCGACGGCGGCCGCAGCACGGTACGCAAGGCCGCGGGGATCGGCTTTACCGGCACCGAGCCGGAGTTCACCGGTTATTCGATGTCGCTTCGCCTCGCCGAGCCGAACCCATTGCGGCCGGGCCGTCAGCACACCGCCCCGGGCATGTACACTTTTGCCCCGCCCGGCACGGTCACGATGGTGGATTTCGACGGCGGCACGCGGCACCGCGCAGGGCCGCTGTCGCGAGAGCATGTCGAGGCGGTGCTCCGCCGCATCTCGGGTACGGACGTGATCGTGACGGCGCTCGATCTGGCGACGACATGGACCGACCGGGCCTTCCTCGCGGCCGAGTACCGCAAGGGTCGCGTGCTGCTCGCCGGCGACGCCGCGCACGTTCACGCCCCACTCGGCGGGCAGGGCCTCAACCTGGGGCTGGGCGACGCAATGAACCTCGGATGGAAGCTCGCTGCGACGATCTGCGGGCTGGCGCCCCCGGCGCTGCTCGACAGCTATCAAGAAGAGCGACGACCGGTGGCCGAGCAGGTGCTCGATTGGTCGCGCGCACAAGTCTCTCTGTTGCGACCGGATCCGGGAGCCGCCGCACTGCGGTCGATCGTCCGGGAGCTCATGGAGACGCGCGATGGCGCCACTTACTTTGCCGGGCGGGTCTGGGGCGCCGGGCTGCAATACGACGACGACGCGGCAGCTCATCCACTGCTCGGCCGGAATGTGCCCGACATTGCGCTCGCGAACGGCCAGCGGCTGAACAACGTTCTACGCGACGGGCGAGCATGGCTGCTCGATCTTGACCCCGCCGCGCCGCTGCGCGCGGTCGCTGCCGAGTGGGCCGGGCAGCTGGGCTACCTCGCTAGCACTATGACGCCGGACTTGGATTGCGCCGCTATACTGGTGAGGCCCGACGGCGTGGTCGCCTGGGCCGGCGGGGAAGCCGATCGCGACGAGTTGCAGCTAGCCATTGACCGCTGGCTTGGCGAGCCCGCCCGACAGCGGCCGGAGAAAGATCAGGCCGTACCGCCCGCGGAATAGTCCATCGCGGCAAGGTCGGTGAGCAGATCGGGGCCTGAAGGGTCCCAGCCCAATCGTGCCCGCGTCCAAGCATTGGACGCGGTCATGTCGAGTGCCGCGAACGGTGCCATCCAACCGAAGTATCGCTCGACCTCATCGGCCGCGACCGAGCGGACGGGGAGCCCGGCTCCCCTTCCGATCGCCTCGGCGATGGCACGTGCGGGGACGCCCTCCTCGACCGAAGCATGATAGCGCGCACCCGGCTCGCCTTTTTCAAGGGCCAGGACGTAAAGCTTTGCCACGTCGCTGACATGCGCCGCAGACCAGCACGTCTGCCCTTCACCCACGTACGCCACCGCTCCGGCGCGGCGCGCTTGGGCGACTAGCGGGGTAATCAGCCCGGCCTTCGTGGTATCGTGCACCTGCGGAAGTCGGATGGTGCGCACGTCTATCCGTTGCCCGATCAGCGCGGCGCCGGCGAGTTCGGTCGCGATGCGCGGATTGGCGTGGTGCGGGTTGAGCACATCTTCGATTGCCGGTCCGCCCTGGAGCGGCGTGCCGATGCCCACCCCGGACGTAATCAGCAGCGGCTTGTGCGTCCCCGCCAGAACCTCGCCGATCGCGGCGATGTTGCGCTCGTCCTTTTTCGTGTTTTCGAAGAAGGTCTCGAAATTGTGGTCGAACGCACAGTGGATCACGGCATCAGCCGCCGCTGCGCCGCTAGCCAGCGTTTCGGGACTCTCCAGGTCCCCGCGATGGACCTCGACGCCAGCCGCTTCGAGTTTTCGGGCGCCGGCATCGGATCGAGTGAGGCCCAGCACTCCATGGCCGCGGGCGAGCAGTTCGGGGATGATATGCGAACCGATGAAACCGGTCGCACCGGTCAGGAACACGCGCATGGAAAGTCTCCTTCTTGTCCTCGGCTATTTCGCGACCCTGTGCACCCTGTTAAAGTAGTGACGTTATCGTGGTATAATCTGCAACAGGATCGATCATGGCCAGCAAGGCACCCAACCAGCTCGGCACGTATCTGCGCGATCGGCGCATTCGGCTCGATCCGGCAGCGTTCGGGTTTGGCGGCGGCCGCAGGCGCACCCCCGGCCTCCGCCGCGAAGAGGTGGCGAGCCGGGCGAACATTAGTCCGACGTGGTACACCTGGCTGGAACAGGGACGCGGCGGCGCCCCATCGGCCGACGTGCTCGATCGCATCGCCAAGGGCCTGATGCTGACCGAGCCCGAGCGCGAGCACCTCTACATGCTCGGTCTCGGTCGTTTGCCCGAGGCGCGCTATCAGCCGGTCGACGGTATCACTCCGCGACTGCAGCGTGTTCTCGACGGGATGGCGCTGAGTCCCGCGGTCATCAAGACGGCAATGTGGGATGTCGTCGGCTGGAACCGTGCCGCTGCGATCCTGCTGACCGACTATGCCAAGCTGCCACGCGAGGGGCGCAACATTCTCCGGCTAATGTTCGGCAACGACCATGTCCGCGCACGGAACGAGGATTGGGACAGCATCGCCCGCTTCGTGGTTGGCGCCTTCCGCGCCGACGTGGCGCGCGCGGGGGCCAACAACAGCGCAGAGGCAACAAAGCTGGTCGCCGAGCTCTGCCGGGTCAGTGCCGAATTCCAGGCGTTGTGGGAGGACAATGACGTCGTCGCACACGGGGAAGGCGTGAAGCGCATCCATCATCCCGACGCAGGGCTACTTGCGATGGAATTCTCCTCCTTCGCCGTCGAAGGCAGGCCGGAACTCGGGATGATTATCTACAATCCCGCTTCCCCCGACGACGCCGATCGCCTGCACATGTTACTGGACGTGCGCCAAGGTGAGAGATTCTGACGAGCGCTGCACGGCTTGGCCGATCTCAAACCCGCGCCGTTCCCCCATATCATCGGCTTTTCAGCCATTGATGGAGCAACTGCGGCTGCGGCCCGACGTTTACGGCGTTACGGAGATTGCCGATGCTAGCCCTCGCACTTGCTCTTGCCGCCACCACCCAACTCGATCGATGCCTTAATCAAGGCGAGGCGGCGCGCGGCGTGACCCCCGCCATGTCGACCTGTTACGTTGCGGACTACCAGCGAGCCGACGCGCAACTGAACGCCACATATATTGCGGTGATGAAGCGCATTCCGGTCGCCCGTCGGGCCGCTCTGCGCGCATCGCAACGCGCATGGATCAAAACGCGCGATGCGGCTTGTCCCCTCGACGACCGTGTCGGCGCTGGCACGATCGAAATATTGAACCATCCTGCGTGCCTGACAAAGCAGACCGCACGCCGGACCTTGTGGCTGCCGCGCTTCCGTTAACGTCGCCGAGGCCCACCTATGGCCAGACGCGACGGACCACTATTGGCTGTTCAGCTGCGCCTTCACCCATTACGACAGCGGCCGCTCGTTCAGCTCTCGACTTTCCTCAATCTATCCGCGGCAAGAAAATGGGATGTAGGGGATGCTAACCTGATCATACGATCCGCCGTCCAGTGCCACGGCGACTATTTTCAAACCAATCCCGTGTCTGATCTAACGGAACTTCCGCCAAGCGCTCTAAACACGCGCACAGCATGTCCGCCAGTGGATCGACATAGGCATGGATTCCCTCCAGCGTTCGCGGAACCGCTGAGAGACTACTGCCGACCGCACTCAGCGTCGTCTTGATAAGATCGCCCGCAAGCGAGCACTGCGTATCATCGGCATGCGGCGCACTTTCCAAAAGGAAGGCGTGCACGATGTGAGCGCTCTCGGCATGGTTTTCCGCCGCTTCGGGCGCATCGCGGTAGAAGGGCGCCGCATCGTTCAGCGCGATCCGAATGCTTGCTTCCTCGCTCTTGGGAACGAGCGGTCGCAGCCGCTCGATCTGCTCATCCGCCAGCCAAAACACGTCGCCCATTCCGGTCTTCGTGCGGAGCCTGAATCAGCTCGCAACGCCCGCATCAATGGTCCTGACCCTAACAAGAAGGTGTAGAAAAATGCTCTGCCCTAGGATCCCCAATTATTCGTAAAGCCAAACCAAAAATGTTGTATTCCACCTTATTGCACCGACAGTGGCCGGTCGCACTGTACGGAGGGCCAGGATGTGTCTGAAATCGCAGCATCAGCAGCTCGGTCAGAGATGGCCAGACGTTCAGCCCGTGCTAGGTTTTTCGGCTCTGAAGCCCTCGACGATCCAGCTTGGAACATCCTGATGTTCCTATTTGCAGAGCAGCACCGCGACACGAACATCGGTGAAACCTGTCACGCCGGGCTTGCCCCAAGGACGACATGCATGCGGCACCTCAATCATCTGGCACGTCGAGGCTGGGTTGCGTTTGCAGCCGACGTTGCCGACAGACGATCGCGATATGCCCGTCTGACCGCGAAGGGTTTGTCTATCACCGAAGCCTATCTGGAACACGTTGCTGCACTTGAGCAGCTGGAAGCGGCGCAATGAGGCCCGGCTACCGCGTCTGGCAGGACTCTGACCATGAGGAACTTCGTCGGCGGTGCGCTGCTGGTGAATCACGCGATTCGATAGCGATAGCGATGAATAGGTCCAAAGCCGCTGTGGCCGGAAGGATAGGGCTGCTCGGCATAGGGCCGTCGATTTTACGCAGGTGAGGGAATAGAAGTCTCTCTCGCCGCGCCTACCGGCCCGCGGCAGAGTAGCGAGACCTCACTCATGCGGCTGCGGCGGTGCGCGCGTCGCCGGTAAGGAGGTTTGCGAAGTCCTGGCCGCTGAGTGGGCGGCTGATCAGATATCCTTGAATGGTATCGCAGCCTTCAGCGACTGAGAAGTCAAACTGCGCATCCGTCTCGACGCCTTCGACTGTTGTCGACATGCCCAAGCACGATCCCATCGTAATGATCGCACGAACAATGGCTGCGCTTTCGGCGTCGTGAGGAACCTGTCGCACGAACGATTGATCGATTTTGATCTTGTCGAATGGGAACTTGCGGAGATAGCTGAGCGACGAATATCCTGTCCCAAAGTCATCCATCGAAATCCGAACACCAAGGCTCCGGAGTGCGCCCAGCACCTCCAACGTGCGCACTTCATCGTTGAGTAGCACGCCCTCGGTGATCTCCAACTCCAGACGGTTAGCCTCCAACCCGGCTTGCGACAAAGCGGCGGCAACCATTTCGACCAGAGCTGACTCGCGGAACTGAACAGGGGACAGGTTGACGGCGATGCTAAGTTCGTCCGGCCACAATGCCGCTTGTGCGCAAGCCGTCTCGAGAACCCATTTACCTAGGGTCAGGACTCGTTGATCACAGCCAGAAGATGACGGTGGCAGCGAGGGCAATAGCGGAGAGGAAGGCGGTCGGGCATCGATCGTAGCGGGTAGCAACCCGGCGCCAGTCTTTGAGG
>NZ_JBZFLF010000007.1:0-194623 GCF_058313455.1 Sphingomonas sp. SP5 | reverse complement strand
CCTGCTGCGCGGTGGCGGCATCGGCGAGCGCCTTGGCCTGCGCGGCCTCCTTGGCGACGCGATCCGCTTCCGCGCGCGCAGCCGCATCGGCCGCCGCCGCCGCGGCCTTGGCCGTCGCGTCGGCCGCCGCCGCAGCGGCGACGCGCGCCGCCGCTGCCTGATCTTGTTCGGCCTTGGCGCGCGCGGCGTCCTCCGCCGATCTGGCGGCTGTCGCGGCCGCGAGCTGTGCCGCGTGATCGGCCTCCGCCTTGGCCTGCACGGCGGCGGCCGCCTCGGCGCTCGCCTTTTCCGCTGCCGCTGTGCTGGCGCGGGTCGTGGCGACTTCGGTCGCCGCCTCGATCACCTTGACCGCCGAGGACGATGCCTCCGTCGCCACCCGCGTCGCCGCCGCCACCGAGGCGAGCGCCGCGTTCGTTTCGACGCCGATCGTGCCCTGGACCATACCACCCGTGGTCTGCTGCAACGACACCGGTGCGGCATAGACCGCCTGCGACAGCGCCGCGACCTCGACGACCGGTGCGGCAGTCACCGCTGCCGTCGCGGGCGCTGCCGCCGTGTCCGCGGTCACCACCGTGTCGGCCACCGGTTCAGGCGGCGCGATGGCCGGTGCGGCCGGCGACTGAATGACCCGGCGCACGCCGCCGGTCTCCACCTCCATGCGGAAGCGGTCGCGCGACGATACCAGCGCGACGGAGCCCGGCAGGATCAGGTCGTGCGCGCCGCCGTCGGGCGTCGCCACCTCGACCGCGCCTTCCAGCACCTGGAGCGCGGTGCCCGAATCGCCGATGTTGACGCTGAAGGTGGTGCCCTTCACCACTGCGGCGAGATAGGGCGTCTTCACCTCGAAATGCGGCGTCATCTTCTTCTTGATCATGAAGACGACGTTGCCGAATTCCTGGGCGATGCGGGTGAGGCCGCTCGCCTCCTCGCTGTCGCTGGGCAGGCGCAGCCGGGTGTCGGGCGCGATCATCATGAATTCCGTGCCGCGCACCAGCACCGCCCGGCCGCCCTTGGCCGTGGTGATCGTGTCGCCCGCCGCGATGGCGAGGCCCCGCGTCGCGGCCTTGCTGAGGCCGGCATGGGCGACGACGACCCCGCCGCTCGCCTCGCTGATCGTCCAGCCGCGCGAGGCGGCGAGCCCCGCAGTCGAACAGGACGTCGCCAGAACGGCGAGCACCAGCTTGCGCATTATCGTTTTCCCCTGTCGGGCGAGAACCGCCCAATCATGGGCTGATAGACAGGGAAGCGTTGCGAACCGCTTGATCGGAATGGTTACCCGAATGCCACCCGCCGCCATCGCAAATGCGACGGTAACCAAATGCCAACACTGCCGCGTCTAGGCCCCTTGGCGATGAGTGGGGATACGATGCGTAGATACCGGACGATTCAGGCAATGTCGCTGGCGGCCCTCGGCCTCGCCCAGGCGGGGGTGGCGGGGGCACAGGTGCGGCTCGATCGCGCCGATCCGACGATCACCGAGAAATCGCTGCCGGCGCCCGGCCCGGACGTGACGCAGCCGCCTGCCACCACCGAGGTGGCGACACCGGCCGGCATCGCCGACACCGCCCAGCGCACGCCGACGATCACCGCCATCACCGTCGCGGATGGCGGCCTGCTGCCGGCTGCCGCCTATGCGCAGGTGCTGGCGAACGCGACCGGTCGCGCGCTAGACCGTGCCGATCTCGCCAAGCTGGCGGGCGATGTCGCGGCAGTGGCGCAGGCCAGGGGTTTCCCCTTCGCCACGGCATCGGTCGAACCGCAGCCGATGCGTGACGGCATCCTGCGCGTCACGCTCGACTCCGGCCGGATCGACGCCGTGCGCGTGGTCGGCGCACGGAACGCCGCTGCGGATGCATTGCTGGTCGAGGTGCTCGTCACGCACGGACCCGTCCGCCAAGCGACGCTGGAGCGGGCGCTGTCGCTGCTCGCCGACATGCCCGGCGTGACGGTGAAGCAGACCCGCTATGTCCGCCAGCAGGGTTTCGGCATCCTGCTCGTCACCATCGATCAGGATCGCGCGAGCGCCTACCTTCAGATAGACAACCGCGGCAGCAAGGAGGTGGGGCCGATCCGCTCGACCTTGCTCGGCAATATCCGCAATGTCGCATCCGACGGCGACGAGCTGGGCATCATCGTCGCGCAGACGCCGATCCAGCCGAGTGAATTCGCCTTCCTCCGCCTGCGCTATGCCGCGCCGGTCGATGCCGCGGGATCGATCCTGGCGGTATCGGGATCGATCGGCCGGTCCCATCCGGGTGCGTCGCTCGCCGCGCTCGACGTGATCGGCAACAGCGGCGATCTGGCGGTCACCTATGCACGGCCGCTGCTGCGCCGTCGCAGCGAAGCCTTGTGGGCCACGGCGGAATGGCGGGCGGTCAGCATCGACCAGTCGCTCGCCGGCCAGCGGCTGCGCGCCGACCGGCTGTCCACCTTCACCGGATCGGTCAACGGCTTCACGCCGCTGGCCGGCGGCGTGTTCCGCGGTGAGGTGTCCGCCGTCGCCGGCCTGCCGCTGGCCGGCGTGTCGCATGAAGGCGACCGGTTCATCTCGCGGCCGGATGGCGATGCGCGCTTCGTCGCGGCGACCTATACCTTCGACTGGACGACGCATCTGTCGCGCCCGATCAGCATCGTGCTCGCCTCGGCCGGCCAGCTCGCTTCGCGGCCGCTGCTCGCGACGGCGGAGATCGGCATCGGCGGGCCGGTGTTCGCGCGCGCCTACGATTATGCCGAGCGGACCGGCGATCAGGGGATCATGGGTTCGGCGGAATTGCGCGCGGACACCGGTCGGTTGATCGCCGGGGTGATCGACCGGACACAATTCTACGGCTTCGTCGACGGTGGGGTCGTGCGCAACCTGCGGGACGGCTTCGGCGGCGGTTCGCTGGCGTCGAGCGGCGTCGGCCTGCGCGCCGGTACGGGCCGGATCGACGGGATGGTCGAGGTGGCGCTGCCGCTCAATTCCGATCGCTTCGACACCGGCGACCGCACCCCGCGCATCTCGCTGCGCCTGTCGCGGGTATTCTGATCGGACGGCGGTGTTTTCCGTCACCCGACCTTCAGGGCGCAAAGCGATCTCGCAACGTCCGATGCCGATCCTCCGCCGCGAAGCGATGAACCGATCGGGCGGACGGGGGTTGGATCGGTTCGCATGGACCGGCAACGTCGCCGCGGCATGTCATGCACCACGAGGACTGGCCAGTGACCGATATCAACACCGCGAACCAGGACGAACTCGATGCCATTGGCGGGCTGCGTGGCCATGGCTTCGAGATCGTGCGGTATCGCGAGGAGCGCGGACGCTTCACCAGCCTGCGCCAGCTCGACGAGGTGCCCGGCCTGTCCGGCAAGCTGGACGAGGCAACGCGCGGACAGCTGAGCGTCTGACGCACGGGCGGCGCGCGCGTTGCGGATCGCGACCTATAACGTCAACGGCATCAACGGCCGGCTGCCGGTGCTGCTCGACTGGCTGGCCGCATGCCGCCCCGATGTCGTCTGCCTGCAGGAGCTGAAGGCGGCGGAGGCGCGCTTTCCCCGCCTTGCGCTGGAGGAGGCGGGATATCACGCGATCTGGCACGGCCAGCCGAGCTGGAACGGCGTCGCCATCCTCAGCCGGCGCGATCTGCCGGTTGAGACGCGGCGCGGATTGCCCGACGATCCCGATCCCACCCAGAGCCGCTATATCGAGGCGGCGGTGGACGGCGTGCTGATCGGCTGCCTGCACCTGCCCAACGGCAATCCGCGTCCGGGCGCGAAGTTCGACTATAAGCTGCGCTGGTTCGATGCGCTGATCGCCCATGCGCAGACGCTGGTCGACACCGGCCTGCCGGTCGTGCTGGCGGGCGATTACAACGTCATGCCGACGCCCCGCGACGTCTACAAACCCGAACGCTGGCAGGACGATGCGCTGTTCGCGCCGGAGGTGCGCGCCGCCTTTGCCCGGCTGGTGTCGCAAGGGTGGACCGACGCGCTCCGCACGGTCCATCCCGATGCGACGCTTTTTACGTTCTGGGATTACCTGCGGAATGCCTATGCCCGCGGTGCCGGCCTGCGCATCGATCACCTGCTGCTCAGCCCGTCGCTGGCGCCGCGGCTGCGCGATGCGGGCGTGGACCGGGCGGTACGCGGCCGGGACAGGTCGAGCGACCATGCGCCCGTCTGGATCACGCTCGCGGACGAATGAGCCTGCGGGCTTGCGCGACCGCGGGCGCTGGGGATAAGGCGGCGCCATCCGCATGGACCCGGTGCAAATCCGGGTGGCTATCCCGGCCGCCGATCCGCCGGGCAACCTCCACATGATCCGAACAGGCGCCGCCTTCGCGCGTGCGGCCGGCATGTGTTGCGTTCACGACAGGCAATGACCCACTTACTCTCCCGTTTCCGAACCGAATGGTTCGCCGGCGCCGGCGAAGCGCGCCGCGACATCCTGGCCGGCATCGTCGTCGCACTGGCGCTGATCCCGGAGGCGATCGGCTTTTCGATCATCTCGGGCGTCGATCCGCGCGTCGGCCTCTATGCCTCGGTGGCGATCGCGATCGTCATCTCGCTGCTCGGCGGCAGGCCGGCGATGATCTCGGCGGCGACCGCGGCGGTCGCCGTGGTGGTGACGCCGCTGGTCCGCGACCACGGCGTGCCCTACCTCTTCGCGGCCACCATCCTGATGGGCGTGATCCAGATCGCGGCGGGGCTGCTCCGGCTCGACCTGCTGATGCAGTTCGTCTCGCGATCGGTCATCACCGGCTTCGTCAACGCGCTGGCGATCCTGATCTTCATGGCGCAGCTGCCGCAGCTCGTCGGGGTCAGCTGGCACACCTATGCGATGATCGCGGCGGGGCTGGCGATCATCTACCTGTTGCCGCGCGTCACGCGGGCGGTGCCGTCGCCGCTGGTCGCGATCGTCCTGCTGGCGATCGTCAGCATCGCCATGGGCCTGCCGGTGCGCACCGTCGGCGACATGGGGCGCCTGCCCGAAGGACTGCCCAGCCTGGCGCTGCCGGACGTGCCGCTGACGCTGGAGACGCTGCGCATCATCCTGCCCTTTTCGCTGACCATGGCCGCGGTCGGCCTGCTCGAATCGCTGCTCACCGCGCAGATCGTCGACGACATGACCGACACGGACAGCGACAAGCGCCGCGAATGCATGGGGCAGGGGGCGGCCAACATGGCGGCGGCGCTGGTCGGCGGCATGGGCGGCTGCGCGATGATCGGCCAGTCGGTCATCAACGTCACCTCCGGTGGCCGCAAGCGGTTGTCCACCTTCGTCGCGGGTGCCTTTCTGATGTTCCTGCTCGCGGTGCTCGGCCCGGTGGTCGGGCGTATTCCGATGCCCGCGCTGGTCGCGGTGATGGTGATGGTGTCGATCGGCACGTTCAGCTGGAATTCGATCGCCAACCTGCGCCGGCATCCGCCGACCTCGTCGGTCGTCATGCTCGCGACCGTCGCGGTCGTGGTCGCGACCCACGACCTCGCGCGCGGCGTGCTGGCGGGCGTGCTGCTGTCGGGCATCTTCTTCGCAGGCAAGGTGCGCCGCATGTTCGCCGTCGAGCGCGCGGACGCGGGCGGCACCGGAGAGGTGGCGTATCGCGTCTCCGGCGAGATCTTCTTCGCCTCCGTCGATCGCTTCACCCGCGCCTTCGCCGCCGAGGGCGGGCGCGCCGTAACCATCGACGTGTCGGCGGCGCATTTCTGGGACATCTCAGGCGTGGCGGCGCTCGACAAGATCGTCGCCCGGCTGCGGCGGGATGGATCGGAGGTGACCGTGATCGGCTACAACCGCGCCAGCGCCGACCTGATCGACCGGTTCGCGCTCCACGACAAGACCGGGGTCGAGCTGGGCGTCGTACCGCACTGACTGCCGCGCATGCCGGCGATGCGCGGCGATGCAGGACAAGACGCTCGCCACGACGAGGGCGAAGGCGGCGATCTCCAGCGGCAGCGGCCAGCGGCGTTCCCACAGGAAGCCGTAGAGCAGCGCGAACAGCGTTTCGAACAGGATCATCTGGCCGACCATGGTCAGCGGCAGCAGCCGGCTCATCCGGTTCCACAGCGCATTGCCGGCCAGTGAAGCGAGGAGGGCGACCCCGATCGACACCGCCGCCAGCATCGCCCAGCCATGCGCCTGGTGCCGGGCCGGCTCGATCGCCGTGCTCAACGGGATCAGCGCCACGGCCTGTGCCCCGGTGACGATCCCGGTGAGCAGGTTCCAGTCATGGGCGGACACCGCCGGCAGCCGCGCGAGGCAGCGGGCATTGCCGATGGCGTAGGCGGTCCACGACGCCAGCGCGCCGACCGCGCAGCTCAGGCCGACCAGCGGCAGCGCCGTGCCGGTCGATGCGGATCGCCCCAGTGCCTGCCAGCCGATGCAGGCGACGCCCGCGGTGCACAACAGGATCGACGGCGCCAGCCGCACGAGCGGCACCGCACCAGCATCGCGGCTGCCGATGATCGTGACCGCGACGGGGAGGAAGCCGATGACGAGCGAGGTCATCGCGATGCCGCCGGTCTGCACCGCGGTCGACAGCAGCACATAGTATAGCGTGTTGCCGGCGACCGACAGCCACGCCAGCGCCAGCCAGTCGCGCCGCGCCAGCTGCCGCGTCAGCACCCGCCAGCGCGGCGCGACCAGGATGGCGGAGATCAGCCCATAAGCGAGATAGCGCCCGACCGCGAGTTGCAGCGGCGTCGCCTCGCGCACCAGCGCCGGCGCCAGGAACACGAGGCCCCACAGCGCACCCGCCGCCATCCCGCAGGCGATGCCCGATGCGGTGCGATCCTGGCCCGTGCCCGGCGCCTGCGATGCGATCATGGATGGTGTCCCGCTGTCTGCGCCTTTCGCCTATCACGTCGCCGGCGAGCGATGTGCGCTTGCTCGGCCGCCCGAATGCAACAATTACTCGCGCATGGCCCGCAGCATGTCCTCCCGCCGTCCGACGCTTGATCCGTTCGACCGGGCGATCCTGCGCATCCTGCAGGTCGATACGAAGACGCCGCAGCGCACGATCGCCGCCGCCGTGAACCTGTCGACCGCGGCGGTGCAGCGGCGGATCGCCGCGCTGGAGGATGCCGGCATCATCCGGCACAATGTCGCGATCCTCGATCCGCGTGCGCTGGGCCTGACGATCACCGCGATGGTGGAGGTACAGCTGACCGACGAGCGCCCCCATACCGTGGCGGCCGCCAAGGCGGTGTTCCTCGCGACGCCCGAGGTGCAGCAATGCTATTACGTCACCGGCGGCATCAGTTTCGTGCTGGTGATCGTGACCACCGACATGGTCGTCTACGAGGCGCTGACCCGCCGCCTGTTCACGCAGAATGCGGCGGTGGCGAGCTTCCGCAGCCTGATCGCGCTCGATCGGGTGAAGGCGGGCGCGGAGGTCGTCGTACCCTGACCGCGCCGATCGATCGGTTTCGTTCCGATGGAGAGGGGGCTACACTGCCGGGATGATCGCCGCCGGTTGCCTGTCGCTTGTCGTCCTCCCGCTGATCGGCATGGCGGCGGGCGGGTGGCTGGTGGGATCGGCCGGCGCGGCCTGGGGCGCGGGCATCGGGTTTGCGCTCGCACTGGCGCTGTGCGGCCTGTCGGGGCTGGCGCTGGTCAAGGCGCGCCGGGGTTGACCATTCCGATCGCCTCCGGAGCGTCGCGCAGCCGCAGGTAGAGCTTGGTCTTGGCGGTGGCGGGGATCGTCAGGTCGAGCGCATTGCCGGTAAAGCCGTCGGGCACCGCTTGCACGGTGGCGAACCGGTCGTCGGTTGCAATGGCGCGGACGAGGAACAGGCGATCCGCATCCAGGATGCAGCGCGTCGCCGACGGACAGGTCAGGCCGTGCACCTCGGGCAGGCGGATCGCGGTGCCGAGCGGCGCCCAGCGCGAGGCGACGCCACCCTGGATGACCCGAAAGCGCAGGCGCCCGTGGATCAGCGGCCCCAGCCGATCGCGCGGCACCAGGCTGACGATGCCGGTGGTCGCATCCTGCACGTCATAGCCCTTGCCCGCGGTCAGCTGCACGCTCGCGCCGCCGTCCGCCGCGGCGACCTGGACGATCTCGCGTCCGGTCAGCGGGCTGCCGGCATCGAGGCGGAAGGCGAAACTGACCGGGGCGTCCTGCGCGAAGGCGTCGTCGGGCGATAGCGCGATGGCAAGCGCACCGGTGCGCTGCGGCGGCCGGGCGCTGCGCTGGAGCAGCACCGGATCGGGCCGCGCCGGCGCGACGGTGAGGGGAATCGTCTTGTGCCGGTCGCCGGTGAAGGTCACGGCCGCAGCCACGCGCGTGCCGGCGCCGAGCGCGCGCAGCGCCGCAGGATCGGCGGGCACCAGCACCAGCCGGTCGCTGCCGTCGGCGCGGCTGAGCGCGCCCGGTTGCAGCATGGCCTTGCCGATCGTCACGCTGCGCACCTGATCGAGCCGCGACCCGGTCAGCACCGCCTCGTCATCGCCCGCGGCGAGCGTCAGGTCGTCGAGCCGGCCGACCTCCTGCAACGCGGGCAGCGTCAGGGTGACGGGGGCGGCCTGAGCGCTGCCGGAAACGGTCAGCGTGACGGGGCCGGGCGTCGCCTTGTCGAGCGGTATGGCAAGGGTGATCGCATGCTGGCCGCTCTGCTTCCATGTCAGCGGCTGGGGTGCGCCGTCGCCGCGCCGCATGGTCACCGCGCCGATGCAGCCGGCGCCGTCGCCGGTCAGCTCCAGGCTGTTGTCGCGGCCGACGACCAGTGATGCGCCGGCGGGCGCCGCCCAGCGATTGACCCGCGGATCGGAGAGGGTGAGGCGCGGCCCCTCGAACGGCGTGAACCCCCAGTTGCCGTGCAGCCGCGCCTCGACCACCGGCGCGAAGCCCTGGTCGGGCAGGGCGCGGTCGAGCACGAAGCCGCCGCGGCGCGGATCGGCATGGACGGGCAGGTCGACCGGCGTGCCGTCCTGCCGCGTCACGCGTACCCGCATGTCGTGGGCGTAGCGGGTCGCATAGACCAGTGGCGCGCCCTCCACCGGCAGCACCGCATCGGCGCGCGCGCACAGCAAAGCGCTGCCATCGGTCGCGCGCAGCGGCGGCGGCTTGGGCGCCTCGATCGCGGGCAGGCCGATGACCATCACCGAGGCGGGCTTGCCGAAGGAGAGCGGCGTGTTGAGCAGCAGGGTGATGCGATCCCCGCCCATCCGCGCGAGCGCCGGCACGAATTGCAACTGGGTCGACTGGAACGCGCCGAACAGGCGGAAGATGTCGCGCACCACGCCGATGTACGAGCTGTAGGTGCCATAGCCGCCCTGCGGCGTCGCGCTGATCTGAAAGGCGAGGTCGGTCGGCGCCCCCGCCAGCGTATCGGCGAGCGCCGAACTGTGCGTATCGGCGAACAGCAATGTCTCGCGGTCGCCGGTCAGGCACGCGGCCTGCAAGTCGGCGGGCTGTTGCAGGCATTCCGCCTTCAGCTTGATCGACAGGCTGCGGGTGAGCATCTGCGAGGTGGCGTTGACGCTCTCGGGGTCCTTCGCCGCCGCCTGGAGCAGCAGGTCGAGGAACGTGTCGAGCCGGGCACGGTCGAGCGAGGCCTGGTTGAGGTCCTGTACCGCGCGCACGAAGGTGCCGGGCTGCTTGCGCACCGCGCTGACGATCGCATTGGCGCCGCCGCCCCGTTCGGGCAGCACGAACAGCGCGAGTTGCTGCGCGCCCTTGGGCACGACCAGCGACAGGTCGCCGTTCTTGGCCTTGCCGCTCAGCGTGTCGTGGAACCAGTCGCGCGGCGGCCGGTCGGTGGCCCCGCGCAGAAAGGCGGCGACCAGCCGGAACCGGTCCGTCTGCCCGGCCGGCAGATCGAGCTTGATCGCGATCCGGTCGCCCTCGGCGAGGTTCGGCACCCATTCCAGCGGCAGCGTACTGCCACCGCGCGTCACCGCGACGTCGAGCCGCGGGCCGGTGAGGTCGAACTGCGCCGGCGTCGCCCGCACGGCGCAGGCCGCCACCAGCAGGAGGGACAGGCCGAGATTGCGAAGGAAACGCGACATGAGGCTGGATTCGATCCGTCTCGCAAGAGCGCCATGGGACCCGTGCGTCCTTGCCGCCGACCTGTGTTCAGAATGAGGCCGGGTCGGGGGCGTGTGCGGCGCTAGTCGGTTTCGGCGCCGTCGGGATCGTCGTGCCCGCGATTTATGTCCGAAAGGGATCGCCGCGGCTGGCCTTTTCGCCGGGGGGCTGTAAGCGGGCGGGCATGGCTGGACTGCGGACGACCCGGGCGGGAGCGCGCAAATGGACCCCGTCGCGGTATCGCGCCTTGCTGCGCGCCCGCGGGCCGCGATCGGTGCAGTTCCGCACCCGCATCGCGATCCTGATGGGCGCCGTCGCCATCGGCCTCGCTGCCACGGTCTTCGCCGAGGCTGCCGATTCGGCTGGCGCGATGTTCAATCGCTACGTCGAGCGCCATCCCTATGCGCCGCTGGTGACGACGCCGCTGATCTTTGCCGTGCTGGTGTGGCTGACCCGCCGCTACATCCCGCTCGCGCGCGGATCGGGCATCCCGCAGGTGATCGCCGCGCAGCAGGATCCCGAGCGGGCGACCCGGTCGCTGGTGTCGATCCCGACGGTCGTGGGCAAGGCGCTGCTGACGCTCGCCGCGGTGCTGGGTGGCGCCTCCGTGGGGCGCGAGGGGCCGACGGTGCAGATCGCCGCGGCGGTGATGGGGCTCAGCCACCGGCTGCTGCGCGTGCCGCTGCGTGGCGCGGTGCTGATCGCGGGTGGCGCGGCCGGCGTCGCCGCGGCGTTCAACACCCCGCTCGCCGGCCTGCTGTTCGCGATCGAGGAGCTCGCCTCGGCCTATGAGCAGCGGGTGACGCTGCTGGTCATCGCGGCGATCGTCATCGCCGGCATGGTCGCGCAATCGGTGCAGGGCGATTACGTGTATTTCGGCCTGATCGGCGCGCATATGGCGCTCGGCCCGGCGCTGGTCGCGGTGCCGGTCGCAGGCGTCGTCGGCGGCATTGCGGGCGGCGCGTTCTCGCGCCTGATGCTGACGCTCGCCACCGGCACCCATCGCGTCACCCGCTGGTCGAAGCGGCAGCCGGTCGTCTTCGCGGCGCTGTGCGGGCTGGTGGTCGGCGCGCTCGGCTGCGCGACCGGCCTCACCTGGGGCACCGGCTACAGCGCGGCGCGGGCGATGATCGTCGGCGTCGATGCGCCGCTGTGGTTCGGTCCCGCCAAGTTCCTCGCCACGCTCGCCACCGCGGTTGCCGGCCTGCCCGGCGGCATCTTCGCGCCGTCGCTGGCGGTGGGGGCGGGGATCGGCAACCTGCTGCGCTCCGTCTTCCCCGGATCGCCGTCGTCGGCGATCGTGATCCTCGGCATGGTCGGCTATTTCGCCGGCGTCGTCCGTGCACCGCTGACCGCGGTCATCATCCTGTCGGAAACCACGGTCAGCCGCGGGCTGATGCTGCCGATGTTCGCCACCGCCTTCATCGCCGATGGCACCAGCGCCTTGATATGCCGGGAAAAACTCTACCACGGCCTGTCCAGGACCTTTGCGATGCGCTGATTGGCGGCATCGCCGTGCCTCGGCCGCCCGCGGCCGCCAAAAAGCGGTTGAAAGGTTAGCGCTACTGACCGAGAGGATGGGAATCGGTCGCGCGTCATGAGCGGCCGGCGATGGAGTCGGACGACGCAGCTGTGCTGAACGAAATCGATGTGGATCAACGCTTTGCGCTGTTGGTCAAGGCGGTCAAGGATTACGCCATCTACCTGCTCGACCCGGAGGGGCATGTCGCCAGCTGGAACGCGGGCGCCGAACGATTCAAGGGCTATACGGCCGACGAGATCATCGGTCAGCATTTCTCGCGCTTCTACACCGAAGAGGATCGCCAGGCCGGCGAACCGGCAAGGGCGCTGCACATCGCGGAGAGCGAGGGCAAATACGACATCGAAGGCTGGCGGATGCGCAAGGACGGCACGCGCTTCCGCGCCAGCGTGCTGATCGATCCGATCCGCGACGATGCCGGCCGGCTGATCGGCTTCGCCAAGGTGACGCGCGACCTCACCGAACGCTGGCTGGCGCAGCAGGAGGTGGAGCGCGCGCGCGAGGCGATGGCACAGGCACAGAAGATGGAGGCGGTGGGCCGTCTGACCGGCGGCGTCGCGCATGATTTCAACAACCTGCTGACGATCATCCGCTCGTCGGTCGACCTGCTGCGGCGACCCGGCCTCGATCCTGCGAAGCACGACCGCTACATCGATGCGATCGCCGACACCGCCGATCGCGCCGCGGCGCTGACCGCGCAACTGCTCGCCTTCGCCCGCCGCCAGCCGCTGAAGCCCGAGGTGTTCGACATCGCCGAACGCCTCGCCGCGATGCGCCCGATCATCGAGACCAGCACCGGCCCCGCGATCCGGCTGACCATCGAGGCGGTGGCGCCCGCCCTCGTCTACGCCGATTTCAACCAGTTCGAGACGGCGCTGCTCAACCTGGTGGTGAACGCCCGCGATGCGATGCCCGCGGGCGGCGGCCTGCGCGTCGCCTGCCGGCCGGCGGACGGCGTGCCGGCGGTGCGCGGCCATGGCGCCGCGAGCGGCTGCTTCGCCGCCGTCACCGTCGCCGACGAAGGCAGCGGCATCGACCCGCAGACGATGCGGCATATCTTCGAACCCTTCTTCACCACCAAGGGGCTGCACAAGGGGACGGGGCTGGGCCTCAGCCAGGTGCACGGCTTCGCCAAGCAATCGGGCGGCGAGATCGACGTCGACAGCGCGATCGGCCAGGGCACCACCTTCACCCTGTTCCTGCCGCTGGCCGACGGCGCGCTGGCGCAGCGTGCCGCGCGCCGCAAGCGGCCGGAGGCCGACCCCGGCACCCGCCGCATCCTGCTGGTCGAGGACAATGAGGCGGTCGGCGCCTTTGCCCGCGAACTGTTCGAGGAGATGGGGCAGATCGTCACCTGGGTGCAGAACGGCGAGGCGGCGGTCGCGCTGCTGGAGGTCGCGGCGGCGAAGTTTGACCTGATCTTCACCGATGTCATCATGCCGGGGATGAGCGGCCTCGATCTCGCTCGGCTGGCGGCGGAGCGCTGGCCACAGATCCGGGTTGTGCTGACCAGCGGCTACAGCGACGCGCTGGCCGAGGATGGCGACCATGGCTTCGACTTCGTGCGCAAACCGTATTCGGTGGAGGGGATTGTCGCCGTCCTGGGCAACACGCCCGATACCGCACATCCGGCGGCGACGAGGGATATCAATCCGATCTGACGAATTGTGTCCGGGGTAATCCCTATCGGAGGCACCGTCATGATTCGCTCCTTCCTCATCGGCCTCGTCGCGGGCCAGCGCGGCATCACGCCGCTCGCCGTGGTGGCGACGGCAACGCGGCGTAAGGAGCTGCCCGCCGCGCTCCCGCTGCAATCGCTGATGGAAAATCCGGTGGTCGCGGCAGGCGCAGCCGCGTTCGCCGCGGCGGAAATGGCGGGTGACAAGATGAAGACCGCCCCCGATCGCATCGTGCCGATCGGCCTTGCCGTGCGCAGCGTCACCGCCGCTTATGCCGGCGCGGCGGTCGCCCCGCGCGACCGGCGCGTGCTGGGCGCCGCGGTCGCGGTCGGGACGGCGCTGGCCTCCTCCTATCTCGGCTGGCGGCTGCGCTGCGCGGCGATGCGCCGCTTCGGGCAGACGGCGACGGGCTTCGTCGAGGATGCGATCGTGTTCGGCAGCGGCCTTGCGATCACCTCGCCGAAACTGGTCGGGATCAAGGGGTAAGGGAACATTCGGGCCCGCGGGCGGCTTCATCCCATCCAACACCGGGAGTGACGACGATGGACGACAGCCGCCTGTGGAGCTTCGAGGAAAGCCTGTGGACCGAGGGTCCCGACAATTACCGTGAAAAGGTGGATGGCGAGGTTGTCATGGTCCTGCCGCAGCCGCCGTTCGTCTATCGCGGCGACGCGGCGATCGAAGCGGTGGCGGCGACCCCGGTGTGGGACGGCGCGGACCTCGACGAACGCCAGGTGTCGCGCCCGCAGGAAGGGCTGATCGTGATCGGCTATCGCGTCCGCGCCCATCGCGGCGATGAGACGTATGAGGCGCATTGCACCTCGGTCATCCGCCGCCTGGAGCATGAGGTGTGGCGCGTGGTGCAGCATCAGCAGACGCCGGTTCTCGCCACGACGGCCGGCTGAACCCCAGCTCCCGAGCGGCGCCGCTGTGGTGTCGTTCGGGACGCGCGACCGGGAGGCGATCGCACCCTTGATGCAGGAGAGCGCGCGCGGCGGGCCGATCCGTGCTAGGCGGACGGTTCCCCGGGAGATGACCATTTGGATATCGTTGCGCTCTGCCTGTTCCTGTTGCTTGCCGTGGTCGTCAGCGGCATCGTCGCCCGCATCCTGCCCTCGGCATTACCGCGCCCGCTCGTCCAGATCGCGCTGGGCGCGCTGATCGGCAGCTTCGCCGGCATCCGCGTCGAGCTCGATCCGGAGCTGTTCTTCCTGCTGCTGGTGCCGCCGCTGCTGTTCCTCGACGGCTGGCGCATCCCCAAGGACGAGCTGTTCCGCGACGCGCGCATCGTGCTCGGGCTGGCGCTCGGCCTCGTGTTCCTCACCGTGCTGGGGCTCGGCCTGTTCGTCCACTGGCTGGTGCCGGCGATGCCGCTGGCGGTCGCCTTTGCCCTGGCGGCGGTGGTGTCGCCGACCGATCCGATCGCGGTGGGTGCGATCGCGCAGAAGGTCGCGATCCCCAAGCGGATGATGCACATCCTGGAAGGTGAATCGCTGCTCAACGACGCGTCGGGGCTCGTCTGCCTGCGCTTCGCCATCGCCGCCGCGCTCAGCGGCGCCTTCTCGCTGCCGCATGCGATCGGCACCTTCGCCTGGACCGCGCTGGGCGGCGTTGCGATCGGGGCGGCGCTGACCTGGGCGGCGGTGCAGGGCAAGGCGCTGCTCGCGCGGCGCTTCGGCGACGATACCGGCTCGAACATCCTGGTCAGCCTGCTGATCCCGTTCGGCGCCTATCTCGCCGCCGAGCATGTCCACGCCTCCGGCGTCCTCGCCGCGGCGGCGGCGGGCATCACGATGACCTTTGCCGGCAGCGGCGTCGACACCGGCGCCTCGACCCGCATCCGCCGGCGGGCGGTGTGGGACATGCTGCAATTCACCCTCAACGGCGTCATCTTCGTGCTGCTCGGCGAACAATTGCCCGAGCTGTTCCGGGGGGCACGCGCGGCGCTCGCCGGCACCGGCCACGACAGCGCCTGGTGGCTGCTCGCCTATGTCGCGGCGATAGTCGCGGTGCTGGCGGTGCTGCGCTACGGCTGGGTCTGGCTGTCGCTTCAGTTCACCCTGTTCCGCGCGCGCCGCCGCGGGCACGAGGGCGCCGGCAGCCCGCCGCGCCGCGTGATCGCCGCCATGTCGGTGGCGGGGGCGCGCGGCGCGATCACGCTGGCGGGCGCGCTGACCCTGCCGCTGGCGATGCCGGATGGCGCGCCGTTCCCCGCGCGCGACCTGCTGATCCTGCTGGCATCGGGCGTGATCCTCGCCTCGCTGGTCATCGCCGCGGTCGGCTTGCCGATCCTGCTGCGCGACCTCAGCCTACCCCTCGAGGAAGGGGCGACGACGGCGCGCGACCAGGCCCGCACGATCACTGCCAAGGCCGCGATCACCGCGATCGAGCGTGCGCAGCATGCGTTGTGCGAAGCCGACGATGCCGATCGCTACACCGATGTCGCCGCGCGGCTGATGGCGCAATATCGCGAGCGGATCGAGGATGTGACGGGAGATCAGGCGCAGCGTGACGAACAGGCCCGCGACCGCGCCATCGAACGCGCGCTGCGCCTTGCCGGCATCCGTGCGGAACGCCAGGCGCTGTTCGATCTGGCGCAACGACGCGAGATCAGCGTCACGCTGGCCGAACAGCTGGGTCGCGAACTCGACCTCGCCGATGCGCGGCTGACGCGGCTCGGCATGCGATAGCGGCGCCGGCGGCGATCTTAGCGGTCGCAGGATCGGGCGGCAGCGGCTAGCCGTCCGCCATGGCCCGCCCCTGGATATCGATCGTCACGCTCTGGCTGCTCGGCGTGCTCGCCGCCGCGCAGCTTGCCAAATTCGCCACGCTGGCGCCGCTGCTGCGCGTGCGCTTCGACCTGTCGCTCGCCGAGACGGGGCTACTCATCTCGCTGATGGAGGTCGGCGGCGGGCTGCTCGGCTTCGGCGCCGGGCTGGCGCTCGGCCGGGTCGGCTGCCGGCGCGCGCTGCTCGCCGGCGTGGCGCTGCTGGCGGCGACCGGGCTGGCCGAGGCGCTGGCGCGCGATGCGACGCTGCTGTTCGTCGGCCGGGCGCTGGAAGGGATCGCCTATCTGCTGGTGGTGATCGCCGCGCCCACGGCGATCGCCGCGCTGGCCGACGCGCGCAGCCGGCCGCGCGCGCTCGCCTTGTGGAGCAGCTTCGTGCCCGTCGGCATGGCGGTCGGCGGCGCGATCACCAGCGTGGCGGTCGGGCCGCTCGGCGCCAGCGGCACGATGGCGCTATGGGCCGCGCTGCTCGCCGCTGCGCTGCTGCCGGCGTGGCGGGTGCCGATCGCCTGCGACGAGGAGCCGCGCGTCGTGCTGCCGCGTCCCGCCGCCTGGGTCGCGACCGTCGCCTTCGGGCTCTACACGCTGTCGCTATGCGCGCTCACCATGCTGCTGCCGACGTTCCTGATCGAGCGGCGCGGGGCGGGAGTGAGCGAGGCGGGGCTGATCGCGGCCGTCGCCTCGTTCGCGGCGCTGCCTGCCTTCGTGGTGGCGCTGCGGCTGCTGCGCCACGGTGCCTTGTCGTCGCGGCGGACGGTGGCCATCGCCGCGGGCGCGCTGGTCGCGGCGGCGGTGCTCGCGCCGCTGCTGTTCGGTCCTGCGCCGGGGCTCGTCGGCGCCGGCGGCTGTGCGGTGCTGGTGGTGGGGATCGGCAGCATCGTCTCGCCCCTCCTGTTCGCGCGCCTGCCGTTGCTGGCCGGGGCCGACCGGCCGCACGATCCGCGCATCGCCAGCGCCAACGGCCTGCTGACGCAATTCGGTGCCGGCGGCGCCCTGCTCGGCCCGCCGCTCGGCGGTCTGCTGGTCGAAGCGGCGGGGTGGCAGGCGCTGGGCCTGGGCATCGCGGTGCTGACGCTGGCGATGCTCGCCGCCGTCATCCTCGCCGAGCGGCTGGCAACGGTCAGCCGATAAGCGCCAGCGTCTCGGCGACCGCGGTTAACGGGCGCCCGGTGTCGAACCATGCCGCCAGATTGTCGACCACCAGCCGCCCCATCGCCGCGCGCGTGTGATGCGAGGCGGAGCCGACATGCGGCAGCAGCACGACGTTATCCATCGCGCGCAGGGCGTCCGGCACGTGCGGCTCGTCGGCGAACACGTCGAGCCCCGCCGCCAGGATGGTGCCGTCGGCCAGGGCGGCAACCAGCGCGTCCTGATCGACCACGCTGCCGCGCGCGACGTTGATGAACACGCCGTCCGGCCCTAGCGCCGCCAGCACCGCTGCATCGACCAGGTGCCGCGTCGCCGCGCCGCCGGGCACCACCGCGATCAGCACGTCGCAGGCCGCGGCAAGCGCGACGGCGGACGGGTGATAGGCGTGCGCGACGCCGGCCTGTCGCGACCGGCCATGATAGGCGATGGGCACGTCGAACCCCGCCAGCCGGCGCGCCACGGCCTTGCCGATCGCGCCGAGGCCGATGATGCCGACGCGGCGCCCGCGCAGGGTCGGCGACAGCGGGAAGGGGCCGCCCGGCCACGAGCCATCGCGCACGTAGCGATCCGCCTGCGGAAGGCGGCGCAGCGTCGCCAGCAGCAAGCCGAGGGTGAGGTCGGCGACCTCCTCGTCGAGCACGCCCGGCGTGTTGGTGACGACGATCCCGCGCGCCGCGGCGGCGGCCGCATCGATCCTGTCGTAGCCGACGCCGAAACTCGCGACGATCTCCAGCGCGGGCAGGGCGTCGAACCAGCCGGCATCCAGCCGCCCGGCCAGCGTGCTCGCCGCCAGCCCGCGGATGCGCGGGGCGACCGCGGCGAAATACGCCTCGCGATCCTCCTGCTCCCACAGGCGGTGCAGCACGAAGCGCGCATCAAGCGCCGCGATGACGTCCGCCGGCATGGCGGCGGGCATCAGGATGTCGGGGCCGGTCATGCCACGGCGATAGGGCGCCGCTTCCGCCCGCTCAACCGCCGATACGACAGCGCGGGGCGCTCAGCCGAGCAGCGTCACCAGCCGGTCGAGCCGCTCGTCCGCCGCCTCATGCCGTTCCTTGAGCAGGAAGCGCCCGCCCTTCTCCTCCAGCCCGTCGATCTCGCCCAGGTCGGCGCCGTCGCGACGCGGGGTCAGGGCGATCGCGGCGGGGCCGGCATCGATGCGGGCTATGCCGAGGTCGCGCATCCGCTCGCGCAGCCGGGCGACGCCGATCAGCTGTCGCGCCGCCTCTGGCAATTCGCCGAAGCGATCCTCCAGCTCCGCCTCGAAATCGTCCAGCGCCGCGGCATCGCGCAGCCGGCCGAGCCGGGCATAGAGCGCGATGCGCAGGTCTTCGTCCGGGATCCAGTCTTCGGGCAGGCGCCCTTCGATGCCGATGCGCAGGTCGGGCGTCCACCGCTCCACCGTCTCGCCGCGCGCGGTGCGCAGCGCGTCCTCGAGCAGCTGCTGGTACAGCTCGACGCCGATCAGCCGCATGTGCCCGGCCTGCGTGTCGCCCAGCAGGTCGCCGGCGCCGCGCATGTCGAGGTCGCGCGCGCTGATCGCAAAGCCCGCGCCCAGCCGATCGAACGCCTCCAGCGTGCGCAGCCGCTTGAGCGTACGCGGGGCGATCCCCTCGTCGGCTTCGGTGAACAGCAGCACCTGCCCGCGTCGGTGACCGCGGCCGACGCGCCCGCGCAGCTGGTGGAGCTGCGACAGGCCGAAGCGATCGGCATGGACGATCGCCATCGTGTTGGCGCGCGGCACGTCCAGCCCGGCCTCGATGATGTTGGTCGCGAGCAGCACGTCGCCATCGCCGCGGCCGAAGCGGACCATCGCCTCGTCGATCTCAGCCGCCGGCATCTTGCCGTGCGCCTGCAGCAGATCGAGTTCGGGAACCAGCTTGGCGAGGCGTTCGGCGAGCGGCGCCATGTCGCCGATCCGCGGCACCACGACGAAGCTCTGGCCGCCGCGCGCGCGCTCGCGCAGCAGCGCGGCACGCAGCGTCTCGGGTGAGAAGGTCGACACCGCGGTGCGGATCGGCTGGCGCCGCGCCGGCGGGGTGGCGATCACCGACAATTGGCGCAGGCCGACCAGCGCCGATTGCAGCGTGCGCGGGATCGGCGTCGCCGACAGCGTCAGCAGATGGCCGGCGGACAGGTCCTGCAACCGCTTCTTGTCGGCGGCGCCGAACCGCTGTTCCTCGTCGACGATGACGAGCGCGAGGTCCTTGTAGGCGATGCCCTTGCCCGCCACGGCGCCGGTGCCGATCACCACCTGCACGCTGCCGTCGGCAAGGCCCTGCTTCACCTGCCGCTTCTCGGCGGCGGTCGACAGACGCGAGAGGCCGGCGACGGTCACGCCCGTGCCCTCGAAGCGGGCGGCGAAGCTTTCGAGATGCTGGCGCGCGAGCACCGTGGTCGGCGCGGCGAGCGCCACCTGGCGGCCAGCGAGCGCAGCGACGGCGGCGGCGCGCAGTGCAACTTCCGTCTTGCCGAACCCGACATCGCCGATCACCAGCCGGTCCATCGGCCGCCCGGAGGCGAGGTCGCCGCGCACCGCCTCGATCGCGGTCAACTGATCGGGCGTTTCCGAATAGGGGAAGCCGGCGGCGAAGCGCTCGTAATCGGCCACCGGCGGGTCGAGCACCGGCGCCGTCCGCTCGGCGCGTTCGGCGGCGAGTTCGGTCAGGCGCCGCGCCGTCTCGGCGATGGCGATATCGATGCCGGCGCGCCGGTCGCGCCAGCTCTTGCCGTCCAGCGTGTCGCGGGTGACGGCATCGTCCTCCGCGCCGTAGCGCCACAGCCGATCGGCGTCGGCGACCGGCACCAGGCGCACGGTGTCCTTGGCATGGAGCAGCTTGATCGCGTCGCCCGACACGCCCTCGGCGCTGTCGAGCGGTTCGATACCGGCGACGGTGGCGATGCCATGATCCTCGTGGATCACCGTGTCGCCGACGCGGATCTCCGCCGTCTGGACCAGCGACAGGTCGACGCGCCGCGCGCCGCCATCCTCGCGATCGGCGCGGCTGCCGAGCAGGTCGGCGGCGGTAATCGCCAGCAAGCCCTCGCGCCGAAAGCCGCGCTCGGCCGGTGCGGCGAGCGTCAGGACGGTGCCGGCGGGGGCGGCTGCCACCGCCGCCCAGTCCGCGGCTGGCACGAGCGGTTTCGCCAGAGCCTTCTCCACCCGCCGGGCGAGGAAACGCAGGTCGCGCGCGCTGCCGATGACGACCAGCCGTTCGCCCGCGTCCAGCGCCGCCAGCCCCGCCTTGGCAAAGGCGCGCATCGGCGCGCGGGCCTCGACGAAGCGGGCTGGCGGTTCGCCGGCGCGTGCGATCGCGTGCGTGGTGCGTTCGGCAAGCGCCCGTTGCCAGTCGGCATCGGCGATCATGTCGCGCGCCGCGCGGCGCGATCCGCGCCTGGCGGCATCGGCACTGAGCAGCAGCAGCCGGCGGCGGCGCTCGTCCGCGGCAGGCTCGATCACCACCGTCGCCTGCGCAAGATGGTCGAGCAGGGTCGTCGCCCCGCTGTCGAGCGCCGGCTCGGCAACGCGACCCAGTTCGCGCCGGGCGACCTCGCCGATGCTGCGCTGGTCGGCGGGATCGTAGGAGCGGATGCCGCTCACCACCCCGTCCGCCACTTCGATGCGCAGCGGCTGTTCGGCATCGGCGGGGAACACGTCCAGCACCTGCCCGCGCAATGCCACTTCGCCCGGTTCGTCGACGCGTTCGTCGGCGAGGTAGCCGAGGTCGAGCAGCATGGCGTACAGCGCGGCCAAGTCCTGTGGCTCGCCGGTCGCGACGCAGGGCGGCGCGACGTCGAACGTTTCCGGGCTCGGCAACGCCCGTGCCAGCGCTTCGCCGGAGGTGACGATCGCGATCCGCCTGCGCGTCTTCGCTGCCTGCGCGGCGCGCGCCGCGTGCAGCGCCGACACGCGCTGGCCGACGTTGGCGGGGGAGGCGGGCGCGCTGTCACCGGGCAACGCGTCCGATCCGGGGCAGAACAGCACGGTGGCATCGGGGCAGAGCGCCGCGAGCATGCGGCTGACGGCCAGCGCGCGCACCTCGTCGGTCACCGCCAGCAGCAGGTCGCTGCTGCCGAGCGCTTCGGCCGCCGCCGCGGCGGTTTCGGCGATACCCGGTTGAGGGACGGGCTGATGATCGATGGGGGGCAGGGTGGCGATCTCGGCTTCCGATAAAGTGCGCACGCGCGTCGCGTTCCTCGACAAGGGGGAACAGCGAACGGCTGGGCCTCGCGCCCGTTCCCGAACGATCCAGCCGGATCGACATTCAATCCTCCCCCGCCGGTGGAGGCCTATCGCATATGGCTGGGATGGCTGCCGGCTTCGAGTGAAGGCGCATGCCATCCCAATATCCTTCGTCACCCCGGACTCGTTCCGGGGTCCACCGTGCCGCAAAACCATTAGCGTGTTGGTGTGCGGCACGGTGGATGCCGGACCAAGCCCGGCATGACGGAGGGGTGCAGACATCGCCGGGGATCAGACAGCCCTATGCGATACCTCCCCGCCGGAGGGAGGATGAAAGGGATACCTCATCTTCAATGTCGATCAGGCCTGGAGCGATGCTCGAAGGCCACGCTACGAAAGGGATTTTCAGCCGTTCGGATGGCGCCGGGGCTTATCGGACCCTATGCGCGTTTTTCGCCGGTCAGGCGCCCGCCCCGTCCCGGAGACGAACGATCTTTCACCTCATCTTCACGATCCCCAGCCTGTACGTCATCGCCCGCACGCTGCTGCCGCTCGGCCTTCCGCTATGGGTGAAGGGCGGGGTCGCACTGCTGCTGCTCGCCGCCTCGCAATATCATCTGTGGAGCCGGCTTTCGTCGGGGTCGGTATTCGCGCCCGAATTTCCGCGCGCGATCGTGATCCTGTTCAACTGGGCGTTCGGCGCGATCGTGCTGCTGGCGGTGCTCCAGATCCTGCTCGATGTGGGGCTGGGGATCGCCTGGATCGTGCGGCGCGGCGGCGGCGTCGCTCTGCCGGACGGGCTCCGCTATGCTGCGGCGGGACTGGCGGCGCTGCTCGCCGCGATCGGGGTCGGCAATGCGCTGCGCGTGCCGCCGATCCGCGACGTGACGGTGACCATCCCCGGCCTGCCGCGTCAGTTCGATGGCTATCGCCTGTTGCAGCTCACCGACCTGCACATCAGCCGCCTGTTCCCGGCGGCCTGGGCGTCGGCGGTGGTGACGCGCGCCAATGCGGCGGGCGCCGACCTGATCGTCGTGACCGGCGACTTCATCGACGGGTCGGTGGCGATGCGCCGGGACGACGTGGCGCCGTTGCAGGCCTTGCGCGCGCCCGACGGCGTCTATGCGGTCCCCGGCAACCACGAATATTTCTTCGATTACGACGACTGGATGCGCCACATCGCCGCGCTGGGCATCCGCATCCTGCCCAACACGCACACGGTCCTGACGCGTGGTGACGAACGGGTGGTGCTGGCCGGCGTCACCGACCTGTCCGCCCCTGCCACCGGCCATGCCGGCCCGAACCTCGACGCGGCACTCGCGGGTGCTCCCGCCGGGGCACCCGTGCTGCTGCTCGACCACCAGCCGCAGCGCGCGCGCGGCGCGGCGGCGCGCGGGGTGGCGCTGCAATTGTCGGGGCATACGCATGGCGGGATGATCGTCGGCCTCGACCGGCTGGTGGCACCGGCCAATGCGGGCTTCGTCTCCGGCCGCTATGCGGTGGACGGCATGACCCTCTATGTCAGCAACGGCACGGGGCTGTGGCCGGGATTCGCCCTGCGCCTCGGCCGTCCATCCGAACTGACCCGGATCACGCTGCGCGTACCGCGATGAGGGGGGCGCCCCTCAATCCCGCACGTAGAACAGGTGCGTATCGACCTTCGCCACCTTGACCATCGAATCGCGCCAATAGGGCACCATCCAGTCGGTATGGTAATGCGTCGCCCGGCCGACCTCGGCGAAGACATGGCCGGCGAGCGCGCGACGCGCCGCCCGGCGTGCCTCACCCCAGCCGAGGTGGATGGGCCGCCGTTGCAGCGACCCGTCGCAGGTGAAGGAGAATTGGCAGCCCGTCTCCCGCGTCGAGCCCTGGTAGACGACGCCGCAGATCGTCCTGGGAAAGCCGGGTGCGCGTACCCGGTTGAGCACGACCTGGATCACCGCCCGCTGCCCGCGCCGGTCGTCGCCCGCTTCGTAGAGGGCGGCCGTGGCGAGGCATTCGACCGCCTGCGCCCGCGCCGCCGGCCCGCCGCGGAAGCGGTAGCGTGCGGCGGGCAGGCGGCGGGCGCGGTCGATCGGCACGGCGGCGTTGGCGGCGCGCGCCTCCGCCATGGCCAGCGGCCTCGCGGGGCCGGGTGCGGGCGGGCGTGGCCACGGCCCGATCGTGCCGACCACGACCGCCGCCACCGCGGCGATGCCGAGCAGCAGCAACCAGCGCTCCGACGACTGGTCGCGCCGCGATCGAGATGTCCTGCCGCGTCGCGCCATACCATCGCCCTAGCGCCTCGGCGGATCGGCTCAAGCGGTCACTTGGCATTGCCCGGCGCATGGGGAAAGCGTTGCGCCTCGTACCAGGCGAGGTCGTGCGCCGGCGCTGCGACGCCGCGCGCACCCTCAGCTCTTGAACGGGTCGATCAGGCGGATCGTGCCGTCGGGATTGAAGGTCAGCGGCGTGACCTTCACCGACCGCAGGTGGTTGCGGTTCGACGATTGCGTATCGTGGTAGAACAGCCACCACGTGCCCTGGAATTCGACGATCGAATGATGCGAGGTCCAGCCCTGTACCGGTAGCAGGATATGCCCGGTGTAGCGGAACGGGCCATAAGGCGACGTGCCGATCGCATAGTTGAGGAAATGCGTGTCGCCGGTCGAATAGGTGAAGTAATATTGGCCGTCGCGCTTGAACGTCCAGGCCGCCTCGAAGAAGCGGCGGTCGTGATCGCCTGCCAGAATCGGCGTGCCGGAGGCATCGGTGATGACGACGTCGCGCGGTGGTTCGGCGAACTGCTTCATGTCGTTGGCCATGCGGGCGATCTTGGGTACGATTGCCGGCCGGTCGTCCTGCTTCAGGTCGGTATCGCTACCGGCGGGATCGAAGCGGCCGGTCGTCCAGCGCTGCAACTGCCCGCCCCAGATGCCGCCGAAATACATGTAGCTCTGCCCATCGCTATCGGTGAACACGGCAGGGTCGATCGAGAAGCTGCCGCGGATCGGCTGCGCCTCCGCCCTGAACGGGCCGGTCGGCGATGTGGAGGTGGCAACGCCGATGCGGAACACCCCCTGTTTGTCGCGGGCGGGCATGTAGAGGAAGTAGGTGCCGTTCTTGTAGGCGGCATCGGGCGCCCAGGTCTGCTTGGAGGCCCAGGGGATATCCTTCACGTCGATCGCTACCGGGTGCACCGTGACCGGCCCGCCGACCCGATCCATGCTGAGCACGCGATAGTCGTGCATCGCATATTGGTTGCCGAGGTCGTCGTCGGGGATGCCGGCGTCGACGTCGTGGCTGGGATAGACGTAGAGCTTGCCATTGAAAACGTGAGCGGACGGATCGGCGGTGTAGATGCCGCTGACCAGCGGCTGCGACAGGTAGCGGCGCCCGTCCGGGCTGCGCGCGTCGTCGCTGGCGGGGACCTGCGCGAGCGCGAGCGTGCCGATCGTGGCGAGCACGGCGACGCCGAGGCAGTGTGAAACGCGCAGGCGCATGATCGATCCTTCCCGTGACGGCCATCTATGGCGACCTTGGATACCGCTACCATATCAGGTGAAGGCCACTCTGCAAGGATGACACGCGGTCGTTGTCGGTTGACCAAGCGCTTGACGCCTGAGGGTCACGCGTTAGCGTTACCAGATGAGCCGACCGGCGTAACCGGCGGGTGAGGGAGGGATGATGAGCGACATGGGCAGGACAGGTGGCGGCGCGACAGGCGCGGGCGGGAGCGTGAACCACGGGTTCATCGCCGCGATCGTGGCGGTGGCGACGATCGGCGGCTTCATGTTCGGCTATGATTCGGGCGTCATCAACGGCACGCAAAAGGGGCTGGAGGCGGCCTTCGGGCTCGGCCGGCTCGGCATCGGCGTCAACGTCGGCGCGATCCTGCTCGGCTCGGCGATCGGTGCGTTCGGCGCCGGACGGCTCGCCGATGCGATCGGCCGGCGGCGGGTGATGATGCTGGCCGCGGTGCTGTTCCTCGTCAGCGCGCTGCTCGCGGGGGCGGCGAGCGGCTCGGCGGTGTTCATCGTCGCGCGCATCATCGGCGGCCTGGGCGTCGGCGCGGCAAGCGTCATCTCGCCGGTCTACATCTCCGAAGTCACGCCCGCTGCGATCCGCGGGCGCTTGTCCAGCGTGCAGCAGGTGATGATCATCACCGGCCTCACCGGCGCGTTCGTCGCGAACTTCGTCATCGCGCGCTATGCCGGCGGCTCCACCGCGACCTTCTGGGCGGGCTTTCCCGCCTGGCGCTGGATGTTCTGGCTGCAGGCGATCCCCGCCGCCATCTACCTCGTGGCGCTGCTGGTGATCCCGGAAAGCCCGCGCTACCTCGTCGCCAAGGGGCGCGATGCGGAGGCGCATGCCGTGCTCGTCCGCCTGTTCGGCACGGCCGAGGCGGACCGCAAGGTCGCCGAGATCCGCCGCAGCCTTGCCGCCGACCACCACCGGCCCAAGCTGTCCGACCTCGTCGACACGGCGACCGGGCGCATCCGCCCGATCCTGTGGGCAGGCATCGGCCTTGCCGTGTTCCAGCAGCTCGTCGGCATCAACGTCGTCTTCTATTATGGCGCGGTGCTGTGGGAGGCGGTCGGCTTCACCGAGGACAATGCGCTCCAGATCAACATCCTGTCGGGCGTGCTGTCGATCGGCGCCTGCCTGTTCACCATCGCCACCGTCGACCGCATCGGCCGAAAGCCGCTGCTGCTGGTCGGATCGGCCGGCATGGCGGTGACGCTGGCGGTGGTCGCCTGGGCGTTCTCGACCGCGGTCACCGCGCCCGGCGGGGCGGTGAGCCTGCCCGGGCACAACGGCCTCGTCGCGCTGGTCGCGGCCAATCTGTACGTGATCTTCTTCAACGCCAGCTGGGGCCCGGTGATGTGGGTGATGCTGGGCGAGATGTTCCCCAACCAGATCCGCGGTTCGGGCCTTGCCGTGTCGGGCTTCGCGCAGTGGATCGCCAATGCCGCCATCTCGGTCAGCTTCCCCGCGCTCGCCGTCTCGCCGGGGCTCGCCGCCACCTACTTCGGCTATGCCGCCTTCGCCGCCATCTCCTTCCTCTTCGTCCGCGCCATGGTCAACGAAACCCGCGGCCGCGAACTGGAGGATATGGCGGGGTGAGATGACACCCTGCCGCCACACCGATGGCGGCGGGCGGTCACGCTCGCGGACAGCTTCGGCCGCGACGTGGTGGGGTCGGTGATCGGGGGCGAGGTTGGACGCGGTTGCTCCGGCCGCTGCCGCTGGCGTGCGCTTCACCGCGTTCCGGTTTGACGCGGCTCCCCCTCCGGTGGCAGGGAGCGCGCCGACCAGCGTATCGGTAACGGAGTACGGCCGTGGGCATGAATTTCGACAATGCGGCCCGGCTCCTGGAGGCGCACCGGCTTGTCGCGCTCGCGCTCGACCTGGTGGTGAGCGCCGACGAGACACTGGCCGCCGCCGAGCTGGAGCAGGCGCTGGATACGCTCGCCCGCCGGGTCGGCGATGCCCCGCTCAGTTCGGGCGGAACCAGCTGGCGCTCGTCTGCGACTCAATAAGCGCCTGACACGATTCGGCCATCATGCGGAAACCGGCGTCGGTCAGCACGACGTCGCCGCCGCGCACCTCCATCAGATCGCGCTGGACGAAGACGTCGATCCAGCGACGCGTCACGGCGGCGGCGATCGGCACCGCCTCTACTAGCGTACCATAGGACAGCGTCTGCGCCTCCGCGACGAACAGCGCGAACAGGATGTCGAGCGAGGGGCAGTGCACGAAATCGCCCGGCATCGTGCCGCGTAGCGCCTGCCGCGCGGCGATCGCGCCCCGTGCGGCGTCGCGCAATTGCTGCAACATCGCCGGGGATCGCGTCACCATCGACTTCGCCCAGAAGTCCACCACGCGTTCGTCTGCCATGGTCTCTCCCCTGTTTGCCGGCCCCTGATGCCGGCTTTCACTCGTGATTCTGGCCGTCGGCCCGGTCTTGCCCTCGATCAATCTAACCAACAATAGCGATGTTTGCCAACGGCTTAGCGAAACTTCCGATCCATGACAGACGCCGAAAAATTGATCGATGTTTGCGCGGCGGCGGCTGTTGCGGGTAGCGGCTTCCGCAGGGGTCGTATCGCGGGGCGCGAACGGATGGAGTGACGATGATCGACACAGTGGCGCCGACGATCGACCGGCGCGGATTGCTGCTCGCGGCGGCGCGCGTCGGCGGGGTCGCGGCGTTGGCCTTGCACGCGCCGGCGTGGGCGCAGGGCGTGTCGCCCGGCTTGCCGCGCGACCTGCCGATCGTTTCGGGCGACGCCATCACGCTCCATATCGCGCGCACCACCATGCAGGTCGACGGCAAGCGCACGCGGGCGATCGGGATCAACGGTTCGGCACCGGGGCCGCTCATCCGTCTGCGCGAAGGGCAGGACGTACGCATCCGCGTCGTCAACGGTCTCGACACCGACACATCGCTGCACTGGCATGGCCTGCTCGTGCCCTTCCAATATGACGGCGTGCCGGGGGTGTCCTTTCCCGGCCTCCGCGCCGGCGAGACGTTCGAATACCGTTTCCGCGTCGCGCAGAGCGGCACCTATTGGTACCACAGCCATTCGGGCGGGCAGGAGCAGGAGGGGCTGTACGGCCCGATCGTGATCGACCCTGCGGCCGGCGATCCCGACCGGGCCGATCGCGAGCATGTCGTCATGCTGTCCGATCACAGCAGCGAGAGCGCGGAGGCGATCTTTCGCCGGATGAAGCTGCAACCGGGCTATTACAACTTCCAGCGGCAGACGCTGGCCGGGCTCCTCGCCGGACGCGACCAGCGGCTCGGCGAGCGGCTGCACTGGGGCGCGATGCGGATGGACCCTGCGGATATCGCCGACGGCACGGCCGCGACCTACAGCTATCTCGTCAACGGTCATGGGCCGAAGGACAATTGGACCGCGCTGTTCGCGCCGGGCGAGCGGGTGCGGCTGCGCATCGTCAACGCCTCGGCGATGACGACCTTCAACGTGCGGATCCCGGGCCTGGCGATGACGATCGTCGCGGCGGACGGGCTGCCGGTGAAGCCGGTGACGGTGGACGAATTCCAGATCGGCGTCGCGGAAACCTATGACGTCGTCGTCATGCCCCAGCAGGCGCGCGCCTATACGCTGGTCGCCGAGAGCGTCGACCGATCCGGCATGGCGCGCGCGACGCTGGCACCGCAGAGGGGCATGGTCGCAGCGGTGCCGCCGCTGCGCCCGCGCCCGCTCGCGACGATGACCGACATGGGCATGGGCGCGCGCATAAGCGGGGGCATGGCCGGCATGGATCACGGCGCGATGGACCACGCCGCGATGGGCCATGCCATGCCCGGCATGGATCATGGCGCGATGGCGATGCGCGACTTTTCCAAGGCGCCGGGCGTGCGCAAGGGGCCGGGCGTGCAGACGATCTCTCCCATGCCGATCGATCGGACCGGCTATCCCGGGCAGGGGCTGGAGGATGTCGGCCACCGCGTGCTGACCTATCGCGACCTCGTCGCGCGCACCCGCAATCCCGACGTGCGGGCGCCCGGCCGCCAGATCGACGTCCACCTGACCGGTAACATGGAACGGTTCATGTGGTCGTTCGACGGAGCCAAGATGTCCGACACGCACGTGCCCTTCGCCTTTACCGAGGGCGAGCGGGTGCGCGTGCGCCTGGTCAACGACACGATGATGGCGCATCCCATCCACCTGCACGGCCATTTCTTCGAACTGGTGACCGGCCATGGCGCCTATGCGCCGCGCAAGCATACCGTCATCGTCCAGCCGGGCGGCACGGTCAGCTTCGACCTCACCGCCGATGCGGTCGGCGACTGGGCGTTCCACTGCCACATGCTCTATCACATGCTGGCGGGCATGATGCGGGTGGTGAGCGTGCGGCCCGCCGGGGATGCGGCATGATCGCACTTGCCGCGCTGCTGCTGCTCGCCGGGCAGGATCACGCGATGCACGGCATGCCGGGCATGACGATGCCGATGCCCGCCGCCAAGCCACAGGGGAAACCGCGGCCGGCGGCGAAGCCCCGACGCAAGGCTGCGCCCTCACGCACGGCGCCGGCCCGACCGACTGCCGAGGTCGCCCCGGCGATGGATCACGGCGCGATGGACCATTCGACCATGGATCATTCGCACATGAATCACGGCGCCATGGATCACGCCGCGATGGGGCATGGCGACGCGCCGCCACCGCCGGCCGAGGCGCTCGGCACCGATCTGCCGCCGGGCGATGCACCGCCGCCGCCCGTGCCGAAGCCGCATATGGCCGATCGTTTCTGGGATCCCGCGGCGATGGCGCGGGGCCGTGCGATCATGATGGGGCGTGACGGCGGCGGGCGCCGCTTCGCGCAGGTGATGGTCAACATCGCCGAATATGCCGTGCGCGACGGGCGAGACGGCTATCGCTGGGACGGCGAGGCGTGGCTGGGCGGCGATATCGACCGGATGGTCGTGAAGAGCGAGGGCGAAGGCGACGTCCGCGGCGCGCTCGGATCGGCGGAGGTGCGGGTGCTCTACAGCCATGCGGTCGGGCCGTACTTCAATCTGCAAGGCGGCGTCCGGCAGGATATCCGGCCGACTCCGGCACGCACCTATGCGACGGTCGGCATCGCCGGCCTCGCACCCTATTGGTTCGAGGTGGAGGCTGCCGCCTTCGTCTCCACGCATGGCGAGGTGTCGGCACGGCTTGAGGGCTATTACGACCAGCGGCTCACCCAGCGGCTGATCCTGCAACCGCGCGCCGAACTCAACCTGTCGGCGCAGCGGGTGCGGGCGACGGGCCTCGGCAGCGGCCTGACCTCCGCCGACCTGGGCCTGCGCCTGCGCTACGAGATCCGGCGCGAATTCGCGCCCTACGTGGCGGTGACGTGGGAGCGGCGGCTGGGCGACACCGCACGCATGGCGCGCGCTCAGGGGCAGGACACGGGCGGACCGGCGCTGGCGCTCGGTATCCGCGGCTGGTTCTGATCGCGGCCGGGTCGTCAGCGAGTTCACGCGGAGGTGCGGAGGCGCGGAGGCGTCGCGTCTGCCGCGCATGCGGCTCTCCGTCTACGGCCGCTTGTTGATCGAATAGCGCTGCCGCGTGCGAGACATCTCCGCGCCTCCGCGCCTCCGCGTGAACCATTCATTCAATAAGCTAAGCGACCTCGTACCACACCGGTCCGGCAGCGAAGATCGATGGCGCACTTTCCTCGACGCCATCGGCGAAGCGGATCGTCGCGTCCGGCACCTCTGTCCCGCGGATCAGCACCGCGACGCGCAGGCGGCGGTCGCCCGCGCTGCGGGTGAAGGCGAGGATGCGGTCGCTGCCTTCGACGCTGGCGGGCGCATAGTCGCCATCGGCGAACAGCGCCGGATCGGCGCGGCGCAGCGCCAGCAGGTCGGCGATCAGGCGGAACTTGGCGGGCGCCGTGTCGCTGCCCAGCGCCGCTTCGCGCGCGGGGTAGTCGACGGCGCGGCGGTTGTCCGGATCGACCAGCGTCAGGTCGGCGAACTCCGTGCCCTGGTACAGGTCCGGCACGCCCGGCAGCGTATAGCGCAGCGCCGTCTGCACCAGCGTGTTCGCCTCTGCCACCGGCGCGAGGTCCGCGACGAAGGCGCCGACCTCGGCCACGAACCGCGCATCGCCGAGCCAGGCTTCGGCCAGCGCAGCCGCCGCCTGCTCGTAATCCTCGTCCGGCGCCTCCCATGACGAGCGCAGCTTCGCCTCGCGCAGCGCCTTCTGCTGCCACGCCTTCACCCGCTCGACGAAGTCGGGGGTGACGCCGCCTTCCGGCCAGGCGCCGACGATCGTCTGGAGCAGCATGTAGCGGTCGCCGCCATCGACATCATGGCCCCAGCCCCAGGACAAAGCGTCCCACGCCTCGACGCGCGCCGCCCACGCCTCCGGCATCGTGCTGATCGCCGCGAGCCGGGCGCGTACGTCCTCGCCGCGCTTGTGGTCGTGGGTGGCGGTGGTCAGCATCGCATGCGGCACGTCGCGCGCCCGCTCGACCATCAGCCGGTGGATATCGTCGATCGGCAGGCCGAGGATCGTCGCGTCGAAGCCGACGTCGTTGCGCGAAAGCAGCCGGCCGGAGCGGTAGAAGGCGGTGTCCTCCACCGCCTTGGCCGCGATCGGTGCGGACAGCTGCTGGAACCGGCGCACGGCGTCGGCGGCATCGCCCGGTCCTTCGCCGGCGAGCCAGGCGAGGATGCGGTCGACGACATGGGCCTCGCCCGGCGGCACCAGCCAGGCGACGCGCTCGCGCACGCTGCCGCGGATCGCCGCATCCTGCGCAGGGGCGGCATCGCCGGTGCCATAGGTGCGGTAGACGGGGAACACCCACAGCAGCCGCTCGATCGCGCGGCGCAGCATCGCCGGCGTCACCGCCTCATCCGTGTTGAGCGCCACGAACGCGGCGACGCAGCCGTCGAGCTGGCCGGCGAACTGCCAGGCCAGCAGGTCCTGCCGCGCCTCGAATTCCTCCGTCTCGAAACTCTGGTAGCGGCCGCTGACGTCCTGCCACAGCTCCTCCAGCGGCAGCGCGCCGAGCGGATCGTGGATCAGCGTCGCCACCTGTTCCATGAAGTCGTAGCCGCTGGTGCCGTCGACACCCCAGCCGACCGGCTGGCCTTCGCCGGCACCCAGGATCTTCTCGATCACGATCCACGCGTCGGGACCGAGCCGTTCGCGCAAACGCCGGCAATAGCCGATTGGGTCGGTCAGGCCGTCGACGTGGTCGATGCGGACGCCCTGGATCAATCCTTCGTCGTACAGCCGGAAATACAGCGCATGCGTCGCCTCGAACACCGCCGGATCCTCGATCCGCACCCCGGCGAGATCGTTGACGGTGAAGAAACGGCGCCAGTTGAGCAGGTCGTTGGCGACCCGCCAGCTGGCGAGGCGGTAATGCTGCCGGTCGAGCAGCGCCGCCAAATCGTCGATAGCGCCGCGATCCTCCGGCCGGATCGGGAAGCGGTGTTCGCCATAGGCGACGATCTGGTCGCCCTCGACCGTTATGTCACCATTGGCGAGCGTCGCCGCCAGCGTGTCGCCCAGCACGGGGAGCAGGATCGGCCGGCTCCAGTCGATATCGAATACGCGCGCATGCTCGCTCGCTCGACCCTTCGCAAGCACGTCGTTCCACCAGGCGTTGCCGCCGCCGGCGACGCCCATATGGTTGGGGACGATATCGATGACGACGCCCAGCCCATGCGCCTGCAACGCGGCGACGAGGCTGCGGAAGCCGTCCTCGCCGCCCAGTTCGGGGTTGATCCGCGTCGGATCGATCACGTCGTAACCATGCATCGATCCCGCCGCCGCGACGGTGATCGGCGAGGCGTAGAGGTGGCTGATCCCCAGCCGGTCGAGGTAGGGCACCAGCGCCTCGGCATCGGCGAAGGTGAAGCCCTTGTGGAACTGCATGCGATAGGTGGCGCGCGGGATCATGCGGGGCTTTCCGTGGAGAGGATGGCGGTGCGGCGTGCGACCTTGGGCCGGGCGAGCAGGCCCACGGTGGTGTCGGGCATGCGGCGGCGCCAGTTGGGATGTTCGTCGGTGGTGCCGGGCAGGTTGGGCTGTTCCTCCAGCCCGACCAGATCCTCCAGCGGCACGATGGTGAGCGGGCAGGGCGCCTGCGCGACGAAGGCGAGTGCGGCATCGATCGCCGGCGCAGCATCACTGGGCAGCGGGCCGGTGGCGGCGCCCGCGGCCTCGCATGCGGTCCACAGCGCCTTCTTCTCGCCAATGCGGCGCAGGCGGTCGGCGGGTTCGTCGCCGTTGCTGCGCTTCAGCTTGTGGTTCCAGGTGATGTCGCGCCCCGTCCACCAGCCGGCGAGCGTGGCGGTGTCGTGCGTCCCGGTCATCGCCACCGCCTGCGCGTCCCACTCGCGCGCCGGCGTGAAGCCCGCCTCGTCGCGCTCGAACGGCAGCACCCGCATGCCCAGCATGCCCTTATCGGCCATCGTGTCGCGGAAGCCGGGCGGCACCGTGCCGAGGTCCTCGCCGATCACGATCGCCCCGGCACGGTGCGATTCGAGCGCGAGGATGCGGAGCAGGTCGTCGAACGGCATCGACAGATAGGCGCCGTCGCTGGCCTTGCCGCCTTCGGGAATCACCCACAGCCGCTTGAGGCCGAGCGCGTGATCGATGCGGATGCCGCCGGCATGGCACAGGTTGGCGCGCACGGTGCGGATGAAGGCGTCGAACCCGGTACGGCGCAGCGCGAAGGGTGACAGCGCGGTGATCCCCCAATTCTGGCCCAATGGCCCCAAGGGGTCGGGCGGCGCACCGATCGACAGGCCGGTGAGCAGGTCGCCGCGCCGGCTCCACGCATGGCTGCCGCCCGCATCCATGCCGACGGCGAGGTCGGCGATCAGCCCGATCCGCATGCCTGCATCGCGCGCCCCGGTGTGCGCCGCGGCAAGGCTGTCCTCGGCCAGCCATTGCAGGAAGGCGTAGAAGGCGACCTTCGTCGCACGATCGGCGACGAAGCGCTCGACTGCGGGCGCGGCGGGATCGTGAAAGGCGGCGGGCCAGTCCTGCCACCCCGACACGCCGAAATGCGCGTGGAGCGCATCGTAGCGGGCATGCTCCTCCCAATCGGGCCGCTCCGCGCGCGCCGCCTCGAAGCGCCGGCGCAGGGCGTCGGGTGCGGCATCGAAGGCGGCACGCAACGCGGCGAGGCGGGCGGGCAGCGCCTGCTGCCAGTCGATCAGCACCCCGCCGTCCGCTTGCGGCTGCGTGATCCCGGCTCGCGCCGGGTCGGCGAGCAGCGCATGATGGAACAGCCGGCTCGACGGCGCATACGGGCTGAACCGCGTGGGATCGTCGGGGAACAACGCGTGCGTGGGGCTGATCGCCAGCGCATCGGCCCCCGCCGCGGCAAAGGCACGCGCCGCCTCGGCGAGCGTGCCGAGATCGCCATAGGGGCCGGGCGTCGCGCCGCGCAGGGCCGGGATCTGGACCGCCGGCCCCCAGCAATGCCCCGCCGGCGGTGCGACGCAGCGCGCGGGCGCGATGGCGAGGGTGATGGTGGAGCCGCCGGTGTCCAGCCGATGATAGCCGGGCACGTCGATGGCGGGGATCGATCCATCCGCGGCGATCGTCACCCCGCAGCGCGTGCCGTCCTCCAGCACCAGTTCGGCTGCGCCTGCCGCCGTACCGGTCGGGATCGCCATGCCGACATCGGCGGTGACGAACGCCTGGCCTCCGGTACGCGTATCGAGGGTATCGAGGACCGCCCGCAGCACCGCATCGGCGACGCGATGCCGCTTGCCGTCGGCGTCCTCCCACTCGGCTTGGAGCCCAGCGGCGGCTGCGTCGCGTGCGAGATCATTCATGCGGCAGGCACCTGCGCGCCAGTGCACCCAAACCCATCCGTTCGCCCTGAGCCTCTGGAGGGCACGCTGCCGCGAGCGCGTCACTCGTGGAGAGCCGCCCTTCGACAGGCTCAGGGCGAACGGGAGCGTCGTCGTGTACGTCGCCGACGTGGGAGACGAGAGGTTCGCGCAAAGCCGCGAAGACGCGAAGGAGAACATCTTCGCGTCTTCGCGTCTTCGCGTGAACCTCTATCCTGCGATGGAGACAGGCACCGCCGCCGGCAGCGGGTACGGCATCGCCGCGTCCGCCGCGCCTTCGCGCGACCATCATCGTCCCAGCCATGCCCGGAAGCGTTCGCCCTCGCTGTGCAGCACCTCGCCGACACCTTCAGGCAGCGGCGCCGGTTCCGCACCGAGATCGATGGCGATCGTCAAAACGCTGCCATCGCCAAGCCGCCAACGCGCGGTAACCGCCGCGTCGCCGGTCGCCTCCGCGCCGAGTGCCATGGCGCCCGCAAGATGCGGCACGATCGCCGTCTGCCGCAGCGCGATCAGGTCGCGATACAGCGCACGCCACGCCGCCGCATCGGAGCCGGGCTGCGGGCGGCTCGCTTCGAAGGTCGCCAGTGCGTTGGGGTCGGGGATGCGTTCGCGGGCCGCCGGATCGGCGAAGGCGTCGAACTTGGCGAATTCCTTGCGCCGGCCCTCGCGCACCGCGTCGGCGAGTGCGTCGTGAAAATCGGTGAAGAACAGGAACGGCGTCTCGCTGCCGTCGACGTCGCCCATGAACAGCAGCGGGATCTGCGGGCAGAGCAGCAGCAGCGCCGTCGCCGCACGCAGCGGCTCGCGATCGGTCAATTGGGTCAGCCGCTCGCCCAGCGCCCGATTGCCGATCTGGTCGTGATTTTGGAGGAAGGACACGAAGCGCGTCGGCGGCAGGTGGCTGCTGGATTTGCCTCGCGGCTGGCCGTCGTGGTTGGGTGAGCCCTCGCCCTGATAGATGAAGCCTTCCGCCAGGCAGCGCGCCAGCCGCTCGGCGGGACGTTCGGCGAAGTCGCCGTAATAGGCGCTGGTCTCGCCGGTGAGGAGGACGTGCAGCACGTTGTGGAAGTCGTCGTTCCACTGCGCGTCATAGCCGCCCCCGTCCCTGTACGCTCGCAGGCGCTCCGCGTCGTTCTCCTCGTTTTCGAGGACGAGGTGGACGTGGCGATCGGGCAGGCGCTCGCGGATCTCCGCGGCCATCGTGTCGAGGAAATCGGGGTTGGCGATGGCGTGCACCGCGTCGAAGCGCAGGCCGTCGATGCGATACTCGTCGAGCCACAACAACGCATTGTCGACGAAGAAGCGGTGCACGGCCGGGCGCTCCACCGCGACCGCGCCGCCCCAAGGGGTATGCACCTCGGCATCGAAGAAGCCCGCGGCATAGGCGCCGAGGTAATTCCCGTCGGGGCCGAAGTGGTTGTAGACGACATCGAGGAACACCGACACGCCGAAGCCGTGCGCGGCATCGACCAGCGCCTTGAGGTCGGCCGGCGAGCCATAGGCCTCCGCCGGCGCATAGGGGAGGACGCCGTCATACCCCCAGTTGCGCGTGCCGCCGAAGGCGCCCACCGGCATCAGCTCGATCGCGGTGACGCCGAGTGCGGCGAGGCTCGCCAGTTGGTCGATGACCCCGCGGAACCCGCCGCACAGACCGGCATGGAGTTCGACCAGCACCGTCTCCTCCCACGGCCGGCCACGCCAGTCGTCGGTCGTCCATGGATAGACGGGGTCGATCACCAGGCTCCAGCCATGTACGCCGCCCGATTGCGCACGCGACGCAGGATCGGGGACGGCAAGGTCGCCGATGCGGAAGCGGTAGCGCGTACCGGCCGGCGCGTCGGTGGCGAGGACGAACCAGCCATCGTCCGCAGCCGTCATCGGCTGCGGCGCGGCGCCGTCGATCTCCAGCAGCACCGCGTCGCGATCGGGCGCCCAGAGCGCGAACCGCGTGCGTCCGTCGTCCAGCAGGCGCGCGCCCCAGCCCTGCATCATGCCGCCGCTTCCTCCGTGGCATCCACGGTCCACGTCACCAGCACCGCGCCCTGCGGCGACACCTCGTAGCTGTCCTCGATGCCGATCTCGCCCTGTTCGGGCTTGGCGCTGTCGATCAGTACCGTCCGGCCGGCATGCGGCGGCGGCAGGTGGAAGGTCACCGGATCCGGCGATCCGTTGAGCAGCAGCGACACCGCCTCCACCTCACCCGCGGCGTTGCGGCTGGCGCGGCGCATCATCAGTGCGCGGCCTTCCGGATTCTGCCAATCCTCGGGCGACAGCTGCTGGCCGCGTTCGTCCCACCATTCGATGTCGTTGATGCCCTGGCCCGGCGAATCCTGGCCGTAGAGGAAGGTCGCGGCGCGCAGCACCGGATAGCGACGGCGCAGGTCGGTGAGCCGCGCGACAAAGTCGATCTGGCGCTGCCCCTCCGGGCTGGCCGCGGCCTCCCAGTCGAGCCAGCTGATCGCATTGTCCTGGCAATAGGCGTTGTTGTTGCCGCCCTGCGTGCGGCCGAACTCGTCGCCCGCCACCAGCATCGGCGTGCCGAGCGAGGCGAGCAACGTCGTCAGCATGGAACGTTGCACCCGCCCGCGCGCATCGTTGATCGCGGGATCGTCGGTCGGCCCTTCATGGCCCCAGTTGCGCGAATGGTTGTTGTCGTGGCCGTCGCGATTGTCCTCGCCGTTCGCCTCGTTATGCCGCTCCTCGTAGGCGACGGTATCGGCGAGGGTGAAGCCATCGTGCGCCGACAGCAGGTTGATGCTCGCCCACGGCCGCCGCGCGCGCCGGTCGAACAGGTCGCCCGATCCCGACAGGCGTGCGGCGAGGTCGGCGCGTTGCCCGGCATCGCCGCGCCAGAACTGGCGCACGGTGTCGCGATACTTGTCGTTCCATTCGGCGAAACCCGGCGGGAAGTTGCCGAGCTGGTAGCCGCCCGGCCCCACGTCCCACGGCTCCGCCATCAGCTTGAGGCGGCCGAGCACCGGGTCCTGCCGCACCACGTCGAAAAAGGCCGCGCCGGGGTCGAACCCCGTCTCCTCGCGCCCCAGCGTCAGGCCGAGGTCGAAGCGGAAGCCGTCGATGCCGAAGCTGGTCGCCCAATAGCGCAGCGAATCGGTCACCATCTGGATGACCCGCGCCTTGCTGAGGTTCAGCGTATTGCCGGTGCCGGTGTCGTTGATGGAATAGCGCGGGCTATCCTTGACCAGCCTGTAGTAGCTCGCATTGTCGAGCCCGCGCCACGACAGCGTCGGCCCCTTCTCGCTACCCTCGCAGGTGTGATTGTAGACGACGTCCAGGATCACCTCGATCCCCGCCTTGTGCAGGCGGTGGACGGCGCGGCGCAGTTCGTCCTGGCTGTCGGAGGCCATATAGGCCTGTTCGGGCGCGAAGAAGCCGAGCGTGTTGTAGCCCCAATAGTTCTTCAGCCCCTTTTCCTGCAGGAACCGGTCCTGCGTGAAGCTGTGGATCGGCAGCAGTTCCAGCGCGGTGACGCCGATCCGCTTGAGATGCGCGATCACCGCCGGATGGCCGAGGCCCGCATACGTGCCCCGCTCGCGCGGCGGCACCAGCTCCATCAGCTTGGTCAGCCCCTTGACGTGCGCCTCGTAGATGACGGTTTCCGACCAGGGCGTGTTGGGCTTGGTATCGCGCGACCAGTCCCAATGGTCGTCGACCACCACCGCCTTGGGCATCGCCGGCGCGCTGTCGCGCTTGTCGAAGCTCAGGTCTTCGCGTGCGTGGCCGACCTTGTAGCCGTGCAGCGCGTCGGTCCATTTGATCTGGCCGGCGAGCCGCCTCGCATAGGGGTCGAGCAGCAGCTTGTTGGGATTGAAGCGGTGGCCGTTCTCGGGTTCGTAGCGGCCGTGTGCGCGATAGCCGTAGAGCAGCCCCGGCGCGGCATCGGGCAGATAGCCGTGCCACACCTCGTCGGTGCATTCGGGCAGGGTGATGCGCTGCATCTCGCGCTTGCCGGACGGGTCGAACAGGCACAGCTCGATGCGGTCGGCATTGGCGGAATAGACCGCGAAATTGACGCCCAGTCCATCGAACGTCGCGCCGAGCGGATAGGGCGAGCCCGGCTCGAGCCGGTCGGGCAAGGTGTGCAAGCGGATGGCCCCCATTGGATCGTTGAGGCCGTGTAACGCGGGTGCAGCATGGAAGGTCCCGACCCGCGCCGGACAAAAGGTCCGGCGCGGCCGGTGCGGTCGAGGGTCAGTGCTTGGGCAGCGGATCGATGCCTTCGGCACGCCAGTCGTTCAGGCGCTTGCAGACGCGCAGCGGGATGTGCGAGCCGGTGACGCTGTCGACGATGCAGACCCGCGGGTTGCGGCTGACCCGGCTGGCCTGTGCCGTGGCCGCGGGAGCGGGGGCGGGCGTCTCGCTGGCGGTCGGCGTGGCGGTCGAGAGGATGGCGGCGGCGATGGTGATGAGCATGGACGTTCTCCCTGGCGAGCAGCCCGTCTTGGCTGCACGTGTAGCAGTGCATTATGCATGCCAAACACCTCGTATGAGGGAAATCAGGGACTTAGTCGTTTCACACCCGTGATGACGCGCCAGATATTGGCGTGTAGCGCCGATCGTCAGCCATTCCGCACCGGCTTGCTGAGGAAGCGCGAGCCGATCAGGCAGAACCGCCATGGCGTGTCAATTGCGCGGGTGATGCCGATCCGCGGCCCCGCGTGGATCGGCAGCGGGGTAGGGGCGCCCTCCAGACGAAACGGCGGCCGGTCGAGCGGCGCTCCGTCCAGTGCGATGTCCACGCCGAGCGCCTGGCACAGCCGCCCCGGCCCGGCGCACAGCAGGCGCGGATCGGCAAGCCCGCGACGGGCGATCATCGCGTCCAGTCCGTGCGTCGGTTCCAGCGCCCGGATCAGCACCGCGCTGCCCGGTCGGCACACCAGGTTGAGGCACCAGTGGATGCCGTAGCTGCGATAGACATAGGCATGTCCGGCCGGCCCGAACATCGCCGCATTGCGCGGCGTCGGCCCGCGCGCGCTGTGCGAGGCGGGATCGGCCGGGTCATAGGCCTCCGTCTCGACGATCGTGCCGCCGACGCCGTCGACCAGCAGGGTGACGCCGATCAGGTCGCGCGCCACCGCCGCCACGTCGCGATCGAAGAATGAGGGGGCGAAGGACGAGAGCGGCAGCATAAGCGTAACGCTCAACGTCCCACCGGGCGCCGCTATCCCGCCCAGCCGTGATCGTTCGCCCAGGCGACGAACAGGTCCTGCCACGGCACCGGCCGGCCGTCCTTGTGCGCCGCGGGCGGGCCGTGGCCGCCGCGTTCGAAGATCATGAGTTCGGCCGGCACCTTGGCGGCGTGCAGCGCCTCCCACATCAGCACCGCGTTGCGCGGCGGCACCACCGGATCGTCGGCATTGGCGGCGACGAAGGTCGGCGGCATGTCGGCGGGCAGGTCGACCTGCGCGGCATAGCGCCGCTGCCACGCCGGATCGGCGGCATGATCGCCGAGCAGTTCGCGGCGCGACTGCGCATGGACGCCGTCGTCGAACATGGTGATGACGGGAAAGAACAGGCCGGCGACATCCGGGCGCGCCGACAGCCGATCGGCGGCGTCCACGGCGTCGTAGACCGGCGTGCCGGCCCGCGCGGCGAGGCGCGCGGCGACGTGGCCGCCCGCCGAAAAGCCGGTCGCCGCCACCCGCGCCGGATCGACCTGCCAGCGGGTGCCGGCACCGGCGCGGATCACCCGCATCGCGCGCTGCGCATCCTGCAACGCTACGTCTGGTCCCGCGGCCCAGCCGTCGTGCGGCAGGCGGTAGAGCATTTCGAACGCGGTCACGCCGCGTGCCGCGAAATCGCGGGCGATGCCGCCGCCGGTGCGGCCGACGGCGACGCGCGCATAGCCGCCACCCGGGCAGATCAGCACGGCCGCCCCATTGGGTCTGGCCGGCCGGACCACGGTGAGCATCGGCGTCGCGACATGCGGCCAGGCGATATCGTCCGGCCCGCCGGTCGGCGACCGCTTGACCCATTGGTCGGCGATGCTGCGGCCTTCGCCACCCGGCGGCGCCTTGGGCCAGAGCGGGAAGCGCTCCACCGCGGACGTCCGGGTTTGCGCCGTAGCGGGCAGGGGCAGCATCGCGGCGAGGCTGCCGGCGATCAGGGTGCGGCGTGTCGTCATCTCAATTCCCGTCCGGACGCGTCGCGTCGCGCGTCATGCTGGCAGTGAGGCGAAAGCGCGCCGGATCGGGCGGCCGGTGCGGATCGAAGGGCGTCAGGTCGCCGCGCAGATGCGCACCGACGGGCAGGGCGGCGAGCCCCTGCGCCACCGCCCGCGCCAGCACCCAGGCGCCGTAATTGTCGTGGTGCGTCGCGTCCTTGCCGCCGTCGTTGAAGGCGAGCGGCGCGCGAGCCGGCCCCAGCGCCTCGTAGAAGGCGATGCTGGCGGCGTTGAGGTCGATCACCGGCACGCCGGTTTCAGCGCCGACCGCGCGCACCGCGGCGGCATAATCGCCAAGCGTCGGCTTGATCCGGTCGCCGGTCCACATCCGCCGCTCGGGCGAGGTGACGAGGATCGGGGTGACCCCGCGACGGCGGAACTCTCCGATCCACGCGCGCAGATAGTCGCGATACGTCGTCTCGGCCGCGGCATAGGTTTGCGGCCACTGCGCCTTCTGATCGTTGTGGCCGAACTGGATCAGCGCGACATCGCCCGCCTTCGCAGATTCGAGCACCTTGGCGAAGCGCAGCTCGGACATGAACGATTTCAGCGTCTCGCCCGATTCGGCATGGTTGGCGACCGCGATATCGGGCTTGAAGAACACCGGCAGCATCTGCCCCCAACTCGCCGCGGGTTCGGCAGGCTGGTCGGTGACGGTCGAATCGCCGAGCAGGAACAGCGTCGGCACCGTCACCGGCTCGACTGCGATCTGCGTCACGCCGGGATGCTCGCCGAGGATCTCCAGGCTCAGCCGGTCGTCCCAGTTGAGCGAATCCCGTTCGCGCGGCTTGAGCAGCACCGCGGTGCCGCCGGGTGCATTGGCCGGCGGCGGCGTCAGCGCGGCATCGCGGACGTTGACGACGAAGCTGCGGGTGACACTGCGTCCGGCCGGGACGGCGACGGCGTCGAGCATCAGCCGGCGCGACTCCGCCTTGATCGTGGTGACGGTGGCGGCATGCGGCAGCCCGAGCGTGACGGTGACGCGATAATTGCCCGGCGTGGCGGGAACGGAGAAGACGCCGGGGGCGGTGAAAGAATCCGTCACCCCGGACTCGTTCCGGGGTCCACCGTTCCGCGCGGCCATCGGCTGCGACTCTTGCGGCGCGTTGGAACCCGGAACAAGTCCGGGGTGACGGACGGGCGTGGCGTGCGCGCCGGACGCCATTATCAGCGCCACTAGCCCGATCAGCCGCACGACGGCCCGCCCGCCGGCGTCGTCCGCGTCAGCGCGGGCACGTGCGGGGTGACCCGCTTCGCGATCGGCAGCCGCGTTGCCTTCAGCCCTACCGCGACCAGATCGGCGACCCGGCGCGCACCCAATTCGCTGAAATGCGTATCGTCGGACACGCCATTGGGATAGCCCGGCGCACCGGCCGCGCCTTCGTAATGCAGGTAATAGGCCTTGGCCGCGTCCGGCCCCGCCGCCTGTACCCAGGCCTGCGATGCCTTGCCGAGGTCGATCAGCGGCGTGTGCGTGCTGCGCGCGACCTCTCGCGCCGCGTCGGCATAGGTCGGAAAGCTCGGCTGCTCGACACCGTCCTTGAAGTCCCGGCGGGCGACCGGGGTCAGGATCACCGCCTTCGCACCTGCGGCCTTGGCCACATCGAGGAAGCGCAGCAGGTTCGCCTTGTACTGGTCGATCGTGGTGTAGCGTTCGGGCTTGTCGATGCTGGCGTCGTTGTGGCCGAACTGGATCAGCAGCGTATCGCCCTTGCGCAAATCCTTGGCGATGCCGTCGAGCCGCCCTTCGCGGATGAAGCTGTTGGTGCTGCGGCCGCCGATCGCGCGATTTTCGACCGTGACGCCGGGCACCGCGCAGCGCAGCATCGTGCCCCAGCCGGACTGCGGGTATTTTTCGGGCTTGTAATCCTGTGCGGTGGAATCGCTGGCGATGAAGATGCGCGGCTGCGGATCGCTCGCTCCCGTCGCGAGCATAGCCAGAACCATCGCCAGCGCGCCGCCAAGCTTCATGCGATCTCTCCACATCCTGTTGTCGTGTTCCGCATCATGCGCGCCTCTTCCGGCAACCGCAATGGCCATAATATGGGACTGACAGCGATTATCCGGGATAGGCTTGGCAGGCTGACCCAATCCCCCTAAGCTGGACCGCAAGGCGAGAGGATGCGCAGCCACGATGAACAGTCGCACGATGCTCCTGGCGATGGCGATGGCGACGGCTCCGATGCTGGTTGGGGCGGTGCCCGCACCCACGTCTCTGCGCGACTGGGTGGTGGAGGCGGAATCGCCGGACACCCGCGTTACGGTGCGTGCCGGCGTGATCGACGTCGACAGTCCCAAGGGCGTGACGCTCTGGTCGCGGCGGCCGGTGACCGCACCGGTGACGATCGCGTTCGAGGCGATGGCGGTGCAGGCCGGCGGCGCGAACGATCAGGTCAGCGATCTCAACGCCTTCTGGATGGCAACCGAGGCGGACGGCGGATCGGCGCTGGCGCATCGCCGCAGCGGCGCCTTTGCCGCCTATGACGACCTCAGGACCTATTACGTCGGGATCGGCGGCAACCGGAACAGCACGACGCGCTTCCGCCGCTACGTCGGCCAGCCCGGCAACCGGCCGTTGCTGCCGGAACATGACCCGTCGGCGCCCGACACCCTGCTGCGCCCCAACGTCTGGACGCGCATCCGCCTGATCGTCGACGGGCGTCATGTCGCGGTCGAGCGCGACGGGCGGCGGCTGTTCACGCTGGCCGACGATCATCCCTACACGCGCGGCCATTGGGGGCTGCGCACCACCTGGAGCCACCTGCGCATCCGCCGGATATCGGTGACGCGCCGTTGACGGAGACTGCCATGCACCCGAGCCGACGCGACACCATCCGGGCAGGGCTGCTCGGCGGGGCGACCGCCTTGCTGCCGTCGCGGCTGCTCGCGGCAGCGCCGCCGGCGTTCGCGCCCGCGCCCGTGCGCTGGATCGATGGCGCCGCACCGGCGCTGCATGCCGGGCAGACGTTCGGCGTCGCCTGGCCGCGCGGCGTGATGAAGGCGGGCACGCGCCTGGCGGTGCAGGGCGCCGGCGGAGCGGCGGTGCCGGCGCAGAGCTGGACCACCGCGACCTGGCCCGATGGTTCGATCAAGTGGACCGCGCATGCCATTCCCGCCGACGTGACGCCCGCCGATCTCGTCGTCACCCGCGGCCGCAAAACCGCGCCGCGCCAGCCGGTGCACGTCACCGAAACCGCCGAGGCGGTGACGATCCAGGTCGGCGACCTCGCGTGGGAGGTCGGCAAGTCGGGCGAGGCACTGGTCCGCTCCGCGCGCGTGGCGGGCAAGCCGGTGCTCGGCCCGGTGACGCTCGTGGGCGCGGTGCGCAGCGATCCCCTGCACGGGGAGGCGACGCCGTTCGCCGGTGCGGTCGAGCGGGTGACGGTGGAGCAGCGCGGCCCGGTCCGCGCCGTGGTGAAGATCGAGGGGCGCCACCGCGCCGCCGACCGGCAGTGGCTGCCCTTCACCGTCCGCCTCTATGCCTATGCGGGCAGCCAGGCCCTGCGCATCGTCCACAGCGTGGTGTTCGACGGCGATGCGTCAAGGGACTTCCTATCGGCACTCGGCGTGCGTGCCGCGGTGCCGCTGGCCGGTGCGCTGCACGACCGCCACGTCCGTATCGTCACCGACGGCCAGACCTTTGCCGAAGGGGTGCGCCCGCTCACCGGCCTGCGTCGCGATCCGGGCAAGGCGTTCCGCGACGCGCAGATCGCCGGGCAGGCGGTGCCGCCGCTCGGCCGGATGGCGCCGGCGGTGCGCGACACGCTGGAGCGCATTCCCGGCTGGGGCGATTTCCGCCTCGAACAGCCCAATGCCAACGGCTTCGCGATCACCAAGCGGACCGGCCCCGATCACGGCTGGATCGACAGCGCGCAAGGGCGGCGTGCGCCCGGCCTCGCCTATGTCGGCACGCCTGCGGGCGGCGCGGCGATCGGCGTGCGCTATTTCTGGCAGCGGCATCCGACCGCGCTCCACATCGATGGCGCCACCGGCGACACGGCGCAGCTCACCGCCTGGCTCTGGTCGCCCGAGGCACCGGCGATGGACGTGCGCCCCTATCACGGGACCATGGGGATGGAGGGCTACGACGCCCAGAACGAAGGCCTGTCGGTCACCTACGAGGATTACGAGCCCGGCTGGGACGATGCCTCCGGCATCGCGCGCACTGCCGAGCTGATGCTATGGGCGCTGCCCGCCACCCCGCCGACCGACACGCTGGTGGCGATGGCCCGCATGCAGGCCGAGCCGCCGCAGCTGATGACCGCGCCGGCGCATCTCCACGCCGCTCAGGTGTTCGGCGACTGGACCCTTCCCGACCGCTCGACCCCCAATCGCACCGCGATCGAGAACCAGCTCGCCAATCTGATCGATTTCTACACGGGCGAGGTCGATCGCCGGTCGTGGTACGGCTTCTGGAACCACGGCGACGTGATGCACACCTATGACTCCGACCGGCATCAATGGCGCTACGATATCGGCGGCTTCGCCTGGGCGAACAGCGAATTGTCGCCCGACCTCTGGCTGTGGACGCAAGTGCTACGCACCGGCGATGCCAAGGCGTTCCGCTTCGCCGAGGCGATGACGCGCCATACGGGGGAGGTCGACGTCTACCACACCGGCCGCTTCCGGGGGCTCGGCACCCGCCACGGCGTGCAGCATTGGAGCGACAGCTCGAAACAGCCGCGGGTCAGCAACGCGAGCTACCGCCGCATCTTCTACTACCTCACCGCCGACGAGCGGGTCGGCGACCTGCTGCGCGACCTCGTCACCTCCGATCAGGCGCTGACCCGCGTGGAGATCGGCCGCAAGGTGCCCGGCGCCAAGCGACCGCAACTGCCGCCCGGCACGATCGAGATGACCTTCGGCACCACCTGGTGCCCGCTCGCCGCGGCGTGGCTGACCGAATGGGAGCGCACCGGCGACACCCGCTGGCGAGACCGCATCCTGGCGGGCCTCGAAACGATCGGTCGCCTGCCACACGGCTGGATGACCGGCAGTGCCCCCTTCGACATGGCGAGCGGCCGCTTCATCGACCAGAACCGCAAGATCAGCCTGTCGCACCTCAACGCGGTGTTCGGCGCGGTGGAGGTGAGTTCGGAACTGATCCGCCTGCTCGACGTGCCGCGCTATCGCGCCGCCTGGCTGGAATATTGCCGCTGGTACAATGCGCCGCAGGCCGATTACCTCGCGAAGTTCGGTGCGCCCTACGGCCCGCGCAACCTGCGCGAGGGGCAGTCGCGGCTCACCGCCTATGCCGCCTTCCAGGACAAGGACGCCGCGCTCGGCACCCGCGCGGCGGAGGAATTCCTGTCGGGCGATGCCGGCCTCGGCACTTGGCCCGCCGATCCGCGGCGCACCGTCGATGGCGTGCTGGAATGGCCCGGCGTATCGACCAACGCCGCCTCGCAATGGGGGCTCGCCGCGATCCAGACGCTGGCGCTGATCCCCGAAGCGCTCGATCGCACGACCATCGTGCCGCCGGACGCCCCGGGGCGCAAACGGCAGAAGGACGCCGGCCGCGACTGACGGCCGGCGCGTGGCCTAGCTCCGGCTCAACCCGCCCCGCTGGCCAGATAGCGTTCCAGATCGTCGCTGCCGCCGATCGTCTCGCCGTCGATGATGACCAGCGGGGTGGTGTCGACGCCCCGCTCGGCCTTGAACGCGTCCACCTCCTCGCGCGAACGCAGGATCCGGTCGTCGACCTCGAAGCCCTCCGATTGCAGGATCTGCTTGGCGCGCACGCCGAACGGGCAGGTGTGATCGGGAAGGACCATGCGGTACAGCGTGGCGCGGCGGCGGTCGGCCATGGGCGATTATCCTTGCAGAGGTCGGTTCGGTCCTACAGCGCGGCAGCGCACCCAAGCGTTCCATGGAAGGGGCAGGATGGCCGATCGGATGACGCTCTATTTCGATGGCGGCGCGCGGCCCAATCCGGGGCGGATGGAGATCGCCGTGGTCACCGGCGGCCGCGCCGTCATCCGCGACGATTGCGGCGAAGGCGACAATTGCACCGCCGAATGGCTCGCCCTGTTGCATGCGGTGGAGATCGCGCGGGCGGCCGGTGCGCAGGACGTGCTGCTGATCGGCGATGCGCTGTCGGTCGTGGAGCAGGCGCGGGGCACGTGGCGACCGCGCAGTCCGCAGATGCAGGCGCACCTCGCCGCTTTTCGCGCCGCGACCACCACCCTGGCGCGGGTCACGGTGCGCCACGTCGGGCGCTCCAAGAACCTCGCCGGCTTTGCACTCGCCAGCCGTCATCCGCGCTGATCGCTTGCCGCGTTCGCAGTTGCGGAAACTCTCCAGGCCTTGCGCGTTTGTCGCCGTCTCATCATCACAGGAGCGAGCCGAGATGAACCAGGACCAGATCGAAGGCACCGCCGGCGACCTCGCGGGCAAGGTCAAGGAAACCGTGGGTCAGGCGACCGGCGACACGCAGACCCAGAACGCCGGCCTCGCCGACCAGATCAGCGGCAAGGTGCAAAAGACGTTCGGCGACACCAAGGAAACCGTCGCCCGCAACGCCGCCCCACTCGCCGACAAGGCGCGCAAGTTCGCCAACGAGCGCCCGTTCGCCACCGCGGCCCTCGCCGGCGTCGTCGGCCTGGCGATCCTCAACACGCTCCGCGGGAAGACGGCATAAGCGAACAGCCCCGAAACCCTCCCTCGCGGCAGCGGGGGAGGGCGTCCCAATATTCCCCCCTGGCGGGCGAGGATGAATGTCGTTGGTCCCAATATCCCCCGTCACCCCGGACGTATTCCGGGGTCCACCGTGCCGCAAAACCGATAGCGTATTGATGTGCGGCCCGGTGGATGCCGGACCGCGTCCGGCATGACGGAGGACTGAAGAACACCGCCGCGGATCAGACAGCCCATCAGCGCTGGCCCTGCTTCAGCGGGGGGGCAAAAGGCCGCAATGCCGAACCGTGGCGGTACGACACCACAAGCGGCGACCACTTATTGCGCCGGCCGCGGCCCGCGGATCTTCACCACATCGCGGTGCATCGGCGCGAGCTTCGCAAGAAAGCGGTTCTGTGCCGCGAACGCGACGCCCTCACGGCGCATCGCCGCCTGCAAATTCTCGACCAGCGCCGCCATGTCCGCCTGCTGCACGCCCATGTCCTGATGCGCCGCGCGCATGGTCCGGCCGCTGTAATGGCATCCGCCGTTGAGGATGTAGCAGAACTGCTCCTTCAGCGTCCGCCGCAACCGGACGAGATCCTGCCCCTTGAAGATGTCGCTGATCCGCGAATCGGCGACGTTGCGCGCCACCATATCCTCGACGATCCGGTCGACCCCGTCGCGTCCGTGAAAGGCGCGCCACATCCCGTCGCCCGCGAACGGTGTGGCGCCGGCATTGGCGTCCGCCGCGACATAGGGCGCGACGGGCTCTTCGCCCGGCGGCGGCGTCGTCGGCACGGCCTGGAGCGCGAGGAGGAGCGGGAGGATCATCGGCAGGTCCTTGGCAGGATAGGATTACGGCACGGGCCGAAGGGTCAGAACGCGCCTTGCAGCGACAGGAACAATCCGCGCTGCCCGCGCACCGTGGCGATATCGCCCAGGTCGACATAGGCAGCCGTCACCGACACGTTGCGATGCACGGCCCAGGCGGCGAACAGGTCGTAGCTGTCGTCTTCCTGCGCGAAGCCGAGCGCGTCGGGCTTGGTGCGATATTCCGCGCCGACGACCAGCTTGCGGGTGAGCATCTTGCCGAGCGACCCCTCGAACTGCGCGCTGCGGGCCTGCCCGCGCGGCCCACCGAAGCCGAGCAGGCCGAACTGGTTGGCCTTGGTGAAGCGCACCGTCGCATCGGCGACCACGCCCTGCGCCAGCCACACCTTGGTGGCGGCGACGTACAGGTCGGTGCCGCGCGTCTGTTGCGCGCCCACGGCCCGCAACACGGCGCCGCGCTCGGCCGCCTTGTATTGCACGCCCAGCGCGATCTGCGGCAGGATCGTATTCTGCGCCCAGACGGCATCGCCGGCGATCTTCAGCTTGGCGCCGACGATATGCTGGCCGAAGGTAAAGCCGCGGCCCAGCCCCAGCGCAGCCCCCGCGGCACGCGTGTCGAAACGCTGATAGGCATAGGACAGCTCGACCCGGTCCGACAGGCCGATCGCGGCTCCGGCGCTGGTCAGGTCGAAATCGGGCAGCGCCACATAGGTCGCGTGCACGGCAGCGCCGTTACCGTCCTCGGTTTCGTTGCCGGCGATCACCGCCCAGGTCGCCAGCCCGCCGCCGGCCGCTCCCTCGACGGAGGACACGCCGTTGGTCAGCAGCAATTTGCCGCCGCTGCGGCGCTGATTGGCCGCCGCCGGACCGGCGATCATGGCCGCGGCAAGCATCAGGACACCGGCAATGCAGGACTTCGGGAACACCATGCCGCGGCTTTATGTCCGTTATGGTGAAGATTGTGTAAGTACCGGTTTCAGGAAGTTTCAACCTCGCATGCGCTACGGTTGCGCACATGCGTGTCCTGTTCCCCGTCGCCTGCCTGCCGCTCGCCATGATGGCCCTGCTGATGCCATCCCTCGCCTCGGCGGCGACGGTGACCATCGCCGTGCGCCAGCCGGACGGATCGCCGCTGACCGACGGCGTGGTGATGATCGAGAGCGCGGCCGCACCGCGTGCCGTGCCGCGCGGCCCCTATGTGATGGAGCAGAAGGCGATCGCCTTTCAGCCGCACATCCTGGTCGTGCCGGTGGGGGCGCAGGTCTCCTTCCCCAACCGCGATACCGTGCGCCACCACGTCTATTCCTTTTCCAAGGCCAAGCGCTTCGACCTTAAGCTCTACGGGCGCGAGGATCAGCGCAGCGTCACCTTCGACACCGCCGGTGTCGTCGCGCTGGGGTGCAATATCCACGATACGATGAGCGGTTTCGTGGTGGTGACCGCGACGCCGCTTTATGCCCGGACGGATGCGCAGGGGCGGGTCAGCATCCCTGACGTGCCCGCCGGTGCGGTGACGCTCCGCCTGTGGTCGCCGTCGATCCGCGCGCCGGGCAACACATTGGCGCAGAGTGCCAGCGTGCCGGCATCGGGCTATGCGACGACGCTGACGATCCGCCGCTGATGCGTCTGCCGAGATCATTGGCCCGTCTGTCGCCGTTGCCGCTGCGGTTCCGCACGCTGCGTGGGCGGCTGGCGGTGCTCTATACGGGCATGTTCGCCGCGGCGCTGGCGGTGCTCGGGATCACCGCGCAGGTGATGATCTGGACGCATGCGCGCACGTCGGTGGCCGCCGAACTGACGGCCAGCGGCAGCGTCTACGACGGCCTGTGGACGCTGCGTGCGCGCACCATCGCTGGCATCGCCGACGTGCTGGCGCACGATTTCGGCTTTCGCACTGCGGTGGCGACCGGCGACCGGGCGACGATCGAATCGGCGCTCGAAACGCTGCGGGCGCGGGCCGGCGTCGAACAGGCGATGGTGGTCGAACCGGACGGACGGGTGATCGGCGCGGGCAGCGCCCTGGCGCCGGCGCTCGCCCGCCTGCCGGATCAGTTGCAGGACGGCCGGCGCGACGCGGTGCTGGTGGCGCGCGGCCGCATCTATCGCGTCGTCGTCTCGCCGGTGCTGGCGCCGATGCAGATCGGCACGGTGGTGCTCGCGCTGCCGCTGGACGCGGCCGAGATGCGCGGGCTGGAGCGGCTGTCCGCCATTCCGCTGACCGCGACCATGCTCCACCGCGACACGGGCGGTCAGTGGCGGGCATCGGACGGCTCGGTGCCGTCGAGCCGCGCGGTCGACGCACTCGTCGCGCGATCGGCGACGCAGCGGCCGCTGGTCACGCTGTCGCTGCCGAGCGGCCATGCCTTTGCCATCGCCAAGCCGCTCGCCGGGCCGGACGGGCGCGCCGATGCGGCGCTGCTGATCCGCTATCCGTTGCAGGCGGCGCTGGCCCCGTATCTGCCGTTGCAGCTCGGCCTTGCGCTTGCCGGGCTCATCGGCGTCGCGCTGGTGGTGCTCGGCAGCCTCAGGCTCGCGCGCACCATCACCCGGCCGCTGCACGCGCTCGACGCCGCCGCACGCACGCTGGAGGAAGGCGCCCGGACCGAGGTCGCGGTGACCGGCGAGGACGAGATCGGCCGCCTGGCGCAAAGCTTCAACCGCATGTCGCAGGGGATCGTCGACCGCGAGAACCGCATCTCGCACCTCGCCTTCCACGACACGCTCACCGGCCTGCCCAACCGCATCTCGTTCCGTCAGGCGCTCGACCAGGCGATGGCGCTCGCCGCGCGCAACGACGACAAGGTGGCGGTGCTCTGCCTCGATCTCGACGGGTTCAAGGGCGTCAACGATACGCTCGGCCATCCGGTCGGCGACGAATTGCTTCGCCAGGTCGGCGCGCTGCTGTCGCGGCTGGCGCCCGATGGCCTCGTCGCCCGGCTGGGCGGCGACGAATTCGCCATCATCCTCTCAGGGAGGGTCGATCCCGACCGGCCGCGGGCGCTCGCCCAGTCGATCCTCGATGCCGCGGCGCAGCCGATCGAGGCGGCCGGCCACCAGATCGCCACCGGCTTCAGCATCGGCATCGCGCTGTCCCCGTCGGACGGCCGCGACTCCGAACAGCTGCTCAAGAACGCCGATCTCGCGCTCTACCGTGCCAAGCGCGACGGGCGCTGCGTCTATCGCTTCTTCGAAGAAGCGCTGGACATCGCCGCCCGCAAGCGCCGCCAACTCGAACTGGACCTGCGCGAAGCGCTGATAACGGGCCAATTCCGCCTCAACTTCCAACCGATTTACGACCTGAAGGCAGACCGCATAGGCGGCTTCGAATCGCTGTTGCGGTGGCACCACCCGACCCGTGGCGAGGTGTCGCCCGTCGAGTTCATCCCGGTGGCGGAGGACACGGGCCTGATCGTCGGCATCGGCGAATGGGTGATGCACGCGGCGTGCCGACAGGCGATGCACTGGCCCGATCATGTGCGTGTCGCGATCAACGTCTCGCCCCTCCAGTTCCGCAGCCATGGCTTCGCCGCCATCGTGATGCAGGCGCTGTCGCGCAGCGGCCTGCCCGCCAGGCGGCTGGAGATCGAGATCACCGAATCGGTGTTCCTCGATGGCGAAGATCATGTGCTGAAGCTGCTGCACCAGCTGCGCGAAATGGGCGTGCGTATCGCGCTCGACGATTTCGGCACCGGCTATTCGTCGTTGAGCTACCTGCGCAGCTTCCCGTTCGACAAGCTCAAGATCGACCGCTCGTTCGTCACCAACTGCGCCGCCGACGAGAGCAGCGCCGCGATCGTGCGCGCGATCGTCGACCTCGCCGGCGCGCTGCACATGGAGATCACCGCCGAGGGGGTGGAGGATGCGGCACAGCTCGGCTGCCTGCGCGGCCAGGGTTGCGACAGCATCCAGGGCTTCCTGCTCAGCCGCCCGGTGGAGATCGAGGGCATCGCGCGCCTGCTGCCGGCGCGCCTGGCCCGGGCGGCCTAGAGTCGGATGACATCAAGCTGACCCATATCCTGCGTTAACGAGGTAGTTGCGGCATTCTGCGGCGGAGAAGGCATCGAGAAGCGTGCCGACGCGTCTCCATGTTGCCTCGTGGGATCGCTCGGCGGCCTTGCGCATGAGGTGTTTGAGCTTGGCGAAGACCTGCTCGATCGGGTTCAGGTTCGGGCTGTAGGGCGGCAGGAACAGCAGCCTGGCACCGATCGCACGGATAGCGTTGCGGATGGCGGGTTTCTTGTGGCTGGAGAGATTGTCCATGACAACGACGTCGCCGGGCGACAGCGTCGGCACGAGGCACTGCTCGATATAGTCGGTGAAGCTTTGCGCGTTGACCGGCTGGTCCAGCACGCACGGCGCGTCGATCCGGTCGCAGCGCAGCGCCGCCAGGAACGTCATCGTGCGCCAGTGGCCGTAGGGCACCGTGGCATGGAGCCGCTGGCCGACCGGTGCCCAACCGCGCAAGGAGGCCATGTTCGTCTTGACCCACGTCTCATCGATGAAGACGAGACGCGCCGGATCAAGCCGACCCTGGTATTTCTTCCACTGCGCCCGACGGCGGGCGATCGCGGGCCGGAGCTGTTCGGCGGGCAGCACGCTTTTTTTTGAAGCTCAGGCCCTGGGCATGGGCGAACCGCCAGACCTGAACATAGTCGACCTTCACGCCGTGGCCCACCAACTCCGCTACTAGTCCACGCAAGGTGAAGTCGCGGCTCATCCGCTCCAGCAGCCAGTCACGTGTCGCGCCGGACAGGATGTTGGACCGGCGACCACCCATCCGGCTCGGCGCGGCGCTGCCCGTATCGCGAAAGCGCCGCACCCATTTGATCGCCGAACTCGGTGCCACCCCGAAGCGTGAAGCGGCCGCGTGACACGACATGCCATCGGCGGTTACCGCCCTGACCACCCGTTCCCGCAGGTCCATCGAATACGGCTTTGACATGCTGGCTGGCCTCCCTCGCCAGCCGGCACATTGAATCAGATCGCCAGCCCATTGGGAATCCTCAGCGATTCAGATTCACGTCATCGCGCTCTAGCGGACGGCGGGCATCTGCTGCGCCATCGCAGCGTAGTTCGCGCGCATCTGGCGCAGCGCACCGGCGACCTTGTCCGCATCCAGCGCGTCCACGACGGGGTCATAGCCGTCGGGCATGATCCCCTGTCCCAGCATCACCGCGACCCAGCTCGGGATCGCGAACAATTCGTCGTCGTAGCGGAAGATGCGCCCTTTTTCGCGGAACAGCGCGATCTTGCGCACCAGCGTGTCGGGCAGCGCCATGGTGCGGACGTAGTTCCAGAACGGCGTGTCGTCGCGCCGCGTCGCGGCATAATGCAGGATGATGAAGTCGCGGATCGACGCATATTGATCCGCCATCAGCCGGTTGTATTCGTCGCGCTCGATGGCGGTGAAGCGCATGTCGGGGAACAGGCCGAACAGCTTCGATATGCCGGCCTGGATCAGGTGGATGCTGGTCGATTCGAGCGGCTCCAGAAAGCCGCCGGCAAGCCCCAGCGCGACGACGTTGCCCGCCCACATCCGCTGCCGCCGCCCCGCGGTGAAGCGCAGGCGGCGCGGCTCCGCGGTCGGCGCGGCGTCTAGGTTGCCCCGCAGGACGCGCTCCGCCTCCTCGTCGCCGATGAACGCGCTCGCATAGACGTGGCCGTTGCCGGTGCGATGCTGCAACGGGATGCGCCATTGCCAGCCCGCGCCGTGTGCGGTCGCGCGGGTATAGGGTAGCAACGGCTCGGTGCGCGCGGTCGGCACGGCGATGGCGCGGTCGCAGGGCAGCCAGTGCGACCAATCCTCGAACGCGACGCCCATCGCCTCGCCCAGCAACAGGCTGCGGAAGCCCGAACAGTCGATGAACAGGTCGCCCTCGATCCGGCGATCGCCCTCCAGCCGCACCGAGGCGACATGACCGCGCGCGTCATGGTCGACGCCGACGATCCGCCCCTCCACCCGCTCCGCCCCCTGCGCCTCGGCCCGGTGGCGCAGGAACGCGGCGTAAAGTCCGGCGTCGAAATGATAGGCATATTCCAGCCCCGACAGCGGCGAGCGGGGGTCGGGAGAGGGAGGCGCGAACCGGCCGGCACGTGCCGCCACCGCCGACATCGCATAATCGTCGATGCCGCCGATCCCCTCCCGATCACGCAGTTTCAGCCACAGCTGGTGGAAGTTCAGCCCTTCGATATCACGGCCATGCGTCCCGAACGGGTGGATGTACCGGTCGCCGCCATCGGTCCAGCCGACGAATTCTATGCCGAGTTTGGGCGTGCCCCCGGTCGCACGCAGGAAATCCGCCTCGTCGATCCCAAGCCGCGCATTGAAGCCGCGGATCGGGGGGATCGTTGCCTCGCCGACGCCGACGGTGCCGATCGCGTCCGATTCGACCAAGGTGACGGTGCGCTGGCCGTCATCCAGGAAACGCGCTGCTGCGGCGGCGGCCATCCATCCCGCGGTGCCGCCGCCGACGATCACCACGCGTCCGATCGGTTCGCCACTCATCGCATCAGTCTCGCCAGATAATCGGGATAGGGGGGAAGCGATGCCGCCAGTCCGCCGACCGCGGCGCGCCATTGTGCCAGTGCCGCGACCGCGCTTGCCCGCGGCACCGACAGCGCCACCGGATCGGGGCGCTCCGGGCACACGCCCAGGCCGATCAGCGCCTGCTGCCACATGACCTTCGGGATCATCGCTTCCTCCAGCGGCGGCAGCGTGCCGCGGCGGCCGAACTGCGTCAGTGCGCGATCCAGCTCCTCGGGCGGCAGCGCGCAGCGCGCCGCGTGCCAGAACGGCCCCTTGCGGGCGGCACCGGCAAGATAGAACGCCGCGGCATAGGCGTGCATGCGATCGGCGGCCAGGCCGGCACGCCGATTGTATTCGGCGGCAAGCCGCGGCCCGTCGCCCCGCGCAGGCATCAGCTCCAGCGCCAGTTCGATCTGCACCAGCGCCAGCGGCAGGCCGAGCCAGCCGAGTGGCCCCAGCGCCGCCGCCGCATCGCCGATCGCCAGCACATTGCCCGTAAACGGCGTGTCCTGCCGCCGCGGGTGCAGCGCGATCCGCTCCGCCTCGTGCGGGAACAGGCGGCGCGCGCGGGCGTCGTTCGTCACTGCGGCGGTGTAGGCGAAGCCGCGCAGCGTGCGGGTAGCGAGCGGCCAGCGTGCGCTCCAGCCATCGCCGACCGCTTCATAGCCATCGGTCGGGGATGGGCGTGCCGGGCCGGCGGCGAGCAGCAGCCGATCGGCGGGCAAGGTCGCGTGCCAATCGATCCATCCGGTATTCGGCGCCGCGAGGCAGGCAGCCGGGCCGCCCGCATCGATGAACAGGTCGGCGGCTAGGTTTTCGCCGTCGACCGTCACGCCGCCGAGCCGGCTCTCCTCATATATCACGGCGGTCCGTTGCGCTGCGACGATCCGCACGCCGGCCGCGCGTGCGGCGCCCGCCAGCAGCGGCGCGGCGCAAGCGGTATCGAGCCGCAGCGCATAGTCGATCCGCGACAGCAGCGATCCAGCGTCGTCGGACGGGTGGACGAAGCGTTCCTGCGTCGCGAGCACGGCACCCGGCACCAGCGCATCGAACGGGCCATCGCCGTGTGCCCGCCACAGCTGGTGCAGTGCTGCTCCCGCCAGCGTCGCGTTGCCTTCGCCTTCCCCGATCGCGAACGGCGCTGCGCCCCAGTCGAAGCGCGTACCCACGCGGTGGGTCGCGGCGCCGGCAGCGACCAGCGTGTCCTCCGATATCCCCAGTCGCGCAAGCAGCACCAGCCCGCGGGCATCCACGGCCGCGAACCGGTCCGCGCAGGCCGCAGGATCCACCGGGATCGCAACCTGCGTCACCACCGCCCGAGGCAGGGCACGCGCGAATCCGATCGCCGCACAAGTCGCGACGAGGCCGCCGCCGACCACGACGATCTGCTGCAAGCCCGACCGTTCGTTCATGCGGCGTCGGCCGCCAGATAGGCCTTGTGGTCCGGCATGCCGGCAACCGCGCTCGCGATGCCGCCGTGCAATCCCGCCAATGCGCGGTCGAGAGCGCCCGCCTCCGGCAGGTCGGCGCGCGGATCCCAACCGTCCGGTACGATGCCCTGGCCGAGGTACACCGCCACCCAGCTGGGTTCGAGGAACAGGCCGTGGCTGTAGCGGGATACCTGGGCGGTTTCGCGCCACAGCGCCATCTTCTCGGCCAGGCTGTCGGGGATCGTCATCGTCCGGACATGGTTCCAGAACGGCGAATCGTCGCGGCGGGTGGCGTGATAATGCAGGATCAGGAAATCCCTGATCCGGTCGTATTCGGCATCGACCAGCGCATTGAAGCCGTCGCGATCGGCGTCGGCCACGCGGGCGTCCGGAAAATGTTCGATCAGCTGGGTGATCGCCATCTGCGCCAGATAGATGCTGGTCGATTCCAACGGCTCGAGAAAGCCGGAGGCGAGCCCTACAGACAGCACGTTGCCGACCCAGCTGCGCCGCCGCCGCCCGGCGCGAAAGCGCAGGGTCCGCGGCTCGGCAAGCAGCGGGCTTTCGAGCGCGGCGACCAGCGTATCGGTGGCTTCGCCGTCCGACAGATGGGTGCTCGCATAGACATAGCCATTGCCGACGCGGTGGGTGAGGGGGATACGCCAGCGCCAGCCCGCTGTCATCGCGGTGGCGCGGGTATAGGGCTCGATCCCGCCCGGCGGCGATGCGCAGGGCGCGGCGACGGCGCGGTCGCATGGCAGCCACTGCGACCAATCCTCCCATGCCTCACCCATGGCACCGCCGATCAGCAGCGCGCGGAACCCCGAACAGTCGATGAAGAGGTCGCCCTCGATCCGCCGCCCGTCATCGAGCCTGATAGCGGTCACGTCACCGTTGCTGTCATTGCGTTCGACTTGGATCACACGCCCTTCGCTACGCACCGTACCGCACGCTTCGGCATGGGCACGCAGGAACGGCGCGAATCGCGTCGCGTCGAACTGGTAGGCATAGCCATAGGCGCTGGCGAGATCGTCGGGATCGGGGCCAGGTCGAGTAAAGCGGAGCGCTTCCGCCGCGACGACGCCGGTCGAGTATCCGCCGATCGGGCCGGTTGCACCGGCGCGGAAGCGTCGCAGCCAATAATGGTGGAAGCCGACGCCGGCGAGCTCGCGGCCGTAGGTGCCGAACGGATGGATGTAGCGCTCGCCGATCGCGCCGAAATCTCTGAACTCAATCCCTAATTTGAACGTGGCGTGGGTCTGCGCCATGAAGGTCGCTTCGTCGATCCCCAGCCGGGTGATGAAGGCACGCAGGTGTGGCAGTGTCGCTTCGCCGACCCCAACGATACCGATCTCCGCCGATTCGACGAGATGCACCCGCGCCGCCCCGGACGCGAGCGTCGCGAGCGCGGCGGCGGTCATCCACCCCGCCGTGCCACCGCCGACGATCACCACCCTGATCCGTCGATCCGCCTCCACGCCACCTCCTCCGCTGCCGGCAAGCCGTCCCTAACCGGTCATACCTGTTGCTCAAAAACCTACCTGACGGAATACTTATATCAAGTTGCGATAATTCCGCTTGTCGCGTGATTTTGGTCACGATACCACGCGTGCCAGACACATTGAGCAACGTGCTCGAGCACCTACAGCCAGACCTTTCGGCTTCGCACTGAAAGGCGGTTTCGGGATGAGGACTGAAAGGGGACAACATGATCGTTCGTGGTACGTCAGATGCTGGCCGCAATCCCGGCCGCCTTCGGCTGCGTGACCTCAGCATCGGCGTTTCGGCGCTGGCGATGCTGTGCGCCGCTCAGCCGGCCTTCGCACAGGATACGACCACACCGACCAAGCCGGTAACCGACGGATCGCAGGGCACGACATCGGGTACCCCGGCCGTGGATGCCGGCACCGCGCCGACCGCGCAAGGGCAGGCCGGCGCCACCACCGGCACCTCCGGTGCATCGCAGGACGCCTCGGTCACCCCGCCCGACACCGATCGCGACGAGATCGTCGTCACCGGCGTGCGTCAGAGCCTCGCCACTGCGCAGAACATCAAGAAGAACAGCGACACCGTCGTCGACGCGATCACCGCGCAGGACATCGGCGCGCTGCCGGACCGTTCGGTCAACGAGGCGCTGCAGCGCGTTCCCGGCGTCGCGATCAGCCGCTTCGCCGCGCCGAACGATTCGCAGCACTTCTCGGTCGAGGGTTCTGGCGTCGTCATCCGTGGCCTCAGCTATGTGCGCGGCGAATTCAACGGCCGCGATACTTTTGCGGTGTCGGGCGGACGCGAGATCGGCTTCAACGACGTGCCGAGCGAACTGATCGGCTCCGTCGAGGTGTTCAAGAACCTGACCGCCGACCTGATCGAAGGCGGCATCTCGGGCACCGTCAACATCAACACGCGCAAGCCCTTCGACCAGGATCAGCGCCTGATCTATCTGTCGGGCAGCATGAATTGGGGCGACTTGGAGCAGCGCGGTGCGCCTTCGGTTGTCGGTCTATATAGCCAGCAGTGGGATACCGCAGGCGGCAGCCGCTTCGGCGTGCTCGCAAGCGCCAGCTATTCGCAGCAGTACAGCCGCTCGGATTCGGTGTTCCTCGCCTCCATGCTGCCGCGCTATAACGACGACCGCAACGGCAACGGCGTGCAGGATCCCGGCGAAGGCCGCACGATCAACGCCGGTACCGGATTCTCATCGTCGCTGTTCGATACCTATCCGGTGCCCAACGGCGGTGCCGGCCCCGTCTACGCGCCGGTCGGCGGCGGATCGCGCACGCAGACCTTCGATCGCAAGCGCATCGGTGTGTCGGCGGCGGCGCAGTTCGAGAACGCGGCCAAGACCTTCCTGCTGACCGCGCAATACCTGCGCACCGAGGGCGAGCAGAACTGGCTGGAGAAGACGATCGAGCCGAACGTCTATTACGGCGACGTCACCACCACGTTCCCGCGCGCGGGTACCACCAACACCTATGATGCCAACGGCGTCTTCACCAGTGGATCCATTGTGAAGCGGTCGGGTGCGGTGTTCGGCAATCGTCCGGATGGTACCTATGGCGAGCTGACGCAGTTTGCGCCGAACGGTATCTTCACGACCTTCTCCAATCGCTATTTCTATCAGAAGGCGACCACCCAAGACTTCTCGCTGAACGCGAAGATCGATCCGACGGATCGGCTGCACATCAACCTTGACGGGCAATATGTGAAGTCGGAGTCCAAGAACCTCGACGACATCGTCGATATGGCGACCTATTCGGGCGTCGATATCGATCTGCGGGGCAAGACGCCGCAGATCACCCTGCGCCCGGACGGCCGCAATACCGCTGCCTATTTCGGCAACAAGGCGTCGACCTATTTCCGCGACGCGTTCAACAACCGCGCCGACAATGATGGCGACGAATGGGCGTTCCGCGGCGACGTGCAATATGACGTCAGCGAGGAGAGCTTCCTGCGCAAGGTGCGTGTCGGCGGCCGTTACGCCAAGCGTGACCAGACGGTGCGGACGAACGACTACAACAACTGGGGTGCGGTGTCCGACACCTGGACCGGTGGCGGTCCGGTCGGCTTCAACAGCGTTGCCGCCAATCAGGCATCGTTGTTCGCCTACAACGACTTCTATCGCAATCAGGCGGTGCAGCCGCCGGCGACGTGGTACATTCCCGATAACATCATGCGCGATCACGATGCGCTGACGTCGTTGCTCCGCACCGTGACGAAGCTTGGCGGCGGCAATTACACTCCGTTGGAGGATCGCGGTCCGCTGCCGGAATATCGTAACACCGAAAAGACGTGGAGTGCCTATGCCCGCGCCGACTTCGGTATTGACGATTTCGGCAATGGCATGAGCCTGTCGGGCAACATCGGCGTGCGCTACGTCCATACCCAGGACGAATCCTTCGGGCAGCTCACCTTCCCGACGCCAAACAACGTGTTCACCCCGGATACGCAGAACCCGCCGCGCTACACCAATCTTGCCACATATTGCGCCTATACTATCGCCAATCCGACGCAGCAGGGGACCATTCCGGTAATCTGTACGCTGACACCCGCGCAACAGGCCGCTGTCCAAGCCTTTTCCAATGCAGGGACGCGAGCGGACGTAGCCAATCAGAAGTTCGACAACTGGCTGCCCAGCCTGAACGTCAAGCTGCAGGCTACCGACAAGCTGCTGTTCCGTTTTGCAGCGTCGAAGGCAATCTCGCGTCCGAACTTCGGTGATCTGCGCAACTTCATCGGCGTGATACCCTCGGGATCCAGCACGGCGGGCAATTACACCTTCGAGGCGTCGGCCCGGAATCCCTACCTGCGGCCGATCGAGGCAAAGCAGTTCGATCTCACCGCCGAATGGTATTTCGCTAAGGTCGGTTCGTTGACGGCGGCGGTCTTCTACAAAGACCTGACCAACATCATCCTCGACAACTACGGCTATCAGCGGTCGTTCACCAATAACGGCCAGACGTTCAACGTGACCGTCAACGGCCCGGCGAACGCTCCCGGTCATGGCAAGATCAAGGGCGTCGAGCTAAGCTACCAGCAGACGTACGACTTCTTGCCGGGTCTGTTGTCAGGCCTCGGAACGCAGGCGACCTTCACCTTCGTTGATCCTAGCAACATCCCCAACGGCGTGCCGACCAATGGCGCGGCAGACGGATCGCGCCCGCCGCTCGACGTGACCGGCATCTATTCGAACCTGCCGCTCGCGGGCCTGTCGAAGTATAACTTCAACGTCGCCGCCTTCTACGACAAGGGCGGGATCTACACGCGCTTTGCCTATAGCTGGCGTTCGAAGTTCCTGCTGACCAACCGCGATTGCTGCTTCCCGTTCCTGCCGGTCTACGCGCTGTCGACCGGTCAGCTCGACGGATCGGTCTTCCTGACGGTCAACAAGAACTTCAAGATCGGTATCGAAGCGCAGAACCTGCTCGATACGACGACCCGGACGGTGTTCCTGCTCAACCCGCAGGGGCTCACCGCACCGCGTTCGTACTTCAAGAGCGATCGCCAGTTCTCGATCACGACGCGCCTCACGTTCTGATCCGTTCCATTCCTCCCCGGCGGGTGGGGAGCCTTCGGGCTCTCCACCTGTCTTTGTTTCAGGGCGTTGGATCGGCTAAGCGATGGGCCGGGAAGGGTAAGTCCATGAGCAAGGCGATCGAGTCCGCGGCGCGCGTCCCCGAAATCCGCGATATCACGCCCGAGCGGTTCGCCGCGGAGGTCGTGCCCGCCTACCGTCCTGTGGTATTGCGCGGTCTGGTCCGCCATTGGCCGGCTGTGGCAGCCGGGCAGGGTGGCCCCGCCGCGATGGCGGCGTACATCCGCCGGTTTGACGGGGGGCGTCCCGCAGACGTGATGGTCGCCGCGCCCGAGGTCGGCGGGCGCTTCTTCTATTCGCCCGACCTCACCGGCTTCAATTTCACCCGGGCGCAGGTATTGTTGCCGATCCTGCTCGACCAGTTGGTCGCCCAGGTTGCCGATCCGGCACCCGCGGCGCTCTATGCAGGCGCGGCCAGCGCGCCCGACAGCTTTCCGGGATGGGTGGAGGCAAATCCGTTGCCGCTCGCGACTCCCGATGCCACCCCGCGGCTGTGGATCGGCAACGCCAGCCGCGTCGCGACCCATTACGACGTGTCGAGCAACATCGCAGCAGTGGTCGCAGGGCAGCGACGCTTCGTGCTCTTCCCGCCCGACCAGGGGCCGAACCTGTACGTCGGGCCGCTCGACCGGACGATCGCGGGACAACCGACGAGCATGGTCGACCTCGAAGCGCCCGACCTCGTCCGCTACCCCCGGTTCGCCGCGGCGATGGCGACGATGCAGGTCGCCGATCTGGAGCCGGGCGATGCGATCTTCGTGCCCTCCTTATGGTGGCACGACGTGACGGCGCGCGGGCCGCTCAACCTGCTGGTTAATTATTGGTGGGGGCAGCAGGCGGCGGCCTCTCCCTTTGCGGCGATGATCCACGCGCTGCTCGCGGTGCGTGATCTGCCCCCGGGCGAGCGCGAGGCGGTGCGCGGCTGGTTCGACCATTATGTCTTCGGCGATGGTGCCGCAGCCGCCGGCGACCACCTGCCGCAGCCGGCGCGGGGCGTGCTGGATACACCCTCGCGCGAGCGCACCGAGCGTATCCGCAGCTACCTTATGCGGGCGTTGGGGCGCCCCTGACGCGGGTCGCGTCGAGGAAGGCGGTGACCCAGACGAGCGGTGCGTTCCAGTTGATCGCGACCTCGTTCATCGTGAAGGCGCGCCAATCGTCGCGCCAGCAGGTCTGGCCGACGCACTTGCCTTTCAGCACGGCGTCGTCGGCGCGCGCGCTGCTGTTCGGGCCGCCGGAGATCACGCCGGGCGGTGTCGCGGGATAGCGCGGATCGGCGGCCTGTGCCCAGAAACGGTGGTGCGGCTGGTGCATGGTGCGGCCGCCGATCCCGGTGACGAAGGAACGGTCCAGCGCGTTGCGGCCGAAGACGTAATCCGCAACATCGACGACGGCTTCGCGATACACCGGCTTGCGGGTGATCTGCCAGGCGACACCGAGCACGATGGCCCGGTTGAGCATCGTCGAATTCGAACCCCATTCGAACGTCGCTCCAGCCTTCGGCAGGCGATAGCCGCTCGTCGCCCGCTCGGCGAGGATGCGGTCGGCGAGCGATACGACCTGCTTGCGGATCGCGGCGACGGTTGGCGCGGGCAGCCGGTTGGGCATTGTCGCGAGCGTCAGCAGGCCGGGCAGCGCGGTGCCGCCCCAGCCGAAATCGGGACTGTCGTCGTGCAGGAACGGGGAGCCGGCGATCGCCTCGCGATACGGGGCCTCGCCAGTCGTCGTGAACAGCTCCGCCGCGGCCCAGAAGCGTTCGTCGGCGATGGTGCGGTCGCCATAGCCGCCGCTGCCGGTGAAATCGGAACTGGCATAGAGATCGGGAACGCGCTGCGCCGCTGCCCAGCCACGGCGGGCGGCGGCGAGTGCGCGTGCGGCGAAGGCGGGGTCGCTGTTCCGCCATATCCGCGCCGCCTGCGCCGCGACGGCGACCATGTTGTAGGTCGCAGCCGTCGAGGGCGGATAGAGGAAGCGCCGCATCGGGTCGTCGGCGGGCGACATCGGCAGGCCGGTCCACTGCTCGTCGGCGACCTTGGTGTGGACGAGGCCGCCGGCGTCGATCGTCCGGAAATCGCTCGCCGGCGCGCCACTGTCGGTCTTGAAGGCGACGGTCAGCCGCTTGCCGTCCGGTATCTGCATGGCGAGCAGGAAGGCGACCTCCACGCGCGCTTCGTCGAGCAGGTCGTCCTGGCCGTTGCCACGCTCCGGCAGCGCCAGCCGGCCGTCGGCGAAGGCCTGCGGATCGCCCCATTGCGCCAGCCGTCGGTGGAGGTCGAGCAGCGTCCACGCCGACAGGCCGCCGTTGACGACATATTTGCCGTGATCGCCCGCGTCGTACCAGCCACCGGCGGTATCCAGCCGATAGTCGCAGCCCGGCCAGCGGACGCCGCGCTGATCCTTGCCGGAGAAGCAGGTGACGACCTCCTTCGGCTGGCCGGCAGGGCGGGCGAGATCGGGTCGCTGGACGTAGCGGGCGTCGATCGGCACGCCGCTGCGCTGTTGATAGAAGAAGCTCATCGCCGCCGTTGCGGCGTCCGCAAACGGACGATCGGCGATTGGGAAGGGCTGGCTGCGCTCACCGGCGATCCCCAGCCGATAGCCGGTGCCGGGGCGCGTCACTGTGCCGAAGTCGATCCGCTGCACGATCTCGCCGGACGATGCCTCGGGGCCGAACGGGATGGTCCGGCCCTCCGCCACCACCGTGCCGTCCGCATCGCGCAGCGTCCATGGTCGCGGCGCGGCATCGGGCGTCGCGACGATCGCGATCTTGGGACCGAACGTCTCATAGCCCGCTTGGTCGACCCGGATCGTGCTGGGGGACGGCTCGTTCGCCGCCACCAATGCTAGAGCGGCGAGCAGAAGCGGCTTGCTTGTCATTGGCGGCCGCTCTGGATCAGGATCGAGTCGGAGGGGAGGATGTGATCCAGAAACGGCAGGATAGCCGCGCCGATCGCGGGTGCATCCTGCGCCATCACCGCCGGCATGATCGCGGCGCGCGAGGGCTGCGGCACGGCATCGAGTGCGAGGGTGAGGCCGGCGGCGAGCCGCTCGATCAGCGGCACCGGCAGCCGTCCCCCGATCAGGATCGCATCGGGATCGAGCAGGCAGTTGATTGCGACCAGCGGCGCGGTCAATGCACGCACCGCATCGGCGATCCAGCCGTCGATCACCGCGGTAAAGCCGGGATCCTCGTTGGCGAGGCCGGCGACGCCGGGGCGGGCGAAGCCGGCTGTTTCCAGACGTGCGAACAGGGCGGAGAGCGACACGGTATCCTGCACCGTCGCGCCGGGCCGGCCCGTGGTATCGGGCATCAACCCGATCTCGCCGCTCCGCGCATTGGCGCCGCGATGATAGGAGCGGTCGATTACCGGCCCACCACCGAGCCCGGCGCTGATGAGCAGGTAGAAGAAGCTCGGATTGTCGAAGGCGGTGCCATATTCCGCCTCGCCCAGCGCCGCGGCGGCGGCGTCATTGTCGCAATGCACCGGCCAGGGCAGCACCGACAGCATGGCGGACAGGTTCACCTCGTTCCACCGGTCATAGCCTTCGGGACGATGCGGCAGCGCGATGCGGCCGAGATCGTCGGGGATGGCGACGCCGACGCCGAGCACCCGGTCGCGGTCCACGCCGCCCTCCGCGATTACCTGGTCGATCACTTCGGTGACGAAGGCGACGACATCGTCGGGCATGGCGAAGGCGATCTCGCGCGTCGCACGGCTGCGCACCTGCCCGGCCAGATCCAGCGTCACCAGCGTCAGGTGATCGCGATCGATGTTGAGGCCGATGCCGAAGGCGCCGTCCGGGTTGATCTGAAGCCGCAGCGCCGGCTGTCCGCGGCCGCCCTGCATGCGCCCCGCATTGCGGACAAGTCCCATCTCGATCAGTCGGCCGGTGATATTGGCGATCGTCGGCGCCGTCAGCCCGGTCTGCTGCGCGATGGCGACGCGCGTCGTGTCACCACCCAGCCGCACCGCCTGAAGCACGGTGCGCAGGTTGTAATCGCCCGCCCGTTCCAGATTGGTGCCCGACAGGCTGCGCGACAGCCGTGCATCGCGCCCGTCCGTCGCTGACGGATCGGCACGCCGGCCGGTCTTGGCGCCGAAGCTGATCTGCATCCCCCATCCTTTGCTGCGCCGTCACCCTAGCCGGGCCCGGTGCTTTCGTCATCCGAGCAGGTACGATAATCGAGCCCGCAGGACATCAGAATTATTTCAATTTGTGTTTATTATTAAGGCGGTACGATACCAATGTAGACCATAGCAGCGGTGCTGCCTAGGGTGTCGGGAACGAAGCAGAGGATGGCGGGAAGCGCGACGACGCGCCCCTGCCGTCCCGGACGAGAGAGGGACCCACGTGATTCAGATCGGCATCGATTTCGGCGGCACTAAGATCGAGGCGGCGGCACTCGATGCGGGGGGCCAGTTCCTGGCGCGGGTGCGGGCGCCCAACCCCGGCGATTACGACCGCGCGATCCGTGACGTGCGCGAGCTGATCGTGCGTGCGGAGGCGGAGGCGGGCAGCGCCGGTACGGTCGGGATCGGCACGCCCGGGTCGATCAATCCGCGCGACGGGCGGATGCGCAACGCCAACGCGACCTTCCTCAACGGGCGGACGTTCCGCGAGGATCTGGAGGTGGCGCTGGGCCGCGAGGTGCGGATGGCGAACGATGCCAATTGCCTTGCCCTGTCCGAAGCGGTGGATGGCGCGGCGGCGGGTGCCCGGTCGGCGTTCGCGGTGATCGTCGGTACCGGCGTCGGCGGCGGTCTGGTGGTCGAGGGACGGATCGTCGAGGGTGCCAACGGCATGGGCGGCGAATGGGGGCACGTACCGCTGCCGTGGATGACCGCGGCGGAATATCCCGGGCCGAAATGCTGGTGCGGCCAGCATGGCTGCCTCGACATGCTCGTGTCCGGCACCGGCCTGCAAAAGGATATGGCGACGCGCACTGGCCACACGCTCGATGGCCCCGCCATCATCCAGGCCGCTCGGCGCGGCGACGAAGCCGCGGTCGCGGCGCTCGATGCCTATGTCGACCGGCTGGGGCGGGCGATGGCGATGATCGCCAACATCGTCGATCCCGACGTGTTCGTGATGGGCGGCGGCATGAGCAACGTCGCCGAAATCTACGATCGCCTGCCGGCCGTCATCGACCGCTACAGCTTCGGTGGCGACTGGGAAGGCCGGATCGTTGCGGCGAAATGGGGCGACAGTTCCGGCGTGCGTGGCGCCGCCCGGCTGTGGGCCAGTGGGTGATCCTGTATCCCTCCCGTCGCGGGGGAGAATAGATCAAGGCACGTCGCGTAGCGCGCAGATCGGCTGGCGCAGGCCGGTCTTCGCGACGGGACCGTCCTGATCGAACGCCATATAGCCGCGTCGCGTGCGGTCATAGGCCGGCCAATGGAGGAGGCCGTCGCCGTTCGGCTCGCCGGTGCGCACGAAATTCACCCAATAGGCCTGCAGCGGCGGCTGGCCCGGCTGGGGCGTATTGAAGAGGTAGCCGAGTTCGCTCGCATGGCTGACGGTGCCGCCTGGCGGCGCATAATCGAATTGATACTGCCATACCCGGCCGCCGTGCGCTGCGAGCGCGTTCGAGACGGCGATGGTCGGGCAGCGGAAAGTGAGGTCGGTCGCCAGCTGCTGCGTCACGTCGCCGAGGCGCGGATCGGAAACCGGTGTGCCGCCGGGTTGCAGGCCGTACAGGGTAAGCGCGCGGCCGGAGTTGGCGCCGAATTCCCGTCGCACGGTCGCCGCTGCGGCGGGCAGGCCGCCGTGCAGCCCCAGTTCCTTGGCATTGACGCCGATCACCAGCGGGGCGGGGTTGATCCGGCCGCTCGCCAGCAGGCGGGCAGGGGCATCGGGCAGCACGCGTCCGTCGACCACCGCCTGCAACCAGACGAAGCTGTCGTCGTCGAGCCCCGGCACGTCCACCGCATCGTCGGCCTTGAGCACCGCCGCCATCGACAGGCCGCGCAGCTGCGCGGCCGAGGCCTTGGCGGGCAGCCCGGCGCGCTTCGCGATCAACGTGCCGAGCGCTTCGTTGGCGGCAAGGCTGCGTGGCTGTGTGCCGAAGCCGGCCGTGCCGCTTTCGGCGATCGCTTGGCCGAACAAGCCGCGCGAGCCCGGGCTGAGCATGTGGAGGCCGACGTCCATGGCGCCCGCCGATTCGCCGGCGATCGTCACCCGCGCAGGATCGCCACCGAAGCGCGCGATGTTACGCTGCACCCAGCGTAGCGCCGCCTGCTGGTCCATCAGCCCGTAATTGCCGCTATGCCCGCCCTGTTCGCGGCTCAGCGCCGGGTGCGACAGAAAACCGAGCGTGCCCAGGCGATATTGGACGCTGACCAGCACGATCCCCTTGTCGGTGATCCGCGACTCCACCGTGCCGCCGCCACCGCCGGCGCGATTGCTGCCACCATGGATCCAGACCAGCACCGGCAGCTTGCCCGTCAGGTCGGGCGTGCGCACGTCGACGAACAGGCAATCTTCGCTGCTGGCGTTCGCCGCGGCGCGGTTCCAGTCGCCGTAGACGATCTGTGGACAGGCGGCATGCTCGGCCACCGTCGCGCGTGGCTGCGTCCAGGGTTTCGGCCGCGCGGGCGCGCGCCAGCGCAGCGGGCCGATCGGCGGCGCGGCGAAGGGAATGCCGCGGAATACCGCGCCGCCGCCCGCCGCCGCCTCACCCTGTACCGGCCCGTCGTCCGTGCGGACGATCGGCCCGCCGGTCGCCGCCGCCGCAAGTGCCAGCGCCAGCGCGATCGTCATTGCGCGGTCGCCTTCGGCGCGGGCTTGGCCATCGCGCTGCGAATCGCCGCCTCGGCGACGGGCGCCATCACCGCATAGCCTGCCTTGTTGGGATGCACGCCGTCATAGGTCCATGCCGCCTTCAGCGCCTGACCGTCGTGGAGCGCCCCCCAATAGTCCGCATAGGTCGCGCCGGTGCGCGCCGCATATTCCTTCATCCAGCCGTTGAGCGCTGCGATCTTCGTCGCGGTGTCGAGGCCCGGCCGCCACGGGAAATGATCCGCGGGCGGGATCGAGGCGAGGATGACGCGGATACCGTGCGCGCGCGCCAGTTCGGCCATCGACATGATGTTGTCCTTGGTCTGCTGCGGCGTCATCGGGCCGGTATTGCCGGCGATGTCGTTGGTCCCCGCCATGATCTGCACCACCTGCGGGTGGAGGTCGATCACATCCTGGCGGAAACGCAGCAGCATCTGCGGCGTCGTCTGCCCGCCGATGCCGCGGCCGTAGCGGCCGGGCGTGAAGAAGCCGGGCACCATGTCGAACCACCCCTGCGTGATCGAATCGCCCAGGAAGACGACCTTCACCGGACCGGTGATCTTGGCATTCGCCTCCTGGTAGCGGCCGAGCCAGGCGAAGTCCTTGTGCAGCCGCTCCTCCGCCTCGCGTTCCCATTGCGCCTTCTGCTCAGGCGTAGGCTGCGTCTGCGCAAACGCGGGGCCGGTGAGCGTTGCGAGGATCAGGGCAGCGGCGAGCTTCATGGGAGGCACCTTTCAAGCGATCAGCGGGCGGGGGCGAGGATGGCGGCGGCACCGCCGGCGGCGTGGAGGTCGAGCGTCAGCGTGTCGGTGGCTGCGACGGTACGGCTGGCGGTGACGAGGTCGGTCGGTGCCGTGCCGTCCTGCCACAGGCGCGCGGTATAATGCCCGGTGCCGAGGAAGGAGAGCGGCACCGCCACCGTCCGCGCGGCGTCGGTCATCGCGCCGATGTACCAGCGCTTGCCCTTGCGTCGGGCGATGGCGATCGATTCCCCCAAGGTGCCGGTGACGAACCGCGTTTCGTCCCAGCTTGCCGGGACTTCGGCGAGGAAGTCGAGGCCGGGCTGGCCGCGATAGGCATCGGGCGTGTCGGCGACCGATTGCAGCGGGCTTTCGTAGACGACGTATTTGGCGAGTTCCGCCGCGCGCGTCGTCTGCGTCTCGGGACCGGTGGCGGCGATGGCGAAGGTCGCGGGCATCGCGTTGCGATAGCCGCCCGGCGTATAGTCCATGGGGCCTGCCAGCATGCGCGTATAGGCGAGCGTGATGTTGTGCCGCGGCGTGATCCGTTTCGTCCACTTGTTGTATTCGGCGCCGAGCACGCCTTCCTGCGTGATGAAGTGCGGCCAGGTCCGTGTCATGCCCCAGGGATGCGTGGCGCCGTGCAGATCGAGCAGCAGATGGTGACGCGCGGTCGCTTCCGCCAAGCGATGGTAGAAGGCGATCATGTCCTGATCGTCACGGTTCATGAAGTCGACTTTGATCCCCTTTGCGCCGACCTGCGCGACGAAAGACAGGATCTTTTCCATGTCGCGGTCGAGCAACTGCCAGTGGATCCACAGGATCAGCCCGACCCCGCGGGTGCGGCCGTAGGCGACGAGGCCGGGCAGGTCGATGCCCGCCACCGGCTGCGTCGGGTCGGCGCCGGGATAGAGCGTACCGCCGCCGCCGCTGTTCACGTACCAGCCCTCGTCGACCATCATATAGGGCAGCTTGAGCGAGGCGGCGAAGTCGATGAAGGCGCGCTCGGTCGCGGCGTTGGAGCCGGCCTTGGGCACGCCGGCGAGCAGCGGGCCGGACCACCAGTCCCATGCGGTCTTGCCCGGCTTCACCCAGCTGAAATCGCCGACGGGCGCGGGATTGAGGCTGGTGAGCAACGTGTTCTCGATCAGCTTGCCCGCCTGCGGCGCCACCATCACCACGCGCCACGGCGAGACGATGCCGGTGCCGACGTCGCGGGTCAGCGCGACCGTGGGATCGTCGGGCTTGCGGGTCAGCTTGGCGGCGACGCCGAGCGCGCCCGTCTCGGTTCCGGTCAGGTACATCGCCGGCCAGTTGTCGACCGCCGCCTCGGCAATGGCGATCGTCGGGCCGCCGGCACCCGTCTCGCAAACGAGTGGGAGTTCGTAGAGGTTGTGCGGGCGGATCGCGGAGGCGCGGATTGGGTCGTATTCGCCTTCATGGCTGGTGCCGAAGCTGCCCAGATTGAGGCCGGTGCAGGCATAATCGGCCGGGAAGGCGAATTGGGTGAGTTCGTTGACGAGGCGCAGCGCCGTGAGGTCGGGCTGCTGCGGCACCGCGTAGCGGAGCGCGATGCCGGTGTCGTAGGCGCGGACGACGAGGTCGAGGCGGCGGTGCTTGCCGTCCCGTTCCGCCATATGGACGACGATCTGGTTGTAGCGTTCGGCGACCTGCGCAGTCTTGCCGGCGATCAGCGTGTAGCGATCCTCGCCGCGGCTCGTGTCGGTGGAGGTGGCACGCAGGCCGTTCGCCAGCTTGGCGTAGCGCTCGGATTCGAGGCCGAGCGGGGAGGGAGCGATCACCGTCCGGCCGGCGACGGCCAGCGTATAGGTGGGCTGATCGTCGGCGCTGGTGCCGAGCGTCACCGCCAGCCGGCCGTCCGGTGAGGAGACGCTTTGCGCGGCGGCAGGTGCTGCGCAGAGCATCGCGGCGGCGAGCAGCAGCGCCTTCAACGCACCGGCTCCACCGCCGCGGCGACGTTCCAGCCGCGCAGGGCGATACGCGCCCCGTTCGCCTTGGCGACGGGATAGCGGACGGTCACCGTGCGCGTCTCGCCGGGCAGCAGCGACACGTAATTGTCGCTGAAATAGGCGGGCAGCACCTGGCTGCCGTCGGCATTCATCACCGTCAGCTTGGTTTCGATCGCCGGCGTCGCGCCGGGATTGGTAAGCATCACGCGCACCTCCGTCTCGTCCCCGACAGGCGTCGCGGTGGCGCTGGTGGTCAGCGTCACGGGCGCGAGGCGGGTGAGGCCGCGATAGGCGGCATCGTCCTTGCCCTGCCAATAGACATTGTTCGACAGCTCCGCGCCGCTGGCATCGGTCGCCTTCAAGCTGACCAGCACCATGCCGTTCGCTGTCAATGCGGGCAGATCGAGCACAAAGGCGTCGTTCGCCGCCTCGGCTTTGCCTGTGATCGTCGCGCGGCGTTCGGCAAGCGTCCTGCCGGCGAGATCGACCACCTTGGCCGTGACCGTCGCACCGGGGATCGGGCGGAGCCGGTTGTTGACCAGCACGACCTTGCCATCAGGCAGGTTCATCTGGACATGCACCGGCTCCGACGCCTTCTTGACGCCATAGAAGCTTGCATGCGTGTCATAGTCGGACGAGAAGATCTGCCACGCCGACGATGGCCAGGCGGGCTGCGTCATCCACAGCATGCGGCCCGAATTGACCGTCCACAGCCCGGCGTTCATCCCTTCGAAGATGGCGCGGTAGCTTTCGTACTGCATCATCTGCGCCTTGCGCTCGAAATCGGGCAGGCTGGTGCCGGCACCGAAGCGTGCTTCGAGCGCCTGCATGTACGTGCCCACCCCGCCGTTCCCGGTCCGATGCCAGTCGTGATAGGCCCAGGTATCGCTGATCGGCCATCGATCCGCCTGGGGGATCGCACGCTGCCATGCCTCCAGCGTCGGCAGCGACGGCGTGCCGCTTTCGACCGAAAAGCCGCGGGCATGTTCGGTGAAATATTCCACCGGCGGTCGCCAGTTGTAGGGGCCGGAATTCTGCAGGTTAACCCGGTTGGACGAGCCCATGTAGAGCCGCGTGCCATCCTCGCGCGCGATCAGATCCTCCAGCCGTTCGTTGAGCAGCGGCTGCGGCACGCCCTCGTTACGGCCGAACCACAGGACGATCGAGGGGTGGTTGCGATAGCGCTTCACCACGTCGGCGGCATTGGCCATGAACAGGCCGACGTCCTGCGCCTCGATATTATAGTCCTGTGTCGATTCCCAGAAATCGCTCAGCACCATCAGGCCGTATTCGTCGGCAAGGTCGAAGAAGTTCTCGCTGGTATCCTGCCCCACCCAGTTGCGGACGATGTTGAGATGCGCATCCTTGTGCAGGCGGAACATCGGTTCGAGATGCGCGCGGTCGACGCGCTTCATGAAATCGTCCATGCCGATGTTGCCGCCGCGCGCGGCGATCTTCACGCCGTTGACGCGGATGACGATATAAGGGGAGAGGCCGGGTGCGTCCTTCACGGGTGTCACCGCCGGGCTCGTCCCGGCGCCCGGCAGCAGGCTCGCCGCCCAGCCGTTGGGCACCTTGCGGATGCCATCGTGGCTGCCGTCGACGATCCGCTGCCCCAGGCTGCGCGCCTTGGTGAGGTCGATGCCGACGCGTTCGAGGTCGCCCGCCTGGTCCATCAGCGAGATGTCGTAGGTCACCTGCCGCATGCCGAAGCGCAGCCGCCGGGTGTCGCTCGCCTGACCGTCCACGGTCGCGGTCAGCGTCAGGTCGTGCAGCGCCGGGTCGCCATAGCCATTGGGCCACCACAGCTTCGGGTTCTTGACCGCCAATCCCGGGAAGTCGGCGGGCGTCATCCGGACGTCCGCGGTCTGTCCGGGGGCGAGGGAAACCTGTTTTTCGACCGCCACGTCGTCGAACGCCGCGCGCACGGTTGCGGTGACGGCCTGCGGCGAGGTGTTGGCGACCGGCACCGTGATCTCGACATTCGCGATCGTGTTGTCGGCTCTCGGCAGGCTGGTGACGACTTGCGCATCGCCCAGTTCGGCTGCGCCCGTCGCCGACAGGCGCACGCCCTGCCACAAGCCGGTGTTGCGGTCGCGAATCGACGGGATCCAGTCCCAGCCTTCGGTCGCGACGAACGTCGGCCCGTCGAGCATCTGCATGCCGCCATTCTCTCCGACACCGGCGGTGAGCGACTCCTCGTGCGCGAGGCCGGGGTGCGGCGGCGACGAGACCTTGACCGCGATCGCGTTGCGGCCCGCGGCGAGCGTCACCGGGAAGCGACCCCGGATGAAGGCGCCCTTCATGTCGCCGACGCGCGTGCCGTTGACCCACACCTCTGCCGCGTAATTGACGCCGTCGAAGATCAGCACCTGCCGTTTGCCGGCCGCCTCAGCCGGCACGTCGAATTCGGTGCGGTACCAATAATCCTGGCGGGCGAGGCTTTCGGGAATGACGGTGTTGTTGAGGCCGTAGGCGGGGTCCGGATAAACGCCGCGATCGACCAGCGTCGTCAGCACCGTGCCGGGCACGGTCGCGGCATACCAGCGGCTGGCATCGAAGCCGGTGCGGCTGATCGCCGCGCCGGCGGCGGCAACCTTCGGCGCCTCGGCGAGCCGCCAGCCATGGATGGCCCAGCTACCGTCCGCCTGCCGCACCGGGCCGCGCACGGGCGGGAGCGGCTTGGCGACGGGGGCGGGGATCGGCGCCTTCGAGCGCGGCAGCGTCCAGGCATCCTGCGGTGCGACCTGGCCGTACATCTGGCGCACCTGCACCGGCCAGTGCGGGCTTCCTTGCGTGAAGGCGATCAGCGCCGGGTCCGGCCGCGTCGCCGCACGGCGGCGCAGCGCGGCGGCAGGCAGGGCGCCCGCTTCGAGCTGGAAGCCGACGATGCGGCCGGCGAACACCGGGTCTTCGCCACTGCGTGGTGCCAGCGTCGCGACGGGCGCGACCGCGGCTGCCGCCAGTGTCCGGCTGGCGACCTGCCGGCCGTCGACGAACAGGCGAATCGTGCCGCCATCGGCACTGGCGGCGATGAAATGCCACCGGTGTGGGGTAAGCCGCGGGCCGCCGACGAGCGTTCCTGCTTCCGTGGCCAGCGCCGCGCGCCCGTCCTGCAACGCCAGGAATCGCCGTGGCCCGCCGTCCGTGCCGAAGCCGGCGATCCGCGCCAGCCCGCGCGGCGTCGTCTGCGGTTCCACCCATGCCGACAGCGTCCAGCGATCCGTCGCGACCGGCATGGCGCCGTCGCCGCCGATCGCCTGCCGGATCGCCTCGCCGCCGGCGGGCAGGTCGGCATTGAACGGACCCCAGACCTGCGCGCCTGCGCCGCCTGCGATCAGCCCTGCCGCCACCACCGCCATTGCCCGTGCGGGCACCGCCCATTTACCGCGCATCGCCATCGTCATCCGCCCCTGAAGCTTCTGCGCCCTGCCGGACGTCGTCATTGCCCCACAGGAAGCACAGCGCGCCGAAAAAGCCAAATTGAAATATGTATTGTTGAAGCGGTTCCGTCATGGCACGGCATGTCCCGGTAACGACGGCAAAGATCGCACCGGTTGCAACGGCGAGGGGAGAGGATGATGGTTTCGAGGTTCGGCACGGCGTGCGCGGCAATCGCACTGGTGATCGGCGCAGGCCCGGCGATGGCGCAGCAGCAGCCTGCCCAGCCGCCCGCCTCCATCGCGCATCCCGACCAATGGCCGGTGTTGCCGATGCAGTTGAAGCGCGATCCCAAGGTGGAAGCCCGTGTCGAATCGATCCTGTCCAAGATGTCGATCGACGACAAGGTCGGCCAGCTGATCCAGGTCGACATCGCGAGCATCACGCCCCAGGACCTCGAGACGTACAAGCTCGGCTCGATCCTCAACGGCGGCAATTCCGCTCCGAACAATGACGAATTCGCGCCTGCCCCCGAATGGCTGAAGCTGTTCGACGCCTTCTACGACGCCTCGGTCAAGCGATCCGACGGGCGCCCCGTCGTGCCGGTGATCTGGGGCACCGACGCGGTGCACGGCGCCAACAACATCGTCGGTGCCACGCTCTTCCCGCACAACATCGGACTGGGCGCCATGCGCGACCCGGCGCTCATCAAGAAGATCGGCGCGGTGACCGCGCTGGAGACGGCGGCAACCGGTATCGACTGGAGCTTCGCGCCGACCGTGGCGGTGGTGCAGGACGACCGCTGGGGCCGCACCTACGAAAGCTATTCGGAAGATCCCGCGATCGTCGCCAGCTACGCCGGGCAGATGGTGGAGGGGATCCAGGGGACGTTGGGGCAGGACTTCATGAAGCCCGGCCATGTCATCTCCTCGGTCAAGCACTTCCTCGGCGACGGCGGGACCGGCGGTCACGACCAGGGCGACACGCGCGTGTCCGAAACCGTACTGCGCGACGTCCATGCCGCAGGCTATATGACCGCGCTGCCGGTCGGCGCGCTGACCGTGATGCCGAGCTTCTCGAGCTGGAACGGCGAGAAGATGACCGGCAACAAGAGCCTGCTCACCGGCGTGCTGAAGGACCGCTGGGGCTTCCAGGGCTTCACCATCGGCGACTGGAACGCGCATGGGCAGGTGCCGGGCTGCACCAACGAGGATTGCGCCCCCGCGATCAACGCCGGGCTCGACATGTTCATGTATTCCGGCCCCAAGTGGAAGGACCTTTACGCCAACACGCTGCGCGAGGCGAAGGACGGGACGATCCCCGCCGCCCGGCTCGACGATGCGGTGCGGCGCATCCTGCGCGTCAAGGTGATCGCCGGCACGTTCGATGCCGGGCGCCCCTCGTCGCGGCCGATGTCGGGCAAGTTCGACCTGCTCGGCGCACCGGCGCACCGTGCCATCGCGCGGCAAGCGGTGCGGGAATCGCTGGTGCTGCTCAAGAACAATGGCAGCGTGCTGCCGGTGAAGCCGGGTGCCAACATCCTCGTCGCCGGGCGCGGCGCCGACGATATCGGCCAGCAGTCGGGTGGCTGGTCGATCACGTGGCAGGGGACGGGCGTCACCAACACGAATTTCCCCAACGGCCAGTCGATCTGGTCGGGGATCGACCAGGCGGCGCGTGCGGCCGGCGGCAAGGCGACGCTGGCGGTCGACGGCGGCTATACCGCCAAGCCCGATGTCGCGATCGTGGTGTTCGGGGAAACGCCCTATGCCGAGTTCACCGGGGATCGGCCGACGCTGGAATACAGCCCCGACGACAAGAGCGATCTGGCGCTCCTCAGGAAGCTGAAGGCGGCAGGCGTGCCGACCGTCGCGGTGTTCCTGTCGGGACGGCCCTTGTGGGTGAACCCGGAGATGAACGCTGCCGATGCCTTTGTCGCGGCCTTCCTGCCCGGCACGGAGGGCGGCGGTGTCGCCGACGTGCTGATCGCTCGGAAGGACGGGCGGCCCGCCAACGACTTCCACGGCAAATTGTCGTTCAGCTGGCCCAAGCGCGTCGACCAATATGTGCTCAACAAGCGCGATCCCGGCTACGATCCGCTGTTCCCGATCGAGTACGGCCTGACCTATGCCGACCGGAGCACCGTCGGCCGGCTCGACGAGACCAAGCCCAAGGTCGCGGCGGGCGACCAGAATGCGCTGTTCGTGCGCGGCCGCGTTGCGGGCGGCGCGCGGATCAACGCCAATGGCGCGGTGGTGCTGACCCGCACCGACCGGGCGGGGCAGGAGGACAGCCTGCGCCTCGCCTACAAGGGGGCGGGCAGCATCGCGATCGAGCAAGCGATGCCGATCGACCTCACCCGCGAATCGAACGGGCAGCTGAGCCTGATCGTCGACTATCGCGTCACCGCCGCGCCGGCGGGCGAGGTGACGCTGGGCATCGCCGACACCGCCAAGACGGTGACCGTGCCGATGACCGGCGCGATGACGGTCGGCGACTGGACCACCGCCGCGGTGCCGCTGCGCTGCTTTGCGGACAAGGGGATCGCGATGGACAAGGTGACGCAGCCGTTCGTGCTGGCGAGCACCGGCGCGCTCGGCGTCGACATCTCCGCCATCCGCGTCGGCAGCGCGCCTGCCGGTCCGGTCACCTGCGGGGTGAAATGAGCGACCTCACCCGCCGCAGCCTGATCGGCGGTGCGACGCTGCTGGCGCTCGCCGGCAGCGCAGGCGCGCAGACGGCGGCGGGCGACGAGGTCGTGCCGTTGTGGCCGGGGGCGATCCCCGGCGCTGCGTCCAGGCCGATCGCCCGCAAGGTCAACGACCGGGCGAAGACGCCGGGCGGGCACGACCGCTGGGTGACCGGCATCGATGTGCCTGCGCTGGTGGTGAAGCGGCCGGCGCAGCCCAACGGCGCGGCGGTGCTGCTGGTGCCGGGCGGCGGCTATGGCTTCCTGTCCTACGACAATGAGGGGATCGAGCAGGCGCGCTGGCTCAATGCGCTGGGCGTCACCTGCTTCATCCTCCTCTATCGCCTGCCCGGCGAGGGCTGGGGCGAACGCCGGCTGGTGCCGCTGCAGGACGCGCAGCGGGCGGTGCGGGTGATCCGCGCGCGGGCGACCGCCTTCGGCGTCGATCCTGCGCGTGTTGCGGTGCTGGGCTTTTCCGCGGGCGGGCATCTGGCGGGATCGCTGGCGACGCGCTTCGCCGAGCGGGTCTATGCGCCGGTCGATGCCGCCGACCGGCTATCGGCGCGGCCCGATCTGGCCGGGCTGATCTATCCGGTGGTCAGCATGGATGCCGCGATCACCCACAAGGGATCGCGCGACAATCTGCTGGGGCCGACGCCGAGTGCGGCCGACGTGGATGCCGCCTCGGTCGACAAAAGGGTGACCGCGGAGACGCCGCCGATCTTCCTCGTCCACGCCAGCGACGACGGCACGGTGCCGGTCGCCAACAGCCTGTCGCTCTATGCCGCGCTGCTCGCGGCGAAGCGGCCGGCGGAGATGCACCTGTTCGACGAAGGCGGCCACGGCTTCGGCGTGCGCCTGCCCAAGGCAGTGCCGACGGCGGCCTGGCCGACGCTGTTCGCGGCCTATGCGCGGCGCAAGGGGGTGTTCGCGTAGTTTCCTCCCCCGCTGAAGCGGGGGAGGACCTAATTACGGCATCCTTACCGACATCTGCTTGCCGGTGTACGCGACGCGGGTGGCTGCATTCTCCGCGAAGTCCAGCGCCTCCGCCTTGCCCGGCGTGTGGAAGCGGACCGAGATCGCGCGGGTCGTCGGCATGCCCGGATAGCGCCCGTCGCGCGCGCCGATGGTCAGCGTCTTCGTGCCCTCGTTCCACGTCAGCGGCACGCGGGCGAACTGGCCCTTGGCGTAACCCGGCGACACGCCGTCATCCTCGTACAGCGAAAAGCGGCCGTCGCGCCCGGTAAAGACGTGCAGCACCAGCGGCCCACCGGGCTGCTCGCGCGCATATTGCACCGCCGGTCCCGTCGGCAGGATCGCACCGGCCCGAACGAACAGCGGCATCCGTTCGTAGGGCGCCGCCGCGGTGATGCTCTGCCCGCCCGTGTAGAAGCGCCCGGTGGCGGAATCGTACCAATCGGCGCCGGCGGGTAGGTACACCGATCGCTCTCGCGCCTTGAACGCCGTCACCGGCGCCACCAGCAGGTCGCGGCCGAAGAGATATTGATCGTCGATCCCCCAGGTGCGGCGATCGGCGGCATAGTCCATCACCAGCCCGCGCATGATGCTGCCGTCCCGGTGATAGGTGTCGGCGGCGACGGTGTAGATATACGGCATCAGGCGATAGCGCAGCTGATCGTACCACAGCATCGAAGCCATCATCGCCGGATCGTCGGCGCCCAGTTCGTAGATCTCGCGCTTGGGCTTTTCGCCATGGCTGCGGAACAGGGGACTCAAGGCGCCGAACTGGAACCAGCGCAACTGCAATTCGCGCCATTCGGCCTGCGCGGCGGGGTCGGCGTTGGTGTAGCGATCCTCGACCGCGAAGCCGCCGATATCATGCGTCCAGTTGGGTACGCCCGACATGGAGAGGTTGACGCCCGCCGAGATCTGGTCGCGCAGATCGTCCCAGCGCGCGGCGACGTCCCCCGACCAGAGCGCCGAACTGGTCCGCTGCACGCCGGCGAAGCCCGAGCGCGTCAGGATGAAGGGCCGCTTGTCCGGGTTGGTATCGCGCAGGCCGTCGGCGAAGCCCTGCGCATGGACCAGCGGGAAGCTGTTGAAATAAGCGCCGCCCGGCCCCAGCGCATTGGGACCCATCACGAACTTGCGCTCGTCGATCGACAGGTTGGAATGGATGTCGGGTTCGGTCGCGTCCATCCACCAGGCATCGATGCCCAGCTTCACCAGATTGTCGCGCACCTGCCGGAAGTAGATCTTGCGCGCTTCGGGGTAGTAGGGATCGTAATCGGTGTTGAGGTAGCCCGGGCCGACCCAGTCCTTGTTCCCCATTTCGAGATTGCCCTTGTAGAGGAAGCCCCTGGCGGCGAGTTCCTTGGCATTGTCGGTGTTGGGGTAGAATTTCGGCCAGACCGAGATCATCAGCTGGACATTGTGCTTGTGGACCTCGTCCAGCATGCCCCGCGGATCGGGGAAGCGCGTGGCGTCGAAGCGGTGGCTGCCCCATTGGTCCTGCGGCCAGTAGAACCAATCCTCGACGATGTTGTCGAGCGGGATCTGCCGCTTGCGATATTCGCGCACCACACCGAGCAGCTGGTCCTGCGTTTCGTAACGCTGTCGGCTCTGCCAGAAGCCATAGGCCCATTGCGGCATCATCGGCGCCTTGCCGGTGAGCCCGCGATAGCCGGCGATCACATCGTCCATGTCGCGCCCGGCGACGTAATAATAATCGAGCGCCTTGCCCGCCTCCGACGACAGCCACAGCGAATGGCGATCCGCCTGCGGCAGCGGATCGTTGTGGAAGAGCGCCATATAGCCGACGTTCGGTTCCCATTCGATCCGCACCTCCACCGGCTTGCCCGCGGTCATGGCGAGGTCGACGTTGTGGAACCACGGGTTCCAGTTCTGCCGCCAGCGGTCGAGGACGAGCTTGCCGTCGGCATAGACCTTGAAATAGCTCGACCCGTAGACGCGGAAGCGATGGGAGCCGGTGGTGGCGGGCGCAAGCGTGCCCGTCCAGACGACGCGCTGCTTGCCGACGACCTTGCCCGCGGTGTTCTGGCCGCTGTCGGCCGAGGCGACGGTCTGCGCCTTGGCCTCCGCCGGCCAGCGTGCCTGATCGCGGATGAACTGATAGGCGATCGTCGGTTCCTGGCGGCTCACCGCCAGCCTGTCGCCGAGGTAGTAATCGGCCTTCCATCCCGGCTTGCCGCCGCTGGTCACCGTCAGGTCGTCGGCACCGGCCAGCGCATAGGGTTTGGGATCACCGAAGCGGGTGATCGAATTGTTGTCCCACAATAGCCCGTAGTTGCGCGTCGAGACGACGAACGGGATCGCGATGTCCATGTTGTGCTGGGCGAGTTCGACGTCCTCGCCATTGTAGTTCATCTGCCGGTTCTGGTGCTGGCCGAGGCCGTAGAAGCCCTCGTCCGTGCCGCGGTTGAACTGCTGCCGGGTGGCGAGATAGCCCTTCTCCTCCACGCTGGGCGCGAAGGCGCCGCGTGCTGCTTCGTCGAGCGTCACCTTGCCCGCCGCATCGAGGAAGCGGACATGACCGTCCGCCAGGCGGATCTCCGCCGTCGCCTTGGGCAAGCGCAGCGTGACGAGGCTGTTGCCCTGCGCGATCACCGGGTCGCCGTGGGGCCTCGCGATGACCGTCAGGCTGTCGGGAATGGCGAGGTCGGTGCCGGGCACCGCGGTGACGCGGAAGCTGTCGTCGCCATAAGCGGTGACGCGAACCCGCTTCGCCGGGCCGCTATCGGGGGTGACGATCACGCCCTGATCGATGCGCCGCACGTCGGCGGCGAACGCGGTGCCGGACACCGATAGCGCGAGACAGGCGAGGGATGGAGCGAGGATGCGGGTCATCGATGATCCTAGCGGTAGGTGCCGAGCGTCACGCGCAGCAGCGTGGGGCGGGTGAGATTGAGGCCGTAATCGGTCTGGTCGCCGTTCCAGACGCGCGTCGTCGTCCAGGTGCCGGCGGCATCGAAGCTGCCTTCCTCGACGCTGAGCAACTGCGTCGCCTCGCCCTTGGCCGGTGCGGCGAGATCGAAGCGGACGCGCACGTCCGATCCGACGACGAGGAACCGGTCGGGGCCGAGCTGTGCCACCGCGGTGCCGCCGACCGGCTGGTCCCTAGTCGGGTGCGGATCGGTCTTGAGCCAGGGCGAATCCTTTTCGCCGAACTGCCACAGGCCGTATTGGGCGGTGACCTTCCAGCGGCCGAGCGTGCCGCTTTCGTCGGCGCCGTCGGCGGGCTTGGCGCTGCCCCAGGTCGGGCGTTCGAAGGCGATCCGCGCCCAGTCGCGGGCGATCGGCGCCATCAGCGCATATTTGTCGCCGAAGGCAGCCACCGTCGCGGCGTCGACCACCTTGGTGCCGAGCGGATAATTGACGTAGCCGGTGTCGTCGAAGCCGAAGGGGGCGAAACCGATGCCGCCGCGGCCGAGCACGGTCCACAGGAAGCGCGCATAATCGGCGGCGTTTCCCGTCTCCGGCACCATCAGCGCATTGTCGGGCCGGTCGTAGAGCCTGAGATAGGCGGCATAGGCCTTGGGATCGCGGTTGTAGATATCGGGCGCGACGAGATCGAGGTGCGGCGCCGCCGCCTTCCACACGTCGATCACCGGCCAGTTGGGGCCGCCGCTCGCGCCGCCGTCCTCGCCCGGCGTCGCGAACGGGCTGCCGACCGCGGCGTTGGTATACATCGGCAGGTCGAGGACGGCGCGTCCGGCGGCGGCGAGAGCGTCGACGTAGCGGCCGACGTACCAGCTGTTGAACGCAGCGTCGGCAAGCTTGCCGAAGGCGCTGGTCCAGTCGCCGCTCTTGCCGGTCTTTTTTGCCAGCTCGGCCGGGATCGGCTGGCGGAACAGTGCCTGCGCGGCGGGGGACAGGTCGCGGTTCTGGCCGTAGACGCCGGTTTCGTTCTCCACCTGCACCATGATGACGCGGTGGTCGGGATCGTTGGCCTTGAGGTGCCGCATGAGAGCGACGAAGGCGCGTGTGTCCGCCTCCAGCGTCGTTTTGGCGTGCGGCGTGAGCGCGTAATGCGCGGTGCCGTCCGCCTTGCGCATGCGGGGGAAGCGCTTGCTGTCGGTCTTCACCCATTGCGGGACATAGCCGGCGCTGGTGTTCTTCCAGGTGCCGAACCACAGCAGCACCAGCCGCGTGTCGTGCGCCTTCGCGCCGGCGAGCAGCGCGTCGACCCAGGCGAAGTCGAAGCGGCCCTCGACCGGCTCCACCTGTTCCCAGGCGACGGGGATTTCCAGCGTGTTGGCGTGGATGCGCTCCACCATCGGCCACACTTTGGGCAGCATGGCGGGATAATTGCTGCTGTTGTTCGCCTGGATGCCGAGCATCAGGAAGGGCGCGCCGTCGACCATCAGCGCGTGCCGGCCGTCGCGCGCGACGATGCGGGGCAGGGGGGACTGCGCGGGCAGGGGTGAGGACCACAGGCTTGCCGATGCGAGCAGGGCCAGCCCCTGCCACCACGTCCGTGCCATGATCCCGCTCCCCTTTTCGCCGGCCCTTGGATGGGCCGATCCGATGATCGCGCTACCACAATGCGGCGGAAAGGGGGAATAAGCAAAACAAACTTCGTTAAATCGCGCGGCGGGGTAAGAGGGGCAGATCACCGAGGCGACCGTGCGAGGTTAAACGTTTGAAGAAGCGCTTGCCGTCATGCCGGTGACGGGTTGCTTGTGAAGCGCGGCTTACCGTTCACCAAGGCCTTGGCTATGCGGGCACGGCAGATGGTCGGGATCAGCGCGGCAGCAACGCGGGCAGCAGCGGCGGAAGTTCGCGGGCGAGGAAGCCGATCGGGCCGCCGCGCTGGGCGAGCGTGCGGCCTGCCTCGCCGTGCAGCCAGACGCCCCAGGCGAGCGCCTCCACCGGAGACGCGCCGCGTGCGGCGAGGCCGGCGACCGCACCGGCCAGCACGTCACCCGATCCGCCGGTGGCGAGGCCGACGCCGCCGCCGGGATAATGGAGCGGTTCCGCGCGCGGCGCGGCGACGATGGTCTGCGATCCCTTCAGGGCGATCGCCGCACCGAACCGTTCGGCCGCTTCGACGGCCAACGCCTCGCCCCGCTCGCCCACCGTGTCCGCATCGCACGCCATCAGCGATGCCATTTCACCAGGGTGCGGCGTCAGGATCAGCCGACCGGCGAGCGGTGCGAGCACGTCGCACAGCCCTCCCGCGCAGGCCACCGCCGCGCCGTCGAGCACCAGCACCGCCTGCGTACCCATTCGACCGATGGCCCAGCGCACCAGCCGGGCCGCGGCGTCCGGATCGCCCATGCCCGGGCCGATGACGACCGCGTCGACGCGCTCCAGCGTCCGGGCCAGCGCAGGCTCGTCCTCGATCGCGATCTCGCCCGCCGCATCCTCCGGCAGGCCGATCACGCCGATCTCCGGCATCGCCACGCCGAGCGGCAGCGCGGCGGCGTCGATGGTGGCGATCCGCACTTTGCCCGCGCCGGCACGCAGCGCAGCCTCCCCGGTCAGCCCGATGGCGCCGGGCACGCGCCGGGCACCGCCGATCGCCAGCACCTGCCCGTGGCTGTTCTTGCTCGTCTCGCCGGTCGGCATCGGCAGCGGGTGGGCGGCGCGCCAGGCCGCATCCAGCGGGATCATCCGCGCGCGCCCATGATCGGATCGTCGGCGGTGGTGACCGCGACCGGGCTTTCGTCGACCGGCGCGGTGGCGTTGAAGCGGACCAGCGCGAGGCCGCCGTCCTTGCCGGCGTGGGGGTCGTAGCGATATTCGGTGACCGAGCAATTGGCGACGTTGCCGGCACGATCGATCGCCAGGACCTCCTCCTCGGTCAAATTCTCGATGACGTAGCGCAGGCAGAGCACCACGACCTGATGCGCGACGATCATCACCCGCCGTCCCCGATAGTGGAAGGCGATGCCGTCGAGCACCGCGCGCAGGCGGAAGATGACGTCGCACCAGCTCTCGCCGCCGGGCGGGCGGTGGTAGAATTTGCCGAGCAGCCGGCGCAGCGCCGCCTGCTCCGGCTGCAACGCCGCGATGCCGCTGGTGGTGAGGCCATCGATGATGCCGAATTCCTTTTCGCGCAGGCGCTCGTCGAGGCAGATCGGCTCGTCCGGGTCGCAGCCACCGGCGTCGCGGAACAACCGGGCGGTGTCGCGCGCGCGGATGTAGGGCGAGGCGAGCAGCACGTCGGGCCGGCCGTGCGCGGCGCCGCGCGCGAACCAGCGGCCGAGCGCACGTGCCTGATCTTCGCCGAGCGGCGACAGCGGGATGTCGACGTCGCGTGCGGTCAGCTCGATCCGTTCCGCTCCCTGCGCCATCGCCGCGGCGCGGGCGACGTTGCCGGCGCTCTCTCCATGTCGGACGATCCAGAGCGTGTCGGGCCAGCGTTGCGTCATGCGGCGGTGAACGGCGCGGGGCAGGGGGCGTTCCCGCGCGCGCGGATCGGGCCTATCGTCCTGGCATGACCTTCGTCGCCAGCACGCTCGATTCGCCGGTCGGTACGCTGACGCTGGTGGCGAGTGATGCCGGGCTCGTCGCCGTGCTGTGGCCGGATGACGACCCGCTGCGGGTGCGGCTCGGCCCGTTGGACGACGGCGCCGGTGCTCCGATCCTGCAAGCGGCGGCGCATCAGCTTGGCGGCTATTTCGCCGGCGAGCGACGCAGTTTCGACCTGCCGCTCGACTGGCGGGGCACCGACTTCCAGAAGCGCGTCTGGGCGGAACTGCTGACCATCCCCTATGGCGAGACGCGGAGCTATGGCGCCATCGCGCGTGCGATCGGCAGGCCGAGCGCCAGCCGGGCGGTGGGGGCGGCGAACGGTCGCAACCCGCTGTCGATCGTCGCGCCATGCCACCGGGTGGTCGGGACGAGCGGGCATCTCACCGGCTTTGCCGGCGGGTTGGAGGCGAAGGCGCTGCTGCTTGCGCTCGAACGTCGCGCGGGCGAATTGCCGCTGTAGCGATCGTCGCGCGTTGGTGTGCAATTTTCGGCACACTTTCGCGTGACGCGGAGCAGCCATATGCGGCCGGTTGATCCGGCATTTTACATAAGCCGTTGTTTAACAACGATAATATATGGAAGAAGGCGGCATTGTCCGTCCCCGACCGATCGCGGCATGATCGGGCGACGCGCACGACCATCAAGAGTCGGACCCGCGTCGCCACAGAGGATGAAAGGCCGCCCATGACGATCAGTGCCATCGCACCCGGTGCCCCCCCGACGCCACCCGCCGCCAAGCCCTGGTATGCGCAACTCTACCTGCAGGTACTGGTCGCGATCCTGGCGGGCGTGCTGCTCGGCCATTTCGCGCCGGCGACGGGCGAATGGATGAAACCAATCGGCGATGCCTTCATCAAGCTGGTCAAGATGGTGATCGCGCCGGTGATCTTCCTGACCATCGTCACCGGCATCGCCGGCATGCGCGATCTCGGCGCGGTCGGACGCGTCGCGGGCAAGGCGTTCCTCTATTTCCTCTTCTTCTCCACGCTGGCGCTGATCGTCGGCCTGATCGTCGCCAACGTGGTGCGGCCGGGCGCGGGGCTCAACATTAACCCGGCCAGCCTCGATACCAGCAAGGTCGCCGAATACGCCGAGAAGGCGCATGATTCGAGCATCACGGGGTTCCTGACCGGGATCATCCCCGACACGTTCCTGTCCTCGCTGACCGAAGGCAACATCCTGCAGGTGCTGTTCGTGTCGATCCTGTTCGGCATCGCGCTGGCGCTAGTCGGCGACCGCGGCACGCGCGTGCTGTCGGTGCTGGAGGACGTGTCGCTCGCCTTCTTCAAGGTGGTCAGCATCGTGATGAAGGCCGCGCCGATCGGTGCGTTCGGCGCGATGGCCTTCACCATCGGCAAATATGGCGTCGGCACGCTGGCCAATCTCGCGATGCTGGTCGGCACCTTCTATCTCACCTCGCTATTGTTCGTGCTGGTGGTGCTCGGCACCGTGGCCTGGGCGTGCGGTTTCTCGATCCTGCGGCTGATCGCCTACCTCAAGGCGGAGCTGCTGCTGGTGCTCGGCACCTCGTCGTCGGAAAGCGCGCTGCCCGCGCTGATCGAGAAGATGGAACGCGCCGGCTGCCCCAAGTCCATCGTCGGACTGGTCGTGCCGACCGGCTATTCGTTCAATCTCGACGGCACCAATATCTACATGACGCTGGCGGCGCTGTTCATCGCGCAGGCGTGCAACGTCGACCTGACGCTGTGGCAGCAATTGCTGCTGCTCGGAGTCGCGATGCTGTCGTCGAAAGGCGCGGCGGGGGTAACCGGCGCGGGGTTCATCACGCTGGCCGCGACGCTGTCGATCGTGCCGAGCGTGCCGGTGGCGGGCATGGCGCTGATCCTGGGTGTCGACCGCTTCATGAGCGAATGCCGCAGCCTCACCAACTTCATCGGCAATGCGGTGGCGACGGTGGTGGTGTCGCGCTGGGAAGGCGCCCTTGATACCGCGCAACTGGATGCGGCGCTGCGCGGACAAGCGCTGCGTGTCGATCAGCTGCCTGCCGACGCCGTTCCCGCGGAATAACGCGCGTCACCCTCACCCTTCCGGCGCTTCGCGCCTCCCTCCTCCCATCGGGAGAGGGAGAAGACGCCGAAGGCGGCGAGAGGGTGAGGGTGAGCGCGACGCCCTCGAAGGATCATCCCCATGCCCCATCGCTCCAGCGCCGTGCTCGGCGCCACCGCCCTGCTCACCCTCACGACCGGCGCTGCCGCGCAGACCAGCGTCGCGCCGACCGAGGCGGACCAGACCCGCAACCGTGCCACGCCGACCGTCACCTCCTACCCCGCCGCGGCGGCGGGTGACGGCGCCACCACCAACGGCTTCAACCTCTCGCGCTGGGCGGAGGATTGGCGGGGAATGCGCGATCCCGCCAGGCGCGACGATCCGCTCGATCGCCTCAAGTTCCTGCCGATCGACGGCGATGGCGACGTCTATCTCACGCTGTCCGGCGAGTTTCGGCTGCGCGTCAACCACACCACCAACCCGGGCCTGCGGGATGCGCGGGCGCAGCGGCAGGACATCAACCGCATCGTCGCCGGTGCCGACCTGCACGTCGGGCCGCATTTCCGCGCCTTTGCCGAAGTCGCGCACGGCGGCATCTCCGGCGTCGAGCTGGGCGCGCCGGCGGCGACGCTACGCAACGACCTCGTCCTCCAGCAGGCCTTTGTCGAGGGCAATGCGGAGGTGTCCGGCGTCGCGATCGGTGCCCGCTACGGCCGGCAGGAGTTCACCGACGGCCCCAACCTGCTCGTCTCGCAGCGCGACAACAACACGATCCGCTACACACTCAACGGCTGGCGGGCGTGGGCGCGCGGCGCACGGGTGCGCGCCGACCTGTTCGACCTCAAGCCGACGCAATATGGCGACCTCGGCACCGACGACGACGTGGTCGATCCGGCGCGCCGCTTCTCCGGCGTGACCCTCGGCTTCGCCGCGCCGACGACGTGGTTCGGCGGGTCGAAGCTCTACGTCGATCCCTTCCTCTGGCGGCGGCGCAACCAGGTGGGCGCGTGGGGCGGGCGGATCGGGCCGGCGACGCGCTACTACGTCGGCACGCACGTCTGGGGCGATGCCGGGCGGGTGACGATCGACTGGACGGTCAATCACCAGTTCGGTCACTATATCAACCAGGATATCGACGCCTGGCAGGTGTTCCTCGCCCAGACCTATCGCCTCGGCGCGAGCAGGACGGCGCCGCGGGTCGGTGTGCATTTCGACTATGCGAGCGGCGGCGGGGGCTATGGCGACGGCAAGCTGCGCGATGCCTATGCGCCGTTCGGCAACAACATCTATTATAGCTACGGCCTGTTCCTGACGCCGTCGAACCTCATCGCGGTGGCACCCAACGTCACCGTTTCGCCGACCAAGCGGCTGCGCGTCACCGCCGAATACCAGCTCGCCTGGCGCGACAGCGTCACCGATGCGGTCTACCGCGCCAATGGTCAGCCGTTCGCCGGTACGCAGCGGATCGGCGATGCCAAGATCGGCGACGTCGCGCGGCTCCAGGCGGTGTGGGCGATCAGCCCGCGGCTGTCGGTGACCGGCCGCTACGAACATCTCGCCGCCGGCCCTTCGCTCAGCAAGGCGGGCTTCGAAAGCTCCGACTTCCTCGCCGGCTGGACCAGCTTCCGTTTCTGAAGGACCCCGCATGTCTCCCGCCCATCACGCCGCCGCCCGCGCGCTGCTCGCCGATCCGCTGACCAACAAGGGCACCGCCTTCACCGAGGCGGAGCGCGATGCGTTCGGGCTCCACGGTCTGCTGCCGCCGCACGTCGGCACGCTGGAAAGCCAGATCGCGCGGCGACGGCGCGTGCTCGACGGGATGGCGGACGATTTCCACCGCTATGCGTTTCTGCGCGAATTGCAGGATTCGAACGAGGTGCTGTTCCATGCGCTGGTGCAGGCCGACCTGCCGCGCCTGCTGCCCCTGGTCTACACGCCTACCGTCGGTGCCGGGTGCGAGCGGTTCAGCGAAATCTGGCGCAAGCCGCGTGGCCTGTTCCTCAGCTACCCCAATCGCGACCGCATCGCCGATATCCTCGCCGACCCGGCGCTCGACCGGATCAAGGTGATCGTGGTCAGCGACGGCGAGCGGATCCTGGGCCTCGGCGATCAGGGCGCGGGAGGGATGGGCATCCCGATCGGCAAGCTGGCGCTCTACACCGCCTGCGCCGGCATCCACCCGGCCGAGGTGCTGCCGATCCTGCTCGACGTCGGCACCGACAATGCGGCTCTGCGCGACGATCCGCTCTATGTCGGCTGGCGCAACCCGCGGGTGCGGGGCGAGGATTATGCCGCCTTCGTCGACAGCTTCGTCGAGGCTGTGGCGGCGCGCTGGCCGGACGTGCTGCTGCAATGGGAGGATTTCGCCGGGCACAATGCGCACGACCTGCTCGGCCGCTATCGCGACCGGCTGCCGAGCTTCAACGACGATATCCAGGGGACCGCCGCGACCGCGGTCGGCACCCTGCTGTCGGCGATCCGGCGGACCGGCGCACGGCTGGCCGACCAGCGGATCGTATTGTTCGGTGCGGGCGCGGCGGGCAGCGGCGTCGCCGAACTGCTGGTGCAGGCGTTGCAGGCGGAGGGGCTGGACGAGGCGGCGGCGCGGGCGAGGATCTGGGCAGTGGATCGCGACGGACTGATCGTGTCCGACATGGCGATGCTCACCCCGCCGCAGGTACGGCTCGCACGCGATGCGGCGGAGGTCGTGGACTGGCCGGCGCAGGACCTGCTCGGCACCGTGCAGGCGGTGCGACCGACCGTGCTGATCGGCGCATCGGGGCAGGCCGGCAGCTTCACCGAAGCGGTGGTGCGCGCGATGGCGGCGGGATGCGCCCGGCCGGTGATCTTCCCGCTCTCCAACCCTATATCGCGGGCGGAGGCGCATCCCGCCGACCTCCTCGCCTGGACCGAGGGGCGGGCGCTGGTCGGCACCGGCAGCCCGTTCGGCGTCGCCGGGGTGACGCAGGTCAACAACGTCTACATTTTTCCCGGCGTCGGCCTGGGTGCGATCGCGGCGGGTGCGCATCGCGTCACCGATGGCATGTTCATGGCCGCCGCACGGGCGCTGGGTGCGATGGGGGGCGAGGGCGACACGTTGCTGCCGCCGATCGCGGCGTTGCGCGAGGTGGCGCTGGGGATCGCGGTGGCGGTGGCGCGGGCGGCCGTCGCGGACGGCGTGGCGGCGGAGGAGCTGACGGAAGAGCGGATCGCCGCGCTGATGTGGCAGGCGGTGTACGATTGAATCCTCCCCGTGCCGGGGAGGACTTCAGGCGTCCTGCTTGCGTCCGGCCGTCTGCACCGCGCCGCGCGGAAGCGCCGCGGCGATCGCCGCTTGCAGTGCCTCCGTGCCATAGGGTTTGGCCAGCAGCACCGCGCCCGTGCCCGTCGGCACCGCCGCGGTGTCACCGGTGGCGAAGACGATGCCCACGCCGGGCCGCAGTTCGCGCGCCTTCACCGCAAAATCCGGTCCCGATGCGCCGGGCAGGTTCACGTCGGTCACCAGCGCATCGATCGGCACCGTCTGCAGCGCGGTCATCGCATCTTCCGCGCTGGCGGCATCGACCACGACATAGCCGCTGGCCTGGAGCAGTTCGGCGGTGGTCGCGCGGATCACCTCGTCGTCCTCGACCAGCAGCACGGTGACCTGCCCCGCGGCGCCCGGCGTCGCGCGCAACGGCGCGGGCGCGCTCGTCATCCGCCGGGCGGCGAGGCCGGCGTTGCGCTGGCGCTGATTGGCCAGCACGTGGCGGAACTTCCGCGCCAGCGCCTCGCGCGTATAGGGTTTGGACAGCAACTCGACGCCGGCATCCAGCCGCCCGCCGTGGACGATCGAATTCTCGGTATAGCCGCTGGTGAACAGCACCGCGAGGTCGGGCAGCCGCTCCTTCGCCTTGCGCGCGAGTTCGGGGCTCTTGAGCGTGCCGGGCATCACCACGTCGGTGAACAGCATGTCGATCGGGATGCCGCTCTCGATGACGTTCAGGGCGCTTTGCGCGTCCACCGCCTTCAGCACGCGATAGCCGAGGTCGCCGAGCATCTCGACCACCGTCGCGCGGACCTCCTCGTCGTCCTCGACGACCAGTACCGTTTCCGTGCCGCCCTGCACCGGCCCGGTGTCCACCGTCACCTCGACATCCTCCGCCTCGCGGCTGCGCGGCAGGTAGAGCTTGATGGTGGTGCCCTCGCCGACCTCGGAATAGATCTTCACATGGCCGCCGGATTGCTTGACGAAGCCATAGACCATCGACAGCCCGAGGCCCGATCCCTTCCCCTCCGATTTGGTCGAGAAGAACGGTTCGAACACCTTGGCGACGATGTCGGGCGCCATGCCGCTGCCGGTATCGCTGACCGCCAGCATGACATATTGTCCTGGCTCCACCTCGTCATGGGTACGGGCGTAATCGTCGTCGAGGTGCGCGTTGGCAAGCTCGATGGTCAGCCGGCCCGTGCCGTTCATCGCGTCGCGCGCGTTGATGGCAAGGTTCAGCAGGGCATTCTCGATCTGGGCGGGATCGATGAAGCAGTTCCACAGACCGCCGCCGAACACCGTCTCCACCTCGATACCCTCGCCGATCGCACGGCGCAGCATGTCGTCCATGCCCTGGACGAAGCGGGTGACGTTGACGACCTTGGGCTCCAGCGCCTGCCGCCGGCCGAAGGCTAGCAGCTGCGCGGCGAGCTTCGACCCGCGCGAGACGCCGGCCATGGCATTGGCGACGCGGCGCTCGGCGCGGTCGTTGCCGGCGATATCCTTGGCGAGCAGCTGGAGGTTGCCGGAGACGACCTGGAGCAGGTTGTTGAAATCGTGCGCGACGCCGCCGGTCAGCTTGCCGATCGTCTCCATCTTCTGCGCCTGGGCGAGGGCGGCCTCGGCCTGGCGGCGCTCGCCGATCTCGGCGATGACGCGCGCCTCGAGATTCTCGTTCAGCTGGCGCAGCTGTTCCTCGGCGCGCTCGCGGTGGCGGACCTGGCGCTGGAGGTGCTCGGCCTGATCGCGCAGCGTCTGTTCGGCGGCGCGTTGTTCGGTGATGTCGGTGTGGACGCCGACCCATTCGATGATGGCGCCCGCCGCGTCGGTGATCGGCAGCGCGCGGATCAGGCAGTTGCGCCACGCGCCGTCGTAGCGGCGCACGCGATGTTCGAAGATGAAGACCGATTTGGCCGCCACCGCCGCATGCCAGGCGGCGAGCGTCGGCGCGGTATCGTCGGGATGCACCGCGGCGGTCCAGCCATAGCCTTCATAGGCTTCGATCGTCTGGCCGGTCAGTGCGGTCCATCCCGGTTGCTCGCCGGTCATCCGCCCGTCGGCGGTGTTGGTCCACAAGACGCCGTGCACCGCCTCCATCGCGGCGCGGAATCGGCCGTTGCTTGCCTGTACCGCCGCCTCGCGCTGTGCGCGTTCCTCGATATCGGTGACGAGGACGTGGAAGCCCTCTACCTCTCCGGCGGCGTCGCGGCGCGGGAGGTAGCGGATGTCGCACTGGCGAAAGCCGCCGTCGCGATGCGCCATGCGCCCCTCGGTCGCGATCCGCTCCCCGGCGAGCGCGCGTTCGACCAGCGGCAGGCGCTCGGTATAGACGGTTTCGCCGACCACATCGCGCAGGTGGCGCCCGGTCACCGCATCGGGCGCGATGTCGAACCAGTCCTGATAATAGCTGTTGGCGAAGCGATAGATATGGTCGCGATCGACATAGGAGATCAGCACCGGCAGCGCATCGGTGATCGACCGCAGTTCGGCGGCGCTGGCCGTCACCGCCAGCTCCGCGCCGATCCGCGCGGTATTGTCGATCACAGTACACATCACCCCGCCGACGCGGCCGTCACCGCCATGGACGGGCGTGTAGAACAGGTCGAAGAAGAACTGGCGCGGTCTGCCGTCATGCTGCAGCACCATCGGCTGATCGCGATAGGCGACGACCTCTCCGGTGAAGCCGCGTTCCAGGATCGCCTTGTTCCAGTCCCAGATCTCGGGCCAGATGCCCTCGACGGTGCCGCCGAGCGCCTGCGGGTGTTTGCTGCCCGCAATGGCGGCATAGCCGTCGTTGTAGAGCATGACATGGTCGTCGCCCCACATCAGCACCTTGGGTACCGGCGAATTGACGATGTTGCTGACGGTGGTGCGGAGTGTCGCCGACCAGGTGTCGATCGGGCCGAGCGAGGTGGCGGTCCAGTCGAAGGCGCGGATCAGCGCGCCGCAGTCACCGCCGCCGACGGGCCAGGCGAACTTAGAATCGGGCTGCGGGCCGGGATGCAGGGGAGGCATGATCCCGGGCATGCGCCTGCGATTGCACGCGTGTCAAACATCCAGATCAGCATTTCGGCGGTTCGGTATGGACGCGCGATCGATCGGGGGCCAAAGGCTGGGGCCATGAGCCAGGACCTGCTGATCGACAAACAGGGCGCCGTCGGACGCCTGCGCCTCAACCGGCCCAAGGCGCTCCACGCGCTCAACCTGGCGATGTGCGAAGGCATGCTGGCGGCGCTCGACGACTGGCGTACCGATGCGGGCGTCGCGGCGGTGCTGATCGACCATGCCGAGGGCCGCGGTTTCTGCGCCGGCGGCGACATCCGGTTGCTGAGCGAGAGCGGGGCGGGCGACGGCGTCGCGGCGCGCGCCTTCTTCCACACCGAATATCGCCTGAACCATCGCCTGTTCACCTATGCCAAGCCGACCGTCGCGTTCATGGATGGGGTGACGATGGGCGGCGGCGTCGGCATCGCGCTGCCCTGCCGCTGGCGTGTCGCGACCGAAAACACCCGCTTCGCGATGCCGGAGACGGGGATCGGCCTGTTCCCCGACGTGGGCGGCGGCTGGTACCTCTCGCGCCTGCCCGGGCGGATCGGGCAGTTCCTGGCGCTGACCGGTCATCGGCTCGACGGGGCGGAGGCGCATGCGCTGGGTCTTGCCACCCATTACCTGCCCGCCGCGGCGCTGGAGGAGGCGAAGGCCGCGATCGTCTTCGATCCGCAGGGGATCGAGGCGGCGCTCGATCGGCTCGCGGTCGCGCCCCCGCCGGCGCGGCTGCTCGACCAGCGCGCCGCGATCGATCGCCTGTTCGCGTCGGACACGCTGGAGGACGTCTTCGCCGCATTGGCGGCCGATGGCAGCGCCTTCGCTGCCGAACAGCTTGCCGTGTTGCGCAGCAAGTCGCCGCAGACGATGAAGGTGTCGCTGCGCCTGCTCTACGACGGCGGCCTGATGCAGAGCTTCGCCGACGAGATGGTGCAGGAATATGCCGTCGCCAGCCGCGTCGTGCAGCGCCACGATTTCCTGGAGGGCGTCCGCGCCGTGCTGGTCGACAAGGATCATGCCCCGCGCTGGCAGCCTGCCACCCCGGAGGGGGTGACGGATCACCTGATCGACCAGATCTTCGCGCCGCTGCCGCCTGCGGAAGCGTGGACGCCGGCATAACGACATAAGGAGAGCATGATGTCGGACTATCAGACCATTCTCGTCGAACGGCGCGAGCGCGTCACGCTCATCACGCTCAACCGGCCCGAGGCGCTCAACGCCTTGAACGCGCAGGTGCTCGCCGATCTGCTGGCGGCGCTCGCCGCGTTCGATGCCGACGAGGGGCAGGGCTGCGCGGTGCTCACCGGCAGCGCCAAGGCTTTTGCCGCGGGCGCCGATATCAAGGAAATGGCGGCGATGGACTTCGCCGCCATGTACGGCACCAACCATTTCACCGGCTACGAACGGCTGACGCAGACGAGGAAGCCGATCATCGCGGCGGTCGCCGGCTATGCGCTGGGCGGCGGCTGCGAACTCGCCATGATGTGCGACTTCATCCTCGCCGCGGACACGGCCAGATTCGGCCAGCCTGAGGTGAAGCTGGCGGTCAGCCCCGGCATGGGCGGCTCGCAGCGCCTCGCCCGCGCGGTCGGCAAGGCCAAGGCGATGGAGATGTGCCTCACCGGACGGATGATGGACGCCGCCGAGGCCGAGCGCGCCGGCCTCGTCAGCCGCGTCATCCCCGCCGCCGACCTGATCGACGAAGCGATGAAGACCGCCGCCACGATCGCCGCCATGGCGCCGCTGGCCGTGCTGGCGAACAAGGAGATGGTCAACGCCGCGTTCGAGACGAGCCTGGCGCAGGGCGTGCAGTTCGAACGCCGCCTGTTCCACGGCCTGTTCGGCACCGCCGACCAGAAGGAAGGCATGGCAGCCTTTGTTGAGAAGCGGCCGGGGAACTGGACGGGTCGGTGAGGGAGCGCTCGGGCCGCCGACGTTTGCAGACGCGCTCGGTCGGTGGAACGCGGCATTGTTGACGAGCTTCGCCGAAGCTGTGGTGGAGTGGGTCGACGATCGTTTCGGGCGAGCGGCTTCCTGGATCGCGAGCGGCGTTGCCGTGTTGCTCCTGACGGTAGGGGTAATCGTCGTCGCGCTGTTATAACGCTCGCGGCAGGAACCTCTCCACCGCCGCCAGCGCCGCCGCCTGCACCGCCTCCGGCGTGCCACTCGCGTCCACCACGACGTGACGTTCAGGCGCTGCTGCTGCCTGCGCGAGGAAGGCGCCACGGATGCGCTGGTGGAAGGGGAGGGCGAGGCTTTCGAAGCGGCCTTCGTCGATGGCATCGTCGCTGAGCCGCTTGCGGCTGCGGGCGAGGCCGATCGCGGGATCAAGGTCGAGCACCAGGGTGAGGTCGGGCCACAGGTCGTCGACTACCGCGGCGTGCAGGTCGCGGATCAGGCGTTCGTCCATGCAGCGGCCGGCGCCCTGATAGGCGAGGGTGGAGCCGGCATAGCGATCCGACACGACGATCCGCCCGGCGGCGACCGCGGGGCGGATGACGCGGGCGACGTGCTGGACGCGCGCGGCGGTCATCAGCAGCAGCTCCGCGCGCGGTTCCCACGCATCGTCGCTGCCGGCGAGCAGCAGGCCGCGCAGGCTTTCGCCCTGCGGCGTGCCTCCCGGCTCGCGCGTGCCGAGCACGTCGTGGCCGCGCGCCGCGAGCTCCGCGACCAGCGCGCGGACGACGCCGCTCTTGCCCGATCCGTCGACGCCCTCGACCGCGATGAACGCACCCGCCATCCGCTCAGTCCCGCCGCCAAATCTGCGATTTGCAGATGAACCCGCCGATCAGGCAACCGCGCACGTTCAGCGTATCGGCATCGACCATGGTGACCGTCGATCCAAAGGCACGGCCCATGTCGGGAACATAGATCTGGCCGGACCAGCGCCCCTTGCCGCTGGTGCGATAACCACGCAGCAGGGCGGTGCCGATCAGCGGCGGATAGCCCTTGCTGGTGACGTCGCTCTTCGCCTTGTCGGTGGCACGGACCACCCAGCCGCACAGCCGCTCGCCGCAATGGCCGGTCTTTACCGCGACGCTGTTCCGGGGATTGTGCCATACGCCGAGGATCGCCGCCTGGTGGTCCAGGGCAGGCGTCGCGGCGGCGGAGGCGAGGATCAGGGCGGCGATCACGGCAGCGGAGATGGTCGGCCGCGCTCAGCCGCGCAACTGCTCGTGATGGCGGATCACCTCGTCGATGATGAAGCGCAGGAACTTCTCGCTGAATTCGGGGTCGAGCTCGGCTTCTTCGGCGAGCTGGCGCAGGCGGGCGATCTGCCGCTCTTCGCGGCCCGGATCGGCGGCGGGCAGGCCGGAGGTCGCCTTGTGCCGGCCGACCGCCTGCGTCACCTTGAAGCGCTCGGCGAGCAGATGGACCAGCGCCGCATCGATGTTGTCGATGCTCTTGCGGTATCCTTGCAGCACGTCGTCGCTCATCCGTTGCCCCCTACCGCCCATTCCAGCATCCCCATGGGGCGTGTTGAGGCTGCGAGCAAGGCTTGCCTTCGCGCGCGCCACCCGTCACAGCGCGAGGCGAGATGACCGCTACCATCCATCGCCTCGATCGTCCCGAGCCTTCGCTTGAGCCGCTGCTCCAGCTCGTCGCGGGCGACATGAACGCCGTCAACACGGTGATCCTCGATCGCATGCAGTCGCAGATCCCGCTGATCCCGGAGCTGGCCGGGCATCTGATCGCGGGCGGCGGCAAGCGGATGCGCCCGATGCTGACGCTCGCGAGCGCGCGGCTGATCGGCTATACCGGCACACGGCACCACCGCCTCGCCGCCGCGGTCGAGTTCATCCACACCGCGACGCTGCTGCACGACGACGTCGTCGACGGATCCGACCTGCGGCGCGGCAAGCGCACCGCCAACATCATCTGGGGCAATCCGGCGAGCGTCCTCGTCGGCGATTTCCTGTTCAGCCGCAGTTTCGAGCTGATGGTGGAAGACGGCAGTCTCAAGGTGCTGAAGATCCTGTCCAACGCTTCTGCGGTGATCGCGGAGGGCGAGGTGAACCAGCTTACCGCGGCGCGGCGCATCGATCTGGGCGAGGACCGCTACCTCGACATCATCAACGCCAAGACGGCGGCGCTGTTCGCCGCCGCCTGCCGGATCAGCGCGGTGGTGGCGGAACGGAGCGAGGGCGAAGAGGCGGCGCTCGATGCCTATGGCCGCAATCTCGGCATCGCCTTCCAGCTGGTCGACGATGCGATCGACTATGTGTCGGACGCGGGCACGATGGGCAAGGATGCGGGCGACGACTTCCGCGAAGGCAAGATGACGCTGCCCGTCATCCTCGCCTACGCCCGCGGCGATGCGGACGATCGCAAGTTCTGGAAGGACGCGATCGAGGGCCGGCGCGCCTCCGACGCGGATTTCGCGCATGCCATCGATCTGGTCCGCAAGACCCGCTCGGTCGACGATACGCTCGCCCGCGCCCGCCATTATGGCCAGCGCGCGATCGACGCGATCGGCGGCTTCGCCGGCGGCAAGGCCAAAGATGCGATGATCGAGGCGGTCGAATTCGCGGTCGCCAGAGCCTATTAGGCTTTGGTGACCCGGCCGGCGGGTCGGCGCAGCCGAACCCGTCCGACGTCACGCCGGCGGCCCTGCAAGCGGTCCGCGTTCAACAGCTCTCGCAATCGTTCCCCGTCTCGACCTGCAACGTCGCATGGCCGATGTGGAACCGGTCGTGCAGCATCGCCCGTGCCGCGGCGAGGAAGGCATCGCCCGGATAGCCGCCGGGGATCACCAGATGCGCGGTCAGCACCGGTTCGGTGGTGGACATCGGCCAGATATGTAGGTCGTGGACCTTGGCGACGCCGGGCAGCGCGGCGAGGGCGTCGGTGACCGCGTCGTAATCGATCGCGCGCGGCACCGCGGCAAGGCTCATCTCGACGGTTTCATGGAGCAGGCCCCAGGTCTGCCAGAAGATGATCGCGGCGATCACCAGGCTGACCAGCGGGTCGATCCAGCCGAGTCCCGTCGCCCAGATGGCGATGCCCGCCAGCACCACGCCCGCCGACACCGCGGCATCGCTCAGCATGTGAAGGTAGGCGCCGCGGATGTTGATGTCGCCCTTGCGACCGCGCGCGAACAGCCAGGCGGTGAAGGCGTTGACCGCGATCCCTGCGCCGGCGACGACCGACACGGTCAGGCCGGCGACGACGGGCGGGTCGCCGAAGCGCTGTACCGCCTCCAGCACGATCGCGCCGAGCGCGACCAGCAGGAACACGGCGTTCGCCAGTGCGGCGAGGATGGTCGAGCCCTTCAGGCCATAGGTGAAGCGCTTGGTCGGCGCGCTGCGGGCGAGCGCGGCGCCGCCCCAGGCGACGGCGAGGCCGAGCACGTCCGACAGATTGTGGCCGGCATCGGCGAGCAGCGCGACCGAGCCGGTCCACAGCCCCGTCGCGGCCTCCGCCACCACATAGGCGATGTTGAGCCCGATCCCGATCGCGAAGGCGCGGTCAAACGAGGCGGGGCCATGGGCATGGCCATGAGCGTGGCCATGCCCATGCCCATGGCCGTGGTCATGCCCGTGCCCGTGGTGATGATGATGTCCGCCCACTCGTCCCGCCCGGTTCTGCCGTCGTGCCGTGTCTACCACCCGATCGGCGGGAGATACTAGGACGCGGCGGATGACCTTTTTGTCATCACAGCATCACGACTTGCCGAACAGTCCGCCGAGATTGCCGAGCAGCCCGCTCAGGCCACCCTCGCCCGTCTGCCCCAGCAGTGCGCCGAGGTTGCCGAGGGCGCCCTCGCCGCCGAGGTGGCCGAGGATCTGCTGCAACACGTCGGGCGACAGTCCGGTGGAATCGGCGGCGCCTGCCACCGTGTCGCCGGGCTGGACGTGCGCTGCGCCCAGCGCCGCGATCGCTGCGCTTACCTGTTCGGGCGACAGGCCGATCTTTTCCGCGAGATTGGCGATCGCCGGATTGCCGGCCGCCTGGCCGAGGATAGTGTCGAACAGACCCATCGTGCGTCTCCCGTGTCGTGTCGCCGTGCGGCATAGCAGCCCCAGGCCATCGCGTCGCCCGCCGATCCGCGATAAGGGCGCAGGCGCCGTGACCGACCTGCCGATCTTCGCCGTCCTGCCCAACCTGCTTGCCGCCCTGCGGGCCAGCAGCAATGCGGTGCTCGTCGCTCCACCGGGAGCGGGCAAGACGACCGCCGTCGCCCCGGCCTTGCTGGAGGAGCCGTGGTGCACCGGCGAGGTGCTGCTGCTGTCGCCGCGCCGGCTGGCGGCACGTGCGGCGGCGGAGCGGATGGCTGCGCTGGCAGGCGAGGGCGTCGGCGGCACCTATGGCTATGCCACGCGGATGGACAGCCGGCGTTCGGCGGCGACGCGGGTGACGGTGGTGACCGAGGGCATCTTCGTCGCGCGTATGCAGGCCGATCCCGAACTGGCCGGCATCTCGGCGGTGCTGTTCGACGAGGTGCACGAACGCAGTCTCGATGGCGATTTCGGGCTGGCACTGGCGCTGGATGCGCAGGCCGCGCTCAGGCCGGACCTGCGGCTGGTGGCGATGTCCGCGACGCTCGACGGCTCCCGATTCGCGGCGCTGATGGGGCAGGCACCGGTGATCGAGAGCGAGGGACGGAGCCATCTGCTCGACCTGCGCTACCTCGGCCGCGCCGGCGATGCGCGGATCGAGGATGCGATGGCGCGTGCGATCCGCCGTGCGCTGGCGGAGGAAGAGGGTGGCGTGCTCGCCTTCCTGCCCGGCGTCGGCGAGATCGAGCGGACGGCGGAGCGATTGGCCGACCTGCCCGCGTCCATCGCGATCCATCATCTTCACGGCAGCCTCGAACCTCCCGCCCAGCGTGCCGCGATTCGCCCCGAACCCGACGGCCGGCGCAAGCTGGTGCTGGCGACCGGCATCGCCGAAACCAGCCTGACCCTCGACGGCATCCGCATCGTCGTCGATTCGGGGCTGGCGCGACGGGCGCGATACGACCGGGCGGCGGGGATGACGCGGCTGGTGACGGAGCGCGCCAGCCAGGCGGCGGTGATCCAGCGCGCCGGGCGTGCGGCGCGGCTGGGGCCGGGCGTCGCCTATCGCCTGTGGGAAGAGGCGGCGACCGGGGGGCTGCCGCGCTTCGATCCGCCGGAGATCCTGGAGGCGGACCTGTCGGGCCTCGTCCTGGCGGCGGCGCTATGGGGTGTCGGCGACCCGCGCGATCTCGCCTGGCTCGACCCGCCGCCCGCCGCGGCAGTGGCGGAGGCGCGCGAGCGGCTGGCGCTGGTGGAGGCGATCGACGACGATGGCCGCCCGACGGCGCACGGCCGCCGGATCGCGACGATGCCGATGCCGCCGCGGCTTGCCCACATGCTGCTGCGCGCCGGCGACATGGGGCAGGGGCGGATCGCCGCCGAAGTCGCGGTGCTGCTGTCGGAGCGCGGCCTCGGCGGCACCGATCCCGATCTCGACACGCGCTTGCGCCGCTGGCGCAGCGAGCGCGGGACGAAGGCGGTGGCGGCGCGGCGGCTGGTCGAGCGCTGGGCGACGCTTGCGGGAGGTGGAACGGGCGAAGGGGATGAGGGCGTCGAGGTGCCGATCGCGCTCGCCTTTCCGGACCGCATCGCCCGCGCGCGCGACGTCAGCGGCGAATTCTGGGCCTCGACCGGCGGCCGCGGCTTTCGCCTCGATCCGGGCAGCGCGCTTGCCCGCAACGGCTGGCTGGCGGTGGCGGAAACGCAGGGCGCGGCGTCGGGGGCGCGCATCCTCGCCGCGGCCCCGATCGCGCTCGCGACGATCGAGCGGCTGTTCGCCGACCGGATCGAAACGCGCCGGACGGTGGAGTTCGATGCCGCGACCGGTGGCGTGACGGCATTGCGGGAACGGCGGCTCGGTGCGTTGCGGCTGTCCTCCGGGCCGGATGCGCAGGCCGATCCTGCCGCGGTTGCCGCGGCGCTGCTGGAGGGCGTGCGCACGCAGGGGCGGCACCTGCTGCCGTGGAGTGCGGGCGCGGCGGCGCTGCGCGCGCGGGCGACCTATGCGGGCGTGCCGATCGAGGCGCTGATGCGCGACCGGCTGGACGAATGGCTGCCGCCGCTGCTGGACGGGCGCCGCCGGCTCGATGCCATTCCGGCGGGCGCACTGACGGAGGCGCTGCGCTCCCTCGTCGGCTGGGAGGGTATGCGCCAGGTCGATCGCTTGGCGCCGGCCGATTTTACCAGCCCCGCCGGCAGCACCCACGCCATCGACTATGCCGCTGAAGGGGGCCCGCGCGTCGAATTGCGCGTACAGGCGCTGTTCGGCCTTGCCGACCATCCGGTGGTCGGCAGCGCGCGGGTGCCGCTGGTGCTCAGCCTGACCTCGCCTGCCGGCCGACCGATCCAGACGACCCGCGATCTGCCTGGCTTCTGGGCGGGCAGCTGGCATGCCGTGGCGAAGGAGATGCGCGGCCGCTATCCCCGGCACCCGTGGCCCGACAACCCCGCCGCGGCATCGGCGACATTGCGCACCAAAAAGGCGGATGCGCGTTCTGCCGGCACACGCTAAGGAAACGTCCATGCCTACCGTCCGTATCTTCCAGCGCCCCAAGAATGCGATGCAGTCCGGCAAAGCCCGGACGCAGGTGTGGCGCCTCGAATTCGAACCCGCCGAGCCCAAGCATGCCGATCCGCTCACCGGCTGGGCGGGCAGCGGCGATACCCGCGAACAGGTCCGCCTGAGCTTCCCGACGCAGGAGGCCGCGGTCGCCTATTGCGAGGCGCAGGGCTTCGACTACGAGCTGGTGCCGGCGCCCAAGCCAAAGCTCAAGTTGCAGGCCTACGCCGACAATTTTCGTTGAGGCAGTGACAAGCCGCTGACGGTGCTCCTGCGGAAGCGGGAGCCCCGATGCGCTTCAGGCGACCGGCTCGCCCGTCACCTCGGCGATCAGGCCGCTGCCGAGCAGCAGCAGCATCTTGGCATCGATCGCCACGCCCTCGCGGCGCTTGGCGGCGACGAAGCCCTGCACCGCTTCCGGTGCGACGCGGTGGACGGTGATGTTCTCCTGTTCGTCGCCGCCGCCTTCGCCGGTGCGGGTCAGACCGGTCGCCAGCACCAGCGTGAAGCTTTCGGAGGTCATGCCGGGGGAGGAGAAGAACTCGCCGTGCTCCTCGACCATGGCGGCGTGATAGCCCGTTTCTTCCTCCAGCTCGCGGCGCGCGGCTTCCGCGACGCTCTCACCCGCACTGTCGTCGCCGACGAGGCCGGCGGGCAGTTCCAGGCAGGTCCGCCCGAGTGGCACGCGATGTTGCTCGACGAGCAGCAACTGCCCCTGCGCGTCGATCGCGACGATCACCGCGGCGGTGATGCGCCCCTTGCGCTCGGCATATTCCCAGGTGCCCGCTTTGCGGACGGAGAGGTACTTGCCCTCCCAGACGGTGTCGGTGGTCATAGCTCGATCAAACGGTCCGGCAGTTCGTTGGTGTCGTCGGCACGCGGCGGAAAATGCTCGGCGAGGACGAGGCCGATCTGGCGCACCGCCTCGGCCATGCCGTCGCCGGGACGGCCGTCGCGCGTCGCGGCGATCAGCGCCGCCATCGCCGCGCCCCACACATCGGGGGTGACGCGCGAATGGATCGCGGCATCGGCGATGATCTCCGCCCGGTGCTCGTCGAGCGACAGGTAGAGGAGGACGCCGGTGGCATCGCGCGTGCGCGCCTCGGCACTGGCGCGGAACAGCGTCAGCGCGCGGGCATGGACGCGGCGTCCGGCGGTGCTGCCCGGCGTCAACGCCATGCGCAGCGGTCGATAGGCTAGGATGACGCGCACGATCAGGAAGGTCGCGGCGAGCAGCAGCAGGGCCACGGTGAACAGCCCGCCCGGTGCCGGCGCGCCGTCCCATGGATCGGCGACGAGGCCGTGCAGCCATACCGCCACGCCCGGCATCAGCGCCAGCAAGGCCAACACCAGCAGCATCGCCAGCACCGCCCAATGCAGCGCGACGTCGTGATAGGCGTCGGAGCGGCGCGCGACGACGGTGACGATTTCGCCGGCCGTCTCGCGCTCCGCCTCGGCCACTGCTGTGGCGACGCGTGTACGGTCGGCGTCAGTCAGCCGCATCTCACCAACTCCCCGAGGCGCCACCGCCTCCGAAGTCACCGCCGCCGCCACCGGTGAAGCCGCCGCCGCCCCAGCTGCCGTCGCTGCCTCCGGAATCGCCGCCACCACTCCAGCCGCCGCCACCGCTGCCCCAGCCGCCGCCGCCATGCGAGGATCGACCGATCTCGTTGGCGATGCCCCACAAGACGATCGGCAGCGCGCTGCCGCCGCCATCGTCGTAGCGTCGGCCCCATGGCCCTGCACGCCGCCGCCCGCGGATCAGCGGGACCAGCACGAACAAAAGGATGATCGCCCAGACGATCAACCCGAACGGCACGCCGCCGCCGTTGCGATTTGCCGAGGTGCGGCGATGGGCCTGATCGAACTGCTTGGTGGCGGCATCCAGCCGGGCTTGAGCTTCCTCTGGGGAGGCGCGCAGCTGCTGGGCTATCGCGTCGACACCGGCGGTCATCGCGCCGGGAATGTCGCCTGCCTTCAGCCGCGGCATCATGTCCTGGTTGATGATGACGCTGGACAACGCGTCCGTCAGGATCGGTTCGAGGCCGCGGCCGACTTCGATACGCGGACCACGATGGCCGGCGGGCTCGTTAGGCGCGATGAACAGGATTGCGCCGTTGTTGACGTCCTTGAGGCCGACGCCCCAAGCCCGGCCCAGCTTGTAGCCATATTCTTCGATTGGGTAGCCTTGCAGGTTCGGGATTGTCGCAACGACCAGCTGCCGCTTGGTATCCTTCTGCAGTGCCTCCAACTTCGCCGTCAGCGCTGCCCTCGTTTCTGCTGGCAGCACGTTGGCATCATCGACGACGAGGCCGGTAAATTTAGGGAAGGTCTGCGCCGATGCTGGCGAGACGATCAGTCCTGCCAGCATCAGCAGCATCGCCGCCCGCCAGACGGCGAGCGCCCGGACGAGGGCGGTCATCGCCGTCAGCTCGCATTCCCGAAATTGACGCTCGGTGCCACCTCTGCGTTCGGCGAAGTTGCGGCGAACGGGGTGAGGGGCTTGGCACCGTAGAAGATCTTCGCGCCGACGGCGTCGGGGAAGGTGCGGATGCGGGTGTTATACGCCTGCACGGCCGTGTTGTAATCGGTGCGGGCGATGGTGATCCGGTTCTCGGTGCCTTCCAGCTGGCTCATCAGCGTGGTGTAATTGCCCTGGCTCTTGAGCTCCGGATAGGCCTCCTGCAACCGCTGCAGCGACAGGGTGACGGCACCCTGCGCGCGTTCGAAGGCCTGGACCTTGGCGGGATCGCTCAGCTGGTCGCCCGACAGCTTGACCTGGTTGGCGCTGGCGCGGGCCTGCGTCACCTGGGTGAGGATATCCTTCTCCTGCGCGCCGGCGGCCCTCACCGTGGCGACAAGGTTGGGGATCAGGTCGGCACGGCGCTGATACTGATTCTCGACATCGGCCCAGCGCGCCTTGGCGTTCTCTTCCGCAGTCGGCACCGAGTTGATGCCGCAGCCGGCCAGCGAGCCGCTGGCGACGGCGGCAAGGGCGAAGGCGGCAACGGGGCGAAGCGACGGCATGAACATCCTCCTGGGTGTATCTGTGCTATCCATATAGGACAGCAGGCGGGCTTGGCGAAGGGGAAAACGCCCCCTAACCTCGGGCAACCTCATCGGATAACGAGGAAAGGGCGGTCATGTTCAAGGAATTCAAGACGTTCATCGCGCGCGGCAACGTGCTCGACCTGGCCGTCGCGGTCATCATCGGCGCGGCGTTCAGCAAGATCGTCACCTCGCTGACCGAGGACGTCATCATGCCGGTGATCGGCAAGATCTTCGGCGGCCTCGATTTTTCCGGCTATTTCCTACGCATGGGGCCGGTGCCGGCGAACTACACCGGCTCGCTGACCGACTATGCCGCGCTCAAGAAGGCGGGCGTGCCGCTGCTCGGCTATGGCGAGTTCATCACTCAGGCGGCGAATTTCCTGATCGTCGCCTTCATCATCTTCCTGCTGGTGCGCGCGGTGAACAAGCTGATGCCGAAGCCGGAAGCGCCCAAGGCCGCCGAGCCGGCGGACATCACGCTGCTGCGCGAAATCCGCGATGAACTGAAGGCGCGGCCGCGGGTATAACCTCATTCCTCCCTCGTTTTAGCGGGGGGGGGGGGGGCGCGCCCGTAGGGCGTGGTGGAGGGGGCGTCTCCGCAAGCACGACGTGCGTCGCTTACCCTCCCCTCCGTCAGCTTCGCTGCTACCTCCCCCTGGCGGGGGAGGACGTGAACGATCTACGCCGCGACCAGCTGCTCCGCCGTCGCATCGGCGAGGCTGGTGCCGTCGAGGATGCGCGCGGTCTCGTCGCGCACGCGCATCATCGCGTGGCGGATGGCGCAGTCCGCCTCGCTCTTGCAGTCGTTGCAGGGGCGGTAGGCGGTGCGGCTGACGCAGGGGACGAGCGCCAGTGGTCCTTCGATCACGCGGATCACCTCGCCCAGCGAAATGAGATGCGCGGGGCGGGCGAGGACGTACCCGCCCATCTTGCCGCGCGTGCTGCTGAGCAGGCCGGCGTCGCGCAGGTCGGCGAGGATCAGCTCGAGGAACTTGCGCGGCACGTTCGCGGCGGTCGCGATCCGGCCCATGGGGATCGGCGGCGTGGCGGCGGGTGCTTCGGCAAGGAACAGCATCGCGCGCAGCGCGTAGCGGGAACGCTGGGTCAACATGATGGGTCGCCTATGGCCCTATAATGTGGCGAGCGAAAGGCGTGGATTGCAGCGGCGCGGCATCGCGCCTATATCGGTCGGGCCGGCTTCCAGCCGGCTATGGCGATAAACGGTGGCGTTAAATAGGCGCAGCGGACCCGGGGGCAGTACCCGGCGGCTCCACCACCGCAGCTGAGGCGCGCGGCGCCACGCTTCATGCGTGGGGCCGTTGCCACAGCTTCGATGATGGGGCCGAACTAGGATCGACGTGTGTTGAAAAGCGCTGTCTTTCGCTCGGAATGGGACCACCGCAACGGCCCATTACACAAGTGCCAACGATAACGAAGCACTCGCGATTGCGGCGTAACTGAGGGCCTCACGGCCTAAGGTTACACCAAGATAGCGCGGTCGGACCCCACCGGGCAACAGAAGGGGATTCCAGCGGTACGGGGAGCACCGGGCAACAGAAGCTCCCCACCTTTCCCATCTCACCTTTCCGTCATCCCAGCGAATGCCGGGATCCATGGCGGGTATGCCGCCGGTGGTGCGCGCCGAAGCTGTTGGCGCGCTGTCCATGGATCCCGGCGTTCGCCGGGATGACGGAGGGGGCTAGGTCGTGCCGGATGAGCCGCCTGTACGATCGAGCGCACGGGCCGGAACGCAAGAGTGTGCCGAGACGGACGGGCCGCCGGATGACGAACCGGACGCGCCGCCGGATGACGAACCGGACGCGCCGCCGGATGACGAACCGGACGCGCGTTACCGCTTGGCCGCCACCGGGTTGTTGCCCCACAGCCGGTCGTAGGACCAGCCCGACAGATCCTCCACCACCCGCGCATGCTCCGCCTCCGCCGGACGCCGTTCGCCGGCGCGGAAGCGTTCGATCTCGTCGAGCAGGATCGCATGGGTCCGCGGCGTCAGGCGGAAACGGGTCGAGACGAGCACGCCGAACACCAGCATCGCCAGCGTTCCCGCGCCGAGCACGCCGACGATCGCGGCGATCGCGGTCGGGCTCTGCACGGTCGCCTTGGAGACGAAGCCCGAGGCCTGCATCACCTGCCCGACGAGGATGACGGCGAGCGCCTGGCTCATCTTGCGCACGAAGGTCATGACCCCGGCGAACGCGCCCTCCCGCCGGCGGCCGGTGACGATCTCGTCGACGTCGGCCATGTAATTGTACGTCGCCCAGGGGATGTAGTTGAGCGCGCCGCGACCCAGGCCGGCGAACACCACCGGCAGCCAGAACAGGGCGGAGGTCGCGCCATAGCCGGCGGCATACATGGCAAGGAAGATGACGACGCCGATGGCAAAGCTCAACGCCGCGAAGCGGTAGGCGGCAGCGGGCGACAGGCGCAGCGCGAAGTTGATCGCGAGCACCACGGCGACCAGCTGCACGATGTACGTCACGCCGACGAGGTTGGCGACGATGCCCGTCGTGCCGGCGAGCGCGAAGATCACGAAATAGGTGAAGGCGGCGTTGTAGATATCCTGGCTGATATAGCCGCCGAGATACATGCCGAGGTGCAGCCGGAACGCGCGGATGCGCAGCGTCGAGAACAGGTTGCGATACAGCGCGGCGAAGGCCGCGCCCAGCGTCGGCCGGTCCTTCGCCTCCGCCTCGTCTAGGCCGGGCGGGCGCTGCCGCTCCCAGCTGAAGGTGTAGAGCAGGGCCGCCGCGCCCATGAACAGCACGGAGAAGATGATGCCCATGTAGAGGTAGGTGTCGGGGGAGTCCGGCCCCAGATAGGCGATCAGCCAGCCGGGCAGGAAGGCGGCGCCGATCGCCGACACCTGCCCGCACAGGATGCGCGCGCCGGCGAACTTCGCCTTGGTCTTGTAGTCGGTCGCCATTTCGGCGGCGAGCGTCTCATAGGGAATGATCTCCAGCGCGTAGACCATCTCGAACAGGACGTAGGTGACGAGATAGTACCAGAAGCTCTGACCCGACACCCACATGATCGCGAACGAGGGGAGAAGCGGAATCGCGGCGAGGATGAAGAACCGCCGGCGCCCAAACCGGCGGGCAAGCGCGGTCCGGCCGATATTGTCGGAGAGGTGACCGATCAGCGGGCTGGTGAACGCGTCGAGCACGCGCGCCACGCCGAAGATGATCGTCGCCTGCGCCGCGGAGAGGCCGCAGAAGCTGGTGTAGAAGATCAGGATCCAGGTCGAGATGACCGCCATCGACCCTGCGCCCAGCACGTCGTTCGAGCCGTAGGCGAGGAGGTTGTACCAGCGGACCGGGCGGGAGGGCGCGGTGGGCATGATGGGTCGGGCGGCGATGGGGTCGGTGGCCATGACTGGATCCTCTCAGCCCCTCCCCTTCAGGGGAGGGGTAAGGGGTGGGGGAGCCTCGCAGAGACTGTCGCTTGTGACTCCCCCACCCCCATCCCCTCCCCTGAAGGGGAGGGGCTTATGCTTGAATCAGATGTACGTGCGCAGGAATTCGGCCAGCGCGATCATCGCGAGGCTCTGGCCGTAGGGCATAGAGGTCAAGGCGATGTCCTTGTAGAATTGCTGGGTGTCGCCCATCGCGGTGCCGAAGCTCACCTGTTTCAGTTCGCCGTCCGCGTCGATGTTGGCGAGCACGCCCTGCACCGCCTTGATCCCGACGGCTTCGTAGTGGCGGGGCAGATAGCCCTTCCGGACGCCCTTCAGGATGCCATAGGCGAAGCCTGCGGTCGCCGAGGCTTCGAGATAGCTGGTCGGGTCCATCACCAGCGTATGCCACAGACCGGTTTCCGCATCCTGCGTCTCGGCCAGCGTCTTCACCTGCGCGGCCAGCGTGTCGATCAGGAAGGTGCGGAACGCATCGCCCTCGGCCAAGTCGAGGATCTCGATGATCTCCGGAATCGCGATCGTCACCCAGCAATTGCCGCGCGCCCATAGCGCCTCGGCGAAATTGTGCCGGCCGTTGAAGTCCCAGCCGTGGAACCACAGGCCGGTCTTCTTGTCGAACAGGTATTTGATGTGGACGAGGAACTGGCGCTTCGCCTCCTCGGCATAGTGCGGCCGGTTCAGCAGCAGGCCGATCTTGGCGAGCGGCAGCACGCTCATCATCAGCGTGTCGTCCCACATCTCACCGGGATTTTCGTCGTTATAGACGATGTGCTGAAAGCCGCCCTCCTCGGTCTTGGGCAGGCCGTCGGGCGCCATCAGCCATTCGGCCCAGGTGTCGAGATAGGGGATGTAGCGCGGATCGGGTTCGTGCTCGTAGAGGTAGGCGAGCGTGATGAACGGCGCCATCGTGTTGATGTTCTTGGTCGGCGTGCCCTCGGCGAAGCGATCCTCGAACCATTGCTTGATGATGCCGAGCGCGGCCTGGTCGCCGGTCTGCTCGTAATAGCGCCACATGCCGAACAGGCCGACGCCGTGGGTCCATTCCCAGCCGGCCCAGCCCTTGGTGTCGATGATCCGCCCGTCGTCCAGATGGAGCAGGAACTCGCCCGTCTCGTCCTTGATGTTGACGAGATTGTCCATCAGCTTGTGGATGGCGGCGGTGACGTTCTGGCGGGGAACGTCGTGGGTGAGGGCGGCCAAGTTACTTCTCCTGTGGGATCGACGGGCGGACGGGGATGCCGCCGCGCACGTTGCGTAGGGTGACGAGTTTCACCGGCTCCAGCACGTCGCCGGGTGCGCCGTCGGAGGTGACGGCGAGCGCGATCGTGTTGCGGCCATGATGGTTCAGCACGCCTTCGGGGATGGGGAAGACGCGCTGCGGGCCGACATGGGCGATGAACTGGCCCATGTTCCAGCCGTTGACGAACAGCAGGGCACGGTATCTGGCGACCGAGCGCGGTACGGTCGTGTCGCTGAACGCGACCGCGATCGTCGCATCCTGCTCCTTGGGCACGGCAAGGGTGAAGCGGCTGCGGTACCAGGTGGTGCCGGGCCGGACGCTGGTCGGCGCGGCTTGCCAGCCGGCATCGTCGAAACCGGGAAGGTGCCAGCCTTCGCGCTCGCCGTACTGGCCGCCGTTGTTGGCGGGGCCGCGGGCGGGATCGGGCAGGTCTTCGCCGCCCGCCTTGCCCTGGATCCGCCACGCGATCGGCACGGCGAAGCTGCGCCTGCCCGGTGCCTCCAGCGATGCGGAGATCAGGCCGCGCGCCTCCTTGTGCGTATCGTCACTGTCGAGATCCCAGTTATGGCCGTTGTTGCGGACCATGATGCTGAGCACGTGCTCCTGCGGGGTCTGCGCGGAGTCCGGCAGGTCGAACCGGGCGGTGCCGGTGGTGATCGGACGCGGCAGGCCGCCGGGCAGCTCGTTCTGGCCGACGAACCGGCCGTCGAGCCACACCTGCACCATCCCCGATCCGCCGGCGCCATAGAACAGCGCGATCTGTTTTGCATCGGGCGTGCCGGTGAAGCGGCCACGGTACCAGACGTCGCCGTCGTGGAAGCCATAGGCATCCATCGACAGATTGGGCTGGCCATCGGGCCGCGCGGTGATGCTGGCGTAGGGCTTGCCCTCGGTCGCCTGCCAGCGGCTGTCGTCGAAGCCGGGTTGCGCCTCGGGCGAACCGTAGGCGGTGCGCCATTCGAGGGCAGGAAGGGTGAATGCTGCGGGGCCGGCGAGCGGCTGCGTGGTGATGCGGCTGCCGATCGCGGTGGTGCGGGTCGCGATCCGCCGGCCGTTCCAGCGGATCTGCCTGGCGCCCGACCAGACCTCGAGCGGCGTCGCCTCGCGCGTGTCGCCGGCAAGTGCGAGCGTGCTGCCATCGATAGGTGCGCTGCGCAGCAGGGCGGGGCCGCGGACCAGCGCGGCACCCTGCCGCCAGTAGCGTGCGCCCTCCGCCTCGTCGGCGAGGATCAAAGTCAGCGGCGGGCGGCCGCCGCCGGTGATCGTCACGACGCTGCGGCCCCGATGCGGATAATCGAGGCGCAGGTCGCCCTTGGCCGCGTCGAACCGGCTGGTGACCGTGCCTTCGAGCACCCGCACCTGCGGCGCCGAGGCATAGCGCAGCACCGTCTCGCCACTCTCGCCGGCGCGGCCGTAGAGCAGCAGCAGGTCGGCGCCGCTCATGGTGAGCGCGGCCTGCAATTCGGATGTCGAATAGACCAGCCGCTGCCCGCCGAGCGTCACGCCGGCGACCAGCCATTTGGCATCGAAGCCGTTCAGCCGCATCGGCTCGGCGGCGGGAAAGGTGTAGCGGCCGTCGGGCAGGTCGGCGGTGATGGTGAAGCGGTCGTCCCCCGTGCCGTTCGACGGGTTGTGCGTCACCATCAGGAAGCGGGCGTCGCTCTCCGGGCTGCGATCGTGGTAGACCTGCACGGCGGGTGAGGAGGCGGTAGCGGGACTGGCCGGCACCATGCCGGCAAGGTCCGGCACGCTGGCGATCAGGCCGCCCAGCTGCTTCATCTCCTCCGCCTTGGGCCGCAGCTCGCGATCCTCGGAGATGGCCGAGCCATAATCGTAGCTGGTGAACACCACCGGCGCGGGCAGCCAGCCCCAACTGGTGCCGCCATAGCCCATGTAGACGCTCTGGATGTCGATGCCGTTGGCGAGATTGGTGCCGTAGAAGACGCGCTGGAACCGCTTGCCGCGCTGGATCGCGTTGCATTCGTAGCCGCCGTTCGACCCCCAATAGTCAAACCAGCCGCCGCCGAACTCCGCGAGGAAGGCAGGCGTGTCGGGCGAGGCGGAGGCACCGCCCTTGGCCCCGCCGGGACCGTAATAGCCCCAGTCGGGCGCGGGGGAGCCGCGCGTCGGTTTGCCGCCCACGGTGCAGGTGCCGCCGGGATAGCCGTCGAAGGCGTAGAGGTCGTTGGGGCCGTGGACGACGTTCTCGACCTTGGACGATTCCGGCACCCAATAGCCGTTGCGACCCTGGTCGTTGTGGAACAGCGGCACGGTGATGCCGTCGGCACGCGCCTTGGCGTACAGGTGGTCCATGTAGCGGCGCTGGGCCGGGGTGGTCAGCGCCAGCTCGTTCTCGATCTGGTGGAGGATCACCGATCCGCCGTTATTGATCTGGTGGCGGGCGATGATCGCGTCGATGTGGCCGAGCCATTCGTCGACCGCAGCGAGATAGGCGGGATCGTCGGTCCGCGCACGGCCGCGCTGGTTGACCAGCCAGCCCGGAAAGCCGCCGCGCGACAGCTCCGCGTTTACGTACGGCCCGGCGCGGGTGATGACGTAGAGCCCTTCCTCCTGCGCCATCGTCAGCACCCGGTCCATGTCGCGGATGCCGGTGAAATCGTACACGCCCTGCTTGGGGCTATGGTATCCCCAGTCGAAATAGAGCGCGACGGTGTTGAAGCCGCTCGCCTTCAGCTTTTGCAGGATGTCGCGCCACAGGTCGGGGCTGGGCAGGCGGAAGGGATGGAATTCCGCCGACCAGATCACCTGCCGCTTGCCGTCGATCATCAGCGAACGCGCGTCGTAGCTGACCCGGCCAAAGGTCTTGACCGGGGCGGCGAGGTTTTCGGTCGGACGTGCGGTCTGCGCGTGCGCGGTCGTGGCGAGGAGGGCCGCGGAGATCAGGGCCAGGCGCCTTCCCAAGGCACCGAACGTCGGAACCGATCCGTTCGCCCTGAGCCTGTCGAAGGGCGCCGTGCCGCGAGCGGACCACGTGTGGCAGCCCCGCCCTTCGACAGGCTCAGGGCGAACGGATACCGCGCGAGCGGGTCGGATCACTCGATGCTGCGGGCCAGAGCCTTCAATCATGGTGAAAGATCAGCGGCAGCGCGGTCTCCACCGGGCGGTTGTCCGCCTCCACTTCCATCAGCGGCGCCATGTAATCCCACCAGCGCTTCATCACGGGATGATCGGGCAGTTCCGCCTGCCGGTTGTCGTCGGCGAGCTTGAGCACCGCGAACAGCGACAGCGTCACTTCGTCGAGGAAGATCGAATAATCGTGGATGCCGCTGTCGGTGAGCAGCGCGGACAGTTCGGGCCAGATTGCATCGTGGCGGCGGCGATATTCGTCGACCACGCCGGGCTTCAGCTGCATCTTGAATGCGTGGATCGCCATGCTCACCCCTCCAGCCCATTATGTGGTATTGGTCTGTAGGATTTGGTAATGACTTATTGGCCTGAGGTCAAATGCTAACCGCGCCAGAGCGGCGTGCCGGTGACATGCAGGTCGACGACATCCTCGGTTGCGAAGGGCGGGCGCGCATCGGGGGTCACGGTGGCGAGCGACAGGCCGCGGATGGTGAGGCCACGCGCATGGCGCACCCACAGGCCCCAGGCGGGCGTGACGCCGAACATGCTCGGTTCGGGATAGGCGGAGGCGAGGTCGTCCGGCCGCCGCGCCGCATCCGCGGCGGTGCCGCCACCGGCATAGCTCAGGTGGATGTCGCGAAGCGTCACGTCCTCGATCCTGTGGCCGGGCAGGCCGGCGATCGTCGCGGCGAAGCGATGATCGATGCCGGTCGCGCTGATCTCGCTCAGCGTCACGCCGCGGATCGCGCCGACGCCGGTGCCGGCCGGCCCGCGGCGGCGGTCGCCGATGCGCAGAAAGAGGGGCGCGGTGGTGACGTCGTGCATCGTCAGCCGGCGCGCGATCACATTCTCCATCACGCCGCCGTCGACCGTCTCCAGCGCGAGGCCACGGCAATGGTGGAAGCTGCAATCCTCGATGCGGATGTTGCGATAGCCGCCGTTGCTTTCGGTGCCGAGCTTGATCCGCCCGGTCGGCCGATCACGGTCGGGCGCCATCGCTTGCGTGGTGCGGCGGTTGCCGTCGAGCATCGTGCCGAGATCGTAGCCGCTGACTGCACAATGGCGGATGGTGACGTTCTCTGCCGCTGCCGCGCGGCCGAGCGCATAGCTGCTCTTGACGACGATGGCGTCGTCGTTGGGCGTGTTGACGCGGCAGCGCTCGACCAGCACGTCGCGCACGCTGTCCAGATCGATGCCGTCGCGGTCGGTATCGATGCCGAGGTCTTGGATCGTCAGCCGCTGCGTGCCGGTGGCGAGGATGGCGAAATGGCCGCACTTCGCCATGGTGAAGCCGGCGAGGCGGATGTCGCGGCCGTTCTTGAAGGCTATGGCCTTGTTGCCGAGGCCGTTCATCCGCGCCGCGTCGGGTTCCAGCCTGGCGATCTCGGCCGCAGTCATCTGGCGCATCGACAGCGGACGTTCGCCGGTCTGCGCCTTCCAGCGGGCACCGGGACCGTCGCGGGTGAGGCCGCGGCCATCGATCACGCCGGGGCCGAGGATCGCGACCCGCTCGACATCCTCGCCCCAGATCAGGCTGTTGCGCCAGTGGCTGTGGCCGAAGTCCTGGTAGAGTTGCTCGCCATTGTCTTCGGGCAGGTCGTAGCCGGTGCCGGCTGCGGCCTCGATCACCGCACCCTCGGCGAGCATCAGGGTGACGTGGCTGCGCAGGCGGATCGAATAGCAACGGTAGCGCCCGGCAGGCACGACGACGGTGCCGCCATGCGGGCGCGCGGCGGCGGCGGCGATGGCGGCGTTGAAGGCAGGGCTGTCGATCGCGCGCCCGTCGCCGCGCGCGCCATGGTCGCGCACGTCGATCGTCGCGGCGGCATGCGCGGGGAAGGGGAGGAAGGCGGCCATGCCGAGGATCGCGTCGCGACGGGTCGGCATGGCAGCCCGATCCTTACTGCAGGTTCACGTACGCGCCGCCGTCGACCAGCAGCGAGGCGCCGGTGACGTAGTTCGACAGGTCCGATGCGAGGAACACGGTGGGGCCGACGAGGTCGTCGGGTTGGCCGAGGCGGCCGAGCGGAATACGCCCTTCCATGTACGCGCGCTTGCCCTGGTCGGCGAGGTCTTCCTTGTTGATGTCGGTGAGGATCGTGCCGGGAAACAGCGAGTTGCAGCGGATGCCGTGCTTGCCGAGTGCGATCGCGACCGATTGCATCAGCGAATGCAGGCCCGCCTTCGTCGGCGTGTAATGCGTCTGGTATTCGCCGCCGACCAGCGCCGAGATCGACGACATGGCGATGATCGACCCGCCATCGCCCTGTTTCACCATCTGGTTCGCCGCCGCCTGCACCATGAAATAGGCGCCGTGCAGGTTGACGCGCATCGTCCGCTCGAACGTCTCGACCGGCATGTCGAGGAAGGCGTGGAAGGGGCAGATGCCGGCGTTGTTGACGAACACGTCGACGCGGCCGAGCGCCTCTACTGCCTGCGCGACGAACGCGGTGGCGGTGGCAGGGTCGGAGACGTCGCCCTGGATCGCGATGCCCTTGCGACCCAGCGCCTCGATCTCGGCAACGGCAGCATTGGCGCCGTCGACGTCGCGGCTGAAGTTCAGTGCCACGTCGGCGCCGTGGGCTGCGCAGCCGATCGCCACGGCGCGGCCGATCCCGGCCGACGCGCCGGTGACCAGCACCGTCTTGCCTTCGAGCAACATTGCATTCTCCTTGAGAGGATTAGTCCGTCTGCGGCTCGAAGCCGAGTTCGTGGCTGATCGCGTCCGCCGTGCCGCGCACCTCGTCGGTCAGCGTCGTCATGCGATCATCGCTCATATATTGCGCGGCGCTCGACACGCTGATCGCGGCGACGATCTTGCCGGCGGCATCGCGGATCGGCGCGGCGACGCAGCGGATCTGGTCCTCGTTTTCCTCGAGGTCGAAGGCGCGGCCGGCCTTGGCATAGCCCTCCATCCGCTGCGTCCAGACCATGGCATCGGCCTTCATCGCGCCCGCCGCCTGGTCGGCCGCGAACCGCTCCTGCCAATAGGTCGGGGAGGAATCGATCATCAGCGCCTTGCCGAGCCCGGTGGAGCTCAACGGCTGGCGGTCGCCGACGCGGCTCGAGATGGTGATGCGGCGGCGGCCGGGCACCTTGTCGAGGTAGAGCGCGAAGTCGCCGTCGAAGACGCCCAGATGCACCGTATCCTCGGTCGCGGCGGCGAGTTCCTCGAGATAGGGCCTGGCGACCTGGACGAGGTCCGCCTGCGCCTGCGCCAGCGTGCCGAGCAGCAGCAGCTTCGGCCCCAGCCGATAGCCCGAGCGCGGGGTGAAAGCGAGATAGCCGCGGTCGACCAGCGCGGAGAGCAGGCGGTGCGTGGTGCTCTTGGTGAGGTCGAGCTTGGCGGCGAGTTCGCTCAAGGACAGTACCTCGTGGCTCACCGCCTCGATTAGGTCGAGCCCGCGCATCAGCGTCTGGCTGCCCGCGCCGACCGATCCGGCGGCGTCGGGTTTTTCGATGGTTGCCACGGAAGCTTTCATGCCCACTCCTTAGGACGCCTTCTTACATCCTGGCAATCGACGAAGCGACCGGCCGTTTGCAGAAACGACCGGTCGTGGGGAGGAACGGTTCTAGAACTTGAGCTGGAAGCCGGCAAAGAAGCGCTGGCCGGGATAATAGACCTCCAGCGTGCCGATGTTCTTGATATAGCTCTTGGAATATTCCTTGTTGATGTTCTGCATTTCCATAAACAGGCTGTAATGCCATTCCGGGAAGCGGAAGGTGATCTTGCCGTCGAGATACCCTTCGCCCTTGCGGTAGACCGGATTGTTGCCGTTGGTCGAATCGGCGACCGTCACCAGCCAGTCGGAACGATAGTTGTAGCTCAACCGGGCGTTCAGCCAGTCCTTGTCGTAGAAAATGCTGGCATTGTAGGTCCAGTCCGACAGGCCGGGATATTCATCCAGCGGCTGCCCCGTGGCGGAATTGGTGAGGTTGGTCCGGATCGCGCGGGCATAGGTGGCGTTGCCCGAAATGCCGAGGCCGTCGAACGGCTTGGGCAGGAAGGTGAGCGCGGTCTGCGCGTTGACCTCGATGCCGTCGAGCAGCGCGCCGAAGCCGTTGATCGGCTGACGCACCGTGTAGAGCGTGCCGTCCTGGAACAGGTCGACATCGTTGCGCGTCACGTTGGGGACGACGAAGCTCTTCTCGTACTTCTTGTAGTAACCGACGCTGATGAGCGTGTCGCGGTTGGGATACCAGGCGAGGTTCGCTTCCCACTGGTCGGCGCGATAGGGAACGAGCGCCGGATTGCCCGCGGTGCAGACGTCGTTCGCCGCACCGATCGTCGCGTCGTCGAGGCAGTTGATGTTGGGGACGAGGTCGAGCGGCTTGGGCCGGGCGAGGTTCTTGGCCCAGTTCGCGCGCAGCACGAGGTTGGGCGTGATCTCCAGGGCCGCGTTGAAGGCGGGCAGGATGTCGTGATAGTCGTTGGTCAGCGCCAGCCGCTGCGCGGTGAGGATCACCGTTTCGGTGCCCCCCGTCGCCGTGAAGCGCGTGACGCGGCTGATGTTGGTGCCGACACCCGTATCGCGCGTGTAGGTGTAGCGGACGCCGGCGTTGCCGGTAAGGTGCATGCCGAACACGGTGGTGTCGATATTACCCATCAGATAGCCCGAGGCGATCTTTTCCGAGATCTTGGCCTGCGGGATCTGGGGAAGGCCGTTCGCCTCGAACAGCAGGTCGTGGTCGAAGCCCGACAGGTCGTAGAATTGACCGATGATGTTGGGATCGAAATTGGCATAGGCGATGCGATTGGGGATCGTCGACGGCGCGCCCTTCAGGCCGGAGAACAGCGGCGCGCCATTGTTGGTCGTGCCGAGCGAGGTCAGCAGCGAGGCATATTCGGCCGCCGTTAGCTGGTTGGTGTAGCCGCCGTTGCCGATCGTGCCGCTGGGTGTGGATCGGGCGGTGACGACCGGCACGATGTTGGTCGTGTACGAGACGTTGGCGCTGGTCTGATATACCAGCGGGGTCGCGCCGGGCGCGCTGAGCAGCTGCGATCCGCCGCCGTTGTAGAGCAGGTAATCCTGGCTGCGGTACTGACCGCCATATTCGATGCTCTTGAGCGGGCCGGCCTCGACTTCCCAATCGACGTCGAGCTTGATCTGGTCCTCGGTGTTGCTGAGGTAGGTTGGGCGATATTGCACGGTCGGGCCGGCGATTCCCAGCGTGTTCCCCGGCCGGGTGAAGTTGGAATAGATGCTGGGATCGGCAGGATTGATCGTGCTGGGATAGGTGAAAACGGGGATGCCGAGATCGTTGCGCGTGTCGACGTTGACGCCGGCGATGCCCGTCGACAGCGAGATCAGGTTGGTCTCACCCTCCGTCTTGGCGCTGCCATGCGAGACGAGGCCCTTCACCTGGATGCGGTCGAAGTCCCAGTCGAAGCCGCCGATGAGGTAGCGCGACTGCTGGTTGTATTGGAAGTCGCGGCGCTGCACGCCGAGGATGTTGGCCGCGCCGCTATAGTTAGGGGCCGCCGCCGTGCCGATGTTCACCGCGTTGAGGGCGGTGGTGTAGCTGGTGACGACATGGTTGGCATCGACGGTGGCGCTGCTCTGCAGCACCTGCGGGCGCGAGGTGCCGCCGTTGAGCCCCGCAGGTAGCGTCGGGTCGAGCTGGAAGCGCTGGAAGCGATCGAGGTTGATCGCATAGTTGATGTCGTACAGGCGCTGATTGCGGTTGTTGATCGTCGCTTCGCCGAACACGCGGAAGTTCGGCGCGACCTCATACTGGACCGTCAGATCGCCCGAGATACGCTGGTCGCGGCGAACCTGGTTGCGATAGCGCGGACCGTTCGGTGCCCAGTCGAAGAACTGCGTTTCGCAGGCCAGGCGGCGCGCGGTGGCGTTGGCCGTGTTCTGGCCGCCGACGCCGGCGCAGCTCGCATAGGTGTTGAAGTTCGAATAGAGCGGATCGGCGACCGTCTTCTGATCCGAATGATCGAAATCGGCGAGGCGGGTCCAGCCGGTGTTGCTGGCGTAATCCTGGCGCGTGGACTTGTCGTCATAGGTGACGTTGAGCAGCACGCCCAACCCTTCGGTCAGGAACTTGGGCGTGCCGAGGATCACGGTGCCACGCGGGCGCCAGTCCTGCGTCAGGTCGAGATGCTGTTCGGAAAAGACGACGCTGCCCAGCGCTTTCTTGAGTTCCAGCGGCTTGCGCGTCTCGATCGACACGGTGCCGCCCAGGCCGCCCTCGGTCAGGTTGACGGCATAACCTTTGTAGACGTCGATCGACTTGACGAGTTCGGTGGCGAGTTCGCGGAAATCGCCCGAACGTTCGCCGGTCGCGGAGGTCTGACTGACGCCGTTGATCTCGACGCGGTTGAGATCCGGCTCGACGCCGCGGATCGACACCTTCGTACCCTCGCCGAAGTCGCGGCTGAGCTGCACGCCGGTGATGCGGGCGAGGGAATCGCCGACGTTCTTGTCCGGGAAGCTGGCGATATCGTCGGCGACGATCGAGTCGACGACCGTGTTGGCCGCGCGCTTGCGCGCGATCGCCGATTGCAGCGAGGCGCGGGTGCCGACGACCAGGATGTCGTCCGGCGCGGCTTCGGGATTGTTGCCGTCCTGCTGCGTCAGGTCCTGGTTGGTGACGACGGGAGCGTTCGTTTGGCCGCCGGGGTTCCCGGCGGGGGTTTCGGCGGGCGTCTTGGGTTCGACCGCCGCCGACGAAGGCGCGACGTTGCGGTCGCCGGGGACCGGATTGGTCTGCGCGGCGGCGGGCGCGATCGCCCAGCCGAGAGCAAGGGCGAGTGCGGAGGTCGTCGCAAGCGTGCGGCGAGCAGCCAGGCGGCTGGCGGTCATGGATCTGTCTCCCTGTTGGGGGCCGCGGCGGGCGGCCGATGGGCGCTGCACCTGGCAGCCGCCCGAGCTAGATGGCGAAGGTCAGCGTCAGCCCGTCGTGACGGCCGCGTACGTGCGCACGGCGGGATCGGACGCGGTGGTCGTCCCGGAGGCGGCGGCTGTCGTGCATGTCAGGCTGTTCATCGCGTAACCCCTCCAGATATCGACGCGGATTTTACCGTCGCCGCGGCGTGTCGCCGGCTCCCTAGTCCACATACTGGACTGGCGTTCCGATCCTATGTTGCCAAAATTTGAAATGCAATCATGATTATTGAGACAAGCTGATTCGCCAGCGCTGGAGAGGACCGAAGATGACGAGACGCTGCAACAGGATAGCCGCGGCATTGCTGATGGGATCGATGCTGGCGGGCGGTACCCTCGCGCAGCCGCCGCGGATCGCCGAGCGGCTCGATCGTGGGCTGGTGGCGTCGCCGGCGAAGGACGGAGGCTGGCTGATCAGCTGGCGGCTGCTCGCCGACGATCCGCGGGGCATAGCGTTCGACGTCTATCGCGACGGGCGCAAGGTGAATGCGCAGCCGGTTGCCGCCGCCACCGCCTTCGTCGATGCGAACGGCAGCGCAACGGCGCGCTATACCGTCCGGCCGGTGGTCGGCGGCAAGAGTGGTACGGCGAGCCGCCCGGCCCTGATGCTGCCGCGCGGATACCTGTCGATCCCGCTGACCCCGCCGCCGGGCGGCACCACGCCCGACGGGCAGAGCTACACCTACACCGCCAATGACGCCTCGGTCGGCGATCTCGATGGCGACGGTCGGTACGAGGTGGTGTTGAAATGGGACCCGACGAACAGCCACGACAACAGCCAGGCGGGCTATACCGGCAGCGTCTTCCTCGATGCCTATACGCTGGAGGGCAAGCGGCTGTGGCGGATCGACCTCGGCCGCAACATCCGCGCCGGCGCGCATTACACGCAATTCCAGGTGTTCGACTTCGACGGCGACGGCCGGGCCGAAGTCGCGATGAAGACCGCCGACGGTACGGTCGACGGCGCCAGTACGGTGATCGGCGATGCCAGGGCGGACTGGCGCGGCCATGACGGCGAGGTGCCGCAGCCCGATCGTACCGGGGCCAAGGTGCTGGCCGACGGCACCAGGGTCGCGCCGCTGCAAGGCCGCATCCTGAGGGGGCCGGAGTATCTGACGGTATTCGATGGGCGCAGTGGCCGTGCGCTGGCGACCGCCCCCTACGACCCGCCGCGCTTTCCCGGCGGCAACCCGAGCTTCGAACAGCTGCGCGATACCTGGGGGGATGGCTATGGCAACCGGTCGGACCGGTTCCTGGCCGGCGTCGCCTATCTCGACGGCAAGCGCCCGAGCATGATCTTCGGACGCGGCTATTACGCGCGCACCGCGGTGGCCGCCTGGGATTACCGCGGCGGCAAGCTGACGCGGCGCTGGCTGTTCGACAGCGCGGCGCCGGGAAATGCCGATTATGCGGGGCGCGGCAATCACGAACTCAGCATCGCCGATGTCGACGGCGATGGCCGTGATGAGGTGATCTATGGATCGATGGCGATCGACGACACGGGCAAGGGCCTGTGGACGCAGCCGCTGTACCATGGCGACGCGATGCACGTCAGCGATCTCGACCCGTCGCGCCCGGGCCTGGAGAAATGGGGCGTGCATGAGGATGTGAAGCGCAACGGCGGCATCGGATCGGCGCTGCTCGACGCGCGTACCGGCGCGGTGTTGTGGACCAAGCCGTCCGATCGCGACACGGGTCGGGGCCTCGCCGCCGATATCGATCCGCGGCACGTCGGCGCCGAACTGTGGGGATCGAACAGCCGCGACCTGTTCGACGTGAAGGGGCAGCCGATCGGCCCGGCGCCGCGGCAGACCAACTTCGCGCTGTATTGGGACGGCGACCTGCTGCGCGAGCTGCTCGACGGCACGACGATCAGCAAATGGGACTGGCGCAGCGGCAGCGCCATCCCGCTGCTCCATCCTGGCGACGTCGCGTCGAACAACGGAACCAAGGCGAATCCGGCGTTGCAGGCGGATATTCTGGGCGACTGGCGCGAGGAAGTGGCGTGGCGGTCGGCGGACAATCGCGAACTGCGGATCTACGTCACGCCCTATCCGACGACACACCGGCTGGTGACGCTGATGCAGGATCCCGTCTACCGGCTGGGCGTGGCGTGGCAGAATACGGCGTACAACCAGCCGCCGCACCTGTCCTATTTTCCCGGACCGCTCACCCCGAGCGACACGGCGGAATGATCAGAGCGGGGCAGGGTGCGGCCGCGCCCCGGCCCCGCCATAGGCGATCAGGCGGAGCAGGGTCTCCGCCGGTCCCATCGCATGGCGCGCCAGCCACCAGCGACATAGCAGGGCGGAAACGATCCAGATGCCGCATCCGATCAGCCACAGCTGCGGCAGCGTGAAGACGCCGAGATAGCCCGCCGCATAGAAGATCAGCGCGCCGAGCAACGACTGCAAAGCATAGACGCTGAGCGTCATCCGTCCGAGCGCGCTCAGGGTGACCGCTTGTCCCAACACGCCGGAGCGCAGCAGGGTGACGATCAGCCCGACATGGCCCAGCGTCACCAGCAGGCGCGCCGGCTCGGCCATCGCCTCCGCGGCGATCCATGCCCAGCCGGGCACGAGCGGCGATCCCATGTCGAGCCCGGTGCGCGCCAGTAAGGCCACATGCAGCCCGCGCAGCAGCAGCCCACCGCCATAGCCGCCGATCAGCATCAGGCGGTAGGTCGCGGCCGGTGCGGCGCCGGTAAGGATGCCGCGCCGGAACAGCGCCATGCCGATCAGCATGAAGCTGACGCTTTCGGCGACATCGACCCAGCCGGTGATCGTCAGGTTCTCCCGCATCCAATAGCCGGCGCTCCAGTGCAGCAGGCCGGTCAGCTGGGTGCGCTGTGCGATGCGATGCGCCCGCTCCTCCGGCGACGGGTGGAGGGCGGCGCGATGCTCGCGCTCGGCGGCGACGGCGCCCTGTGCCGCCGCATCGTAGGGCGGGCGGGCAAGCGCGCCGCGCTCCAGCTCGGCGACCTGCTGGTGCGTCCAGAAGGCGCCGTTCGCGCCCAGTCCGGCGATCAGGACTGCGGCGGCGAGCAGCAGCACGCGCGGCCGGGCCGAGCGGAAGGCGAGCAGGAACAGCCCGCTGACCCCGTAATTCCACAGGATCTCACCCGGCCACAGCAGCACCAGCCACTGCACGATGCCAAAGCCCATCAGCGCGACGCAGCGCCGCGCCCAGATGTCGAGCGGGCGCGTCGAGGCGCCGGCCCCCTCCGCCCGCCGCAGCATGATGACCATGCCGGCGCCGAACAGCAGGGTGAAGAGGCCGCGCATCGCCCCTTCGACGAACAGCATCTGGATGCCCCAGCTGATCCACTGCGCATTCCATGCCGCGGGAAAGCGCGTCAGCGGATATTCCGACACATCGCCCATCGCGTGGATGTTCATCAGCAGGATGCCGCAGATCGCGACGCCGCGCAGCACGTCGAGTGTGTGGATCCGCTCCGCCGATGGTCCGATTGCCTGCGGCGGTGCTGCGGGAGTGTCGGCCATAGTCAAGGTGTCGCGCGTCATGGCTTTCAAGCCGCTGCCCTGGTTCGAAAAATCCTGCCCCCCGGCGCTGACCGCATGCGCGCATCGGACGTAACGGACCAGCGGTTAACGCCGCTCGGCGCCGTATCGAAACGGGAACGCAGCCGGACCGGCCGCGCCAGGGAACCCCGCCCGCGCCCACCGGTTCGCCTAGGTTCCTATAGGCGCGCAGGGGAACGACGTGAACAATCGCGGGGACGATCAAGGCCATCAGGCGACGAGCCCATGGCAGATGCCGCGTGGCGGCTGGATGGCGGTGCTGCGCCGGACCTGGGCGGAAACCAGCAACGACAATGTCGGCCTGATCGCGGCGGGTGTCGCCTTTTACGGCTTTCTGGCGCTGGTGCCGCTGCTCGGTGCGATGGTGCTGAGCTATGGCCTGATCGCCGATCCGCAGACCGTCATCGCCGACATGCAGCGGCTGACGTCCGTGATGCCGGCCGATGCGGCGCGGCTGGTCGGCGAGCAGCTGATGGCGGTGGTGCAGTCGTCGGACGGCAAGAAGGGGTTCGGCCTCCTGATCGCCATCGGACTGGCGCTGTTCGGTGCGCGCAATGGCGCCGGTGCGGTCATCACCTCGCTCAACATCGCCTATGAGGAAGAGGAGCGGCGCGGCTTCATCAAGGTCAACCTGCTGGCACTGGGCATCACCGCGGCGGCGGTGGTGGTGGCGCTGGTCGCGGCGGTGGCGATCGCCGCGCTCGGCAAGCTGGAGGCGCTGCTCCCCGGCGCGCCGGAAGCGGTGCTGGTGATCGGCAAGGTCGCCTCGTACCTGTTGCTGCTGGGTGCGGGCGCAGGCGTTGCGGCGACGCTGTACCGGTTCGGCCCGTCGCGGGCGCAGGCGCGCTGGGCGTGGCTGACGCCGGGATCGCTGTTTGCCGCGATCGGCTGGCTGCTGCTCAGCGTCGGCTTCGGCCTGTATGTCGCGAGCTTCGGCAATTACAACGCCACCTATGGCTCGCTGAGCGCGGTCGTCGTGATGCTGACCTGGCTGTACCTGTCGAGCTACATCCTCGTGTTCGGCGCCGAACTGAACGCCGAGCTGGAGCACCAGACGCGTATCGACACCACGACGGGCAGCGCGCAGCCGCTCGGCAGCCGCGGGTCCTGGGTTGCCGACCATGTCGCCGGCGACGGGGCGGAGCGTGGTGCGCCCGCCGAGGGTCGGCAGCGTCACGCCGGGCCGGCCGCCGATTTCGCGGCGAGTCGGGCTGGTGCCTATGCCGGCGCCGCGGTGGGTATCGGCAAGGCGGGCCTTGTTACCAGTGCCGCGGCGACGCTGGGCCTGCGGCTGCTGCGCCGGCGCGGTTCGGCACGGACGGGGGCGGCGCTGCTCGGCGCGAGTGCGCTGGCCGCCTGGCTGACGCGGGAGCGGCCGGCGGTGCGCACCGTCCTGTTCGACCTCGACGGGACGTTGGTCGACAGCAACGACTATCATGTCGCGGCATGGGAGCAGGTGTTCCGCGAGGCGGACCATCCGATCGACGCCGACACGATCCGCGGCCAGATCGGCAAGGGCGGCGACCTGCTGGTGCCCGCGCTATGGCCGGAGGCCGACGACGCGGCGGTGGAGCGGCTGGCTGAGCGCCACGGCGCGATCTTCAAGCGCCGCTATCTCGCGCAAGTGCAGCCGTTCCCCGGTGCCGCCGACCTGCTGCGCCGGGTGGCGGCGAGCGGGCGCCAGGTGGTGCTCGCCTCCTCGGCCAACGGCGAGGAGCTGGACCATTACGTCCGGCTGCTCGACGTCGCCGACGTGGTCGATGCGACCACATCGAAGGACGACGTGTCCACCACCAAGCCGGCCGGCGACATCTTCGCCGCCGCGCTGAAGAAGGCGCGGACGCTGCCGGCGCATGCGATGGTGGTGGGCGACACCCCGTATGACATCGAAGCAGCGGCGAAATGCGGCGTGGCATCGGTCGCGGTGCGATCGGGCGGGTTCGACGAAGCGGCGCTGGCCGATGCGGTCAGCCGCTACGACGACGTTGCGACCCTGCTCGACCGGTTCGAGGAGACGCCGCTGGCGCGCTGAGGAGGAGGAAGGAATGGTGCCCGGGGACGGATTCGAACCGCCGACACTGCGATTTTCAGTCGCATGCTCTACCAACTGAGCTACCCGGGCAGGGTGCAGCGCGGCGGATCGCCGCGTTGGGAAGGGCGCCTTTAGTCAGCGGAATCGCTGCTGTCCAGCCCGTCTTGCGCAGGATCGTTCGCCGGGAGGCGATATCCTTCGCCTAGCCATTGCAGGAGGTCGCGATTGGCACAGCCGCGCGAGCAGAATGGCGTGTATTCGGGGTCGGCGGGCGTGTCGCAGATCGGGCAGGTGGCGGTGTTCATGCAGGGTCCAGTCGGTGGATGACGCCGGTGCGGCGGGCGAGTTCGGCGAGCCAGTCCGGCTGGGCGGCGAATCGCGCGTGGACGGCGGCGGGAACGCGGTGGTGGATGGGGCTGCCCGGCGGTTCGCGCTCCAGCCGGCGCAGCCACGCGCGGGCCGCGGCGCCGACCGGATCGGCGCGCAGCAGCTCGGGTAGCGAGGCGCGCGGGCGGGGGCGGACGATCTGGAGGAAGCCGAAGCCGTTCACCGCCGTGCGCTCGAACGGTTGCGGCAGGGCGGCATCGATCGCCTCGGCCACCGCCTGCCGCGCCGCCTTGCCGGGCAGGGTCGGAAAATCGATGCCGATCGACCCGCCGATGCCGTGGCGACGGATCGCGCGGGCCACGGCCTCCGCCGCCGCGCGGGCGAGCGGTTCGAGCGGCGACGGACCGTCGACGTCGAACAGCGTCATCGCCGGCGTCGGCGACAGCCGCAGCGCGCCGAGCGGGAAGGGAATGGCACCGCCGCTCGCCTCTTCGAGCAGTTCGGACCAGCCCGCCGCCTCCAGCGCATCGGGTTCGTGGGCGCGAAGCTGGCGGACGGGATGGCCGGTGGCGCACAGGCGGTCGGGCAGGTCGGGGCCGGGCCGTTCGGGCGCATCGCTGGCTTGCGCGCGTGCCGGCTTGGGGCGGCCGGGTTCGGGAATCGCCTCTCGCGTGATCTCGACGGTGAGATGCGCGCCCTTGGTGACGCCGGGCGGGATGCGGGCGATCACCGCCTCGTCGCCCGCCACGTCGAGCCGGCCCATGCCGCCGGCGGTCAGCTCGACCAGTCGCGCGCGTATGACGGTGCCGAGGCGCAACGCGGCCGGCAGGTCGATGACGGCTTCGACGATCGTGTCGCCTTCGACCAGAGCGGCGCGGGATTCGCCGATCCCCGCCTCCCAAATCCACTCAGGCAAGCGGCAGTCCGGCAGCGCGCAGCAGCGCGCGGGTTTCGGTGAGCGGCAGGCCGACGACGCCGGAATGGCTGCCGTGGAGGAAGCGTACGAACGCCTCGGCGCGGCCCTGGATGGCGTAGCCCCCCGCCTTGCCCTCGCCCTCGCCGCTGGCGACATAGGCGGCGATCTCGCGCGCATCGAGCGGGCGGAAGGCGACCAGCGTGTCCGACAGGCGGTGGCGCAGCGTGCCGGCGGCGTCGATCACCGCGACCGCGGACAGGCAATGGTGGCGCCGGCCGGAGAGCAGCGCGAGCATGCGGGCGAGGTCGGCGTCGTCGGCGGGCTTGCCGAGGATGCGGCGGCCGACGGCGATGGTGGTGTCGCCGGCCAGCACCACCTCATCGGCGGCACGCTCTACCGCGCGCGCCTTGGCACAGGCGATGCGCAGCACGTAATCGCGCGGAGGTTCCGCAGGACGCGGCGCCTCATCGATATCGGGCGCGGCGATGCGATCGGCCACGATGCCGAGGCGGCCGAGCAGTTCGCGGCGGCGCGGCGAAGACGAGGCGAGGACGAGCGGCAAGGGACGCGCTGTGACGGACGGGCAACAGCCGGGGGCGGCACGCGGCCGCCGCACGCGCTTATTGCGGGCCGGGGCCGCCGCGGCCGGGCATGAAGCGGTAAGTGATCCGCCCCTTGGTGAGATCGTACGGGGTCAGTTCGACGAGCACCTCGTCGCCGACCAGCACGCGGATGCGGTTCTTGCGCATCTTGCCGGCGGTATGCCCCAGGATCTCGTGATCGTTTTCGAGCTGCACCCGGAACATCGCGTTGGGGAGCAATTCCACCACGCGGCCGCGCATCTCGAGCAATTCTTCCTTGGCCAAAAATCAACCTCTGTTCGTGCAAGTTCGGGCGCGCCCATAGCGCAACACACCGAAAAAGGGAAGCAAGGCAGGCGGCCCCGGCATCCGTTGCGGATGGGGGCGATCTGCCGAACCGCAAGATGGGGATGCGGGGGCGATTCGGCAACGCCGTCGCGCGGCGGAAGTTTGCGAAGTTTACGGCACGTCCCGTTCGAAATCACCCTTCCCGGACGATCGCGCGAGGGGGCAGCATCGACGGTGTCAAAGAGCGGTGCGGATACGGATTGGCACGAAAGGGGCGTGTAGGACAGGGGCTTCGTCAGAGCAGCCGATCCTGCCGCGCAATATCTTCCCGCGCCGCGCGGCGGAAGGCGGCGGTGGGATCGGGATAGGGCAGTTCGGGACGCTTGCCGGCGAAGAGATCGGCGATCGTCACGATCTGCAACCGGGGATAGGTGCGGCCGAAGCCATCCTCGAAACGCCCGGCGGCGGCCGCTTCCTTCAACATCGGTCCCGTCGGTGCGGTGAGGGTGACGAACACGCCGATCGGCGCGCCTTCGCGGGTCATGGTGGAATGCAGGTCGCGGATCATGGTCACGCCTACGTTGTCGCCGCCCTTGACCGACACGATCGCCCGTTCGGTGCGCTTGCCGTCGGGCTTGAAGTAGATGAGGCCGTCGATGCCGCCGTCGGCGCCTTTCCTGCGGCCGCCATAGGGTTGCGCGTCGACCATCGACACCGCCCACCATTGGAACTGGTATTTGTCGCGGCGGGCGAGATCGCGGGCGGAATCGAGGTCCTTGGGCGTGCCCTCCACGGTAAAGGCGGCGTCGGGAAACGCCGCCTGCATCCGCTTTTCGATCAGCGAGATGGCGAGATGCGTCACGTCGATGCCGATCCAGTGCCGGCCGAGCTTCTGCGCGGCATGCACCGCGGTCCCGCAACCGCAGAAGGGATCGAGCACCACGTCGCCCTCGTTCGAGGAGGCGGCGACGATGCGTTCGAGAAGCTTGATCGGCTTCTGGGTCGGATAGCCGAGATATTCCTTGCCACGCGGTGCGATGGCAAAATTCCAGTGATCCTCCGGAACCTTGCCCTTGTCGTGGATCAGGTGATCGGCGCCGACGAAGCCGGACCCGACCAGACCCGGCTTGTAATTCTCGCGGGTCTTGGCGCTATGCTCGACGCGCACGGCATCGGCGTTGAAGGTCCATTGCTCGCCCTTGTTGAACCAGAAGATGACATCGTGCTTGCGCATGAATTGTCGCATCCCGGGCGAACCCGGACCCGTGTAGCACCAGACGATCTCGTTTCGGTAACGCTGCGCGCCGAATACGGCATCCAGCAGCAGTTTCAGATAATGGCTGGCGGTCGGATCGCAGTGCAGGAACAGGCTGCCGGTCGGCTTGAGCTTGCGATGCAGTTCGACAAGCCGGATCGCCATCATGGCCAGATAGGCCATCATGTCGTTTTCACCGAGGAAGGATCGCATCGCGCGCAGCAGTTCGAAGGCGCGGATGTTGCCGCTCTTCAGAACCTGATCGAAAGCATCCTCGGCCGTGTCGTTCCAGTGCCACGTATCCTCGAATGCCTCGATCTGGGCGTCCGATCCCGTTTCTGCGGGTGATTTGAACAGGATGTTGTAGTTGGCGTTCGAATTGTACGGCGGGTCAAGATAGACGAGGTCGATGCTGGCGTCGGCAATATGGTTGCGCAGAACGGTGAGATTGTCGCCATAGTAGAGGTGATTGTCTGGTCGATTTCGCATCCGTTCATTGTGTCGGCGATCCCCAGGGATGCGCGGCGGATCTGAGCCATTCCGGTGGCATCGGAGCGCAATCTGCCCGATTTCGGACGTTTGCAGGTTGCGGGAAGCGGATCGCGACCGGGCGGGACGAAGGGCTATCGCATATGGCGATGATGGCTGCCAGCTGCGGATGAAGGGGCATGTCATCCCAGTATCCTTCGTCACCCCGGACTTGTTCCGGGGTCCACCGTGCCGCGCAATCGATAGCGTATGGGTGTGCGGCACGGTGGATGCCGGACCAAGTCCGGCATGACGGAAGGTTGGAGGCTATCACCGCGGATCAGACGGCCCATATGCGATAGCCCTCGGGCGGGACGGGGGATGGTGCAGCCACCCGCCCCGCCGCATGGGCCTCAGCCGTGCCCGCCCGCCAGCGCCGCGAGCAGCAGCAGCGCGACGATGTTGGTGATCTTGATCATCGGATTCACCGCCGGGCCGGCAGTATCCTTGTAGGGATCGCCGACCGTGTCGCCGGTGACGGCGGCCTTGTGGGCTTCCGAGCCCTTGCCGCCGTAATTGCCGTCCTCGATATATTTCTTGGCATTGTCCCACGCGCCGCCGCCGCTGGTCATCGACAGCGCGACGAACAGGCCGGAGACGATGACGCCGAGCAGCATCGCGCCCAGCGCCGCAAAGCCCTGAGCCTGCCCGGCCACCCAGCGGATGACGAAATAGAGCGCGATCGGCGAGAGGACGGGGAGCAGCGAGGGGACGATCATCTCCTTGATCGCGGCGCGGGTGACGAGGTCGACGGTGCGGCCGTAATTGGGGCGGCTCGTCCCCGCCATGATCCCCGGATTGTCGCGGAACTGGCCGCGCACCTCCTCGACGACGCTGCCCGCCGCGCGGCCGACCGCGGTCATGCCGAACGCGCCGAACAGATAGGGGAGCAATGCGCCGAGCAGCAGCCCGACGATGACATAGGGGTTGGACAGGCTGAAATCGACGGTGATGTCGGGGAAGTAGGTCTGGAGATCGGTGGTGTACGCGCCGAACAACACCAGCGCGGCGAGGCCGGCCGAACCGATCGCATAGCCCTTGGTCACCGCCTTGGTGGTGTTGCCGACCGCGTCCAATGCATCGGTGCGGGTGCGGACGTCGTCGGGCAGATGCGCCATCTCTGCGATGCCGCCGGCATTGTCGGTGACCGGGCCATAGGCGTCCAGCGCCACCACCATGCCGGCGAGCGCCAGCATGCTGGTCGCGGCGAAGGCGATGCCGATGATGCCGGCGAGCTGATAGGTGGCGATCACGGCGATGACGATCACCAGCGTGGGCAGCGCCGTCGCCTCCAGGCTGATGGCGAGGCCCTGGATGACGTTGGTGCCGTGGCCGGTCTGGCTGGCGGCGGCGATCGACTTCACCGGGCGATAGTTGGTGCCGGTGTAATATTCGGTGATCCAGACGATGAGCCCGGTGACGGCGAGGCCGATCACCATGCACCAGAACAGGTCCATCCCCGTGAAGCTGGCGACCGCGCCGGCCGCGGCGCGGGGCGTGTCGAAGCCGGTGGTGAGATCGTCGGACACCGCATCGAGGAAGCCGGCGCTGCCGATGGTGCGGGACAGGTCGCCGAGCACGTAGCGCATCGCGAGGTAGATCGCCGGGATCGACAGCAGCGCCGAGGTCCAGAACCCCTTGTAGAGCGCGCCCATGATCGTGCCCTTGCCCAAGCGGACCATGTAGGTGCCGATGATCGAGGTGACGATGCACACGCCGCCGACCAGCAAGGGCAGGCTCATCAGCCGCATCAGCTCGGCGGCGTCGGCGCGGATGAGCAGGGCGATGGAGATCATCGTCACGCCGAGAGTGACGACATAGGTTTCGAACAGGTCGGCGGCCATGCCGGCACAGTCGCCGACATTGTCGCCGACGTTGTCGGCGATCACCGCGGGATTGCGGGGATCGTCCTCCGGAATGCCGGCCTCGACCTTGCCGACGAGGTCGGCGCCGACGTCGGCGGCCTTGGTGAAGATGCCGCCGCCCAACCGCGCGAAGATCGAGATGAGGCTGGCGCCGAAGGCGAGGGCGGTCAGCGCCTCGACGATGATCCGGTCGTTCGGCGCATGGCCGGCGGGGCCGGTGAGGTACCAGAAGAAGGTGCTGATCGCGAGCAGGCCGAGCCCCGCCACCAGCATGCCGGTGACCGCGCCGGAGCGGAACGCCATGGTGAGCCCGCCCTGGAGCGAGGTGCGCGCGGCCTCCGCGGTGCGGACGTTGGCGCGGACGGAGATGTTCATGCCGACGTAGCCGGCAACGCCCGACAGCACCGCGCCGACGACGAAGCCGATCGTAGAGACGGCGTTGAGCGTGAGGAACAGGACGATCGCGACGATCACCCCGACGATGGCGATGGTGGTATATTGCCGGCCGAGATAGGCCTTGGCCCCTTCCTGGATGGCGGCGGCGATATCCTGCATCCGGGCATCGCCGGGCGAGGCCTTCAGCACCTGTTGGCTGGTGACGAAGCCATAGACCACGGCGATGATGCCGCAGAGGATGGCGATGGTGACCGTGGTCATTCGCGCATGTCCTTCTCCTGTTGGCCACGGACCGATGTGTTCCCGGTTCCGCTCGGCTGGGGGGAGGCTATGGCGAGTGCGCGGGGAGCGCAAGCGTTTGGGGGCGCTTCAGTGCTGGAAGCCGAGATGCTCCGGTGGGTCGATCGGCTCGCCGCCGTCGTGCAGGCGCAGGCCGGCGCCGCGGGCGAAGCGGCCGAGGTGCGTCGCGGGGACGGGCGGCACCAGGTTGGCGGGCATCGCGAACAGCAGCTCGTAATCGTCGCCCGCGGTGGCGGCGGCGAGGCGCGCGGCGCGGGTTTCGCCGACGTGCGCGCGATAGGCGGGGGACAGGGGGACGGCGGCGAGATCGAGGACGACGGCGAGGCCGCTGGCCGCCGCCATCCGGTGGGCGTCGATCAGCAGGCCGTCGCTGACGTCCATCATCCCATGCGCGATCCGGCTGAGCACGCGGCCCTCGGCGAGGCGCGGCGCCGGGCGGCGATAGCGCGCGAGGAGTTCGGGCGGCCCGTCGCCCCCGCGGGCGATGGCGAGGCCGGCGCCGGCATCGCCGATCGTGCCGGTCACCCACAGCGCGTCATTCTCGCCGGCCCCGCCGCGGGGCGGGGCGGGCGTGTCGCAGCCGAAGGCGGTGACGGTGAGGATGCGCGGCGCGCCGGCGGGCAGCCGCACGGTGTCGCCGCCGAGCAGCGCGGTGCCGCAGGCGGCGAGCACCTCGGCCAGCCCGTGCAGGAAGGCGCGATCCCAGCCGTCGTCGGACAGGGGATAGTTGAGCAGGATGCCGTCGGGCTTCGCACCCTTGCCGGCGATGTCGGAGAGGTTGGTGGCGACCAGCTTCCACGCGACGTCCTGGGGTGGATCGCCGGCGAGAAAGTGGACGCCTTCGACCAGCGTGTCGGTGGTGACGACGAGCGGCGCATGGACCAGCCGGGCGGTGTCGTCGCGCAGGCCCCGTGCCGCCGGGTGCAGCGGCAGGGTGCGCAGGGCGGCGAGGAAGTCGGCTTCGGTCATGCTGTGCTCCCTCTCCCCGGAAGGGAGAGGGCTCATCGATTACCGCACGTCCTTGGCGATGGCGTCGAGCAGGCCGTTGACGAAGCCCGCCTCGCGCCGTTCGTAGAAGGCGTGGGCGACATCGACATATTCGCTGATCGTCGCCGGCACCGGCACGTCCTTGCGCGCCATCAGTTCGTAGGTGCCGGCGCGCAGGATCGCCTTCATCGGCTTGTCGAGCCGTGCCAGCGTCCAGCCGCTCGCCAGCTTCTTTTCGATGGCGAGGTCGATCTCGCCGGCGCGGGCGGTGGCGCCGCTGACGAGGTCGTCGAAGAAATCCTGATCCGCTTCGGCGTAATCGGCATCCTCGATCGTCGCGCCGAGCCGGTGGTTGTGGAATTCGTGGAGCAGCGCGGGCACGGCGGTGCCCTCCATCTCATGCTGGTAGAGCGCCTGGACGGCGGCGAGGCGGGCGGCGGCGCGCGCCTGGGTGCGGGTGGGAGTACGGGACATCGCGCGGGCATGTAGTCGCGCAAGGGCGCGGCGTCACCCCTTGGCTGCGGAGGCGGCATCCTTCCCTTGAGACGGCAGGGGTGGGGGGTGACTCAGCGGATGCCATGTGTTCGCCGGGTTGGAGGCAGGTTAGCCGCAAAAGAGATCCACACAACAGCAGTAATCATGACGTACTTGCATCTGATTGTGCAGATCTGGTTCGGTTTCCAATGATGACGCGAGGATCAGGATGAGTACCGATTGTTGTGTCATCGCGCCGCTTGTAAGTGGGCGTCGTGCAGCCCGTAGTTTACGGGTACACGTCGAGTAGATGGGGGGCAAGATGTTGAAATATGTAGTTATCGCCAGTGTGGCGATGCTGGGGTCGAGTGCAGCGTCGGCGCAGGATGCGGCGGATTCGTTCACCGGCGTCCATGCCGGGGCGGGAGCGGGCCTGGTGACGCACGCGTTCGAGGCAGAGGAAACGATCAACGGCGTCGACCGGACGCGCGATCTGTCGCGCAGCGGCGTCGGCGGCGAGGTGTTCGCCGGCTATGACGGGAAGATCGCGCGGCGGCTGGTGCTGGGCGTGCAGGCTGCCCTGGATTTCGGCGGGCGATCGGTAGTCGAGCGCAACAGCTTCTACAGCTACTCGATCGACCCCAGGATCGGCTTCGGCGTGACGGCGCGGCTCGGTTACGCGGCATCGTCGCGCCTGTTGCTCTACGCCGGTGCGGGCGTCGGCGGGCACGATTACGACCAGCGCACCACCGGCTATGCAGACGTAAACCCCGATCTCGACCGTATCCGCGGCGTCCTCGTCCGCGGCGGCGTCGAATATGCGCTGTCCCGCCGGATCTCCGCGCGGCTCGAAGCGCAGGCGATGAATTCGCGCGGTCAGGTGATGCTGGCGGTGCCGATCCGCTTCTGATCCGGGCAGGTGGTGCTGGAGCAGGGCGCCCGGGGCGGTCGGCCCGGATGTCCCTTCCGGTCTAGCGATTCAGCCTGAGCCGCAGCGCCACCGAACGGGCGTGCGCCGGCAGGCCTTCGGCCTCCGCCAGCGCGACCGTCGCCGGGCCGAGTTCGGCGAGCGCGGTTTCGTCAAGCCCGAGGAAGCTCGTGCGCTTCATGAAATCGAGCACCGACAGGCCGCTGGCGAAGCGGGCACGGCGGCCGGTCGGCAGCACGTGGTTGGGGCCGGCGACGTAATCGCCGATCGCCTCTGGCGTGTGGCGGCCGAGGAAGACGCTGCCGGCGTGGCGCACGCGGTCGAACAGCGCCTGTGGATCGTCGACGGCGAGTTGCAGATGTTCGGGGGCGAGGCGGTCGACCAGCGGGCAGGCGTCCTCCAGCCGCTCGACGACGACGATCGCGCCATTGGCGTCCCAGGCGGCGCGCGCGACCGCCGCGGTCGGCAGGATCGCGAGTTCGGCGTCCACCGCCGCGGCGACGCGGTCCGCATAAGCGGCATCGTCGGTGAACAGGATCGATTGCGTCGTGGTGTCGTGCTCGGCCTGGCTCAGGAGGTCGGCGGCGGTCCATTGCGGGTCGTTCTGCGCATCCGCGACGACGACGATCTCGCTCGGGCCGGCGACCATGTCGATGCCGACCAGCCCATAGACCTGGCGCTTGGCCTCGGCGACCCAGGCGTTGCCGGGGCCGGTGACGACATCGACGGGGGCGATGCGGCCGGCGCCATAGGCGAGCGCGGCGATAGCCTGCGCGCCGCCGATCCGCCACACCTCGTCGACGCCGGCGAGGTGCGCGGCGGCGAGGACGAGGGGGTTGATCTGCCCGTCCGGCGTCGGCGTCACCATCACCAGCCGCTCGACGCCAGCGACCTTGGCGGGGATGGCGTTCATCAGCAGCGACGAGGGATAGGCCGCGCGGCCGCCGGGGACGTAGAGGCCGGCGGCATCCACCGGCCGCCACCGTGCGCCGAGCCGGACGCCTGCGGCGTCGGTATAGTCGCTGTCGGTCGGCCGCTGGCGCTCGTGATAGGCGCGGATGCGGGTGGCGGCGAGGTCGAGCGCGTTGCCCAGGCCGGGCTCCAGCGCCTCATAGGCGGCGGCGCAGGCGGCGGGTTCGATGCGCCAGCCGGTTTCGGCGAGGTCGTGGCGGTCGAGCTTGCGGGTAAAGGCGGCGACCGCGGCCTCGCCGTCGTCGCGGACGGCGCGGATGATCGTCGCCACGTCGCGGGTCACGTCGCTCGACGCCTCGCGGCGGGCGTCGACCAGGGCGGCAAAGGCGTCGGCGAAGCCGGCGTCGCGGGTATCGAGGCGGATCATGCGAAGCCCCTCCCGCCTGCGGGAGGGGCTGGGGGAGGGCTTGGGACGTTCGATAGTGGCGATAGCACAGGCCCTCCCCCGACCCCTCCCGCAAGCGGGAGGGGAGAAGAGGCCACCGCCGCCCGAAATGCCTCGACCAGGGGCACCACCTCGGCGCGCGTCTTCATCGCGGCGCGGTTGACGATCAGGCGGCTGGTCACTTCGGCGATCACCTCCACCTCGACAAGGCCGTTTTCCTTCAGCGTCTTGCCCGAGGAAACGAGGTCGACGATGCGCGGCGCGAGGCCCAGGGTCGGTGCGAGTTCCATCGCGCCGTTGAGCTTCACGCATTCCGCCTGCACGCCCCGCGCAGCGAAATGCGCGGCGGTGGTGTGGGGGTATTTGGTCGCGACGCGGACGTGGCTCCAGCCGCGCGGGTCGTCACCCGCCGCCATCGCCGCAGGCTCGGCGACCGAGATGCGGCAATGGCCGATCCCTAGATCGACGGGGGCGTAGAGTTCCGAATAGTCGAACTCCGCCAGCACGTCGGACCCGACGATGCCGAGCTGCGCCGCACCGTGCGCGACGAAGGTCGCGACGTCGAAGGCGCGCACGCGGATCAGCTCGATGTGCGGCACATCGGTGGCGAAGCGCAGCGCGCGGCTGTCCGGGTCGCCGAAGGCGGGCTCCGGGCGGATGCCGGCGCGGGCGAGCAGCGGCAAGGCTTCCGACAGGATGCGCCCCTTGGGCACGGCGATGACGAGGGGGGGCGGGGTCGACACGGCCCGGGCTTTACTGACGGGGCGGGGGAGGCGCAACACGGGCGGGAGGAGGCGTGAGTCGATGACCAACGAGGCGGCCGTGCGGGGGGCGTTCCACATCCAGGAGCATTATTGCCGCAGCAATGCGGCGCCGGTCTATGCGAACCTGTGCGCGGCGCTGGCCGGGGGGCTGACGCGCGACACGCGCACCGGCGCGCGGGTGCTCGACTGGACGGGCGAGCCGACGCGCGATGCGGTGCCGCTGCGGCTGATCGGGGGCTTGCACGCGCTGGTGCTGGCGGGTGCGGACGCGGATCTGGCGGCGGTGTTCGCGGGCGCGGTCACCGATCCGGCGCGGGTGGCGGCGGTGGTCGCCGAAGCGCTGCGGCTGCACGACGATTCGCTGTATCCCTGGCTGGACGGGCCGCCGCAGACCAACGAGCCGGGGCGGTCGGCGGCGCTGATGACCGGGCTGCTGGCGGTGGCGGCGCGGTTCGGGCCGCGGCTGGAGGTGCTGGAGATCGGGTCGAGCGCGGGGCTGAACCTGCTGATCGACCGCTATCGCATCGCGCTGGGCGGAACGGCGGTCGGCCCGGCGGATGCGCCGGTGCGGATCGTGCCCGACTGGCGCGGACCGCCGCCGCCGGCGGTGCCGATCGCGATCGACTCGGTACGCGGCTGCGACGTGGCGCCGATGGATGCGACCGATCCGGCGGTGGAGCGGCGGCTGGCGGCCTATATCTGGGCGGAGGCGCCAGAGCGGCTGGCGCGGGTGCAGGGTGCGATCGCGATGATCCGCGAACGCGGCGTCGACCTGGTGCAGGCCGACGCCGCCGACTGGGTGGAGGCGCGGCTGGCCGAGCCGCAGGCGGCGGGGACGGTGCGCGTGCTGATGCATTCGGTGGTGTGGCAATATCTGCCGGAGGCGACCGCCGGGCGGATCAGGGCGGCGATGCATGCGGCGGGCGATCGCGCGACGGCGGAGCGGCCGCTCGCCTGGGTGGCGATGGAGCCCGACCGGGCGCTCGGCCACCAGGTGGTGCGGATGCGCGGCTGGCCGGGAGCGGAGGGCTGGCAGGTGCTGGCCACCGCGCATGCGCATGCGGCGTGGATCGATGCGGGTGCGGCGGGCGCGGCGGGTGAGGGCATCGTGCTGCCGGAGGGCGCGCAGGTGCGGGTTTAGGGAGCGGGCGTTTCGATCCTCCCCGGCACGGGGAGGTGGCACCGCGCAGCGGTGACGGAGGGGGCTCTCCACGCATGACATCGCTCGCGGCGATCCCCCTTCACCACGCCGCTGCGCGCCGCGGTCCCCCTCCCCGTGCCGGGGAGGATTTCGCGGGGAGCGGCGCCTTCGTGGAGTGGGGAGGGGCCGAAGCCCTCCCCACTCACGCCTCAGTAGAAGAAGCGGTTGTAGACCTGCACGACGCGGCCCGAGCGGGTGTCGACCAGCACCACGTCGTTGCCGTAGCGCACCCAGCGCTGGTAGCCGTAGCCCGGACGCGGCAGGCGATAGGTGTAGGGGTCGTTGATCCAGTAGCGGCGGCCGTAATAATCCGGCGTGAAGCGATAGCCGACGCTCACCGGGCGATAGCGATAGCCGCGCGGCCCCTCGTAGCCGCCGCGGCGGTAGACGTCGCCGTGCGCGCGGCGATAGTCGCGCCAGTCCTCGCGCAGTTCGCGGCGGTCTTCGCGGACCTCGCGGCGCGCTTCGCGGATATCGCGGCGGTCGCCGTAGCGGCGTGCCTCGGCGAGTTCGCGCTGCGACTGGCGCACCTCGCGCTGGCTCTGCCGCACCTCGCGCGCGCTCTGCGCGCTGGCGACGCCGGCGGGCAGGATGGTGGCGGCGGCGAGTGCGGCGATCATGATCTTACGCATCGATATCACTCCTTCGTTACGTGCGCTGCGCTTGGGGAAGCGTAACGCATGACCGGCTTTTGGGTCCAAGCGCCTGAACGGACGAGGAATGTGTCGGTCAGCGTAACGAAAGGTGAGACGCAGCGCGTTTCCGAACGGCGCCTCAGATGCCCCAGCGGCGCATCGCGGCGACCACCGCATCCGGCTTTTCCCAGGGCACGAAATGGCCGGCGTCGATCTTCTCCACGGTCAGCTGCGGCACATAGGGCGGCAGGCCGTCGACCAGCACCGGCAGCAGCGCCTTGTCGCGCGTGCCCCAGATCACCAGCGTCTCCTGCGTCACCGGCGGGAAGGGCCTGTCGAGGAAGGCGGGGCGGGGCGGCTCCTCGTCCATGGCGGGGACGACGACGCCGGAGGCGCGGTACCAGTTGAGCATCGCGGTCATCGCGCCCGGCTGCGACCATTCGTCGAGATAGGCGGCCTTGTCCGCCCCGGCGATGGCGCCGGTGATATGCTGGGCGAAGGTGGAGCCGAGGAATTTTTCGAGGCCGGCGCCGGTCAGCCCCTGATCGATGCGCGTGTCGCGGAAGCGCGTGATATACTGGCTGGCGCGGCGCTGTTCGGGCTCGTCGAACAGGGCGCGCTGGAAGAGCAGCGGGTGCGGCGCGTTGACGATCACCAGCCGCGCGATGCGATCGGGCCGGCCGAGCGCCGCCATCCACGCGACGGCGCCGCCCCAGTCGTGGCCGACCAGGGTGAAGCGGTCGATGCCGAGATGGTCGGCGAGCGCGATCAGGTCGGCAAGGATCCTGTCCGCGGCATAGGCCTCGACCCCGTCGGGCTTGGACGAGCGGGCATAGCCGCGCTGGTCGGGGGCGATCACATAATGGTCGCGGGCAAGGTCGGGGACGATGCCGCGCCACGTGCGGTGCGATTCGGGGAAGCCGTGGAGCAGGATCACCGGCGGGCTGGCGGGATCGCCGGCGATCTGCACGTCGAGCGCGACGCCGGTGGCGAGCGCGATGCGCTGGAGTGCGGGGTGGGTCATCGGCCTCTCCTTGTGTCGTGTCGGTGCCGGCGCCTTACGGGTAGCTTACCGTGTTGGGCACTTCCGGGATGGGAATCCATTCCTTGTCGTCGCCCGGCACCGCCGGGAACTCGCCCGCCTTCCATGCGCGCTTCGCCTCGTCGATGCGGTCGCGGCGCGAGCTGACGAAATTCCACCAGACGTGGCGCGGGGTGCGGAAGGCGTCGCCGCCCGCCAGCATCACCCGTCCGCCGCTGCCCGAGCGCAGCGTCGCCGCGATGCCGGGGCGCAGGACGTAGAGCTTCATCGGTTCCAGGGGCACGCCCTCCAGCGTCGCCTCGCCCATCGCGAGATAGACGCAGCGTTCCTCGGCGGCGACGTCGATCGGCACACTGGCGCCCGCCTCCAGCACCACGTCGGCGTAGATCGTGCCGGCATAGGTGGTGGTGGGCGCAGCGAGGCCCCACAGCTCGCCCATGATGATCCGCGCGCGGGCGCCGTGCGCGTCGAGCACCGGCATCGCGGCCTTGGCGACGTGTTCGAACGCGGGGTCCATCTCCTCGCGCTCCTCGGGCAGGGCGAGCCAGGTCTGGATGCCCGACAGCGCCGGCCCGGCCTGGCGCTCGTCGCCCGGCGAGCGTTCCGAATGGACGATGCCGTGGCCGGCGGTCATCAGGTTGACCGCGCCCGGCTCGATCCGCTTGGCGGTGCCGAGCGAATCGCGATGGTCGATCGCGCCGTCGAACAGATAGGTGACGGTGGCGAGATTGATGTGCGGGTGCGGCCGCACGTCGATGCCGCCGCCGACGTCGAGGTGCGCCGGCCCCATCTGGTCGAAGAACAGGAACGGGCCGACCATCGTCCGCTCCTTGTTGGGCAGGGTGCGGTGGACCTTGAAGCCGCCCAGATCGTGGGTGACGGGGGTGATCGTCTGCAGGACGAAATCGTCGAACATGGTCATTCTCCCGGTGCCCGCGCCTTGATCGCGAGGGCGTGGATGCGGGTGGCGATGAGGTCGGCGAGCGCGGTGTTGACCGCTCGCTGGCGGGCGACGCGGCTCTGCCCGGCAAAGGCGGGGCTCTCGACGATCACGGTGAAATGCGATTCGCCGGTGCCGTCGTCGCCCATGTGGCCGGCGTGATGATGGCTGTCGTTGACCACCTGAAGATGGGTCGGCGCGAGTGCGGCGGTGAGGCGGTCGGCGATGATGTCGGCGAGCGGGATGGCGGCGGTGGCGGTGTCGGTCATTGCGCCTATATACCGGCATTGCGTGAGTTTAGGGAGCGTTCGTGACACGCGCGAGTGACAGGAAGGACCGGCCGCACACGCGGTTCCATGGCCGGATGGAAGCGCAGGGCCGATTGTGTGCCGAGCCCGGTTGCGAGGAACCTGGGGAGTTTCGCGCGCCGCCGCTGGAGGGGGCCGCCGACGGTAACGGGCCGGGCGCGTTCCGCTGGCTGTGCCTCGACCATGTCCGCGCCTTCAACAGCCGCTACAATTACTTCGACGGCATGACCGCGGACGAGATCCATCACGCCCAGCGCCCGCTGGCGGGCTGGGAGCGGGAAACGCGCGCCTTCGCGCGGGCCAACGGCGGCGACCAGGGGCCGCGCTGGGCCGATTTCAGCGACCCCCTCGACGCGATCGGCGCGCGCTACCGGCGCGAGACGGCACCCGAGCGGCGCGACGGCAAGCCGCTGTCGGGGCAGGACCGGGCGAGCCTGAAGGTGCTCGGCCTTGCGGCGGACGCGGATCGCATGGCGCTGCGCAAGCGCTATTCGGAGCTGGTGCGGCAATATCACCCCGACCGCAACGGCGGCGATCGCAGCCACGAGGCGATGCTGCAAAAGGTGATCGCGGCGTATCAACAGCTGAGGCAGGCCCCGGCGTTCGCGTGAGCGATCCTCCCCGGTACGGGGAGGGGGACCAGCGAAGCTGGTGGAGGGGGCTTTCCGCGGGCGGGGTCGTGTGGGGAGAGCCCCCTTCGTCACCGCTGCGCGGCGCCACCTCCCCGTGCCGGGGAGGAGTTGTAGGTCGCTAACGTTCGCTTGAAGGGGTTTCCGCGGGCGGGGTCGTGTGGGGAGAGCCCCCTCCGTCACCGCTGCGCGGCGCCACCTCCCCGTGCCGGGGAGGAGTTGTAGGTCGCTAACGTTCGCTTGAAGGGCTTTCCGCGAGCGGGGTCGTGTGGGGAGAGCCCCCTCCGTCACCGCTTCGCGGCGCCACCTCCCCGTGCCGGGGAGGAGTTGCAGCAAACGGCATCGAACGCCGCGCACTCCATGTCCGTTCGCCCTGAGCCTGTCGAAGGGCACCGTGCCGCGAGCGGATCGCCCGTGGAAAGCCGCCCTTCGACAGGCTCAGGGCGAACGGATACTCTCCGATATTCGGGGCTTTACCGTCCCGCCAAGCTTTTCGCGATTGCCTCCAGCTGGTCGGTCGCGGCGTTCCAGCCGGGTTCGAAGCCCATGGCCGCGTGATTGTCCCGTGCCTCCTGGGTCCAGTGGCGGGCGGTGGCGGTGTAGCGGGTCTTGCCGCCTTCCTCCGCGAAGTCGTCGATGCGGACCATGAACGGTCCTGCCGGCATCCAGCCGGCGGTGAAGGCGTCGGTGGAGACGATCCGCCGGTGGCGCACCACCTCCAGATAGACGCCCTCCAGCCGGTTCTCCTCGCCGTTCGGGCCGCGCATCACGATCTCGGACCGGCCGCCGGCGTGCAGTTCCTGGGTGACGAAGTCCGCCGTCCAGGGCCTGGGGCAGAACCAGGCGCCGGTATCCTCAGTCCAGGCGCGCCATACCGCATCGATCGGCGCATCGATCAGCCGGGTGATGGACAGTTCGTAGCTCATGCGGCCTCTCCGTCTACAGCCGCCGCGATGGCGGCATGATCGATCTTGCGCATGCCCATCATCGCGGTGAAGGCGCGGGCTCGCGCGTCGGGATCGGGGTGCGACAGCGCCGCGGTCAGCACGCGCGGCACGATCTGCCAGTTGATCCCCCAGCGATCGGCGCACCAGCTGCACGCATGCTCCTGCCCGCCGTTGTCGACGATCGCGGCCCACAGCCGGTCCGTCTCGCCTTGCGTATCGGTGAAGATCTGGAACGAGATCGCCTGGCCATGCGGCACGCCGCCGCCGCCGTTCAGGCCGAGGAAGGGCGTGCCGCAGACGGTGAATTCCACCGTCAGCACATCGCCCTGCCGGCCGGCCGGATAGTCGCCGGGCGCGCGGGTGATCGCGTCGATCCGGCTGTCGGGGAAGGTCGCCGCGTAGAAGCGTGCCGCCGCTTCCGCCGCGCCGTCGAACCACAGGCAGACCGCCATCGCCTTCGCCGCGTCGCCCATCACGCGGCCGCCCGGCGCGGCCCGACGAGCCCGACCTGATGGCCGTGGCCGTCGACGATGTTGGCCGAATAGTCGCCGCCGGGGATTTGGTCCGGCCCCTGGATCAGCTTGCCGTCGTGCGCCTGGGCGGTGGCGATGGCGGCATCGATGTCGGGGACCAGGAAATAGCTGTTCCACTGCACCGGCGCGCGGGTGAGCGTGCTCGACATCATCGCGCCGGGCCGCACGCCCTCGCCCGCGCCGATGAAGGCATATTCGCCCATCTCGCCCATCGGCATCGCGCCCTCCCGTGTCCAGCCGAACAGGTTGCCGTAGAAGGCGAAGGCGCCGTCGGGGTCGGGCGTCGCCAGTTCGATCCACACGGCATGGCCGTGCGCGTCCGGCATCTGCTTGAACGGACGCGTCGCCTCCTCGCGATCGGGCTGCATCACCGTCAGCGGTACGCCCTGCGCATCGAGCAGCACGGCGAAGCGGCCGACGTGTGGGATGTCCATCGGACCGAAGACGGTGCGGCCGCCCAGTTCCGCCGCCTTCGCCAGCGTCGCGTCGAGGTCGCGGGCGAGGAAGTAGATCGACCAGCCGGTCGGCGCGCCCGCCGGCATCGTCGGCGGCGGCGTCATCAGCCCGGCGACGCCCTCGCCGTCGGGCGCGGTGGCGATCAGATAGCCGCCATGCTCCGCCATCGGCGACGGTTGCGCCGTCCAGCCGAGCACCGCTGCGTAGAAAGCGGCGGCGGCCTGCTGGTCGGGGGTGGTGAGTTCGAACCAGATCGGGGTTCCGTCGGCAAGGGACATAAGCGCGTGCTCCGGTCAGTCGAGGGGAAGGGTGGCGAAACCGCCGTAGATCATCCGTCGGGCGTCGAAGGGCAGGGAGGCGGGCGGCGTCATCCGCCCGCTCGCTTCCAGCGCCGCCCAGCCGCTGTTGCGCGCGGCCATGTCCGTCATGCGATCGTCCGCCATCATCGCCGCATTGGCGGCGTCGCGGGCGGCCCGGTCGGGATATTCGAACCAGCTGAAGACGACCGTCTCGTCATCCTGCGCCCGTACCGCGCGGGCGAAATCGGTCGTCCTGCCGGCGGGCACGTCGTCACCCCAATGTTCGGCCATGTGGCGGACGCCGGCCTCGCGGAGCAGGACCTGCGCCTCCTTCGCATGCGCGATGTAGGTGTCGCGGGCGGCGGTCGGCACCGGGGTGACGAACCCTTCGACATAGGTCATGCGGTTTCCTCCTGTGCCTTCAGCCATGCAAGGATCGCGGGCGGTGGCGATCCCGTGAAGCCCGCCATCTGCGCGGCGAGCGCACGTGCGAACGCCGGCCGCCCCTCGCCCCGCGCGACATAGGCGACAAGGTTGGGATAGGCATCGAGCAGGCCGTCGCCGGCGACGATGCGCAGCACGCTGACCATCAGCAGGTCGCCGGCGGTGAACGCATCGCCATCGAGCCATGTCCGCTCGCCCAGCCGCCGCGACAGTTCGCCGAGCCGGCCGTCGATCCGCTCCCGCACCGCGGGCAGCCGCGGCGCGGACCAGGGCTTGCCGCGTTCGAAGATCGTCGCGATCGCATGGTCCATCAGCGGCGGCTCGATCGTGTTGAGCGCGGCGAACATCCATTCGATCGCGCGTGCGCGGGCGGCGGGATCGGCAGGCAGCAGGTCGCCGCCGAACCGGTCGGCGACGTGCATCACGATCGCCCCCGATTCGAACAGGATCAGGTCGCCTTCCTCATAGGTCGGCACCTGTCCGAACGGCTGGCGGCCGCGATGCGGCGGCGCCTTCTGCTCGCCCTGCGCCAGGTAGAGGACCTCATAGGCCTGGCCCGCCTCCTCCAGGGCCCAGCGGACCCGCAGGTCGCGCACCTGCCCCTGCGCGAACGGCGGCACCCAGTCGAAGGCGGTGATGACCGGCGTCATGCGCCCGCGCCTTCGCTGCCGCGGTGCGCGGTCCCTTGCGCGGTCGCCTCGGCATGTGCGGCCATGTCCATGTGGAACGGCCCCCAGCCATGGCCGTCGAGATCCTCGAAGGCGCGGCTGTACATGAAGCCCATGTCCTCGGGATCGTGCAGCTCGCGCCCGCCGGCCGCCACCGCCGCTTCGGTGATCGCGTCGACGCCGGCGCGATCCTCGAACGAGAGCGCGAACAAGGCGGCGCTGTGGGTGCGCGCATCCGCGATCTGCTTGCTGGTGAACGTCGCGTAGAAGGCATGATCGAGAAGCATCACGTAGATCGCGTCCGACCACACCATGCTCGAGCCTTGCGCATTGGAGAACTGGTCGTTCTTCTCGAAGCCCAGCGCCTCGTAGAAGGCGGTCGCGGCGGCGACGTCGGCCACCGGCAGGTTGACGAAGATCATCTTGGCCATGGTGCGCTTCTCCTTGTCCGACTCGGCTCTGGTAATGGATGCGCCTCGTGGTTACATAAAGCAACGATGAAGTCAGAAAAAGTAACCGATGCGGGATCGGGGCGTCGCGATCGTTGGTATGAGGACGCGTGCGGGACGGCGATGGCGCTGGAGTTCGTCGGCGAACGCTGGTCGCTGCTGATCCTGCGCGAGTTGATGTTCGGGCCGCGCCGGTTCGGCGAGCTGCGGCAGCACCTCACCGGGATCAGCGCCAACGTGCTGACGCAGCGGTTGAACGGGATGGAGGCGGCGGGGCTGCTCGTGCGGCGCAAGCTACCACCGCCCGCGTCGGTGCAGGCCTATGAGCTGACGCCTTGGGGCTATGAGGTGGAGCCGATCCTGCAGACGATGGGGCGGTGGGCGACGCGTTCGCCGCTGCACGACCCGACGCTGCCGTTCTCGCCCGCCTCGGCGATGCTGTCGCTGCGGACGATGGTGGATCGGGACAAGGCGCGCGGCCTCGCGATGACGATCGGGTTCCGGCTGGGCGACGACGCGTTCCTCGCGACGCTGGCCGATGGCGACCTGTCGATCGTGCGCGGCGACCCGGCGAGGGCGGACGTGGTGGTGGAAACGCAGCCGACGCCGCTCGCGGTGTGGATCTACGTCAAGCGGCCGCTCGCCGAGGGGCAAGCGGACGGATCGATCCGGGTGACGGGGAGCCGTGCGCTGGCCGAACGATTCGCCGATCTCTTTGCGCTGCCGCCGAAGATCGCGCCCGCCGCCGCTTGACGCGGGGACATTCCGTTTCCACTGACTGTTGCGATGCGCCGTTCGCTCGCTTCACGCGTTGGGAGGGGCCGCCCGCCTGCCATTCGAACGGTAAACGACCCGATGACCGATATCCCCAATACCCAGCCAGACAGCCGCGAGACGACGATCCTGGACGCGCCTGACAAGATGGTCGGCGTGCGTGACCTGTTCGGCATCGACAGCGACATGCAGGTTCCGGCGTTCAGCGAGGCGGACGAGCGCGTGCCCGACCTCGATCCCGCCTATGTCTTCGATCCCGACACGACGATGGCGGTATTGGCGGGCTTCGCGCACAACCGCCGCGTGATGGTGCAGGGCTATCACGGCACCGGCAAGTCGAGCCATATCGAGCAGGTGGCGGCGCGACTCAACTGGCCGTGCATCCGCATCAACCTCGATGCGCACATCAGCCGGATCGACCTGATCGGCCGCGACGCCATCGTGCTGAAGGACGGCCAGCAGGTCACCGAATTCCGCGAAGGCTTGCTGCCCTGGGCGCTGCAGACGCCGACCGCGCTCGTCTTCGACGAATATGACGCGGGGCGGCCCGACGTGATGTTCGTGATCCAGCGCGTGCTGGAGACGGAGGGCAAGCTGACGCTGCTCGACCAGAATCGCGTGATCCGGCCGAACCCCTATTTCCGGCTGTTCGCCACCGCCAACACGGTCGGCCTGGGCGACACCAGCGGGCTGTACCATGGCACGCAGCAGATCAACCAGGGCCAGATGGACCGCTGGAACATCGTGGTGACGCTGAACTATCTGCCGGCGATCACCGAGGCGCAGATCGTGCTCGCCAAGTCGGGCGAGTACGACAAGCCGGAAGGCAAGAAGACCGTCGAGAACATGGTCCGCGTCGCCGACATGACGCGCAAGGGCTTCGTCAACGGCGATATCTCGACCGTGATGAGCCCGCGCACCGTCATCACCTGGGCGCAGAATGCGATGATCTTCGGCGACGTCGGCTTCGCCTTCCGCCTGTCGTTCCTCAACAAGTGCGACGAGAACGAACGGCCGCTGGTGGCGGAATATTACCAGCGGGTGTTCGGCAAGGACCTGCCCGAGAGCGTGGTGGGGAAGGCGTAAGGAGGCTCATGGACAAGGCTGAGGCCCTGCGGCGATTGCGCGAGCGTGAGGCGGACTTACGGGCGCTGGGGATCGTGCGCCTGTCGCTGTTCGGTTCGACGGCGCGCGATGAGGCGCGGCCGGGATCGGACGTCGATCTGGTTGCGGCCATCGATTACGAGGCGGTGCGGCGCCTCGGGCCGTTCGGCTTTTTTGGGATCGAGCGTAGGATCGGGGAGATGATCGGCGCAAAGGTCGACTTCCTGACCGAAGAGACCGACGAGCCTATTCTGCAGGCGGAGATCGAACGGGATCGCGTGCATGTCTTCTGACCGTGTGTCGATCCGATTGCGGCATATCGTCGAGAACGGAGATCGGATCGCGAAGTATATTGCCGATCATGATGCCGCGACGTTTCGGGCGGATCAGATGACGCGCGACGCCGTGGAACGGTGTCTCGAACGGATCGCCGAGGCGGTCGTCCAGATCGGCGCCGAAACCGCGGGCGCCTTGCACCTGCCTGTGCCTTTCAACGACGTGCGCAGCCTCGGCAACCGGTTGCGCCACGAATATGCGCGAATCGATCCGAACGTGATTTTCGACACCGCGCGGGGCGATATTCCGGTCTTGCATTCTGCCGCTCTTCGGGCGCTGGAAAACTGATGGCCAACGAAACCCCCCTCGACCGGTTCAAGGCGGTCCTCTCCGGCACAGCGCGGGCGATCGCGGAGGAGCCGGAGGTGGAGCTCGCCTTCACCGCCGATGCGCCGGCGCAATCGGGCAAGCACATCAAGGTGCCGATGCCTGCTCGCGCGCTGCCGCCCGAACAGGTGGCGGAGGCGCGGGGCTTTGCCGACGGCTTCGCGCTTCGGCTGAAGCATCACGATAGCGCGCTGCACCTGCGCCATGCGCCCGCCGAGGCGGTGGCGCGCGCGGTGTTCGATGCGGTGGAGACGGCGCGGGTCGAGGCGCTGGGGAGCCGCGGCTATGCCGGAATCGCCGACAACCTGGCCCATGCGCTCGACGTGCGGCTGCGCAGCGATCCCATCACCCGCGCCCGCACGCGCGAGGAGGTGCCGTTGTCGACCGCGCTGTCGCTGCTGGTGCGCGAGGCGCTGACCGGCGAGCAGGCGCCGGCCGCCGCCGCACCGGGCCTCGCGCTGGTCCGTGAATGGGTCGACGGGCGCACCGATCTCACCAACCTGTCGCTGGCGCTCGACGACCAGCGCGCGTTCCAGAGCCTCGCGATGAAGATGCTCGAAGAGCTGGAGCTCGTCGAGGGCGAGGTGCTGCCCGAGGACGCCGACGAGGGCGGCGCGGAGGACGAAGGCACCGACGAGCAGGAGCAGGACGAGAGCGAAGAGGGCGAGGACGAGCAGGCCGGCCAGGGCGAGGGCCAGGTCGATGCCCGCGGCGAAGCGCAGGAATCGGACAGCGACGACGGCGAGGGCGAAGAGTTCGGCGACGAGTCAATGGACGACATGGACGGCGAACCTGGCGACGATGGCGACGAGGGGATGCAGCCCGTCCGGCCCAATCGCCCGAACAGCGACTTCATGCCGCAGTTCGAATACAAGCCGTGGACGACGCAGTTCGACGAGGTGGTCGCCGCGACCGACCTGTGCGACGCGGACGAACTCGCCCGGTTGCGCGGCTATCTCGACCAGCAGCTCGCGCATCTGCAATCGGCGGTGTCGAAGCTCGCCAACCGGTTGCAGCGGCGGCTGATGGCGCAGCAGTCGCGATCCTGGGACTTCGACCAGGATGAGGGGATGCTCGACGCCGCGCGGCTGGCGCGCGTCGTCGTCAACCCGACGCAGTCGCTGTCGTACAAGATCGAGCGCGAGACCGATTTCCGCGACACGGTGGTGACGCTGCTGATCGACAATTCGGGCTCGATGCGCGGGCGGCCGATCGGCATCGCCGCGATCAGCGCTGACATCCTCGCCCGCACGCTGGAGCGCTGCGGCGTCAAGACCGAGATCCTCGGCTTCACCACCCGCGCCTGGAAGGGCGGCCAGGCGCGCGAGACATGGCTTGCCGCAGGCCGCCCGCCGCAGCCCGGCCGCCTCAACGACATCCGCCACATCGTCTACAAGAAGGCGGACGAGCCGTGGCGGCGCGCGCGCACCAACCTCGGCCTGATGATGCGCGAGGGGTTGCTGAAGGAGAATATCGACGGCGAGGCGCTGCTCTGGGCGCACGGCCGGCTGATCGCGCGGCCGGAGGAACGCCGCATCCTGATGGTCATCAGCGACGGCGCGCCGGTCGACGATTCGACGCTGTCGGTCAATTCGGGCAGCTACCTCGAACGCCATCTGCGGCAGGTGATCGGCTGGATCGAGGCCAAGTCGCCGGTCGAACTGGTGGCAATCGGCATCGGCCACGACGTGACCCGCTATTATGCGCGTGCCGTCACGATCATGGATGCCGAGCAATTGGGCGGGACGATCATCGAGCAATTGGCGGCGCTGTTCGATACCGCGTGAGGTGATGGGGCGCACGTGCGGTTCTGGATCGCCTTGCATACGGCTGGCCGGGGCTGAAGCAGGCCGCGCGCTGCCCGAATCGACGGGAGAAGAATTTCGCGCGCGGAGGTGTCGGGCTGCGGCGGCGCGGTCCTGCCATCTCCAAGCAGCTATCGCATCATACGGGTTGCTGAGCCTGTCGCAACGATGACGGTGGATCGCGCCGCCGGATCGATGCTGGCGGAGGATATCGGCCGGGTGCCGGTGGTGGACGAGGCCAGCGTGCTGGTCGGCCTGCTCGCGCGATGGGGCTGGCGGCGCGAGGACGGGTGCGCTTCACCCGCAGAGGTATCGCATCAGCCTAGGACCAATCGACTTTGAATCCTCCCCGCCCGCGGGGGGGCTGCCGGCTTCGGGTGAAGGCGCATGCCAACCCGGTATCCTCCGTCACCCCGGACTCGTTCCGGGGTCCACCGTGCCGCAAATCAAGAGCATATGGGTGTGCGGCACGGTGGATGCCGGACCAAGTCCGGCATGACAGAGACGTGGGAGCACCGCTTCAGACCAGAGTATCCGTGGGTTCGGCGGAGTCCTTCGCGGGTGGCCGTTCGCGAATGGCTCACGCCGCATCAAGCCGTCGAGTTGCGCGTGACTCTCAATAGCGTTGACGGTGATAATCATTCGCATTAAGCGTGGTCCCAACAAAGGGGATCATCATGAAGACTTCGTCGTTCCTCGCACTCTCGTGCGTCGGCTTCCTTGCGTCCGCGCCTGCGCTGGCGGCAGATAAGGGGGCCGACGCGGCGCCCGGCCGCGCCAAGGCCGCGCCTGCCGCCGACCAGGACGGCAAGCGCAGCGTCGAGCGGGACGACATCATCGTCAACGGCAAGGAAGAAGTTGCGCCGACGGTCGTGGAAAGTCCCAAGGCGACCAGTGCGATCCTCGATACGCCGCAGACGATCACCGTCATTTCCGATCAGGTGATCCGCAAGCAGAACCTGCAGACGCTGCGCGATGCGTTGCAGACGATCCCCGGCATCACCTTCGGCGCGGGTGAGGGCGGCGGCGGCTATGGCGACAGCATCAACCTGCGCGGCTATTCGGCCAACAACGACATCACCGTCGACGGCATCCGCGACAGCGCGCAATACAGCCGCACCGATCCGTTCAACATCCAGCAGATCGAGGTCTACAACGGCGCCAATTCGGTGTTCAACGGATCGGGCAGCGTCGGCGGCACGATCAACCTCGTCACCAAGGAGCCGCGGGCCGAGGACCTGACGATCGTGCAGGGCAGCGTCGGCACCGATAACTATTGGCGCGGCGCAGTTGATGCCAACCACCGCGTCGGCGACGATGTCGCGGTGCGCCTCAACGCGGCCTATCACCGCAACGACGTGCCGGGCCGCGATGTGGAGCGCTACAAGCGCTGGGGCGTCGCGCCGTCGGTGACGATCGGCATCGACGGGCCGACCAGCCTGACGCTCGCCTATGTGCATCAGGAGGATCGCAATACGCCGATCTACGGTGTGCCCTATTATAAGAACGCGCTCTACGACGGCGCGCTCCCCGGCGTGTCGCGCAGCGCCTATTTCGGCATTGCCAACCTCGATCGGCAGGATACGACGGTGGATCGCTTCACCGCGACCTTACGCCACCGGGTGAACGACCAGCTGTCGGTGCGCAACCTCACCCGCTGGCAACGGGTCGGCCAGTATAGCGTCACCAGCGCGCCGCAGGGCACCTATTGCCTCGCCGCCACCGGCCTGACGCCGACCGGGGCTGCGTGCACCGCGACGCTGAGCAACGTCGTCGATACAACTGGCATCTACCGCCCTAGCCTGACTGTGCCGGTGGCACGCGGCTTCTTCCAGCCCAACGGCCCGCGCGGGCTGGTGCGGGATCAGGAGAACCAGCTGCTCGTCAACCAGACCGATATCCGGTTGGAGACGGGCGAGAAGGGGGCGCTTCGCAACGTCGCCAATATCGGCATGTCGGCTGCGGTCGAGGATTATGCGATCAACACCGCATCGCTGCTGCGCAACGCCGCCGGGCAGGCGCTGCTGTCGCCGCAGATCAGCATCGCCGCGCCGAACACGAACTGGACCGGCCCGGTCAATTATACGCTGACCGCACAATCGAAGTCGCATACCACCAACGTCGCGGTCTATGCCTTCGATACGCTGGAACTCGGCCGCTATGTCGAATTGAACGGCGGCGTGCGCTGGGAAACGCAGCAGGCGAGCTTCCGCGGCCTGCCGCTCGCGGTGGTGCCGCCGGGATCGACGGCCCTGACCGCGCTGCAGCAGCGTCCGCAGACCAGCAACGAGCGGCTGTTCTCCTATCGCATCGGCGCGGTGTTCCACCCGGTGCAGAACGTCAGCGTCTATGCGGGCTATGGCAATGCCAAGACGCCGTCGTCGGCGACGGTGCGGCTGGGCTGCGGTGCGCTGGCGACCCAGACGATCGGTGGCACCCTCGTCGTGACCGACCCGTGCCAGGTCGCGCCGGAAACCGCCAGGAACTATGAGGCGGGGGTGAAGGCCGGGCTGTTCGGCCGCCGGCTTGAACTGACCGCCGCGGTGTTCCGCAACGAGCGCACCAACTTCCGCGTCGCCTCCAACGATCCCGCGCTGCCGACCGCGACCCAGGCGCTGGACGGGCGCGCCCGCGTCGACGGCATCGCGCTGGGCGCGTCGGGCAACATCACGCGCGCCTGGACGATCTTTGCCAATTACACCTATCTCGACGGCAAGATCCTGCAATCCGTGTCGGACCGCTGCCTCGCCAATCCCAGCGCGGCCTGCGGCAATTCCGCGGCGGTGCCCGATCCGCAGCGCAACAGCTATTTCGTCCAGACGCCGGAGCATTCGGGCAGCCTGTTCACTACCTACAAGCTGCCGTTCGGCCTGGAGGTCGGCTATGGCCTGACCTATCAGGGCAGCTTCGCGCTCAACGCGGCAAGCCTTGCCGCGCCGACGCAATATCGCTCGGACGATTACCTGATCCACCGCGCCTATCTGGCCTACAGCTTCGCCGGCGGCCTGACCGCGCAGGTCAACGTGCAGAACTTCACCAACGAAAAATACTTCACCAGCATCCGCAACAACGGCTGGGCGGCACCGGGCGAAGCGCGTTCGGCGGTGTTGAGCCTGTTCTACAGCTTCTGAGGGCGCTAGGACGGGCCCATGCTGATCGCGATCCCCGACGTTCTGGATGCCGAGGGGGTCGCGCGGGTGCGCGGCGTGATCGATGCCGCCGAGTGGGTGGACGGCAACGTCACCTCCGGCCCGCAGGCGGCGCTCGCCAAGCGCAACCTGCAATTGCCGGAAGCATCGGAGGCGGCGCGGGCGGCGAGCGCGATGGTGCTCGACGCGCTCGGCCGCTCGCCGCTGTTCTTCGCCGCGGCGCTGCCGCTCAAGGTGTTTCCGCCGCTGTTCAACCGCTATGCCGGCGGGCAGGATTTCGGACTGCACGTCGACAATGCGATCCGCATCCAGCGCGGCAGCGATTTCCGCATCCGGTCGGACCTGTCGGCGACGCTGTTCCTCGACGATCCCGCCAGCTACGACGGCGGCGAGCTGGTGATCGAGGACCAGTTCGGGACGCAGGCGGTCAAGCTGCCCGCCGGTCATTGCGTGCTCTACCCCGCCTCCAGCCTGCACCGGGTGACGCCGGTGACGCGCGGCACCCGCACCGCCTCGTTCCTGTGGCTGCAATCCATGGTGCGGGACGACGGCGAGCGGCGGACGCTGTTCGAACTGGACCAGGCGGTGCAGGCGGTCGCGGCGACGCAGGGGCAGGGCGATGCCACCGTGGTCAAGCTGACCGGCATCTACCACAACCTGCTGCGCCGCTGGGCCGATGCCTGATCCGCGGGTCTCGGCACCGGCCTGCGGCTTCGCCGGGCCGGTGAAACGCTCGATCACCATCGCCGGGCACCAGACCTCGATCAGCCTCGAACCCGTGTTCTGGCAGGCGCTGGAGGCTGCCGCGGCGGCGCAGGCGCTGCCGCTGTCGGCGCTGGTCGCCGAGATCGACGTGGCGCGCATCGCCGCCGCCGATCCCCCCAATCTGGCGAGCGCGATCCGCACCTGGCTGTTCGCCGCCGCGATTGACCCTGCCCGACCCGCATGCCACGCCGCCGCCGACGATCGGGAGCTGAAGCGATGACCAGGGTGGCGTGGCGGCGCAAGTGGTTCCAGGTCCACAAATGGATCGGCCTGATCCTCGGCCTGCTGATCGTGCCGCTGTCGCTGTCGGGCGCCGCCCTGGTGTGGCACGACGGGCTCGACCGGATGGTCAACGCGGGGCGCTATGCGGTGAGCGGCACGGCGGTGCTGGCGCCCGATGCCTATGTCGACGCGGCGCGCCGGGTGCTGACGCCGGGCGACCGGATCGCGCAGCTGACCGTGCCGGACGGTGACGGGCCGGTGATCGTCGCCGCCGTACCGGCAGGGGGCGGCCCGCGGCTGCGCCGCACGGTCTACCTCGATCCGCCGACCGCGCGCGTGCTGGACGTGGCGCGCAGCGACCGGGGCCTCGTGCGCTTCCTCCACGTCCTCCACGGCAGTTTGCAGGTGCCGGGGATCGGCCGGCAGATCGTCGGCTGGATCGGCGTCGCGCTGCTGGTGTCGAGCGTGTCGGGGCTGTGGCTGTGGTGGCCGAGCGTCGGCAGCTGGGTGAAGGGGCTGCGCTGGCGCCGCCATCGCAACACCGACACCAACCTGCATCACATGCTGGGCTTCTGGATCGCGCTGCCGCTGTTCGTGCTGGCGCTGACCGGGGTGTGGATCAGCTTTCCGGGCGTGTTCGGCGGGGGTGCGCGGGGCGGGCCGGGCGGCGCCCGGGCGATGCGCGCACCGCCGATGGAGGCGCCCGCGCAACCGCTCGCCAGCGTCATGGCGCGCGCGGCAGAGGTTCGCCGCGGCCGGCTCGCCAGCATCGCCTGGCCGACGACGCGCAGCCCCGACTGGACGGTGACCTTCGCCGGCGGCCGCGTCGTCAAGGTCGCCGACGACGGCGGCATCGCGGTCGCCGCGGCGTCACGCGCGCCGGGCGGATCGCAGCTGCTGATGCGCCGCATCCATGACGGCGAGGGGATGGGGATCGTCTGGCAGCTGGTGATCTTCCTCGGCGGCCTGCTGCCCGCCGCGCTGGCGGTGACCGGCGGCATCATGTGGTGGCGCGCACGGGAATGGCGTGCGCGGGTCGGGCGGTAAATCCCTCCCTCGCCCGAGGGGAGGGCTATCACATATGGCCGGGACGGCTGCCGGGCTCGGGTGAAGGGGGATGCCATCCTACCATTCGTCACCCCGGACTTGTTCCGGGGTCCACCGTGCCGCAAAATCAATAGCGTATTGGTGTGCGGCACGGTGGATGCCGGAACAAGTCCGGCATGACGGAGGATCGCAGAACACCACCCCGGATCGGACAGCCCATATGCAATAGCCCTACGCCAGCGGGGGGATCGTTCGGCGTCAGCCGAATGGTGGAGGGGGCGGTAAGCGGCGTCCTCTGCCCTGGGGCGTATCGCTTGCCTCCCCCTCCGTTACCGCTCCGCGGTGCCACCTCCCCCTGGCGGGGGAGGAATTCAGCGGCCCAGCAGCACCCGTGCTTGGCCCGCGATCTGCGCCAGCATCGCCGCATTGGGTTGCGCGACGTGGCGGGCGCGGTCGATCACCGCCTTGAACTGGGCGACGCGCGGGCCGTTGGCCGCCAGCCAGTCGCTCACCGCGCCGCGCGGGTCGCTGCCGCCGCTGCGCGCGAGGAATTCCAGCCGCTGCTGCTGGAAATCACGCGCGAGGCCGGCGAGCAACAGCCGCTCCCACGGATCGCTCGACACGATCCGCGCCGCGCTCGCCTGCGCCCAGTCGAGGCCCAGCGCCTGGCCGAGATGGGTGAAGGCGCGCGTCAGCTCGATCTCGTCGAGACGCAGCTGCTCGCCGAGCGCGGCGAGGCCGACCACACCGTCCATGTCGAACAATCGCACCACCCGCCGCGCCAGATCGGCCGGCGCGCCCGCCGCCTCCAGCTCGGCGGCGATACGGGCGCTCTGCGCGCTCGCCTCTTCGAGCAGCAGCGAATCGGTCTGCCGTTCGAGCGCGGCGATCCCCTTGCCCAGCCGCGCGATCACCGCGGCGGGCAGGGTGCCGGGAGCGTTGGCGCGCAGCAGGTCGGCGACATGCGAGCGCGTCGCCACCGCCACCTCGTTGAACAGCGAGATGCGCGCGCCTTCGCCGATCGCGGCCTGTTCGATCTCCGCCCACAGCGCATCCAGCCCGAACACGCGCTCGGCAACGACGAACATCGCCGCGATGTCGGCGACCGCCGCGCCCTCTTCCTCGGCGAGTTCGAACGGGATCAGCACGCCCAGCCGGTTGACGATGCGGTTGGAGAGCTTGGTCGCGACGATCTCGCCACGCAGCCGGTGCGCGTCGATCGCCGCGGCATAGTCGCGCCGCATCGCCGGCGGGAAGGCGGCGTGGAGGTCCGGCGCCAGTTCGGGGGCGAGGGCGAGCGGCGCCTGTTCGATGCCGTCCTGCAAGGCGAGCTTCGCGGTCGCCAGCAGCACCGCCAGCTCCGGACGGGTGAGGCCGTGGCCCTCCTGCCCGCGGCGCAGCAGATCCTCGTTGCCGGCCAAGCCCTCCACCGCGCGATCGAGCCGCCCGGCGCCTTCGAAGATCTCGATGACCCGGACGTAGCTCGGGATCGCCGCCGCGCCGTCCGCCTCGGCGATCGACAGCGCGAGCGTCTGCAGGCGATTGTCCTCCAGCACCAGATGCGCCACGTCGTCGGTCATGCTGGCGAGCAGCGTGTTGCGTTCCTCGAAGCCGATCCGGCCCTCGTTCATCTCGCGGTTCAGCGCGATCTTGATGTTCACCTCATTGTCCGAACAATCGACGCCGGCCGAATTGTCGATGAAGTCGGTGTTGATCCGCCCGCCGCGGCCCGAGAAGGCGATACGCGCGGCCTGGGTCACGCCCAGGTTGGCGCCTTCGCCGATCGCGATGACGCGCAGGTCCTCGGCATTGACGCGCAGGCGGTCGTTGGCCGGATCGCCGACCGCGACGTTGTTCTCCGCCGCAGCCTTCACATAGGTGCCGATGCCGCCGAACCAGAGGAGGTCGGCCGGCGCCTTGAGGATCGCCGAGATGAGCGAGGCGGGGTCCATCGCATCGCTGGTCAGCCCCAGCGCCGCCTGCGCTTGCGGCGACAGGCGAATGACCTTTTCGCTGCGCGCCCAGACGCCGCCACCGGCGCTGATGAGGCCCGCATCGTAATCCGCCCAGCTGGAGCGGGGCAGGGCGAACATGCGTGCGCGCTCCGCCCAGCTCACCGCCGGATCGGGATCGGGATCGATGAAGATATGGCGATGGTCGAAGGCGGCGACGATCTTGAGCGTGCGGCTGAGCAGCATGCCGTTGCCGAACACGTCGCCCGACATGTCGCCGCAGCCGACGACGCGGATCGGCTGCGTCTGCACGTCGACGCCGCGCTCGGCGAAGTGGCGCTGCACCGACACCCAGGCGCCCTTGGCGGTGATGCCCATCGCCTTGTGGTCGTAGCCCTGGCTGCCGCCGGAGGCGAAGGCATCGCCCAGCCAGAAGTCGCGCTCCAGCGCCAGCGCGTTGGCGACGTCGCTGAACGTCGCGGTGCCCTTGTCGGCGGCGACGACGAAATAGGGGTCCTGGCCGTCGAGCACGGCGACGCCCTTCGGGTGCACCACCGCGCCGTCGACGATATTGTCGGTGATCGACAGCAGCGACCGGATGAAGATGCGGTAGCTCTCCGTCCCCTCCGCCAGCCAGGCGTCCCGGTCGGCGGCGGGTGAGGGGAGCTGCTTGGGATAGAAGCCGCCCTTGGCGCCGGTCGGCACGATCACCGCGTTCTTGACCCGCTGCGCCTTCATCAGGCCGAGGATCTCCGTGCGGAAATCGTCGCGCCGGTCCGACCAGCGCAGGCCCCCGCGCGCGACCGGGCCGGCGCGCAGGTGGATGCCCTCGACACGGGGGGAATAGACCCAGATCTCGCGCCACGGCACCGGCGCGGGCAGGCCGGGGATCAGGTGGCTATCGAGCTTGAAGGCGAGCGCCTCCGCCGCGGCGGGCGCATAGGCGTTGGTGCGCAGGCAGGCGGCGATCAGGTCGCGATAGGCGCGCAGGATGCGATCGTCGTCGATCGCCGACACGGCGTCGAGGCCCTGCGCGATCGTCGCGTCCGCCGCCTGCACGTCGCCCGGATGCGCCGGATCGTGCGCCGCCGCGAAGCGCGCGATCAGCGCCCGCGTCAGCTTGGGTGCGCGGCGCAGCGCATCGACCACCGTGGTCAGCCCATAGGGCAGCCCCGCCTGCCGCAGGTAGCGGAACCAGGCGCGCAGCAGCACCACCGATTGCGGCGTCAGGCCGACATCGACGATCAGCCGGTTGAAGGCGTCATTCTCCGCCTTGCCTTCCAGCGCCGCGGCGATCGCGCCCTCCAGCACGGCGGGGTCCTGGTCGGCGCCCGCGTCGGTTTCCACGACGAAATCATGGACGAAGCTGTTGCCGTCCTCGCGCAGGCGGGTCGGCAGTTCGCCGATCACGCGGAACCCGAAATTCTCCAGCACCGGCACCGCGTCGGACAGCGCCAGCGCGCCATTCGACTTGTAGATCTTGAGCTGCCGGTCCTCGCCCGCCACCACCGGGAAGATGCGCACGGAGCGCGCCTCGGCATCCTCCAGCCCGGCAAGCCGCAGGATGTCCTGCGCGGCCTCGGCAGGCGAGCTGACGTTGCGGTAATTGGGCGGAAACGCCTGCGCCCAGCGCAGCGCCAGCCGTGCGGCGCGGGCGGCGGGCACCTGTTCGGCGAGCGCCGCCTCGACGTCGGAGGTCCAGCCGCGCACCATGCGGCGCAGCCGCTCGGCGAGCGGCTCCGTTTCCGGCATGCGGCCGGCGCCCCGCAGATCGATCGTATAGCGCAGCAGGGCGACGACGCCGTCGTCGAGGCTGATCGACCAGTTGAGCACGCTGCCGTTCGATGCCTCGGTCAGCATCTGCGCGATCTGCACCCGGCGCGCGGTGGTGAGGTCGTCGCGCGGCAGCCAGGCAAAGGCGAACAGATGCCGCCCCAGTGCCGATTGCACCAGCACCAGCGCGGGGCGCGGCCGGTCGGCGAGGCTCATCGCGGTCAGCACCACCTCTTCCAGCGCGGGCGCGGGGAAGGCGACGACGAGGTCGTGGGGCAGGGCGGTCAGCGCATGGGCCAGCGCCTTGCCGGTATGCCCCTTGGGATCGAAGCCGAACTTCGCCTCCAGCGCCGACAGGCGCGCGCGCAGCACCGGGATGTCCCGCGGGCGGGCGCTCAGCGCGGCGCTGGTCCACAGGCCGGCGTGGATCGACAGGCCGGTCACCTCACCGCCCTCGATGATAGGTACGATCACGAGATCGAGCGGCACCGCGCGGTGCACGGTGGAGATCAGGCTGGATTTGAGCAGCAGCGGCGCATCGTTGCCCGCTTCGAACCAGCGGATGGCGAGCGCCCGGCTCGCCTCGGCGAGAACCGGGGTGTCGTGCGGGTTGCGGGCGATGCCCAGCGCCTCGCCGGCGCTGCCGTCGCGCCGCCACACCTGATGGCCGAGCAGCGTGAATTGCCCGTCGAGGAACCATTGCAGCAGGGCGGCACCCTCGCCCTGCGGCAGCGCCGCCTCGTCGCGCGCCATCGCGCGCTGGAGCAGCGGCCAGTCGGTGACGGCGGCACGCACATCGGCGAGCACCGCGTGCAGATCCTCGATCAGCCCGCGCCGGTCGCGGGCGTCGGCACGCTCCAGCTCGATGTAGATCATCGATTCGGGGCTGCCCGCGCCGCCGATGTCGACCAGCGCGCCATCGCCGGCGCGGGTGACGCGCACCACCGGGTGGATCAGCCGGTCGATGTCGAGGTCCTGCTCACCGATCGCTGCCGCGATCGAATCGACCAGGAAGGGCATGTCGTCGTTGACGATCGCCAACCGCATCCGCCGGCGCACGTCGTCGGAGGCAATCGGCTCCAGCGCGATCGCCGCCCTGCCGGGCTCGCGCAGCGCCGCGGTCTGCGCGACGAACGCGGCGGCGGCGGCGCGTTCGACATCCCCGAAGCCCGTCAGCTCTCCCGGTAGCGCGCCCTTGGTCAGCCGGGCGGCAAGCGCCTCGGCCATGCTCTGGTTCTGGTCGGCCATCCGCCGCCTATGCGCCTGCCGCTGGCGGACCTCAACCCTTGCTGCAATGCAATAATTGCGTAATCGGGTAACAATCTAACCAGGGCATCGGCCGGGTAGCGGTCGCGATACTCACGCCATGCCGTCCGTCAGGCGGCGCTTTTGCGCAGGATGCTTTCCACCAGCCCCTTGCCCTCGACGCGCTTGATGACCTCGACATTGCCGGCTTCGCCCGCGCGAGCGAGCAGCACGACGAATTCGTCGTCGCCGGCACCGATCGCGACGCTACCCAGTGTCGGCAGCGTGCGCAGTTCGGCCGCGGCGCGGTCGAACACGTCAGGACGCTTGGCGGGGCGCTTGGCGGCGCGCTCGGCCGCGACCACCGCCTTGATCCCGCCCTCTGCCTGTTCGAGGAAGGCGGCGAGGCGGCCGACGGCGATGCCCTGGCGCTGCGCATGCGCGAGCACGGCGGCATATTCGGCCAGGCGCGTCTTGTCGTAATCCGCGCCGAAGACCAGCTTGACGATCGGCGTCAGCGGCGCGCGCGGCTGCACCTTCATGCCCGCCGTGGCGAGCAGCTCGGCGAAGCCGTCGCCATCCTCGGCGCAGGCGAGCGCGAAATCGTGGGCACGGCCGAGGGCGCGGTAGAGCGCGGAGCGGCCGCGGGTGTCGGCGGCGCGGACGGCGGCGGCGCTTTCGCGCGCCATCATCAGCCGGTCTCCGAGCGATCCAGTGAGCGCCGGCTGATAGGGCTCCTCCGACGCCTCGAACCCGCCGCTCGGGCCATCCGCCCAGACCGGGCCGTCCGCCCAGACGGGCGCGTCGGCGGGCGGCTTGGGCGCGGCGCGCACGGCGGCGTCGAGCTCGGCGTCCAGCGTCGCCTGCAAGGCGGCGTCGACCATCTCCTTCCAGTTGATGACGCCATAGATGAAGTCGATCGTCTCGCCGTCGGACGAGAAGGGCATCAGGATGCCGCGATACAGCGTGGTGCGACCGCGCGTGCCGACGAATTCCGCCTCGAACCCGATCGGTGCGCGATTCGCGATGATCTGCAGATAATGGTCGGTCAGCCGCGACAGCAGCGACCGGCCGGGCACGTCGGCGATTCGCACGATCGTCTGTTCCAGCCCGCATTCCTCGCGCAGGCTGCGGCCGAGATAGGCGATGGTCGGATCCTCGACGCCCTCGCTGAAGTCGAGCAGCACGCTGTGCGGCCCGAAATCGGCGATATTGGCGGGATCCAGGTCGTCGATGCCCGGATAGGCGCGGCCCTTCAGCAGCGACACCCAATGATTGTAGGCGCGCACATGCATGCGGCGCTCGTCGCCGCCGAGGTCGAACATCGCATCGTCGACGCCGCTCTCGTCGAGCGCATCCGTCGCCGCCTCGAACTCCACGTCGAGCCCGTCGCCGCCGAGATCCAGTCGCTCGTCTCCGAAGCCGTGCGCGCTATCCATGCCAAAACCCTTCAAGTGCCGGGTCGTGCACCCCGGTTCGGCATGCTTGTGCACGGCCTGTGGTAAACGGGACGTAAAGCCGCATCCCGCAAACGCGACGCTTGTCAGCCCCGCATTGACCTGTTAGGCGCACCCCACGCACCGGCGGCAACGCCATGCGCCCCGTGCCGCTTTAGCTCAGCTGGTAGAGCATCGCATTCGTAATGCGGGGGTCACAGGTTCGAGTCCTGTAAGCGGCACCACCTTAAAATCGGCAGAAAACTGCGCTTTTCGGGTTAGCGCCCGAAGCGACGCGCGCCCAGATCAACGATCTTGGGATCACGCTGGGATCGCAGATGGACGGTCGTCAGCTTGCCGATGTCCTCCCACAGCGATTCCACGCCATCGATATAGGCTTGCAGGTATTCCGGCCGCAGGTGCCGGTAGTGGCGCTTATTCGTAGTCTCGCCGGCATGCCCGGCCGCCGTCTCGATCTGCGCTTCCGGGACGCCGCGGGCGTGCATCTGCGTCGTCGCGGTGTGGCGCAGCGTGTTTGGCGATCCCAGCCCGACGAGCTTCGGGCGCATCGACGTCTCTCCAAGGCGACCGCGGGGCGGAAGCCAGATCGCCTTGCCGTCGTCGTCGATCGCGTGCGCGGTGATGCCGGCCGCGATCAGCGTCTTCTCGTAGGCGGTTTTGATGCTGTCGACCGGGAACCGCTCGAACCGTGAGCCGCCCGTCGCCCGATCGACGAACCGCTTCTGCCACTGGATCACGCGCCCGCTGGCGTCCTTCAGCCACGGTGCCAGCGTCGGACAGACCGGCACGATTGAACGCCGCTTCTTCGTCTGCTTCCGGCCGGGAGCGTTGAAGTAGATCAGGCTGCCATGGATCTGATGATCCTCCAGCTCGAGCACGGCCTCGACCCGCCCGTTCGTCGACAGCATGATCATGGCGAACAGGTGCAGGTGCTGCCGCTCCTCCATGGCCCATGCCGCCTCCAAGAAGGCAGCGATCTGTTCGAGCGAATAGATCAGGTCTCGCGGGGGTGCCTTGTTCTCCGGATCGGGGATGAACGGCGCCGACGGGATCATGGACTTCTTCCATGCCCAGTTGAGCGGCTGGCGCAGCGCCGCGGTGTCGCGCGCGATCGTGTGCCCTCCGACGCCCTGCGCCGCCCGCCACCGGTGGAAGCGCTCGACGAGGTCCGAGTTGATGTCGGCCACAGTGGGCGGTCCCGTCAGGCGACCGGCTTTCCGCTCATCGATGAAGAACGCCTGCCAGTGCGCGACGCCATTGGCATAGCGGACCGGGTCGGCCAGCTTCGCCTCGGCGTGCTTCAGCAGCCAGTCGGCCATCAGCTTCTCGACATAGACAGCGGCGATCGGCTGCAGGACCGGTGCCTGGGCGGCTAGGTAGTGCTCGGCGAGGGCGTCCTGTGCCGCCTTCGGCGGGTGAGCTGCGTCACCGCCTCCGATGCCAGTCGACTTGCGGCGAGTGCGACGGCCTGCTCCGCCTCCGGCGTCGTCGTACCAGGTGATGCACCAGTCGTCGCGTTCGGTCCGGTAGTAGAGCCAGAAGTCGCCGAGCTGGACGCGGGTGGTGTTGTCGTTGCCGGCGTCGGGGCCGGCGCGGGCTGTTCGTTTTCCCATAGGTCTGCAAGTTCCTTCGCGGTCAGTTCGGCCAGCAAGGCCCACAGGGGCGTCCGCACCAAGGCGCGGACCTGGTCGGCTTCGAGGTGTAGCCGCTCGCCGTTCCGCAAGGCACGTTCCATCTTGTCCCGGATCGGGGCGAGGACGGCGGTCATCGCTCGCCCCCAATCTCGATGGCGTCGATGAAGCCTGCCGTCGTGCTGTCGCTGACCATGTCGCCCAACGTTCTGGTGCCATCGTCCCGCAGCTTCGCGTCTAGGCTCTTTGGCCCGTAGGCGGGCTGCCACTGCGCGCGCCCCTTGGCTACGAAACTTCTCACAGCGCTCTTGATCTGCTCCGCCTCTATCCGGCCTTCCATCACTGCCAGGTAGATTTCCATGACGACGTCGTCGCGCAGGCCGGTGTCGGTCTGGGTGCGCCCGGCATGGTCTACGAATTCGCTCACGAGGTTCCTAGGCACCGCCGCACGGACCCGCTGCATCAGCCGCTCAGCTTCGCCATCGCCCTTCAGCGCGAGCCGATCGCGCATCATGCGTGCGCGCTGACGGCGCTGATCGTCGCTGAGGGTGAGCCGCAGGCGCCAGATGCTGACCGTCCCGACACCGACCGCGCGGGCGATATCCGCCACGAGGTCGCCGCGCAGCAGCGCCTCTACGGCCTGCGTCTCCTGCGGCTCGGGAAAGGGTCGCCGGCCGCGCGGCATGTCGTGCGCATCCCAGCGCGCCGAACACCAGAAATTGTGATTCAGAGGCCGACCGCAGGCACAGGTGAGGCCTTCGGCGAACAACCGCTCCCGAATTGGTATCGAGTGCTTCAGGACCGTCATCACGCTCAGCTTGAGCTGATCTGCCATGGCATGGCTGGTCCGGCCGGCCCGAATGCCGGCCTCAATCCGCGCGAGGTGGCGTTTGCCGACGACGCCGTTCTTCGTCGCCCAGCAGCTTCCCCCGTGCCACGCGGGCCGGCCGCACGGGCAAGGCGCCGGCTTGTAGGTAGCTCTCGCCCGGAGACGGTTGATCGTTCGCTGCACGACCGAAAACGAGATGCCGGTCGCTCGGCTGATGCTGCGCATGCTCTGCCGCGCGCGATACCTCTGCTTCAGGTCGGCGAGCTGATCGGCGTCGAGCTTGGTCTCCGGGATGTTCTTGCGGCCATCGGTACGGCGGCACTCTCCCCGGTGGTTGCGGGGGCGACCGCACTTGCATAGCCGCGGCTTGGGGCATGGCGCCTTGTGCCCACGCGGCAGCTCGCATCCAGCGCACTTCGCCGGCAGCAGGTCCGCGGCCTTGAGATCGTCGACCATCTCGGTGACGCGCCACGTGGTCGCGCCGGTCCTGGCAACGATCACGCTGATCGGCCATCCCTCACGCGCCAGCTTCGAGACCTTGCGAGCCATGTCGACGGGCATGTTCGATGCCGCCGGCACGGTGAACCTGAAGGCGGTCCTTCCCTTCGTCGTGCCGTTCCGAGCGATACACGACTGAGCGTGGTCAAGAGCGAGGCCACACGGACATTCGCCCCCCTGGGCCGCAATAGTGGCGCGCAGATTGCCCACCAGCACCTGCGCGCTGCTTGTGGGGATGTTCAATGCGGCTTTCACCTTTGCGACCGACGAACCGGCGCGAACCAACGTCTCGGCGTCAGCGCGCTGCTGCTCGGAGAACTGACGGCGCTGGCGGGCCATGGTGAAGGAACAGACGAATTGGTGACCGAACGCCTGTCCGCACCCGCATAGATGGCCTTCCGACGTCAGCTGGTCGATGACCGGCTGCACATACTTGCGCTTGAAGCTGGGAGCCGTCCGGTCGAAGTCGCGCGCGATGTCGGTCGCCGTCTTGCCAGCTAACAGGCGCTCACGGATCACCTGTGGATCCACGGCCATGTTGCAGCGCCCACCATGGTTGCGGGGCTTTCCGCAGGCGCATGGCGGTAGGTCTGTTGGGATCAGGTGCGCAATGCGTCGCAGGCGCCGACCCACGTCGGCCTGCTCGCAGCCGACAGCGGCAGCAACGGCACGCGTCGATTCGCCGGCCAGCAAGCGCCGCTCGATCTCGGCGTTCTCCTCATCGGAGAGGCGCAGCTGCGTGAAATACCGGATGCCCTGCTTGCGTCGGATCTGGGCTACGTTGTCGGCCGAGCGGCCGAGGGCCGCACCAATCTTGTGGTCATTCTCGCCTTCGTCGACGCGGCGCAGGATCTCCTCGGTGTCGAGTTCATACTGGCTGAGCTGAATGGGCATGCCCATCGCCGCGCCGATCTCGGCACACTTGCGCCTTCCGGTCGCCCTCCCGATGCCGAGCGCGGCGCTGATCTCGTCATAATTCTGTCCGTCGCGCAGCCGCTGCGCGATCTCGCGCACGACCTCGTCGCGCAGCTGACCGAGGATCGTCCAGATACGCAGGTCGCGGGCATACGGCGAGCGAGGCGGGGGGGTGGTCATCAGATCACCCGACGAGGCCGAACCGCGGAGGATCTTTGCCGGCCGCACGGTTGGAGGCGCCGAGCCGCATCATGCCGGGAGACCTTCGGCTATGGAATGATAGTCGCCGCACCAGTCCAGCGCGGTCGTCGCTGGGAACCGGGTGGCCGACACGAGGTCGAGCGGGTCCATATCCGGATCGTCCTGCTGTCCGTAACGCAGCTGGGGCATCAGCGGCTTGACTATGCATTCGACGAGCACCGGCGGACGGCGACGGCAGGAGCCGAAACCCCAATTCTCGTCCGCCGGATCACGGCTGCGCATGTCTTCCAGCCAATAGCGGCAGCGATTGCACCGCTGCTCCGGCAGGACGCGAACCGCGCACACGGAGACAGCGGCGGTCACGCGGCGACCCGCTTAGGTGCAAGGTTGAGCCACCGAGCGACGGGCAACAGCGCGCCGGCGCCGTTCTCGAAGTGCCACACCAGCAACAGCTTGAGGGTGTCGAGGACCTTCGTCAGATCGGAGATCTCACCGGGTTCGAACTTGTTCGCGACCTCACGCGCGCCGCCGGTGCGATGCGCGCCGGCCAAGACATTCTCCAGTTCGTTGATGACGACGAGGAGGGCCGCGGCTTGGCCGTCATGGCCGCGCAGCTCGCCACACGTCCGGGCACGCTCTGCTGCGCCCTGATAGAGGGCGTAGGTGCGCTGAGCCTCTACGCTGTCTAGGGAATGGGTGTTGCTGTCGTCGGCGTCGAATGCCCGCTCGGCCAAGAAGGCTTCGAGGAAGACGGCAGGAATGGCCGACATAGGGGGTGAGGGGTAGCTGCCGCTCAGCATGCCCGAGCTCCCACCATCGCGTCATAGCGGGCGCGCAGCGCAGCTCGCTCATTGATCGGTCCCAGCGACTGATCGTCGCCGTAGACCGGACGCATCGCCAGCATCTCGTGCTGATCGCCGCCGGGATCAGAGATCGGGCAGCCAGGCTCACCCCGCCAATTCTGCCCCTGATCATGGAAGCCCTCTTCAGACATGCAGCCATCCAGCTCATCGCCGTTGGCTTCGACGTCGACGTCTGGATCCCGCCTGTCGAGCTCGTCGATCGCGATGGTGGCGATGGCGGACAGATCTTCGCTGGTGAGCCGCGCGAAGGCCGCGGCAAGGCTGTCCCTGCCCGGCGGCACGCGCGGTGCTCCGGTGGGCGTCGGGTTTCCCATGATCGTCTCCTGCTTTGTCAGTGCAGGATCCGCCGACGGCGCTTCGGCCGCTGTACCAGTCGTCGCGATGCGCGCCAGCAATCCTGCTTATCGAAGTCGGCCGGCCTCGCAGCTGCGCTCATCCGATGCAGGAATAATGGCAAGCTATACTGCCAACGTCAATAGCTAACTGTTAATCACGCTGCACGCGCATGCCAGATCACACGACCTATTACCCGTACCTCCTGGGCATCGGCCTCGATCGGCGTCACGCTGACGTTGTCGCTCATGATCTCCAGGCGATTGTTCGGCAGGCGACGGATCCGCTTGATCATGCCGAGATCGCCATACATCACTGCCCATATTCGATCCTGCACGTCGATGGTCGTGCGGCTGCGATCGACCATGACCATGTCGTTGTCGAGCAACGTCGGCATCATGGAATCGCCGAGGCCGCGGGCCACGAACAACATCGTCGACGGCGCACGTGTGAGACGTTGAACGAAGCGGTGATCGAAATACGCGGTCTCGTGCTCGGGATAGTCCTCGATGAACGTCCCCCCGCCCATGCCGTAGCTGAGGTCGACCTCCTGGATGCCGATCACCCGGTCGTCCGCGATGGTATCTGTTGGCAGGCCCCTGTTCCTGGCTTCGCGCAATGAGAGGGGGTCATCTGTGTAGCCGAGCAGATAGTCGGCGGAGACGCCGAACGTTCGCGCGATGTCGGGAATAAGCCGGGACTTCTGTGTTTGCCCGGAGAGGATCTGTTGAATGGCGCCTTGCGTGGCGCCCACGGCCCGCGCCAGATCGGCTTGGCTCATATCGTGCGTGGTCATCAGACCGCGGAGACGTTCGACCTTCATGGCAACCCTTCTAGAGGCCAACCAATCAGTTGGCTATTGCATCTAGCTATTGGCTATGCCATCAGTTTGCTGATGAAACGTTAATAGCGAGCTGCAACTTGTCTCCACGTGATGCCCTCATTGCTGCAATCGAGCAGGCCGGCGGACAGACCGGCCTAGCGCGGATCTGCGGCTGCACGCAAGGCGCGGTCTGGCAGATGCTGAACAAGGACGGCGCGCAGCTGTCGCACAAGTTCGTGCTGAAGGTCGAGGAGGCTACGGGCGTGTCGCGCTACGACCTGCGCCCAGATCTCTACCCGCGCGAGGTCATGGCGTGACCATGCTCGTCATCGACATGACGCTGCCGCCCTCGGCGAACAAGCTGTTCAAGAACGTGCCGCAGGGCGGGCGCGCCCGAACGCGCGAATACAACGCGTGGATCGAGGACGCGGGCTATGAAGCAGAGACCGCTTGGAGGGCCGCTGGTCGCCCGACCTTCGCGCCGCCGCTCGCTCTGGACGTTCGCCTCGGCCTCGTCGGCCGCCGCCGCGACGCCGGCAACACCCTGAAGGCGATCGAAGATCTGCTGGTGAAGCGGATCGAGGGTCTGCCCGACGACAAGTTCAACGATGACATCCGCCTGCGCAGGGACGCCGCCATCGCCGCCGGCACCGCCCGGGTCACCATCACCAGCTTGCCGGGCCACCCGCCCGGCTGATCGGACAGAGGAGAGGGGAGCAGCCGCGAGGCCTCCACGGATATTGCAAGTCGCCGGTCAGCCTCTCCTCACGCACTCCCACTGACGGCGACTGGCACCCCTGACGAAAGGATCACCCATCATGGTGATGACCATCTTTGACCTGCCGGACGCATCGCCCGCCCGGCTGGCCGAGTTGACGCCGGCTGACCTGTTGAAGCTGCAGCAGGACACCGTCGAGCACTCGGCGTTCGCGGCCAAGATCGCGAACGTCCTTCACGCCACCCTGGCGGCGCGCTTCGTCCCCGGCCTGAACGGCACCGGCACCCACAACCTCGACGCTGGTACCGTCAAGGTCGCGGTGACGATCCCGAAGAAGGTGAAGTGGGACCAGGCGAAGCTCGCCACTGCCGTCGACGAGATCAAGTCGTGGGGCGAGGACCCGGCGAACTACGTCGAGACCGAGATCAAGGTCAGCGAGCGGAAGTTCGATGCATGGCCCCCGTCCATCAGCGACGTCTTCTTGCCGGCGCGCACGGTCGAGACGGGCAAGCCGGTGATCAAGCTGTCGGCCGCGGAGTCCGTCTGATGGCCTGCTACCTCGTCAAGCAGGGTGAGGACGAGCGCCTGATCGAGGCTCCGACCAAGGCCGCCGCTATCCGGCACTTTGCCACCCCGCGCATCAGCGCCGAACTCGCAACCATTGCCGACGTCCACCGCCTCGCGAAGGCCGGCGTCGACATCGAGACCGCTGGCACCGCCGCGGTCGAGGAGAACTGAAATGGCGATATCCCTCGCATCCCTGCAGACGACCACGGCGCTCAAGCCGCCGCGGATCGTCCTCTACGGCACCGCCGGCGTCGGGAAGACGACGTTCGCCGCCGGTGCGCCGAAGCCCGTCGTCATCCAGACGGAAGAGGGTTTGGGCACCCTCAGTGTTCCGCACTTCCCGCTGGCGAAGACGTTCGCCGACTTCATGGCAGCGTTCCACGCGCTCTACAGCGAGGACCACGATTGCGAGACGCTGATCATCGACAGCCTCGACTGGCTGGAACCGCTGATCTGGGCCGAAGTGTGCCGGCGCAACAACTGGAAGTCGATCGAGGATCCTGGCTACGGCAAGGGCTATGTCGCGGCGGCCGAGGTCTGGCGAGAATACCTCGACGCACTGAATGCGCTGCGCGACGACAAGGGAATGGCGATCATCCAGATCGCTCACCACGACATCAAGCGTTTCGACAGCCCGGAGGTCGAACCTTACGATCGGTTCGTCATCAAGCTCCACAAGCGCGCAGCCGAGCTCGTTCAGGAACATGCGGACATGATCCTGTTCGCAAACTGGCGTGTCGCCACCGTCAAGGCGGAGACCGGCTTCGGTCAGAAGGTCACCCGCGGCCAGGGACGCGGCGAGCGTGTCCTCTACACCGAGGAACGCCCCGCCTTCGTCGCCAAGAACCGCCATGGCCTGCCGCCCGAGCTGCCGCTCGACTGGGACGCTTTCACCGCGGCCATGTCCGGGCCCGCCCAGGCCGAAGCCGAATAATCACGAGATCCCGACGGCCGGCGGGGCGTGTTCCCGGCCAAACCCTGACGAAAGGAAGTGTACTATGGTTGCTCTCGGAGCATCGTTCCAGGCGGAAGAGTCGACGTTCGATCCGATCCCGCCCGGCGAATATGTCATGCACATCGTTGCGACCGGCATGGAGCCGACCAGCAACGGCCGCGGCCGCTACCTGAAGGCGGATATGGAGATCGTGGAGGGCCCCCAGGCGGGCCGCAAGATCACCGAGCGTCTCAACCTGGAGAACCAGAACCCGCAGGCGGTCGAGATCGCCCAGCGCACGCTGCGCGCCATCGTGCACGCGGCCGGGCTGCAGGTCTGCCAGGACAGCGAGCAGCTGCACCTGCGCCGCATGCTGGTGCGCGTCAACGTCGAGCCGCGCAACGACAAGCCGGACGTCATGACCAACCGGATCACCGGCTACAAGCAGCTGGCGGGTGCCGGCGGTGGTGGGGGTGGTGGCGCTGCCATCAGCAACGGCGGTGGCAGCGGCGGTGGCGGCGGTGATGCCCAGGCCGGCGGGACGCCCTCGGCGCCCTGGAAGAAGCGCGCCTGACCGAAGTGCGTGCCGGCGACTGGTACTCGCCGGCACGCATCACCTTACCCCTGACGAAAGGAAATGAGGCGATGCACAGCATGGCCCAGAACGGTGCCGCGCGTCCAGCGCCCGCCCGTGATCCCGGTGATCACGGTACCGGCGAACAGGCGATCGCGTGGATCCTCCATCACAGCCCCGACAGCGGCCTCGAAAACGTCGCGTTCCTGCGCGCGTGGGAGCAGGGCAACGCGGAGGCCGAGTGGCCGGACTTCTATGCCTGGCTCGACGGCCAGCGCGCGCGAGGCGCGGTCTGATGGCACTTCTTCCCCCTCCGCCAGATCCGACGCTCGACGCCGCCGACCGCGCGCTCGAGGTGGCCCAGGTTCGCCGCGGTCGCCCCTACATGGGTATGAGCGCGGTTGGTGCCGAGTGCCCGCGCCAGCTCTGGTATTCTTTCCGTCACGTGCAGGACCAGACATTCGACGCCGCGACGCTGAAGCGGTTCGAGGACGGCCACCGCACCGAGACGCTGGCGGTCGAGCGGCTCCGCATGCTGCCCGACCTTGAACTGCACGACGTCGGAGAGGATGGCCGCCAGTACGGGTTCGAGGATCTCGGCGGACACTTTCGCGGTCACATGGACGGCGTCGTGCTCGGGCTGATCCAGGCGCCGCAGACGTGGCACTGCCTCGAGATCAAGGCCTGCGCCGACAAGAAGCTCGACGAGCTGCGCAAGGCGATCGCCGACGTCGGAGAGAAGCACGCCCTGCGGAAGTGGAACCCGACGTACTATGCCCAGGCGGTCCTCTACATGGATTATGCCCAGCTCGATCGACACTATCTGGTCGCGCTATCGCCGGGCGGTCGGCGCTGGATGTCCGTGCGAACCGATGCCGATCCCGTCGAGGCGCAGCTGCTGAAGGCGAAAGCCGAACGCATCATCTTCTCCGCCCGCCCGCCCGAGCGCGCCGGCCGTCCCGAGAACCTGATCTGCAAGTGGTGTGACTATCGCGAGATTTGCCACGACGCATCGTCTGGGCCGAAGCGCAACTGCAGGACGTGCCTGCATTCGACGCCAGAGCCGGAAGGCGGCTGGTCGTGCGCGCGGTGGCGGACCGACCTCGACAACGAGGACCAGGCCCGCGGGTGCGATCGTCACCTGTTCATCCCTGACCTCGTGCCGTTCGAACAGATCGACGCCGTGCAGGACCGGGTCAGCTATCGCCGGCAGGACGGCACGGTGTGGGTCGACGGGGTGGAGGCATGAGCGCGCCCCTCGTCCTCCGCCCGTACCAGGAGCAGGCCCTGACCGACCTGTACGGCTATTTCACCCGCGAGACGGGCAACCCCCTGGCGGTGCTTCCCACCGGCTCGGGCAAGTCCCTCGTCATCGCCGAATGGTGCCGCCTCGTGTTCGACATGGACCCCGGCGCCCGCATCATCATCCTGACCCACGTCGCCGAACTGGTGGCGCAGAACTATGCCGAGCTGATCGGGATGTGGTCGGACGCGCCGGCAGGCATCTACTCGGCCGGACTGGGTCGGCGCGAGCTGGGCGCACGCATCCTGTTCGCCTCCATCCAGTCGATCCACAGCCGCGCATTCGACATCCAGGAATGCGACATGGTGCTGGTCGACGAGGCGCACCTGATCCCGCGAAACAGCGAGACCATGTACAACCGCTGCTCACCCATAGCGAATGATCACCGCGCTCGAGCGCGAGCCGTCGACGATCTTCCCGACCGACGAGATCGGGTTCCTGATGCAGGCCGTCGCCGATCGCAAGAAGGCCCCGAAGCACGCGGCCGAGATCATCGACAACCTGACCGAGTTCTTCACCTCGGCCGAGGACACGTTCCACGGCACCGCCTACGCCAACCAGAAGGAGAAGCCGCGGGTCGCAATCGTCCAACCGAACCTGTGCCTGTTCGGCGTCACCACGCCGCAGGTGTTCTGGGGCGCGCTGTCGTCGGCGCACGTCCTGGACGGCAGCCTTGCGCGCATGCTGATCTTCGATACCGAGGACGCCTTCCCGGATCGGCGGGTGCGCGGGCCACACGTGCCGATCCCCGAGCAGCTGGTCGAGATCGCCAAGCAGGTCGCCTCCGGAGCCGAGAACCACGATCCCTTCCCGAGCGGCAACAGTTCGTTGATCGCCCCCAGGCCGTACCCGGTGCCGTTCGCCGATGCCGAGGCGGCCGAGCGGTCGTTCCAGATCGAGTCCTACGGCCTCACCCTGTGCCGCCAGCACAAGGGAACGGCCAAGACGTCGATCTATGGTCGCCTCGCCGAGAACACCTTCAAGGTGGCGCTGATCCGCGCGATCGCCGACAACCCGCTGGCGCCGGAGGTCACGGTTCGCGATCTGGAATGGGCGTTCGACGTCGTCGAGCACAGCGTCGACACGGTCCTGGGCGCGATCAAGCGCAGCGTGTCGGACAACGAGGAAGAGGCGAAGCTGAAGCGGATTCTGCGCATCGTAGAGGACGCCGGTGCCGCCGGAATGAGCCATGAGGAACTCGGCCGCGCGACGGGGTTCATGGGCGGACGCAAGCGCCTGGCCGACGCCATCGACTTCCTGATGGACAACGAGCAGGTGGTCCGGGTGGAGATCCCGCGCGAGGGCGGAGGGCGTGCCAAGCGGGTCTACATCGCCGTCTAACCTGCGTAGGGTGCAACGGTACGGCTAGATGCTCCGTCCTACGCCCTACAACCGCCAAAACTTATATCTTCAATATCTGACTCTCAGTCTCACAATGCGTTATCGCTTGCATTTGTCAGGCAATTTCGTGCACCTCTTGCCCATGCCGCTCTCGCACAACAACGAGCAAGGGCAAGGCCGATCGGGAGTGAGCATACAGATGAAAAGCGTCACAGGTCTCGCGGCGGCTTTCGCCCTTGTATGCTCCACGCCAACATCTGCGGAAGGAACGAACCCGACCGAGCAACCTCGCATCAGTCAGCTTCTCGATTTCGGCTGGACGTTCCAGCAGGGTGACACTGTCGGAGCACGAGAGCCTGCATTCGATGATCGCGGCTGGCGCAAGCTCGACCTGCCGCACGACTTCCAGATCGAACAGCCTTGGGACAAGTCGGCCAATCGAAACCGCGGGTTCAAGGCTCCCGGTGTTGGCTGGTATCGCAAGACCTTCAGGGTCGATGACAGTTGGAAGGGCAAGCAAGTCCTGCTCGATTTCGAGGGGATCATGCTCTCCGGTGAGGTATGGGTAAACGGTAAGAAGGTCGGCAGCACGAGCTACGGCTACCTTGGCTTCGAGGCTGACGTGTCTAACGTCGTCCGATACGGCGAAGACAATGTCGTTGCCGTGCGTGCCTCGACCAAAGACGGCAATTCGCGCTGGTATACAGGTGGCGGTCTCTTCCGCGATGTACATCTGATAGTTCGGAACCCAGTGGCCATCGCGAGGCACGGCATCTTCGTAACCACGCCGGTGATCGGCACGACCAGCGCTGACGTAAATGTGCAGGTTGAAGTAGCCGGGCTGAAGGGTCAGCAGGACGCTGTCCAGATCAACACCAAGGTGTTTTCGCCTCAGGGCAAGCTCGTCGGCACGACCCATGCTCTAGTGCCTAGTCCGCGCAATCTGCCGAGTGTCGAAGTGCCGCTGCCCAAGCTCGCCGTAGCAGCCCCGCAGCTGTGGTCGATCGAGACACCGACGCTCTATACGGCCGTGGTAGAATTGGTCTCCGGTGGGAAGGTCATCGATCGGCTCAGCAAGCGGTTCGGTATCCGCACCGTGGAGTTCGGTAAGGATTTCGGCCTGCGGTTGAATGGTAAAAAGGTGTTCCTGAAGGGCGTGGCAAACCACGATGATCTAGGCGCCGTCGGCGTCGCCGCTTACAGGACTTCCATCTCGCGGATGATGGACCGGCTGAAGGCGTTCGGCTTCAACCATATTCGCACATCTCATAATCCCTATTCGGAGTCGTTCCTCGACCTTGCCGACGAAAAGGGTCTGCTGATCGTTGATGAGCTCTACGACAAATGGGGGAGCACCGCCGCCTGGGCGGGTAGCACCCCGTGGAACGACATCTGGTTCGACAACGAAAAGGAATGGATCAAGCGCGACCGCAATCACCCATCGGTGATCATGTGGAGCTTCGGCAACGAGCTCCAGTTCCAGGAGCAGCGCTGGAATTGGCCGACTGGTGACTGGGGCAAAACCACTTACCGCATCATGGACGTGGTGGCGAAGCGGTACGATCCCACGCGCAAGACGACGGTCGCGATGTATCCGGCGCGAGCTAACGGCATCATCAAAGCTGATCCCGCGTTCAACGTCGAAGCGAATATTGTCCCGCCAGAACTAGCGACCATCACCGACGTCGCCAGCTTCAATTACGTCTGGGTCGACTACCAGAAGTATCTCAAGCACGCCCCTGACATGATCATTTATCAGAGCGAGGCCGTTACCAACGAGCTCGCCGCCCCGTACTTTGGTATGGATCGCGAGAAGATGGTCGGCTTGGCCTATTGGGGCGCTATCGAATACTGGGGAGAGTCCGACGGCTGGCCGAAGAAAGGCTGGGCCTATTCGTTCTTCAACCACGCGCTGGAACCGTTCCCGCAGGCTTGGCTAGCAAAAAGCATCTTCAGCCAGGAGCCCGTGGTTCACATCGGCGTCGTCGACAATGAAGGCGAGGCGAAGATGTGGAACGACGTGCTAGTGGGTCAGAAGGTCATTTCCGCAAACTGGAACCGCCAGCCCGGTAAGACCTACAACGTTTACACATATACGAACGCTGATGAGGTCGAACTGCTCGTCAACGGCAGATCGATCGGCGTCCAGAAGAATTCCACTGACGTGACGAAGCGCAACACGATTTATTGGAAGGACGTGCCATACGCCGCCGGCGAGATCACGGCCATCGGACGAACCGGAGGCAAGGTGGTCGCACGTGACCGGATCGAGACGACGGGAGAAGCGGTGGCGCTGAAGATCGACGCGGAAAACCCGACCTGGAAGGCGGACGGCTTGGACCTGCAATACGCGAAGGTCTACGCTGTCGACCGCAAGGGACGTGTGGTTCCCGCGGCGACCAACGATGTCACCTTCGAGGTGAGCGGTCCAGCCAGCCTAAGTGCGCTCGACAACGGCGATCACTGGAGCGACGATCTCTTCTCGGGCAACAGGAAATCGCTGCACAACGGCTTCGCGATGGCGATCCTGCGGTCCGCCCAACGTCCTGGAACCGTGAGGCTGAAGGTCGCGAGCGCCGGCTTGAAAGGGGTAACCGCAACTTTTCGGGTGAAGTAATTCGCTACTAGGCTACCGAATTACCATGTCCCGGCGGGCTTAGGCTTGCCGGCGATCTTCGCGCCGCGCAGCGTCGCCAGCGTCCTCGCCGCTTCGGGCGGCGCGACCTGCATGAACAGATCGAGCAGCTGCTGGTCGTCCATGTCGTCGTTGCTGACCCCCATCGGCAGCGCGATCGGCTGACGCATCCGGACACCGGGCTGCGCTTCGACGATGATCGCGCGCCACGTCATGCCCACCGGCGGCGGCCCCAGATTGCGGTTGAATTCCATGTCGACGGCGTTGCGCATGCGGAGCCGGTTGTCCGGGTGCTTCTCGAACCACGCCGCATCGCCCTGCGTCGCGATCTCGATGACCCGTTCGTTCAGCGCGCGGATCTCGGCCATCACGCGTCGCCGCCGGTAGTGCGGTTCATCTCGGCCTCGGTCAGGGCGAAGCGAGCGACGTTGAACTCTTCGACGTCGACGCCCCGCTCGCGTGCCGACTCGAGCGATGCCCGCCAGCGATCCAGCGAATGGGGTCCGATGGCTTGCTCGCACTCGACTTGGATGTCGACGAGTGACCCGACCGGGACCGGCTCCTGCGCGAAGCCGCCGGTGACCGGGTGATGCAGCCGCCACCAGACGTGCCGGACGATCAGGTCCTCGGTATGGCCATGCTTGGCGTCCGGCCGGTGTATCGACAGATAGCTGCCGATCGTCGGCAACACCGGCGCTTCGAACTCGAGGCTGTAGTCGGGCTTCAGCCGACCGATTTCCCGCACGACGACGACGAACTTCATGATGGTGCCTCCGATTCCCGGGGGACCATAGCGCCGACGCCAGCGATCCGAAATCGCCGCCTGCCAGGGCGAGCACAGCACCGGTCACGCCGCCAACCTCATCGCAAACCTTCGTCAAAGCTAATGAGGTTTGTAAATGGCGGATTTCTGCGGGTTAGAGGGGTGAATTAGAGCTAACCTCACAAACATACATATATATACAATCGTCATCTCTATCCTCTTCCCCGGCACCACTCATCCTTCCCTTGGTGGATCTATGAACGGTGAGGTTTGTGAGGTTTGGTGGAAGCCGCGCATTTTAGCCGTTCTCCGCAATGAGGTTTCGAGCAAAGCTTTGAGCGTGAAGATGCTCTCGCGTGGACTCGACCACCGCGTTAGATTGTCGGCCTGATCGAGCGGCTTGCCCTTAGCGGGCGGGCATTCATGGCTTCCAAGAAGAGCGGGCGGAACAAGGGCAAGGCAGCGTCACCGAAGACGCTGAAGATTAAGGACGACATCGATCAGCCGACGCCGGAACAGGCGGGACGGGTTGAATATCTGCGTGCGGCGGTGCGCAGCGAGATGGGGCAGACGCTCGGCTTCGCCTATCAGCGCCGACCGCTGATCGAGACGATGGCGGCGCGCGGCGGAATCGCACCGAACGAACTGGCGGCGCTCCGGCATTACCGGACGCTATTCGACCGGTGCGAACAGTCTCCGACGAAGAGCTGCCTGAATATTGGCGCGGGCGGGTCCAGCCGGTCTCCGTTCAACGAACTCGCCTATACGCCCGGCTCGATCACCGATGCGAAGTTCAGGGTGACCATGTGTGAGCGGATCCTCGGCCCGTATGCGCATATGGTGTTCCGCACCACCGGCCTGTCGAAGAAGGCGGAAAGCCCGTTCAGCAGCGGCATTCCGAGCCGCATCACAATCATTGGTAAGGGGGCGATGCTATACGACGTGCGTCGGGACGGGACCGCCGGCGGATCGGGTCCGATGCGCGCGACGGATCCGACCACCTGGCGCTACGTGGCCGATGACGGCGCGGAGATCGGCGAGAACCTCGCGCTGCTGATCCTGCGCGTGCTGCTCGGCACGAAGATCAACGGCCGCCTTGCAACCGGCTGCGGGCTTCCGCCGAAGCGCCTGAATCTCGCATCCTTCCTGGTCGCCGCCAACCAGTGCGATGAGCTCGTCGGCCGTTCCGCAGGCGGCACCGAGCCGCGCTATAAGGGGGCGGGGGTCCTGTCGGAGGGAGACGATCCGCGCACCATCCTTGATGCCCTCTGCGCCGCATGCAACGGGCGGCTTCGGGACACCGGTGGGCGTCTCTCGCTCGTCATCATGCACAACGATCTGGCGCTGGCGGCGCTGGACGAGGGGCTGACAGCGGACGATGTGGTCGGGCCGTTCACCTGGAACCCCGATCCATCGATGGAGAGTACGCCGAACGTCGTCCGGGGGAAATATACGGACGCCTCGCCAAACTCGCTCTATCAGCTGCTGCCCTATCCCGACGTCTCGATCCCCAACAACACCGGCATCGAGCGGGCGATGTCTCTCGACCTGGCGGTCATCGAATCCCCCAGTCAGGCGCAGCGCGTGGCGAAGCAGGCGCTGCAGCGGAAGCAGTATGACCGGTCCTTCACGGCGCCGTTCGACATCCGCGCATGGAAGTATCCGGTCGGCAGCCCCGTCCCCTTCACCTTCCCGCCACTCGGCTTCGTTCGACAGATCTTCCGTGTCGCGGAGCAGGAGGTCGGTCCCGGTGGCGTCTGCAACATGACGCTGTCCTTCGAGACGGATGAGATCTACCGGTGGGATGCGGACGATCGCGAACCGGTCCGAGCCGCCGCGCCGGTCATCTACGATCCGACGAAGGCCCCGCTCGTGCAGGCGATCGACGAAGCTGCGGGCGGGTCCCTGCAGCAGGCAATCGCAACGTCGTTCCCGATCGGCCTCACCATCACCGCCGCGGCCGACGGCACGATCGTGATCAGCGATCACGTGAGGCGCTATACCGACGGCCATCCCGACGTGGCGGTGATCGGCACGTCGATCAGCAGCGGCTTGGGCGCGAGCGAGTTCCGTGCGATCGGGTATGACGATCCGGGTCGCTATGGCGCCGCGGTCCTGACGGGGGCCGATGGACAGCCGTTCACTGGTCCCGACGGCCAGCCGCTTCTCGGTGCTACACCGGAGTATCTGCTCTTCACCGACGACATCGATGCGCGTGCCAGCCCCGACCACCCGGGCCGGCACTATCTCGGCTATTTCGTGATCCCGACCGCTGGCAGTCCGCCGTCCGGCGGCGGCGGCGCGACCCCGCCAGGTGGGCGCTGCGTCACCACCGATACCCCGATCCTGATGGCAGACGGCAGCACCAAGCCGGCCGGCGACATCGTGGTCGGGGACCGGCTCCGCACCCGCCACGAGCTCCGCCTTGACGAGGTCGCGGGCGGCTGGGGCATCTACCCGGTGGAGGCGATCGAGATCGCCGACAGCGCCGACGTGTGGAAGGCGACGGTGGGCGGCAAGCTGATCCGGGCGACGGGCGACCATCTCGTCTTCACCGGCACATGGCAGGCGATGCGGGACATCGGAACGCCGGTCCCCGGCGCACACCAGATCGTCAAGATGACGGTGACCGACGCCCACACCTACGTCTCGAACAGCATCCTTAGCCACAACATCAAAATGGATCAGCAGCTCGATATGTGATCCCTCGTTTCACCGTTGAGTTTAATCCCTCCTCTAATCCGCTATTAGGCTACGCGATTATAATCCGGCTCACACCTTGTTGCCGATCGCAAGGATTATGTTTTCGCTTTCCAGCCCGGCGGGGGCATTGTTTTCGCTCCGGCCTCTTGAGACAATTCGTCATCCGCACCTTGGAGGACGATGTCATGCCCATGTTCGCGATCATCACCTTCCGCAACGAAGGGCCCATCAAAACGTGGCAGGCGGTCCGCGCTGCGAACGTCCACAATGCCCGGACGAAGCCGCTGGCGCACGCCATGCCCGGGGCGCCGCCGCCGAAGCACCTGATCGGCACTGGCGACCTCGAGCGCGACGTGAAGCGGAAGCTGCGCGCGGTGAAGATCGATCCCGACCGGATGCGCAAGAACGGCGTGATCGCGTATGAGGCGATTCTCACCGCGTCGTCGGGGTTCTTCGAGGCGGACACGGAAGCAGAGCGGGCCGAGCGGCTCGACGCCTGGACGAAGGCGCAGGTTGCTTGGGCGATGGAGCGCTTCGGCGCGCACCGCATCGCGTCGATGGTCCTGCACGACGACGAGAAGACTCCGCACTGCCATCTGGTCGTGCTGCCCCTCGACGTAAAGTCGGACAAGCGCTGCACCGACAAGGCCGCCATGCGGTGGAAGCTGGTGGGTCGCACCATCTCCGGCCCCGGTCGTTTCGACGAGGTGCAGGACGCCTACAGCGCGGCGATGGCGCAGTTCGGCCTCGTCCGGGGCGTGAAGGGCAGTGGCCGGAAGCACGAGCCCGTGCCGGTCTACCTGAAGCGCATGGCCGAGAAGGAGGCGGCGGTGAACGCCGAGCGCGGCGAGCTCGTCGTGCTGCGCGAAGGTGTCGTGCGAGATCGCGCGATCGTCGAAGCCGGTACCGCCAAGGTGAACGACGCCTGGCGGGCGATCGCCGCTCAGCGCGCCCAGATGGACGCGGCCGAAGCTGACTTCGCGCGTCGCGTGGCGGATCATACCGCGCTGGTGCGCCAGCATGCCCTCGCCAAGGCTGAGGAGGAACGCGAACTCGCCGAGGCGAAGCAGGCGCTGCGCGACCGGCAGGCCACCGTCACGGCCGCGAGAGCGGAGGTCGCTCGTCAGGCCGCTATAGTCGAAGCAGATCGTCTGAGGGTGCAGCGGGACGCGGAGGCGGTCACGGCGGCGAGGGCGGAGTTCAAGTTGCACCGCGACCGTGTCGAGGCAGCTCGGGTCGCGGTCGTGGCCGAGCGGGACCGACTGAAGGACGAGCGCGTGAAGATCGAGGCGGGGAAGGAGCGCTTGTCGTCGGTATTCTCGTCCGCGCAGGAATTCCTCGTCAGGGTCGCGAAGGTGCCGGCCTCGGATCTCAGTCCCAGGGTGCACGCCGCCACCTCCGCCGCGTTCGCGCTGCGGCAATCCGCGACGACCGCACGGGCTCCTGCCGGTGAGATCGATCCCGGCGTCTTGGCCCAGTTCGCCGCCATCCGGCAGACTGCTAAGGCGATAGGCGGCTAAGCCAATGCCGGCTGGGCCGCACCCATTGTCGTCAGGCGATCAAGCGCAATTTCGATCAGTCGAGGTTCGAATATGGCGGACTTGCGTTTCGCAGCGTCGATCCCGCCTGGCCACTTCTTAATGCCAGCCGTGATACCTTCTAAAGTCGGTGTCACATGCTCGATCCGAATAAGCCAGTCGATCGTCGCCAACAGTTCCATGCCAAGAGGAGATTCGAAACCGTCGATTAGATCGGTTGTGGCTTGCAGGGCAGCGCGAAACGGCTTCGCTTCTGGAGACGTGAAATATACTTCGACTTGCTGGCGCTTGCTGTCGTTGAAACGAATGATGTCGAACGCGGTGGCATCGCTAATTCGTTTGTCACTCTGCAAGTAGCTGCCATCAAGCGAGTCGAGCATATGGCGAAGATTGTCAGCATAGGGACCAAAGCGGTTAGCCTTGAAGTTAAGCTTCAAAGGATCATCCAAACCAAGTCGAACGATGTTCGCCTCTACGAACCATGCCAGCTTCTGAACTTCCAGTAGGGTGCATTCCAACCCGAGAACCCAGTACCGCCTGATCATCTCAGCAATTAAGGCCCGTGCGGGCGTCAGCTTCTCGACACCCGCACGTTTTGCCACGTTTTGATATTTCGAAGTCGGTTCGAAGACGACTACGTCCACATCATCGAGGTTATCTAATTCTCTCGCGATAATAGGACGTACGTCGTTCCATTCGAGCCCGCCATTACCAGCGCCTAGAGGGGGAATAGCAATCGAGCGAACCTTGTTCGCGATGATAAATTGGCGGAGTTCCTTGAGGCCCGACTCGATCCACTCCAGCTTTGACGGATGGCGCCAATGTTTCTTTGTCGGAAAGTTTACGATCCACCGAGGACCATACATATCACTGTTTTCGGTGATCATAAGATGGCCCGCTTCAACGCGGTCCGCAGCGCATGCCTCTTGATAAAGCCGGAAGTTTTCAGGAAACTTCTCCTTGAACATCAGAGCAATACCTTTGCCCATGACGCCAACGGTGTTGACGGTGTTCACCAGCGCATCAGCTGGGACGTCGAGAAGATTGCCGGTGGTGTAACGCATCAGAAAAACATCTTCGAATTCGCGATAACGCGCAAAGCCGATCCGGCTTGAGCGACAATCGAGGTAACCTGGGCGGCAGACGCGTCATCATACGCATACGCGCCGATGAGCGCGGCGGTCGGTACATGGCCGTATGCTAGAGCTTCAGCTTCATATCGCTCCATCTTGCCCGGATCATTCGGGTCGCGCTTGAAGTCCCGCGCTTGCAGAAGGTTCCAGTCGATCCATGCCAGGTCAGCAGGATCCGCTGAAAAGCGGGCGGTGGCGAGATACGCGTGCCGATCAGAAAACACGAATCGCACTCCCTGCTCCTGCAGCTTCCAAATCGATGACACCAGGATCACGATATCTCTCTTTGCCTGCTTCGTGACGCCGCTGTAGCCAGTAACGATGTTGAGCAGCATGGGTGAAAACGGCGTAAAATAGAAGGGCACATAGTCGCTGAGCAGACCGCCGTATGGGGGAGGCATGCTTTTCACCTTTCGCCGGCCGATCAGATCCGCGTTCCCGATCGGAACGAAGCTCGGGTCGCTGATGGCCGAATTGGCGCAGTGCAATCCGTTGGCCATAATCCAAGGCACATTCGCGCGATGCGTGATGCGAAAAATTAGCGCCTTTTCGGGGTTTAGATTCTTCGACACTCCGCGACTGTAGCGCGAGGATCGCAGGCTTGTCTCCCCCAGGCTTCCTCATGCCGCCAGCCACACAGTTTCGGCGTCATCAAGCGCTTCCCAGTCGTCCCCGCTTGCCCGGCTGCCCGGTAGCCACCTGCGGGCGGCCGCGACGTCGCCAGCCCGTAGGAAGCTCCTATCCAGCGCGGCGGCGCTGGCCAGATCTCCAATGAAACCGCCACCACCGCGTTGGGTCAGCAGCCACGCTCCGAATGCGATAGGAGGGGCGGTGTCCTGTTCCTGGTCAACGTTCACCATCAATTCCTCTTGCCGGCCGACTAGCGGTCTAGTCATACGATGTTCCGCATTTGTTCTCAAGCGGAGGTTGCATGGCTGTCGGGGATTTCTGCCTGCGCGTAGTGGGTGTCACCTATCCGAATGCGGATGGTACCAGTCGGCAAGAGGAGATTCAGCGTTGTGTTGTGGGCGAGAGGATCGAGCTTTGCCGCGAACGATCAAACCCCTTCGACCCGAGCGCGGTTGCGGTCATCAGCGCCCGCGACATCCAGGTCGGCTATATCGGTGCGGACAGGTGCGGGTGGATTGGGAGCAAGATCGATCGCGGCCTGCCGGTGAGCGGCATCGTCGACCGGCTGATCGGCGGGGCGGGTGACATGTGGATGGGCATGGTGATCCGGCTCAACCTAGGCGGCGAGATGCCGTCGTTCGATGAGGACGAGGGCTACGGTGAGATCATGCGGCGCTTCGGCTGACCGCAATCCCGGGATCGCACTGGGATCACAGATTGCCCGATGTTCCATCCCCGTTCCTGCAATCCAGCCGTCGGCAGGAGGGGAATTAGGGCTGTGACCCCCACGAGCATCGCATTCGTAATGCGGGGGTCACAGGTTCGAGTCCTGTAAGCGGCACCATCGACTTTCCAGCGGTTATCCTGACATTTTCACCTCCTGTCGCTGCGCGGTAGGAGAGCTGGCTCCGGTGCGTTTCCGGTGCAGGGAGCCCGGAGCCAGCTTCTCGATATCGTTGAGGATGGACTGCAGCGCGCGTTGCACGCTCGGAAACTCGCCGACTGCGTAGACCTCGGTCTGGCTGCCAGCGCGGTGACCCATGAAGCCTTCAAGGTCCCAGCGCTCGGCGCCGCGGTTGCGGCACAAGGTCGCGATGCTGTGCCGGAGGACGTAGCTGCGCCATTCGCGGCCCGTGGGCAGCTCCAGCTTCCCCAGCATGGTGTCCCAGGCCCGATCGACGTCCTGGACCGGCCGGCCGTGATAGTTGACCAGCCAGCCGCGTCCGACCCGTGCTTCCGGCTTCAGCGCGAGATAGTCGTCAAGCTCGGCCTGCAGCCACGTGCCCAGCAGGGGCAGCACCGGCACCATGGCGCGGTGTTTCTTGTTCTGGGTGCGGCCCTGCGGATTGAGGTCGATCGTCGGCGCGCCAGGCCACCATTGCTCCCGATCGGGAGCGACGTTGATGTCGACCACAGCGCCCGGTCGGGCAATCGTGCAGAGCGAGCCGATCAGGAACGCATGGAGTGATCCGCGCTGCTTGCCCGGCTCGGCCGCATAGGCGACCATCTTCGCCAGCTCTTCGACACCGACACGTGTCCGGCGTTTGCGCTGGACCTGAGCGGCCGGCAACGGCCGATAGATCGGACGCTTGTCCGACCGCGGCGGCTCAGCGTTCGCCGCATGGTTCAGCACCGCGATGACCTGCGCAATCGACGCCTCGGTGGCCGAAGGCGAACGCGGGCGGCTGACCGTCACCTCCCCGTCCTTGTTCTTCCACACCACCGGCTGCAGCCGCGACCATGCGCCTTTCGTAAGCGTCACCGTTATACGGCGCAGAGCGAGGTATGGGGTACGGGGCATGCGTCATCATCGGCCTGCCTGCTGCGAGGGGCGGCTTGCCAGCCATTTGGCGTAGGCTGCTGCATGATCTCGGCAGAGATCTTTATCCTTCGCCGGCGATGTAGTGCACCAGCGGCAGATCGGCTCGTCGCACATCCCGCTCTTCTTCCCCGGCACGCGCCAGTCGCAGAGCAGCGTCGCGTTGCGGCCGCACGCGTGGAGCCCCGCGGCACGGATGTGCCTCGTGGATCGGCCGGCCTGCCAGCGGCCGAAGGGGGAAGACGATGTCGAGATCATTGGACTGCCTCGATGTCGGTTGAGGCTGTCGGGGTCGCCGGCATGTTGAGCGGGTAAACATCTGGACGCAACACGTGTTTGCTGATGCCCGTAGCTGCTTCGACAGTGAGCACGTGCTCGGCCGGCAGGTGGTGAGCCCGATCGAGCCAGCGCCATACCGCGGCCTGCGAGACGCCCAACAGCCGCCCCATAGCCGATTGTGAACCAACCGCATCAACGGCGGCGCGCAGAGCTTCAGCTGGTGAACGCGAATCCATTACAACCTGCTACACGTAAACGTGTAGGTAGGTCAACACGGATAGTTCCAGAGCATTTTACAATCGTTGTTGTAGCAATCTCCACGTGCTGAACGCCGACCGCCTTCGTAAGCTGATGAATGAGCAGGGCCTCTCGCAATCCGAACTGGCTCGGCGCGTCGGCCTGTCTCAGACGTCGATCTACAACTTGGTATCCGGGAAGGCGTATGGATCGGCTCACCTGCACCGCATAGCCAGCGCTTTGGGAACCACCGCCGCTTACCTCGACGGTGAGACCAACGATCCCGAGGAAGGAGCGCCGCTGGCGCCGACCCCGCAGGTGATCGCGCAGCATCTGGATTTGGTTGAGATACCTCAGATCGACATGGCCTACGGCATGGGGATGACCTTCGCCGATGGGCATGTGGACGTGGATATGTTGCACTTCCCGCGCAGTTGGATTGAGGCGATTACGTCATCGCCTCCAGCGTTGCTGACATGGGCAAGCGGCCGGGGCGACTCGATGGCACCGACGATCCATGACGGCGACTTAGTTCTGTTGGATCGATCACAGCGGCGGGTCGTCGAGCAAGATGCTCTATGGGCATACACAGTGGGCGATTTCGGAGCGATCAAGCGCTTGCGCATGAAAGGCAACCGCGTCGTGATCCTATCGGACAACCCCTCAGTTCCCCCTGACGAGGAATTTGCCGACGAGGTGAACATCGTTGCCAGGGTTATTTTCATCGGGCGGCGTACATGATCGGGACGGAGTCGGGGGCTTGCGGCTTATCCAAGACTCCATTTATCTGTTCTACTTATGTTCTACTTATGTTCTACTCACCGATTCGCCGATTGACGTCGCCGCGCGAGCTGAGCCTTGCCGTGGTCGGACTGGATTATCTCAACGCGGACAAGAGCCACCGGCGATTCGAGATGGAGCTGTGCGCGCGCGGCGAGCCGATCAAGTTGGTACGCGAGCCGACGAACAAACACGACAAGCGGGCGGTTGCTGTTTTCAGTGCACGCGGGATCCAGCTCGGCTATTTGACGGCGGAACGTTGCGCCCTGGTCGGTGGCTGGCTGGACAACGGCGAGCAATATGTCGCGGTGTTCCAAGAGCCGGGTCGGACGGCGCTAATAATCCGCGTCCGGTTTGGTTCTGGCCAGCTGTGCCTGCCGCCCGATCGGGACGATCTGATCACGGATTGGCGCGAGGAGGGCGGCGACGCTTTCGATTGGGGATGCTGACATGACGACGATGCGATTGAGCATAGCTGTGATCGCGGTTTTGGCGCTTGCCGGGTGCTCAGGCCCAGCCGAGAAAGCTCGCAAGAAGTACGAATTCCTGAAGTCAAATGGCGGCACGCTTGGGGAGGTTTGCGACGCAGGTCGCGCGATGCTGGCTGCCCAGGCTGAAGCTCAGGACACCGGACAGCCAATGGACCGACCTTCCGTGAACGTCGATTGCATGACGGCTGAACAGCTAGGAAGGGACATGCCAGCGAACCAGGATGATCCAATCTATTCGATGGAACCTGACAATATGGAAGCGCTTCCCGACAACGCCGGCGATTGACGCGGGTATCGCGCGGGTACTTCGATCAAACTTCGATCAAGAAACCGCGCATTTGCGCGATCGTGGGAAGGCCGCGGCGGAGGGTGTCTCCGCCGTGTGGTGCTGCTTACACCCAGTTGCAGGCGTCTGAATCGTGTGAGAAACCGTTCCGATGAGGTCGATGCTCTATTTATCTCTTCTGTGCCTGACATCGTGCGGCTCTGACGACACTGCGGCGCACGAAAAGATCATGGATCAAATCGAGCATCAGGTCCGACTCCCAGCGGGCTTCGGTCCGATCGCGAGATATGGTCGGTTCTACGCGCTCGATAAGAGTGGGCGCGTGACAGGTCTATTTATCGCTTGGACCGAGGGTGGTTTGCCAGTCGGACAGCGTCGTTGGCTGACGGATGACGGTGCGTTTCCGCTAACGTTCGATGGCGGCTGTAACGTGGTAACTGTCCATTTCGACCCGCAAAGCGATAAGCTTGTCTCCGCGAACTGTGCTGAAGATAGCTAACGTCCGCTTTTCACCGCGGCCAGAGGTACTCTGGGTACGCGGCGGGTATTACCGCTCGAATTGCAGGTAGCCACCCTGACAAAGAGGATCGCCTGGCGGAGGGCATCTCCGCCACGTAAAGACATTGCGACGGTGGTCTTGCCTAGGGTGCGGGGCGCGGACCCAAGATAACTGACGCCAAAGCCGAGCCGCTTATGAGGCCCAGAACGTGTTTGACGGTGGCCACCACGCGCCGATAGGGTTAGCGGGCTAAGACACGCGCTAGGCCTCGGCGTGACGATTGGGATCGCAGTGGATAGTTATCTGAGTGTTGCGCAGAATGTTCTTGAACGGGCTCGGCGTCCGCTGACCCCGCGCGAGATCCTGCGCGAGGCCTATCGGTTCGATCTAGTGCCGTACCACTTACATGGCGCCACACAGCACAAGACTCTGCAGGCGAGGCTGAGCGAGCATATCGTAGAATTCCGCGATAACGGCTTGTTCTTCCGGACGGCTCCGGGGCGTTTTTTTCTCCGAGCATTTTTGCACGACGAATCGATCCCGGCGGAGTTTCGTACGCCGATCGTTGCGCGTCGGCGGGTGAGAGAGCTACGACGGAAAGAGGTTCTTACCGTAAGGAAGGAAGCTCTCCCCCCGCAGCTTCAGGAAGGTGCGCCGCTGCCTGCTGAGCTTCTTTACACGCCCCTACTGAATGAATCTTTTCACTATACCTCCAACCTCTCCCTCAGGTCTGAGGATGAGGTTGCGGTATGGTCGTTCGTCGTGGTCGTCCGAGACACAGAGGTTTTGACATACAGGCAAGGGCGTTATCGAGAGGATCGGGATAGCTTCCACCAGCGGCGCTCGATTGGCTTTTACGCTCCCGTAATCCGGTCCGACAGAGGCTTATTCGACCAGCTTGACCATGGCTTGGTTGCCGGTGGGCTCGAAACCCTTGCGATCGATCTTGACCTCGCAGCTGATCCGAGTTGGCAAGACCTGACCCGCGACGCCAAGCTTCAAGGCATGATCTATGTTGCCGCGGACCAGCGCTTGGACTTGCTCGGAATTGTGCGACTAAATTTCCCGAAATGGTTCGAACCTTTGACGCGCCGACTCGCCATAAACGACTTGGCGTGGCAGGACCTCGCTGTACCGACGAAACACGTCGAAGATTATGATCCCTGGTCGCAAGCTGTCTTGCACCAGGCTCAACGGTGGGCGAGGGAAAGTGGCCGAAGCAGGGAGGCGATCAGGACGGGCAGCGATTGACCCGCTTGAGGCGACTTACTTGCAGCTTCAAATCGTCGGGCCTGATCCCACTACAAAAAAGAACGCGTTGCAGCGTTTGTGTCGGTTATACCGGCTTGGCCAGAGATTGCGCTCGCCCGACGCAATGACCCTGATCGTTCTCGGCCTGCTTTATGACGAGGACAAAAAAGTAGTCCGTTGGGCGTTAAACGCGGCCGCGTTCCTCGTGCGAAATGATAAAGTCGGGGCGATTCTTGACGCCATAACGCGGAACCGCGACGACCCTGACGTACTGGGCGCCGGTGTGGCAGCGCTTGCGGCTTCCCATGATGAGGATCAGCTACGCGAGCTGCTTGAACAGCGTGGGCTTCCGCTCGAAGGTGCGACATTGCTGGCGGCGGCCCAAAAGCTGCCATCCCTCCGCCAAAGCCTGGTCGCTAACCGCGTCAACATCGAGACGGCTTCTATTTCCGAGCTTCGACTTGCCGGCGTTTTGGTGGGCGTCGAGCGTGCTCCCGAAAATATGTTCGACGCTGAACACTCGAACAGCACTGTCATTGGGGAGCTTAACACGCATCCTGATGCCGTCGTGGCTCAATATTCCATTTGGGCGACCATGGAGAGCAAGAGCCTAGGTTTCGTGCATTTGCGCATACCGCTGGCAGATGTGATGGCTCAGCCCAACAATGTCCGAGCATATATTTATCGCCTTGTTGCCGCTGATAAGGCCGCCGCGCGAGCAAATTACGACTTCATCGAGGAAGCGTCCTTGGATGCTGACTCAGAGGCCCGGGCCAGTTTGGCACGTGGACTGCGTGACACATATTTTGACGGCGTCGAGGAGATCGTCGTCGCCTGGATTTTGGATGAGCCCGACCCTAAGGTTCGTGGTTATCTGCTCGAGCATATGGCTGCCCAATCGTCAGCAATGGTTCGATATGTCGAGTTTGTGGAACAGGCTTACGCTAATGAAGCACCCGGCTCGGTTGCTAGAGCGCGCCTTGAAGCAGCAGCTAAGGGAACCCCATTGGCAGGAAGGCTAGGTCGTATACGAATCTTGGGTGAGAATGCTGACCTGCTAAAGTTAGGAGACTCGGGTGTGACCAACAATTTTACTTTCCACGGACCTGCCACTGGGGCTTTCTCGGGATCAGGGGACGCCACGACTGGCGACATCTCATTGATGTACCAGCAGCAAGCGCCGCAAATCGCGAGCGAACAGTTGGCGTTGCTACTCAAAGTCATCTCTAGCGACGATAAGGTGCCATCTGAGATCACCGCGCAGGTAGCCGCTGCAAAAGAAGCGCCAACTAAGAGCGCTGTCGAAAATATCTTAAATTGGTTCAAAGTGGCAAAAGAGGGTGGTGTCATAGCAGCCGTCACGGTCAGTGCCGCTCCCGGAATTGTCGCTCAACTCGGCAAGCTTCTTCCGTACCTGCCATTCTAGATTGGGGCGGGTACTGCAAACACCCAATGAGGGTATCGTCGACGCTGCAGCCTCGGGAAATCTGACATCGCGGAGGAGGGTATCTCCGCCCGAGTCGCAGGATATATCTGAGGGCGCCTCGTAGGGCTTAAATGACCAATGCAGCCATTCTCCCATTTTAGTTATTTGTCGGCCGGGCTCGCGGGTAAGTACTAACCTGCGGCGATGCCCCTTTGCCAACTGCGCAGATGCATTCGACGATCATTGCCGCAACTAGCGTATTATCGAGGCGCTCTGCCGTAGCGAGTGCTTCATCTAGGCAAGCCAATAAACGATCGTGATCCAACTGACTCGTCATGCGTGCCTCCCTGTGGCAGTAGGCCTATGCCGCGACTGAAGCTTCATGCACCTCAGGCTGGTTGGCTTCTACCCCACTCGGCCTTTGTGGAGCGCATTATGCCCATTTTCGACGGTTGCCTTGATCTCGCTAAGTCACAAGTTGCGTTAAGAGCGCTTCGGTATGGCCACTTTCCCGCCGATATTTTTGATGAATATGCGTGGGACATGATGCTTCACATGTATATCGCCGGATTGCGCAATCAGGTTATGTATGTCGATAATGCAATCAATCTTACTTCAAAAAACCGGAGGGTGGGGGACCGCTGGATAAAGCATCTTCAAATGGAGAAAATGATAGAGGTTGACGGCGATCAAATCAGGCTCAGTGATGGTGCAATGAGCCAGATGCACGCTTATCACGAAGAGGCGTTGGCAGCGATAAGTTGAATATGCCCCGCTAATTCCCAGATGACATTTTATACCATCGGGTCGAAATGTCGGCGTTTTGTGAAAACGTTTCGACAGGCCCGGGGAATGGGTATCGAGCGGGGGCCTTCGACTGCCATACGAACAGAATAACCAGCTTTTCCGTGGGTGCCGATAATGCATGGCAGTGGGTATCTCCGCCATCATGGCCGTGCTAGCGAGCGGCATGGCGTACTACCGGATCAGATCGACAGGGGGAGCGGCCGAGGAGCGGGCAGCTTTCGCTATTCACATGGGTTTTCGGCCGTTCAGTCCGACTGCTGCACGCGGCGTTTACTACCTCGATCACTCGGCCGCGGCTGACGTCGTTCAGCGCAGCTATCAATCCACGGCTGGACCGAACGTCTTGATAGAAGTCGAGGAGATCTCCGGCGACGATTTCCGCATGCGGCGGTGAAGACACAGCAGATCCGAGACTAGCGAGCAAGAGAGCCGACTTCAGTGCCTGCTGGTGCGACGAAGTGATTCCCCCTATGTTCCATGACGGGGGTGTCATGAATGGGCGTGCATACCGAGGTGGTGGCGCCACGGCGCCGCGACGAGGCGCTGGCGTATATCATCGAACAGATCATCCGGACTGGCTTCAGCCCCAGTTCGGGTGAGATCGCGCAGGCGCTGCAGGTCAGTCGCCAGCGCGCGCTCCAGCTGACCGATCAGCTCATCTGCGAAGGCGTGCTGGAGAAGACGCCGGCGTCGCCCCGCAGCCTCCGGGTGCGGGATCTCAGCCAGTGCCGCCATATCATCATGGAGAGCCTCCGCGGCCTTGGTGTGACGGTGGCCGAACCGATGGGCGAGCTGCTGCCCCCCTTGTCGCATGAACAGCTGCCGATGCTTCCACCATTCGAGCATATCCCCGACCCTGAGTAGTAGGGGGGACCATGATCAACGTCGCGCAAGCTCGCGCCCACATCGAGGCCACGCAGGGCGAAGTGCTTGCGGTGCCGAAGCTTCAGCTCATCGAAATGCTGGAGCGGGAGGTGAAGATCCGCCGCACCACGCTCGCGATGATCGATCAGGCCAGGCGTCCACGAACGCCGCGATCAAAAATGGCGCGGTGGTCGGCAAGGTCACGCAGGACAAGATCCTGGCGCTGGAGAAGGAAAAGAAGGCTTCCCTCGACGCCGAACGCGAGCGGCAGAGCGCGGCGAAGCGTACCTCCAGCGGCTGACATTCGGCGGGAAGGTGGTGTCGCGGCATTTCGGCGTCGATCGATCGACCAGCTCGCGCTTCAATGTTGCGAAATTGCGGGGCGAGCTGAAGCTGCTGAGCCGCAGGCTCGAGCCGGTCAAGATCGAGCAGCTGCCCTATGGGGAGTGCATCCGGCGCTATGATCACGCCGGCGCGCTCTTTTATCTCGACCCACCCTATGACGAGACCACCGGCTACGGGGTTGAGTTCGGCCGGGCTGATTACGTCGCCATGGCCGAGCAGCTGGCGGCAATCGCCGGCGGCTTCATCATGTCGATCAACGACACGCCCTTCATTCGCGAGACATTCGCCGCCTTCGACATCCAGGAGGCACCCACTACCTGGACCATGTCGGCGAAGGCGATCGGCGCCGGCACGAAGGTGACGGAGCTGATCATCCGCGATCAGCTGCGCTGAGACGCGGTTTTCCGAGTCATAGCACGAGCAGAATGCGGGTATCGCGGCGCGATCGAGCGGGTATCGGCGCGCCGCAAAGCCGCAGAAATGCGTGATCGCGGCGGAGGACATCTCCGCCGCTATCGCGCTTAATGAGGCAAGGGATCAGCCGGAGGCGGTCGTGCTCAGCGGGACGGCCGAAATGCGGAGGGCTCATGCAGCGATGCCGGCGAATCTACGCCGAACGCGATAACCGTGAACAGCACCAACTGACGATCGTCAGTCACCTCCACGCGGATCTCTTCACCAGCCCATGCCAACTTCGGCTTGTCACGGATGAGTTCGCCCATGAAGCGCGCGGCTTGGACACGAGCTTCGTCAATCGTTTCCACCTCCATCCCAACTACATCAGGGTCATAGGTCGCCCCGGCGAGATTGAAGAAACAAAGCATACTGACTTCCCGGTAGTGTCCAGCGCTGGACGGCAACCGGATCACCCGGATGGTGCAACTCCATAGGGTGTTTCGTTGCGGCTGCCCTAACCTGCCTTGGTCGGTCAGCGTTCTAAGAAGCTTCGCATCACCTTCGTGGGACCGACAGAACGGGTGCCGCCACTCCGCAGGAGGGGTACAGGCTGGCGCGTAGGCAGCTGAAAAGCGGGGCTCTGGCGGAGGGTACCTCCGCCATAGGCACACCCTGGTTGCATCGTTTCGTTTGAACTGAAGATCTGGCGCTCCTTACCGCCTAATCGACGTCACCTGGTGCTGGCTTTAAGCGGACGCTCCCTGCTTCTCGAAAGCCGCGCAACCAAGCGTGGCGTGTCATCGGTCTATCACTGCCGAGGTACGGGCAAGCATCTTCGCTAGCGGATGGTGCTTGGGCGGCAACGCGGCCTTCTTCTGCAGCCGCGTCCAGATGGGCTCGGCCGATTTGAGGGATGATGCTCATGATTGTGGCACCTCAGCATGTTTGGTGTGCTGCTGAACGGATGGCTTGTCACGCGCTTTCGATTCGGGACTCACGCTGCCACCCTCGCTTTCCCAATCATCAATCCGGGCTTGGCTCTCCGTCGCAGATGATTGCGGAGTTCCTAGGAGCCGTAGAGCGCTGCTGTTCCGGTGAGGAAAGCCACTGTCCGAGATGATTACACCGTAGGCTTTCGCAAACGCCCGGTGGGCCATCCGAGCGCTCGACGAAAGGGAAGTTGCCGCCATGTACAAAGCGTACTGTTCGCGGCCGAGCAAATAGTTGAGATCCATCGCGCGCATCTCCATCAGAGCGGGAGCAGCGGGCTCTCAGCCGCACATCGCTCAGGACGTGCAGTGCGGTAACGGCTAGATAGCACATCGCTCAGGTACTTGCACGAAATCGCTTCCGCGGCTGCCGTCCAATGGGGAGGGTGCTTCCGTTCAAACGGCGCCGGTCGACTCGTTCAACCGACCGGCGCCGGATCACAGCCGAGCGGATGGCGCGATGCGGTAGGCTTCCATAGCCGTCGGCGGCGATCAACCATATTAGCCAAGGGCATCTTCGCCGAGGTTCCCCGAGTGCCTCCACAAGAAGTGGATAAGCGGCGTCTTCTGTATCGGCCAGCTGCTATATGCGAATTTTTTTGCAAGTATCTGCTACCCTAAGGCCAGTCACGTCAGCTGTTCAGTCGAACGTTATCAGCCGCCAATCCTTCTAAAACGCACCTCGCACGTTCATCTGGTCGACGCTAAGGCGGTCGCCGGCTGCTAGTATTTGCTTGAAGTTGACTGATATGGTGTACGTCGCGCCCACTGGCACGACCAACCGATATTTCTGACGGAAGTATCGACCGCCTCCTTCGAAGGTCCGGCAGCACTTTTTCACGTCGACCGCGCGCACGCATCGAACCTTCACAAGCGTTCGACGCCATCGCCGCGGCTCCACTGCAATAACCTCAAACATCGCCTTGCCCTAACATCGCTGAGGTAATCTTATGCTGACCAACGCCGCGGTGAAAGCCGCGCGGCCGCGTGCGGCCGCCTACAAGCTCACCGATGGCGGCGGGCTGCACCTCTACATCGCGCCGACTGGCCTCCGATCCTTCCGCTGGCGTTGCCGCATCGGCGGCAAGGAGCAGCTGCTGACGCTTGGGAGCTGGCCGGAGATGTCGCTCGACCAGGCGCGCAGCGCTCGCGATCTCGCGCGCCAGCAGCTCGACCGCGGCGAGGATCCTCGCCAGGCGCGCGGCGGCGAGGATCCGCAGGCTCAGACATTCGAGGCGATCGGCCGGGCGTGGCACGCTCACATGCTTCGCTGCTACAGCTGAAGTCCGACCAGCAACGTCTCCGCGCCGAGGCGGCCGAGCTAGACGCCTTACCGGCCGAGCAACGTCCGATCGGACGCCCGGCGATGATCCGGATTGAACTGGAGAAGGTCGAAGCTGCGCTCGAACAGCATTCCCTCGGCATCAGGCGCGCAGATGTCGCGATATACGAAGCGCTCCTGGGCTTCATATGCTTTGCCGGATCTGGGCGCTGGTTTCCCTCGGTGGCGAAGATCGCGATCGCCGCTAACACCTGCGAGAAGAGCGTGACCCGCGCCTTGCGCCGGTTCAAACATCACGGCCTGCTCGCCTGGATCAGCCGTAGCACGTTGAAGTCGCGACGATGCGACCCCGCGAAGAAGCAGCGCGTGCAGCCGCACGCCTGCATGGTGGCGATCCGCCCCAGAGGGGCGTCGATGTCGATGGATTGCCCTTGGCAGCAGTCCGGTGCGGCTCCGGTGTGAGCCGAAAATCGCGACGGAAATCTGCCGTTTTCTACCCGCGCCTAGATGGCTAGAACGTCCCGGAAACCGCAGAAATGCGGGGAAGCCGTTTCGTTCGTAATGCGGGGGTCACAGGTTCGAGTCCTGTAAGCGGCACCACCTTCTCTAAGCCTCTGATTGGCTTAGGAAAAATGCGAAAAATTAGGCTTGGCGCGATTGTCTGCTACAAACGTAGTGGAGCAAGGCGTGACGACGCATCTGTATCGACGCGAGGGCGGCACCTACTATTTTCGTCGGGCTATTCCCGTGGCCCTACGCCCGCAGTTTGGCGGTAAGCGCGAATGGATTAAGTCGCTTGCAACCAAGGACCGGCAGGAAGCGAAGCGCTTGCTACCGATGGTTGTGGCCGCGTTCGACGACGCTATGGAGGCGCAGCCTGTAGATCGACCGTTCCAAGGCGCTACAGCGCCGATTGAGCGGGGACCGATCAAACCTTTTATGCCAGTAGGAAGGCCCTCTACGCCTCTCTCCGTCCCTTTGTTGCGGACCTTCGAGGCATACGCAGCCGAGCAGGGCATTAAGCCATCTACGACTGCGGAATGGCGCGCCATGCTGGCGGCTTTGGTGGCCTTTATTGGTCATGATGACGCTGTCCGCCTTACCGTGAAAGACATAGATCGCTGGCGCGATGCATTACTTATTGAGCCGGGTCGCGGTGGTAAGAAACGGTCCCCCGGAACTGTAAAAGGTAAATACCTCTGTGCGTTAAAAGCGACGCTTTCTTGGGCTGTAGAGAAGCGTCTAATAGCAGAGAATGTTGCACTAAACGTAAAAGTGCGGGTTCCAAAAAAGGTAAAAGCTAGGGACCGTGATTTTACGCACGAAGAAGCCAATGCCATACTAGGGGCTTCTTGTATTCCTTATCCATATTGCAACGAGTTTGACCGCCTGGCAAGGCGATGGATACCATGGCTTTGTGCCTATACCGGTGCGAGGGTTAATGAGGTAAGTCAGCTTAGAGGAATTGACGTAAGACAATCAGAAGGAATGTGGATGCTCTGCATCACACCGGATGCAGGAACTGTTAAGAATGGTGAAACCCGCCATGTGCCGATACATAGCCATCTAGTTGAGCAAGGGTTTATCCGGGTGGCTCAATCAGTAGGGGATAGGCCAATCTTTTATGACAGCGGCAGGATAATGCGTCCGGGTGTTGCCAATCGTTATTATAAGAAGGTTGGCGAGCGGTTGCGGGACTGGATACGTTTGGAGGTCGGTATAACTGATCCTAACGTCCAACCGAACCATGGGTGGCGACATACCTTTAAGACCCGCGCTATCGATGCTGGCATAACTGAACGTGTTGCTGATGCCATTCAGGGGCATGCCCCTAGGGTCAGGACCCATTGATATGAGCGTCGCGATCTGATTCAGGCTCCGCGAGGAGACCGGGATGAGCGACCTGTTTTGGCTGACGGACGAGCAGATTGAGCGGCTGCGGCCGTTCTTTCC
>NZ_JBZFLF010000006.1:0-231544 GCF_058313455.1 Sphingomonas sp. SP5 | reverse complement strand
CGCCTCAAAGACTGGCGCCGGGTTGCTACCCGCTACGATCGATGCCCGACCGCCTTCCTCTCCGCTATTGCCCTCGCTGCCACCGTCATCTTCTGGCTGTGATCAACGAGTCCTGACCCTAATCCCCGGGAATATGCGGCTGGCGGGTTGTCATATTTGCGGAGAAATCACGATGCTCTTTAGCGATCATCCGCGCGATAGAAGCTGTTGAACTCATATTATACTTATAACGTCTATCACGGTGTTATATTTCCAAGTCCTTAAAGTTATTACCAGAGACGAAGTCAAGCGAGTATATAAGCAGGTGGACGACGCGGGTTTGAACCGCCGCACGGAAACACGGCTGTGATCGCCTCGAGAATTCTGCGAGGCCATCGATGACGGCAGAATGTCGTCAGTGCCACGGTTTCTCAACTCGTTCATGACCCCGAGCCAGAATCTGGCGCCTTCGTTCTGCTCGAGCCACAAGCCCAGCGCGGAACACAAACATCGAAGGCCAGCCGCCGTGCCTCGCCTATGGGCTGTTTGCTTGTCGACCAACGCGCTGCAAGTCGGATCAATTCAGATCGATCATCCGGTCGTAAATGACAATGTTGATGAGAGCCTGTGCATCATCCGCCCGCAGCGGCCAGTGCCGGAACCTGGACGCGAAATGTACGCCCACGACATCATGAATGAAGGCGCGGATTGCCGGAAGGGCCGCTTCGCCAATTCTGCAGGCCGGCGATCGATCGTCGGGCGCAGCCTGCGGCAAGGGATGCAAGCGGGCCATCTCTCGATGGGACGCGCGGGCAGCGCTTACACGTTGTTGCACGTTGCGTTGCAGCATTTACTCTGGCTGAGTGACTTTTCAGGAACCGCCAGCGGCCAACGCGATTAGACGATGTACGGCCGCAGCCAAAAATCTCGCGTTGGGCGGCGAACGATCGGCGATGCACCGTCATCCAGCGAGCGCGGAAACGAACGCATATGGGCTCGATGTGCGTCCTAATGGCCAATCACAGGGCATTCTCGTTGAGGGCCACAAGCGTTGGCTCGTGTCGTTCGATGATGTGTTTGGGACCGGCGCGCTGAACATCAACGCCTGCGGTAAGGAATGATTGGAGCGTTGCGCCCCTTGGCCAATTCTTTCCCACTCGGCTACGGTCGGGAAGGAGATGAGATGATGGTCATGCCTTGCCGATCGATTGGACCTGTCGCCGGGGGAAAGGCATCGATGTTCGCAGCGCAGTGCCCGGTATCAGGCCGCCGCGCGACAGGTCCGCTCCCGCCGCTCCGGTTCCGCCGCATCGCCTGGCGAGCGGCTGTGTTGCTCGTCATGATGAACGCGCAGGCCGTTGCGCAAAGCTATACCGTACGCAGTCAGGGTGCATGGACCCTGGCGCCCAGCAGCGATGCGCCAGGGTGCTTCATGACCCGGGACTATGGCGGTGACGGCGGGACAACCTTGTTGTTTGGACTCGACGCAGATGGTCGCAACCACCTGTCCGTGCTGAACGATAACTGGTCGCTCAAACCCCGCGAGCGACTGACGCTCGACTTTCGCCTGTCGAACCGGCGCTACGTCAAGCAAGCCGCCATCGGCATGGCTTCCGACGGAAAGCGGGGTTTCGTCACGCAATTTCCACCCACGTTCGCGACCGATCTCGCGACGTCCAAGTTCCTGAACATCGACCGCGGCGACGTGCCGGTCGCCCGGTTGCTGCTCGACGGCAGCGCGCCTGCCATTGCCGAATTGAAGCGCTGCATCGCCGCCGTCACTGCCAGGCCCGTCACCGGGAAAACCGCCGGAAGCAGCGCCGCGGCCGTGCCGAAAGACCCCTTCTCGCGCGATCGGGACAAGCCGTCTCATAAGCGCCGCTAGCCAGGCCGCAGTCAGGTGCCGTTCACCTGGCGACACCAAAGAACGCTCGAACCGGGATCGGCTCGCAGGAACCTCGAGCCGATTTCCGGATTGTTCCGTTTGGTCAACAATGTGGGAGGACGCGTATATGTCGCCAGCGATGAAGAGACTGTCGCCAGTAGTGGGCATCATGATCGGTGCAGCGAGCCTGGGCGGCTGCGCGACCAAATCCTATGTGCGGGAGCAGATCGCCCCCGTCAGCGCACGGGTCGACACGCTCGAAACCCGCTTGCAGCAGACGGACGGTACCGCGCGTCAGGCGCTGGCAGAGGCGCAGGCCGCGTCGACCCAGACGCAGGGCAACGGCCAGCGGCTGGAACAGCTGAACGGCCGCGTCGACACGATCGATCAGCGGCTGCAGGCACAGGAACGCCGACCGAAGCGCGCGCGCAACTGAGACGCATTGCCGGGTTCGTCCGGCTAACCGACCTTCACCAGCGTCGCCGAACTGCGACGCTGGTCCTCTGTGCCGAGCGCCTTTGCAGATGATCTCATTTTTTCTGGCGCTTGCGGGATACATGGCGATCGAGGCGAAAGCGAAGGCCGCTCCGGCGCCGCCGCCGCCATCGCAAGCGGCGCCTCCTGCCACGCCGAGCGCAGTCGAACTCTCACCGGCGGCAATCCGGGTTGCGGACTGGGTAGCGGCATCGCGTGACAATCGTGGTCTCCCCTATGTCATTATCGACAAGATCACCGCCTCGCTGATCCTGTTCGACGGCAGCGGGACCGAATTGGGCAGGGCGCCGGTGCTGATCGGCATCGCCGTCGGTGATGATGCCACGCCCGGCATCGGCAGCAAGAACCTGTCGGAGATCGGCCCGGCGGAGAAGACGACGCCGGCGGGACGCTTTCTGGCGAAGTTCGGCCCGGCGGCCGGACGCCAGCGGGTACTCTGGGTCGACTATGCCACGTCGGTCGCAATTCACCCGATACCCACCCCGGGCAAGACAAGCGAACATCGCCGCGAGCGCATGCTGTCACCGACGCCCGACGACAACCGCATCACCTTCGGCTGCATCAACGTTCCGACCGCGTTCTACACCAAAAGCGTAAGGCCGCTGTTCGGCCGCAAGGGTGGGTATGTCTACATACTGCCGGATACCAAGCCGCTGGAAACGGTATTTCCGCGACTGATGGTCCAGGCGGTACTCGACGGCGGGCGCTGACGGCCGAAAGATACGATATCCGCTCGCGATGTTCGAGAAGACGGCGCATGTTCTACTGACGCTACGACGCGCTACGGGCGGCCCGCGCGTAGTGCCGTCGCTAGACTATGACACATAAGCGCGGTCATGGACGGCGCCGTGCGAGCCAATCTGCCTCAACAAGCGCGACGTGTCCTGACAGATGCAGCCGCGCTCCGGGGGTCGATAGGCATCCGGCGGTCGTTTCGCCCTGTGCAAACGCATCTGCGGCGTAGCAGAATGCGGCGGGATCGCCGCGGCGCACCAGCACATAGTCGGCGGACAGGCAGGCCTGCAAATAGAAGGCCTGGCCGCAGCGGCGATCCTCGCGCCTTCATCCTGGGTCAGCACCTGCACGCGGCTATCGGCGTTCGCAATACTCAGCTTCGGCAGGGTAGGACGATTACCCAAAAGGAACGATGACAGATCGGGCAAACGTGCTTCCGCGGCCGCATCGTTCCCGCCGTAAATCGCGGCGAAACTGGCGCGGCGGCTGTTCGCCAGCGTCAGGTCTTTCCATCATCGCCGAAGCGGCTTCGTCCATCCAATTGGGCGCGGGGCCACCATCGTGATCCTTGGCGCGCATGGTCGCATCTGGCCAAAATGCATTGATGAACTAGTCATGCCCAAGTTCATGGAGAGCGTGCCCGCTTCTCGTGCGTGTAACGCGGCCGGCGTGATCTTGTCAGCTTGTTGCGCGAGCGCCAATATTACCAGCGCGGCGGTTCCATCGGCGTCGAGTTGCATGGCTTGTGCCTTAGCCGTCATGCCGTGCGCGAAGGAGGTTCGATAGCCTTCCGCCACATCTTGATCGGACAGCCAGGGCATGCGCCATTCCATCCGGCAGCTTTCAGGCGCGTCTATCCGCACGTCGATTCCACCGCTGATCATTTCGATGATCGCGTGGCGTGGTGCAAGTCGTGCGAACGCCACCTCAAAACACTGGGCTCCTTGCTTGGCATGCTCAGCCAGTCGACCGGCCCGTTCGCGTGTGTCGGCAATGACGGCGCCTCCCTCTGCGACGATACACACTTGGCGAAGGGGGATCGCTGACTGAACGATGGTCCGATGACAGTGGGCTGCCGACGCGGCAAGCCAGATTACCAAGCCGATAAGATTGATATGACAGCCCCCTGATTATGTGTGTGATAGGTATCCGTTTGCAACCGTATTCAAGGCGGAATGTGCGCGAGAATGGCGTTGATCACGATGATCGCCTCAGCCATGATGATCGACGAAGAGAGCCACTCCTGCATCGGGACTAGACGTGGCGGTTCGATCGGCTCGCTTGAAAGGAGCAACGACGCCGGCGAAACGACCTGTCACGCCCAGCCTGCACCCGTCAGTGATGGGATAATCATCCAGCTTGGCGTTCGACGAAAATAACTGTCCTATAGAATATGTTGGTAATAGACCGCTAATGTTAATGGCGATTAGTATGATTAAAACCATCTAACAAATTGCTACATTATCATGTTATATTTATAGTGAAGTTACGTATATTTAAACTATGGTGATATACATATAAAGTTTATTTTATAATCGCCTTTTCATTATTTATATTAATTAGGGATAAAATAAAAGATAATTTTCGTAAGTTATTTGAAGGAATTTGTATATGTAACGCTATGAAAAGTGTTAGTATATTTTAAATTATTTATCGTTACTGCAACATAACGCGTTCAGATTTGCTCAGCGCAAAACGAAACGTGCGAGATACTTGCGCAACCGATCGGCATCGTTGGTCGAGGTGCGCTGCCGGCGGGAGGCGGCGAATAGCGCGCGACCGGCATCGGACATGGAGCGGCTCGCCCGGCATGTCGCGACGACATGCGCCAGCTGAACCCGGTCGAACGGGTCCAGCCCGTCCAGCTGCTCCGGCGGCAATAATCCGTCCAGCGGGTCGGTCGCATCCGCGCCACCGGTCCACAGGCGCTTGAGCCGTGCGATCTCGGCTGCGACGCACTCGATATTGATCCGTCCCGATGGGCTGAAGGTGGCCATGCGGGTGACGCTGGCGGCGAGATCGCGAAAATTTCCGGGCCAGCGCGCGGCAGCGCCCGTCGCGAAGGCGAGATAGCGGTCGCGCGCCTCCTTGTTGAAGGTGATGCGGTCGCCTTCGCGTTCAGCATGGCGATCGAGTTCATAGTCGAGATTAGGTGCGATATCCTCGCGCCGCTCGGCGAGACCGGGCAGGGTGAAGGTCCAGAGGTTCAGCCGCGCATACAGATCGTCGCGGAACGTCCCCGCCGCCACGCACGCAGCCAGATCGCGGTTGGTGCCGGCGATCAGCTGGAAATCGCTATGGGCTTCGCGTTCGGCGCCGACCGTCAGGAAGCGCTTGTCCTCGATCGCGCGCAGGATCATCGCCTGTTCGTCCAGCCCAGTTCGCCGATCTCGTCGAGGAACAGCACGCCGGCGTCCGCCGTGCGGAGCAGTCCCGCGCGATCCGCGGCGGCGCCGGTGAAGGCGCCTTTGCGGTGGCCGAACAGCGCCGACATCGCGCCATCGCCTTTCAGCGTGGCGCAATTCACCTCGACGAGCGCCCCCTTCACCTGGCGCTTGAGCCGCTTCAGTTCGCAGATGCGCCGCGCCAACTGGCTCTTGCCCGCCCCGGTCAGTCCCATCAGCAGCAAAGGCGCGCGGCTGCGGACCGCGACCTGCTCGATCTCGTCGATCATCGTGTTGAAGGCGGCGTTGCGCGTGTCGATGCCCGATTTCAGGAAACTTGTGCTCTCGGCGCTGTCGGCGGCGAAACGCGTAGCGATGCTGTCATAGCGCGACAGGTCGAGGTCGATGATGTTCCACGTCCCCGCCGCGCCGCCAGACCCGCGTGCCGGTTGCGTCTGAAGCAGGCGACCTGGCAAATAATGGCCCTCGGTCAGCAGGAACAGGCAGATTCGGGCGATGTGCGTGCGGGTCGTGATATGGACGAGATAATCCTCCGTATCAGGGTCGAACGGATAGGCCCGTAAGGTCGAGCAGCTTTCCATAGACCTCCTCGAAATCCCACGGATCCACAAAGTCCATCACCTGCATCTCGACCCGCGTTTCCGGCGACACCGAGGCGATGTCTTGCGCCACGAACGCAGCAAGGCGCGCGTGCTGCGTCCCATGGATCATGACCAGCCGGTCGATCCGCTCATCAAAGCCGACGCTCGCTTGGTACAAAAAGGTCGGCTTTCGGACGCTTTTGCATGCCGCAACCGGCTCGGCCACCGCCCGCGAGGCGCTGGACCATCCCGCCCGCCGTATTGCCGATCTGCTGCCCTGGAACTCCCGCCCCGCCTGACGCCGCACCCTCACCGGACGGTTACGCTTGGCCAGCACCCTCAAGCTCTCGACTACGCTGTATCGCTCGACGGCCTGCCTCTGTCGTGCGGGCGCTCCCATGTAGAACCTGTCCCATAGTGCATCCCTCCAGGCCTGCGCCGATCATGCACCATCAAAGTCCATGGCCGAAGCGTATGCCATACCTCTCGCCCGCCACCGTTTCGCCATGTGTCAGTCGTACCGGCAGACTCCCTTGTTCCATTCATCCCGCTTGCACGAGGAAACGTTCCAGGTCGTCACGCCTTTCGGCGGTGGCGATACGCCCTCGGTTCCGCCGGGTTCAACCGTATAGCCGCTGCTGCGCGACCGATCGTTACCATACCAGAAGCTGCCGATCACTGCGAACCCGCAGCTGTTGACGACCTCCCAAAGACCGAGACCCTTACCACCTTGCGGTCGCATGGTGATGCAGTGGCTCGTTGGCGTCACGGCCCCACCGATTGCACCGCCGGAGGCTGCAGTATCTCCGCTTGGCGCCGCACGCAGCATCTGAAGAGTCTGCTGACAGCCCTGCGCAGCCGAAGACCCGTCTTGAAGCTGGTCGCGACACTTCGACGCCCAAAAGTTGCGTTGCGCTGCGTTGCCGACGCCGGTCGGCAGGTCGCCGTACCGCTTGGCGGCAGGACGCGGGCTGGCGGGAATGCCGGGCACCGGTGCGGGCCGCGACGAAGGCACAGGCGTCATGGAATAGGTGCGAGGAGGCACAGGTAATGGGGCCATTCCCCGGCTAAGCCCGGACGCAAATGCACCCAGCGCGCCTACGATGACGGCCGCGTCGCTGTATCGGGACGATCCGCCCGAGCGGCGGGCCCGAGCTTCGGCGAGAAGTTGCTTCTTCTGCCTCCTGCGCGGGCGTCCTGTTGGCCTTCCAGACCTCGTATCGCGCTTTGCTCTCAGCCGCCAACACGGCCAAAGCCGTCTGTCGGCAGCCTTGGAGCATTGACGACACAAGCGGAGCGGCACCGTCCATTCGCCAAGCCAGCTTTTTCTGCGGCACCGATATCTCGATCCGCTTAGCTGATGCGAACCGCATCATGGTTTCTTGATCGGGCAGATTGATCGTGATGTAGGTATCGAGTGTGATCGCCGGCAAGGACATTGACGGCCCGCCGTCGATCACGACATTGGCCGTGGTATTCTTATGCCAACCCAGCTCGTTCCCATCCCTATAGAATGTTGCTTTTAGCTGGTAGCGTCCACTCGTTAAATCGTCCCGCTCATGAACATCCACGGCCATCGAGTAGGTGAAATCGAGATGCTTGTAACCGAAATCCTTGGTCACCGTGCACCAACCGGCTGCTTCGTCCTTCCGCACCCAGGGATCATCGGCTGCCAGTGCGTGACTGGTAAAGCACGGAGTGAGCAGGCTTACACCAGCGCAAAGCAAACCTACCTGACAGCGCCGGCGTTACTTGAAAGTGTTGAATATAGACATGACCATATCCAGCCGCTGTTCCATTAAACTAATGCAGCCCGCCTGACCTTGGCATACCGCAATAGTATTACTTCCGTTGCGGGCGCGCCAGGGCCGGCCGTGACTGTTCAGTCCAGCGACGCGCTTCAATCGCTTGCGGCTTCGTTCTGTAAGGTCAGTTCCACCGACGGACGCAGATCGAGTGGCCACTCCGGACCTGCGCATCCGACAGGTCGGCGCCATCGATCCTTACCCGAGCCAGCGTGCGACCATAGCGATCACGGCCGCGCTGCTTGATCGTTGCCGGCCCGCGCGCGATCGCCGCCGCCAGCGCCGCCCTCAAGGTGACCGGATCGCCCTCGACACACGGGAGGCCGCGCCGGCAATGGCCCGGAAGCTGGACTCGCCGATGCTCAGCAGACGGATACAGGGATCAAGCAATCCATGTCTGTCCGGCGATATGCCGAAAGGAGCAGCCGATATCGCTGGCCACTGCCAGGTGAAGCTGGAACGGGCAGCGATCGACCGGCCCGTACAGTAGCCCATGTGTTTGGTTCTGCCGCGAATCCATGCGTTAAGGGCGCATGACACCGCAGGATGAGATCAGCGCGCTGAAGGACAGACTGGCGGTGGCCGAGGCGCTGCTGCGGGAGAAGGCGGATCTGGATGCAGCCTTGCGGGAGAGCGAGGCCCGCCACCGCCTGCTCGTCGCCACCTGGGCGCAGGCGGTGTGGGAAACCGACGCTGCGGGGGTCGTCACCGCCGATAGCCCGAGCTGGCGAGCCTATACCGGTCAGACGCTGGAGGAATGGCTGGGTGACGGCTGGTTCGATGCGATCCATCCCGACGATCGGCCCTATGTCGAACGGCGGTGGCGAGAGGCGATCGCGGCGCGCGAGGTGGTGGATGTCGAATTCCGCCTGCGCAGGCCCGATGGCAGCTGGCGCTGGACCAACGTCCGCGCCGCGCCGCTGCTCGATGCGGAAGGATCCATAGAGAAGTGGATCGGGATCAACATCGATATCGAACGGCGCAAGGCGGCGGAAACGGCCGTCCAGCGCAGCGAAGAGAAATACCGCACCCTCTTCGATACGATAGACAACGGATATGCGCTCACCGACCTGCTGCGCGACGGGAACGGCCGCGTCGTCGATGTCATCGGCGTCGACTTCAACCGCAACTACACCCGGCACAGCGGCGTCGTCCCCTTCGTCGGGCGGCGTGCGACAGACGTCATCGCCATGCCCGATCGCTGGCTGGAGCAATATGAGGAGGTCGCACGCACCGGGCTTCCGGCGCGCCATGACAATCATATCGTTGTCGGGGATCGCTGGGTCAGCGCGCATTTCTCGCTGGTCGGCGAACGGGGCAGCGATCGGGTCGCGGTCGTGTTCGACGACATCACCGACCGCAAGCGTGCCGAGGCACAGTTGCGCGACAGCCAGGAGCGGCAAGCCTTTCTGCTGAAATTGTCGGATGCATTGCGCGCCGAGCCCGATGTCGACGCGATAGCGACCTGCGCGATCCGCATGCTCCACGAGCAGATGCAGCTCGATCGCTGTTACATCGCCACCTATCGACCGGACGACGACGTGGCGGATATCGGCCCCCAGATCGGCAACGATACGGTTGCCCCGCTTCCGGCGGAGGTCCGCCTGTCCGACTTTCCCGACGCGTATGAGCAGATACGCGAACAGACATTCGTGCTGGCCGACGACCTTGCGAGGCCGGGTCTTTCCGACGGCGAGCGGGCAGCATCGGCCTCGCTGGGCATGCGCGCGATGGTGGCGTCCACGGTGCGCAAGGGGGACAAGAACCCTCTCACATCCCTCGTCGCGGTATCGTCCCGCGTCCGCCACTGGACGCCGGGAGACGTCGCGCTCGTCGAGGAGGCGGCCGAGCGGACATGGGCGGCGATGGAGGGCGCTCGCGCCGTGGCGGCGCTGCGCGCGAGCGAGGAGCGGTTCCGGCAGTTCGGTGACGCATCGCAGGACATCCTCTGGATACGCGACGCCGCGACACTGCAATGGCAGTATCTCACGCCGGCCTTCGAACAGATCTACGGCCTCGGCAGAGAGGAAGCGCTTGCCGGCGACAATTTCCGCAGCTGGCTCGACCTCATCGTGCCGGACGATCGGCCCGACGCCTCGGCGAACATCGATCGCGTCCGGCGGGGGGAGAGCGTCGCGTTCGAGTATCGCGTCAGGCGCCCCGTCGACGGAGCGATCCGCTGGCTGCGCAACACCGATTTTGCGATCCGCGACCAGCATGGCGCGATCGCACTGATCGGCGGCATCGGCCACGACCTGACCGAGCTTCGCGAAACCGAGCTCCGCTTGCAGGCGTTGATCGAGGGTATCCCCCAGCTGGTCTGGCGTGCGGTCGATGGCGGGGACTGGACCTGGGCCAGTCCGCAATGGACCGCCTTCACCGGGCAGCAGGAGGCGGATAGCCGCGGGTCGGGATGGCTGGAGCCGCTCCACCCCGACGATCGGGACGCCGCCCGCGACGCCTGGCACCAGGCGGTGGACCGCGGCGGGATCGACGTCGAATATCGCATCCGCGACCAGGCGTCCTGCGCCTACCGCTGGTTCCAGACGCGGGCGACGCCGGTCCGCGACGAGGCGGGATCGATCATCGAATGGCTGGGCACGTCGACCGACATCCATGATCTGAGGCTGCTCCAGGACCGGCAGCAGGTGATGGTGCAGGAGCTTCAGCACCGTACCCGCAATCTCATCGCCGTCGTGAACGCGTTGTCCCGGCAGACGCTGAACAGCGCCACGTCGCTGAACGACTTCGATCGGCATTTCCAGGATCGGCTTTCCGCCTTGTCCCGTGTCCAGGGGCTGCTGTCCCACCTGTCAGCCGGAAAGCGGGTGACGTTCGACGCGCTGCTCGGCTCCGAATTGGCGGCGCTCGGCGCGCCCGCCGACAAGGTGACGCTGGACGGGCCACGGGGCGTGCCCTTGAAATCGGCGACCGTGCAGACCTTTTCGCTGGCGCTGCATGAGCTGGCCACCAACGCTTTGAAGTATGGAGCGCTCGCCGTGCCGGGCGGACATCTCACCGTCCGCTGGCGCGTGACCCATGCCGATCCGGGCGGCCCCAGGCTTCAGGTCGACTGGTGCGAGGCGGGCGTCGACATGACCCATGTTGACGACCGCCCCCGGCAAGGAGGCTATGGACGCGAGTTGATCGAGCTTGCCCTGCCTTACCAGCTTGGGGCGAAGACCAGCTATACCATGGCGGCCGACGGCGTGCATTGCACGATCGACGTTCCCGCTGCGAAGGCCATGGCAGAACCGGACTAGACAGGTGAGCACAGCGTCGTTGCAAGGTCTGAACATCCTCGTCGTCGAAGACGACTATCTGATCGCGAGGGACATTCAGGATGGATTGGAAGGCGCCGGCGCGACGGTGATCGGCCCGGTGCCATCCGTCGACCAGGCCCTGCGCCTGATCGGCAGCGAGACGATCGACGCGGCGATGCTCGATGTGAACCTGGGCACGGAACGGAGCTTCCCGGTCGCCGAAGCGCTGGAAGCGAGAGCGATTCCGTTCCTGTTCGCGACCGGATACAATTCGGCCGACATCCCGCTCGAATGGCAGCGCGTGGCGATCGTCATGAAGCCGGTGCGGATTGCGGCGGTCGAGCAGCTTCTGGGAACCGGGCAGGCGAAACAGCCCGGAATTTGAACGCAGTCTGCCCCGCGCGATGCCGCGGGGCGGGGGAACCCCGCCCCGCCTCGCTCACTTCCGGCGCGCGCGCTTGGGTGCGGCGGCGGCTTCGGTATCTTCCTCCTCGTCGGGCTGTTCCTCGCCCGCTTCGGTCAGCGCTTCGCCGAGCGCCTTGAGCTTGTCCTGCGACTTGTCCGCCCGGTCGGCGATCTTTGTCGTGGCGGCGCCAAGGCGGTGCAGCAGGTCGTGGACCCGGTCGGCGTCGGGATCGTCCTTTTCAAGCTGCTTGCGCAGCGAGGCAAGGTCGCGAAGAATGCCCTTGGCGCCCGGCGTATCCACCTCGGCCAGCGCGGCTTCCCAATCCTCGACCATCGTCGCGCCCTTGCCGGCCTTGGTATTTTCAAGGCCCCGATTGATCGCGTTCATCGTTCCGGCGAATTTGACGGCCATCGCATGATCCTCTGTCTCTACCGGCGGATGCCGGCGCTCTTCAACGAGGCATGACGCGAAAAGAACCCCGCTTTTCGATAAACGCGGCGTGCCGTCATCTACGGCCGGGATCCTTGCCGTCGGTCAGGGGATCAGCCGGTCGGTGCGCAGCCGGTCGAACAGGGCGAAGAAGGCGTCGTCGGTCGGCTGGTAGCGGGTAAAACCGAGCCGCCGGCTCTTGCTCATGTCGGTCACCACCTCGATCGGCCGGCCGAGATCGGCGTCGGTATGCCAGGGCGAGGCGAGGCGGTGGAGGTCCGGCTCGGCCAACCCCTCGCGCATCGCGATCTCGCGCCACAGCGCCGCATCGCCGGCCATCTGCTGCTCCAGCGGCCGTACGGTGCCGTCGAAGGGCGCCGCCTCCACCCCGAACCAGTCGGCGATGCGGCTCCACATCCACTGCCAGCGGAAGACGTCGCCATTGACGACGTTGAACGCCTGGTCATGCGCACGGTCCGTCTCCGCCGCCCACAGCAGGTGGCGCGCAAGCTGGCCGGCGTCGGTCATGTCGGTGAGCCCCGCCCATTGCGCCGCCGAACCGGGGAAGGTGAAGGGGCGGCCGGTTTCGCGGCAGAGGGTGGCATAGACGGCCAGGGTCGTGCCCATGTTCATCGCATTGCCGACGGCGAGGCCGATCACCGTGTGCGGGCGATGCACGCTCCAGGTGAAGCCGTCCCGCGCGGCGGCGGCGAACAGCGCGTCTTCCTGCGCATAATAGAAGTTCTCGACGTCGAGGCGCCCCTGCTCCTCGCGGAACGGCGTCTGCGGAAGGGCACCTTGGCCATAGGCCTCGAACGGCCCGAGGTAATGTTTGAGCCCGGTGACGAGGGCGACATGGCGCGGCCCCGTCGGCTTGGGCAACCCGTCGAGCAGGTTGCGGACCATCGCCGCATTGACCCGGATATTCTCCGCCTCGCTGTCCTGCCGCAGCCAGGTCGTGATGAACACCGCATCGGGGTGCAGGTCGTGCAGGGCGGCCGCGGTCGCGGCGGCGTCCTGCAGGTCGACGCTGATCGGGTTGAAGCCCGCATCGCCCCGCGGCCTGCGCGCGAGCCCGTGCACGCTCCAGCCCGTCTCGCGCAGCAAAGCCGCCGTCGCGCTGCCGACGATCCCGCTCGCACCCACCACCAATGCCGTCTTACTCAATGAAAATCTCCTTGTCTCGGAGGGAGCTAGGCACGGATGGCGCGCTCTTCTAGACGGCACCATCTGGATCCCCAGGCACCAGGAGGTAACCACATGCGGCCCGGAACGCCCGACGATGCATGGCGGGAAGACTGCGCCCCGCGCCGCGTGCTGGAGCTGTTCGCGACCAAGTGGACCAGCATGGTGCTCCACACGCTGCACGTTCGCCACGGCGGTGTCGCACGCACGGGCGTGCTGCACCGCAGCCTGCCGGGCATTTCCAAGAAGATGCTGACCCAGACGGTGCGGGAGATGGAGGCGAGCGGCCTCCTGAGCCGCCATGTCGAAAGCACGATGCCGCCGATGGTCGAGTACCGCCTGACCGATCTCGGCCGGCGGTTCGTCGAGCCGGTCGAGCTGCTCTACGGTTGGGGACGCGACAATGCGGACGCGCTGGACGCCTTGCGCCCCCGCCCGACGTCGCGGCGCGATTAGCGGCCACGGCGTTTTGACATCCCCGGCATGATCCCTATCCCTTGATCGCGAGCGATCCGGAAGAGGTCCGTCCGGCGCAAGGGAGCGCAGTGTCCCGCATGATCCAGCGCCGGTCGATCCTGCTGCACCTTGCATCGCTGCCGCTGTGGCCGACGCTGGCGCGGGCGGCGCGGGATCGTATCGAGGATCTGATCGCGCGGATGACGATCGAGGAGAAGGCGGGGCAATTGTCCTGCTTTTCCGATACCGTCCGTCCGCTCGGCCGGCCGACCAACCCCGGCGAGGCGGCGCGCGATGCGGCCGCGATGCTGGCGGCGATCCGTGCCGGGCAGGTCGGCATGCTGTTCAACGGTCATGGCGTCGCCGGCGCACGGCGGGCGCAGCGGGCGGCGCTGCGCAGCCGGCTGGGCATTCCGCTGGTCTTCGCCGCCGACGTGATCCACGGCTATGAGACGATCTTTCCCATCCCGCTGGCGGAGGCGGCGGCGTTCGACCCCGACCTGTCGCAGCGGATCGCACGCGCCGTCGCGCGCGAAGCGACGGCGGGCGGGCTGCACTGGACGTTCGCGCCGATGGTCGATGTCGCGCGCGACCAGCGCTGGGGACGGGTCGCGGAAGGGGCGGGGGAGGATGTCCATCTCGGCTGCCTGCTCGCAGCGGCGCGGGTGCGCGGCTTCCAGGGCGACGACCTGTCGGCCGAGGATGCGCTGTGCGCGACACCCAAGCATTTCGCCGGCTACGGTGCGGTGACCGGCGGCATGGAATATGCCGCCGTCGATATCTCCCCCGCAACGCTGCGCAGCGTCCATCTGCCGCCGTTCGCGGCGGCGTTCGCGGCGGGGGCGGGGGCGGTGATGGCGAGCTTCACGGATGTGGACGGCGTGCCCGCCACCGCCAACCGGCCGCTGCTGACCGGCATCCTGCGCGACGCGATGGCGTTTCGCGGTCCCTGCGTATCCGACTATCAGGCCGATCTCGAGCTGATCGCGCATGGCGCCGCCATCGACGAGGCCGATGCCGCACGGCGGGCGATCCTGGCCGGCACCGACGTGAGCATGCAGAGCGGGCTCTACAACGCGCATCTGCCGGCGCTGGTCGCGGCGGGGCGGGTGCCGATGTCGCGGGTCGACGCGGCGGTGCGGCGCGTGCTGGCGTTGAAGGCGCGCCTCGGCCTGTTCGAGCGGCCGTTCCGATCGCTCGACCCCGCCGCCGAGCGGACGCGGATCGGCACCGCGCAGACCCGTGCGCTGGCGCGGGAGGCGGCGACGCGCGCGGTGGTGCTGCTGCGCAACGAGGGCGCGCTGCTGCCGCTGGCCAGGACGACGCGGCGGATCGCGTTGATCGGGCCGTTCGGCGCCGATCCGGCGCAGCTCGACGGACCGTGGAGCTTTGCCGGCTATCGCCGCCGCGGCATCGACCTCGCCACCGCGCTGCGCCAGCGATTGCCCGCGGCGGCGACGCTGACCGTCGCGCCGGGCTGCGGGATCACGGCGGCGGTCGAGGGCGGCATCGCCGCTGCCGTCGCCGCCGCCCGCGACGCCGACGTGGTGCTGCTCGCGATCGGCGAGGGCGCCGATATGTCTGGCGAGGCGAACAGCCGTACCGCCATCACCGTACCCGCCGCGCAGCAGGCACTGGCCGACGCGGTCGCGGCGACCGGCACACCGCTGGTCGTGCTGCTCCGCCACGGCCGCGCGCTGGCGCTGGAGGGGGCGGTGGCGGCGGCGCCGGCGATCCTGGCAACGTGGTTCCTGGGCTGCGAGACGGGGCCGGCGCTCGTCGACATCCTGTTCGGCGATGCCGAGCCGACCGGACGGTTGCCGGTCAGCTTCCCCCTCGCGACCGGGCAGGAGCCCTGGTCCTACGATCGCCTGCCGACGGGGCGGCCGCCACCGCCCGAGCCGCAGCCGCAGGGCGGCACCGGGCGGTGGCGCGATGCGCCGGATGCCGCCCGCTACGCCTTCGGCCACGGACTGGGCTACACCCGCTTCGCGATCGAGGGCGTCGGCGTACCGCCGGTGCTGGGCGAGACGGGGGAGGTGACCGCCACCGTTCGCAACATCGGGGCGCGGCGGGGCACCCATGTCGTCCAGCTCTACGTCCGCCAGCGGGTGGCGAGTCGCGCGCGGCCGGTGCGCCAGCTGAAGGGCTTCGCGCGCGTCACGCTCGATCCCGGCGCCGCCGCGACGCTCTCGCTGCCGCTGGGACGCAATGATCTGGCGATCGTTGATGCGGACGGGCGGTGGGCGGTGGAGCCGGGCGTGGTGGATATCTGGATCGCCTCCAGCGCCGCCGATACGGGCCTGCATGCGACAACATCATGGGGGTAAATGTGCCCGGAAAGTCACAGCCGCGCGATTGTTTCGCCCGTGCAATGGAAGTGCGGAAACCACAGGCGTAATGGACGTTTTCGCGGAACATCCGGCGCAGAGACCGGAGCCGCTGGGGATGATGATATGCTGAACCTTCGACTGTCGATCCGCGCCGCGCTGCTGGCGGGAAGTGCGTCCTTCGCCTGCGCGCCGGCGCTTGCGCAGCAGACGAGTGCCGACCCCTCCGTAGCGACGCCCGCCACCACCGCGCCTGCCAACGACACCGCTGCCGCGGCGCAGGCCGCCGCCGAGCCGCGTACGCCCCCGGGCGCGCAGCCGCCGGCGAGCGACGGAGCGGACCTCCAGGACATCGTCGTCACCGGCAACACCTCGGGCAAGCGCACCCTGTTCGACAGCTCGTCGAACGTGACGCTGGCAAGCCAGGCGGACATCCAGCGCAAGGCGCCGCGATCGACCGCCGAGACGCTGGAACTGGTGCCCGGCATCTTCGTCGAGGGCACGGCGGGGCCGATCTCCAACAATTATTCGGTGCGCGGCCTGCGCGGCGGCGCGCAGACGTTCGTCACGCTGGAAGAGGACGGCATGCCGATCCTCTACGGCGGCGGCGGCGCCGATTTCTACTTCCAGAACGACATCACCATCGCGCGGATGGAAGCGGTGCAGGGCGGCACGTCGGGCGTGCTGGCACCCAATGGCGCCGGTGCGACGATCAACTTCATCTCGCTGAAGCCGAGCTACGACAAGGCGGTCGCCTCGGCGCGGCTGACCGGCGCCACCTATGGCGATTTCCGGGCCGACGGCTATTTCTCGGCGCCGATCACCGACAGCGTCGCCTGGGGCGTCGGCGGCTACGTCCAGTCGCAGAAGGGGGTGCGGAACACGCCCTTCACCTTCTTCGGCTACAATCTGAAGGCGATGATCGAAAAGCGGTTCGACGACGGCGGCACCGTGCGGCTGACGTACAAGCGCATCGACCAGAACAATCCCTATTACGCCGACATGCCGTTCCGCGTCAGCGCCAGCGGCGATATCAGCAGCGTGCCGGGGCTGGACCTGAAGCGTGACGACGTCGGCGGCCGCTACTTCACCCAGTTCCTGGTTCCCGATGCCGCCGCCACCGGCAATCCGGTGCGGGCGTTCCGTTCGAGCGAGGGCGTCGGCGTCAAGGCGAACACCTATCGCATCGATATCGAAAAGCCGGTGTCGGAAGGCATCAGCCTGTTCGCCCATGCCCGCTATCTCGACGGCAAGTACGACTTCAACGGCATCTTCCCCGGCTCCGGCGCGGGCACCGCGGGGCTGACCTCGGCAGTCAATTACCTCAATCCGGCGGTGTCGCCGCTCGCCGGGCTGACGCCGCTGCGCGCTGCCACCTTCACCTATTTCCAGGTCGCGCAGTTCCGTTTCCCCGGCACCGCGCAATACGGCCTGCGCGATATCCGCACCGGTGCGGTGATCCCGGCGAGCAACACCGCGGCGCTCAACGCGCTGAACGGTAACGGCCTGCTCCAGCAGACGGTGCTGAACCACCAGACGCTGTCGACCAAGGATTTCGGCAGCAACTTCGGCGCGAAATGGGATGCGACGGGTGGCAGCATCCAGAATTCGCTGACCGTCGGCGGCATGTATTACAACGTCCGCCGCAAGAACGACCAGTCGGCGGTCGCCACCGTCATCAATGACGTCACCAACGACAGCCACGTCTACGATATCGTCGCGCTGAATGCGGGCGGACAGGTGCTCGGCTCGCTGACCAACAACGGCATGGTCAATTACGGCAACTGGGGCCAGGGCCTGTTCAAGGACGAGGTCAATTCGATCTCGGGCTATTTCAACGACGAATTGCAGATCGGCGACAACCTGCACATCGACTTCGGTGCGCGTTACGAGCACCAGCACGTCCGCGTCGACGTGGGTCAGCAGGCGGCGATCAACGATCCGGTCCAGCCCGGCACGCCCGGCATCTACGACAACGTCGGCGCGTCGTTCAACGGCCAGTACGCCCGCGTGTCGGATTCCTACAACAAGCTCGCCTATACCGGCGGTATCAACTACACGCTGACCCGCAACATCGCGCTGTACGTGCGCGGTGCCTATGGCTTCCAGACCAACGGCGGCAACGCGGGCGGCCTCGGCGGCAAGCCGACGGGCCTGACTCTGTACGAAGGCGGTGCACGCTTCCAGTGGCCGGGCTTCAACGCGTCGGTCATCGGATTCCGGACCGAGATCAACGACCTGTCCTATCAGATCATCAACCCCAACAATGCAGCGCAGCAGACCAATGCGCTGGCTGACAGCCGCACCAACGGCGTTCAGGTCGACATGGACATCCGGCCGATCACCTTCTTCAGTGTGAACGTCATCGGCGTCTACCAGGACCCCAAGCTGACCAACCTGACGTTCAGCCAGCCGATCGCAGGCACGTATGACGGCAACGTGCCGGAGCGGACGCCCAAGAAGCTGCTGACGGTGACACCGTCGTTCATCCTGCCTTCGGGGCTGGGCGAGATCTATGGCCGGTGGAAATATGTCGGCAAGATCTTCGCCGATGCCGGCAACGGCATCGCGCTGCCCGACTATAGCGTGTTCTCGGTCGGTGCGAGCTTCAACCTGAGCGACCGGGTGAACATCAACGCGAGCCTCGACAATCTGACCAACGCCAAGGGGTTTACCGAGGGCAATCCGCGGCAGGGGCAGACGCAGACGATCGTCAACGGCTATTTCTATGGCCGCGCGATCTACGGGCGCAATGCGATCATCAGCGCGACGATCAAGTTGTAATGCCTTGGGTCATCGGGCGCTCGCGTCCGATGACCGGTCCTTGTATCGATCGGGGATGACCCGCATGCTTCGATCCGCCGTTCTCGCACTGCTGGCGCTCCTGCCCGTCGCTTCGGTCGCTGCGCCGCAGGAGGCGGCGGATGTGGGGCCGGCGCGGCGCGAGGGACTGAACCTCAACAGCTTCACCCAGCAGGGGCCGGTGGCAGCGCATGTGCTGCTGCGATCGGGCGACGATCCGCGGCTGATCGTCGCGTTCCCTGCCGGCAACAGCGGGGTCGGCCTGTGGTTCGACCGGGTGCCGTCGCCGGCGGAATGGCAGCTGACGGCGGCGCCGCAGCCGCTGTCCACGAAGGATGCGCGGGGGCGGGCGCTGCACGGCGTCACGTTCCATGCGACGATCCGCGCGCCGCGGCTGACGGTGAAGCGCGCGCTGCTGACCAGCGTGCGGGTGCTGCGCGACTATCAGGCGCTCGGCACCGCGCCTGCGGGAATCGAGGCGCCGCTGCGCACGGACGGCGACACGCTGACCTGGGCCCGCGATCGGCTGGACGGCGCGGCGGGCTATCGCCTGTCGGTGCGGGTTGATCGCGGTGCGGTGGACGGCAGGACGCTGACCGCGGCGCCGGACGGGACGATCGGCGTGACGGTGACGGCGCTGACCGGCGAGACGCCGCTGACGCCGTTCGCGCCGGGTACGCTGCTGACGCCGGCAGCCGCAGCCGACCCCCAGGCTCGGCACGCGCTCCAGTTCCTCAGCTACCACGAGAAGTTCCTTGCCGGTTCGTGGCGGTTCCTCACCTATTTCGGGCGGGATACGCTGATGTCGGTGCGGCTGCTGATGCCGGCGTTGCAGCCGGCGGCGGTGGAGACGGGGCTGCGCTCCGTGCTCGAACGGCTCTCGCCCGACGGCAATGTCGCGCACGAGGAGGATATCGGCGAATTCGCGGTGCTGGATCATCGCCGCGACGGCCAGGGCCTCTCGGCGGCGCCGGTGTACGATTACAAGATGGTCGACAGCCCGTTCCTGCTCGCGCCGGTCGCGCGGGCGTGGCTGATCGACGACGCACGCGGGCGGGCGCGGGCCAAGGCGTTCCTGGCGGAACGGCACGGTGGCCAGCGGCTGGGCGATGCGCTGATGGCGAATGCGCGCTTCGTGGTGGCGCGGGCGGCGCCGTTCGCCCGCGATCCGCGCTGGGCCAATCTCGTCGCGCTGCGCGAGGGGATGGACGCGGGCGAGTGGCGCGACAGCAACGACGGGCTCGGCGGCGGCCGCTATCCCTATGACATCAACGCGGTGCTGGTGCCCGCCGCGCTGCAGTCGATCGGCGAGATGGCGCGCGCCGGCCTGCTTGCGCCCTATGCCAAGCCGGCCGATCGCGCGCTGATCGCCCAGGTGCAGGCGATGGCGGCGACCTGGTCGGCCAAGGCACCGGGACTGTTCGCGCAGACGGTGGCGCAGGCGACCGCACGGGCGGCGATCACCCGCTATGCCGCAGCGATGGGCGTGCCGGCAGACCCCGCGCTGCGCGCAGTCGCGGCGGCGCCGGTCCGCTACAATGCCATCGCGCTCGACCGGCAGGGGCGGCCGGTGCCGATCATCCATTCGGACGAAGGCTTCGCGCTGCTGTTCGGCCGCCCATCCGCCGACACGCTGGGCGTGACCGCGGCGAACATCGCACAGCCGTTCCCCGCGGGGTTGATGACGGGGATCGGCATGCTGGTCGCCGATCCCGTCTATGCCGATCCGGCGTTGCAGCGGCGCTTCGGGCCGAATGCCTATCATGGCACGGTCGTCTGGTCGTGGCAGCAGGCACTGGTCGCAGCGGGCCTGGCGCGGCAGCTGGAGCGGAGCGATCTGCCGGCGGCGACCTGCACGCGGCTGGCGGCGGTGCAATCCGAACTGTGGCGCGCGATCGACGCCGGGCGCAGCGTGCAGAGTTCGGAGCTGTGGTCGTGGCGCTATGCCGACGGCGGCTATCGGATCGTGCCGTTCGGCGCGAGCGGCGGCGATGCCGACGAATCCAATGCGGCGCAGTTGTGGAGCACCGTCTATCTGGCGGTGCAGCGGCCGACGGGCTCGCCCGCCTGCGCCGCGCGCCAGCCGTGACCGATCCCGTCCGCCGCGTCGTCATCCTGGGCGGCGGCACTGCGGGCTGGATGACCGCGGCGGCGCTGGCCAAGGCGCTGGAGCGGACCGGCACCACGATCACGCTGGTGGAATCGGAGGATATCGGCACCGTCGGCGTCGGCGAAGCGACGATCCCGACGATCCACTGGTTCAACAGCCTGGTCGGCCTGGACGAGGCGCGGTTCATGGCGGACACCGGCGCGACGTGGAAGCTCGGGATCGAGTTCCGCGGCTGGCAGGGGGAGGGAAGCGCCTATTTCCACCCGTTCGGCACCTATGGCACGCCGGGCGATGCGACCATGGCGCCGCAGCGGCTGACGCGGGCGTGGCTGGCGGGCGACACCGCGCCGATCGAGGATTTTTCGCTGACGACGCGGATCGCCCGCCGCCGTGCCTTCGCCAAGCCGGTCGGCGATCCGCGCTCGCCACTGTCGACGCTCGGCTATGCCTTCCACTTCGATGCGATGCGCTATGCCCGGCACCTGCGGACGCTGGCCGAGGGGCGGGGCGTCGTGCGGCACGAGGGCAAGGTCGCGCAAGTCGAGCGGGATGGCGATACCGGCCATGTGCAGGCGCTGGCGACCGACGGAGGCGACCGCATCGCGGGCGACCTGTTCGTCGACTGTTCGGGGCTGCGCGGGCTGCTGATCGAGCAGACGATGCAGGCGGGGTATGACAATTGGTCGCACTGGCTGCCCTGCGACGCGGCGTGGGCGGCGCCCTCGGCGGCGGAGACCGAGCCGACGCCCTATACGCAGGCGATCGCGCAGGAGGCGGGGTGGCGCTGGCGCATCCCGCTTCAGCACCGCGTCGGCAACGGCTACGTCTTCTCGACCCGGTTCCAGGACATCGAGGCGGCGCGAGGACTGCTGATCGAGCGGATGGCCGCGCCGCCGCTCGCCGAGCCGCGGTTGATCCGCTTTACCCCGGGCCGTCGCCGGCGCGCCTGGGTCGGCAACGTCGTCGCGATCGGCCTGTCGAGCGGCTTTCTGGAGCCGCTGGAATCGACCAGCATCCACCTGATCCAGAGCGGCATCGGCAAGCTGCTGTCGCTGTTCCCACGCCGCGACGCCGACCCGCTGCTCGCCGAGCAATACAACCGCCTGACCGCGCGCGAGGTCGAGGAGGTGCGGGATTTCGTCATCCTCCATTACCACCTGACGCAGGGACGCGACGAACCGCTGTGGCGCCATTGCCAGTCCATGCCGATCCCCGACACCTTGCGCTACAAGATCGACCAGTTCCGCCGCTCCGCGCGGATCATGCTGACGCCGGACGAACTCTTTCGCGATGCCAGCTGGTTTGCGGTGATGCACGGGCAGGGGGTGCGGGCGGCGGATTATACGCCGCTGCTCGACACGATGAGCGATGCGGACAACCTGCGACAACTGGAGGCGGTGCGGCGGATGATCGGCGATGCGGCAGCGCGGGTGCCGCCTTTGCTATCGGGACGCGCCTAGGCCGGGGGTCGCCGCGGTCGGCCGAGGACGAAGAAGTTGGCGGTGAGGCGCCCGACCAGCGGATCGTCGCTCAATGGCATGTCGGGCGGGATGATGCCGGAGTGCAGCAGGCTGCCCTGATAGACGATCACCCGATCGGGCACCGCCGCCACCGTATCGATCTGCTCGAACGAAGGGTTCGAACCGGCGATATAGCCGCTCCAGCTGTCCGCTTCGCACCGGGCGGCGGCGATGAATTCGGGCTGATTCTGCTCGGACACGCGATCGATGCCGGTCGTGCGCTGCCGGTAGAACGACGTGCCGCTGCCTTGCGTCCCGCCCAAATAGTGGAGGATCGCGAGGTAGTGCGGATCGGTCGAATCGAAATGCGGCGCGCGCTGGACCGGGGTGAGCCGGTCGGGGGACGCGGTCACCATCGAGAAGCTGGCGGTCAGCAGGTCGAAGCCGTCGACGTCGAACGTCGCGTTGATGAGCGGCACCAGCGCCCGGAGCAGGTCGCGGCTATACCCGGCGGCGGCGCGATCCGCCGGAGCGATGAACCGGCGCACGCCGGGATAGGCATTGCCGCGCGCGGGCGGGAACGGGCCAAGTGCGGCGGCGATGCCGGCGATGGCGCCGGCATCGCCGGTCGCCGCCTCGCCGATCAGCAATCGGCCGCCACTGTCCCCGATCGATCGGCTATGGTGATGGATCATGGGCCGTTTCCATCACGGCAGCGCCCCGGCGGCAAGCGCAATCGCCCGGCGCGCCCGGCCGCCACGACGACCGCAGCGCTCCGGGAGAGAGCGCGACGGTCGTGCAGGGTCAGGCGAAGCGGACGGTGGTGGTGACGTTTGCCTTGCGACGGCGACGCATCGCGAAGCCGACGGCGCCCATGCCGGCGATCATCATCGCCCAGGTGGCGGGTTCCGGCACCGCGGCGGTGACCGTCGCGACGGTGCCGTTGATGCTGAACGGGCTGGCATTGGCGCCCGCGTAGTTCTGGACGCGGAAGGTGCCGCCGCCCGCCAGGGTGCCGCCGTTCGCCGCAGTGTTGCTCGTCGCGACGATGCGGAAGACGACGTTGGAGACGCCCGTCAGCGGCGCGAAGGAGAGCACGTTGTTGGCGACATTGTCGCCATTCTGGCCGAAGGTGGCGATCTGTCGGAATGCGGCGCCATCCACTGCGGCGAGCACGGCAAGGTTGCCGGGGCCGGTGTTCGACGAGCGCGACGAGAAGATCAGCTGGTCGATGCTGGCGGTGTAGCCGGACGCGACGGTGAGGCCGAACGTCAGGTAATCGGTCATGTTGGTGGCGTAAGCGCCCCAGCTGGCCGACGAAAAGGCGTTGGCGCCGCTCGGGGCACTCAATCCGCCGCCGCGGCTGAAGGCGACGCCCGCGACATTCGCGGCGGCGAACGACGCGGCTTCCGTCGCCTCGTTGCCGGCGTTGCCGGTGAAGTCATATTGCACCAGCGTCGCCGCGGCGGCCTGCCCGGACAGGGCGAGCATGCCGATGGCCGTGACGCCGAGAAGAGCCGCCTTGGTGCGGCCGAATGCCTTGTGGATCGTCATGGTGTTCTCCCTTGTTGAAATCGTGACGCGGCGCTGGTCAGGCCGGCAAAGCTGCGGTGGATGAGGCGGGGGTCGCGCGACCCCTTGCGCGGCGGCGGGGCGAGCGCATCGCGAAGCCGACCGCGCCCATCCCGAGGATCATCATCGCCCAGGTCGCCGGCTCCGGCACCGCGGCGACCGATGCGGTGAGCCGCAGATCGTCGATACCGAGCCCGTCATCGGAGGTGACGCCGGCCGGATCGATGTCGCCCAGCATCCAGCGGATGCCGAAAGTGCTGCCGGCGCCGATCGACAGGCCGTCGATCACGCCGTTCACGGGCGTGCGATAGGCCGCGGCATTGCCGTTGGTCTGGGTGATGCCGAACCGGCTGCCGGTATAGGCGGCGCTGTTCGGTGCGGTGAAGTCGAGCGGGGTGAAGGACAGCCAGGTGCCGTCGTTGATGCTGGTGGCATCGAGCGAATATTGGAAGCTCAGGGTCGCGCGATTGTAGCCCTTTTGCCATTGTTCGCCGGTGTAGCCGATGGCGAGCGAATCGATGGCGGCGCCGAGGCCGTTTTCGAAGATCGCGCCGATGTAGATCAGCGACACGTCCGGGCTGGTGTGGCCGCCGAGCGCGCGGTCGGTGCCGAGGCCGAAGCTCCACACGCCGGCCGTGTTGCTGCCCGAAGTGCCGAACTGATAGGTGCGGTTGGCACCCGGCCCGCGTTCGAAGGTCTGCCAGCCGGCCGGCAGCGCGTCGGCCGGCGTCGGATCGGACGTGATCGATTTCAGCCCGTCGAAGGTCTGGGCATAGGCCGTGGTCGTCAGGCGATAAGGCGCGCCGGTGCCCGCGTTCAGCACATCGGCCGCATGGGCGCCGGTGGCCGTCAGCCCCAGAGCGACGGCGCCGAACGCCAGTATCTGCTTCGTTATCATCGTGTCCCCGCCTGTGCGCTTGAGTGCGACGGCCGGGAACATCCCGCCGTCGCGGGCAGGCTGATAGGTCAGCATTGTTACGGTAAAGAGACGTTAACCCTTTGATGGACAACGATCGGGCGGGTCAGGCCATGGCGTCTGCCGTCACCTTGCGCGGCAAGTAGGAATCGAAGATCGGATGGGCCTGGACGCGGCGGGCGTTGGAGAGGCCGGCGTCGCTGTCGTGGCTCAGCCGGTTCGCCTCGGCGATATGGTAGAAGGCGACCACGGTATCGATGCGCGCGAAACGGGCGCCGTTCGCCGCCAGGCGCACGTAGAAATCCCAATCGTTGCAATTGTGGAAGGACGGATCGAAACCGGCGACCGCGATCGCCGCCGACCGCCTGACGATCGACCAGCTCGGGCCGATCGCGCCGGTGAGGGCAAGGGCGAAAAGGATGTCGCCGCCGCTCCATCCGCACTCGGGCTCGCCCGCCGAGCCGCAGGGCCACACCCGGCGGAACTGCCCCACGACGACGTCCATGCCGATGGCGGCGGCCAGCATCGCCGCCGCCGCACCCGGCAACCACGCATCGTCGCTGTCGAGGAAGGCGACCCATTCCTCGCGCACCAACGCCAAACCGGCGTTGCGCGCCGCCGACGCGCCGACGTTGCGGGGCAGCAGGACGGCGGTGACCGCCGGGTGGCGTCCCTCGAGCGCGCGGAGCACGTCCGCGGTCCCGTCGGTCGAGCCATCGTCGACCAGGATGATCCGGGTCGGCGCCGGCATCTGCGCCAGCACGCTGTCGACGGCCTGGGTGACGGTGCGTTCGCGGTTGTAGCAGGGGATGACGACGTCATAGGCACCACGGCTCACATCGTGAGCCGGGCAGATCTCGGTTTGCAGCATGGGTTTGATGTAAGGGCGATCAGCGATTTGGGCAATGCGATCAGCCGGTTCGGCGGGTGTGCCAAAATAGACGGGATTGCGGCGCGCTGCGGGTGTGCACGAGGTGCCCAGGCGATCGCAATGCTGCTATCGACTGGTCATGCTCAAGACACGCATCAAGCGGCGGACGGCCGTGGCCGAGCGCGCGGCCGGCCGGCTGACCGATATCCAGGCATCGATCGTGGCGCTGGGCGACGACGACCTGCTCGACCTCGCCGATATTTTCGCCCGCGATACGCACACGGTCCTGTGGGAGCTTGCCTCGGCCGAGATGCGGAAGCGGAACCTCAGCCTGTGACGCGCGCCCTGCCTGCGGCGTGCGGCCGATGAAACAGCTGCCGTCCCGCCTGCGCCGCCTGGACGATGCGCTGGCCGACCTGCCGCTGGACGAGCCGATGCTGCTCACCGAACTGGACGGGTTCCTGCACGGCGTTATCGTCTGCCCCGATCCGATCCCGCCGGCCGAATGGTTGCAGAATGTGTGGGGCGTCGACGATGGGGGCGTGCCCGCGTTCGACGATCCGGCCGATGTGCAATGGTTCGTCGATGCGGTGATGGCGCGGTATCAGGAGATCCTGCGCGACCTGACGCGCGGCAAGCCGCGGCCGATCCTCGACGTGGACGAGCGCAACGGCGACGTGCTGTGGGAGTTGTGGATCGACGGCTTTGCCGAGGCGATGGACCTGCGCGGCGAACATTGGGCGGGGGTGGTGGACGGCGACGATGTCGCGGCCGCCGATGCGCTGGCGCGGCTGGAATTGCTGATTGCGGTGGCGCGCAATGAGAGTGACCTCGACAGCCAGCAGATCAATGCGTTGCAGGATCACGCGCCGGCCGACCTGATGGCGGCGGTGGCGGGCCTGTACGCGGCGCAGGTGCGGGGGGATGGCGGCGCTGCCCCGGCGGCGGCGGGCGCGCGGGAGAAGATCGGCCGCAACGATCCGTGTCGGTGCGGATCGGGCAAGAAGGCCAAGCGCTGCTGCGGGGCGGACTGATCTCCGCCGAATGCAGGGCTATCGCATAGGGGCTGTCCTTGATCCGCCGTCATGCCGGACCAAGTCCGGGGTGACGAAAATATCGGGATGGCATGGTGCTTTCCCCGAAGCCGGCAGCCATCATCGCCATAGGCGATAGCCCTGCCCCGGATAGGAGAGAGGGCGTCGCGGGATGCGGCGCCTTCCTGCCTTCAGGCGAAGATGTCGGCGAGGCGGTCCGTGCTCGGGCCATCCTTCCAATGGCGCAGTTCGATGAACAGCGCGGCGCCGACCATGGTGAACCAGGTCAGCACCACGGTGGTGACGATCGACTGGAGCAGCCGGACGGGCAGCGACGGCGTCGGCATCGCCCGCACCGCGGCCTCGCCGGTCAGTGCGCCGAAGCTGCCGTAGCCTGCGACGCTGGCGACGCCGACTGCGGCCGAGGCGAGCAGGTAGATCACCGCCGCCAGCAGCATGATGCCGAAGACCTGCCAGCGTGCGCCCTTGGTCAGGGCGCGGCTGCGGCCGAAGGCGCCGAACACGCCGGGCCGCTCCGCGACGATCGCGGGCAGGCACACCGACCACATCACCGCCAGCATGATCCCCGGCACGAGCAGGAAAATGCAGCCGAGCCAGACGCCGAGCACGAACAGCAGGTAGACGGCGAACAGCGGCAGCGCGCGCTGAATGCCGGTTCGCAGCACCTCGCCGAGGTCGGCCGTGCGCCCCTCGTCATGCGCGACCGCGGCCTGGACCAGCGCGCCGCTGGCGGTGAGCCACAACAGGCCGACGATCAGGCCATAAGCACCGACCGCTGCATACAGGCCGCTTTGCAGACCCTGGATCATTGCGATCCGGCCGCCAAGCTGCCCCAGCACCAGCTGCGGCAGCGCCATGAAGACGAAGGCGACGCCGAGTGTCGCGACCGGATTGGCCTTGATGACGTTCACGCTGCGCGCGAACACGCTGCCCACGGATACGCCGTGGGCAGCGTGTTCGGCGATCGATTGGCTTGCCATGCTGTTCCCCCTTGATCCCCCGTTTCCATGATGGTGGCGGGTGAACCAGGCGCTGTCTAGTATGCCCTATCGTCCGATATCGACACAGTCGGAAGGGCCGGCGCGAATAGCGGATTGCGCGTGGGGGCGTTCCGTTTACAGTCCGGCCGGGGCAGCGCGGCGTCGCTGGGAGGGAACCATCGGGGCATCAGCACAAGGTTCGGCGGTGGCGGCCGATCGACTTGCCGCGGCACATGCCGCGCTGCGGGCCGATCCGTCGGTGCAGTTCACCCTGACGCGCCCGCCGCCGCCGCCCGAGCCGCCGGAATGGCTGCGCACGCTGGGGCGCTGGATCGCCGATGCGTTGCGGCCGGTCGGGCGGCTGCTGCGCTGGCTGTCGGACCTGATGCCCGATGCACCTTATGCCCGCATCCTGTTGTGGATGCTGCTCGCTGGGGTCGCGGTGGCGGCGATCGCGATGATCGTCGAGCGGGTGCGATCGGGCGAATGGCGGCTGCCGGCGCGGCGGCGGCGCGATGCGGCGCCGGCGCCGGACGAGGACAGCTGGGTGCCCGATGCGGCGCCGGCGCGCGCCTGGTTGCGCGAGGCGGACCGGCTCGCCGCCGACGGCCGCTTCGCCGAGGCGATCCACTACCTGCTGTTCCATTCGATCGACGATATCGCGCGGCGCCGCCCGGCGCTGCGGCGCCCGTCGCTGACCAGCCGCGAACTCGCCTCCGCCGGCCTACTGCCCGCGGCGGTGCGGCCGCTGTTCGCCCGTATCGCGGCGCTGGTCGAACGCAGCCTGTTCGGCGGCCGGCCGGTGGCTGAGGCGGACTGGCAGGAGGCGCGCGCCGCCTATGCCGATCTGGCGCTGCCGCAGCGGTGGCGCGCATGAGCGAGATCGCGCTGGGCGGGCGGGGCACGCCCAATGCCGACAGCGTGTTCTCGCCGCTGACGGTGGCGTTGATGCTGGTCATCGGCATCCTCGGCTTTGCGGGGTCGCTGCTGCTCGGCGCCTATGCGCCCGACCTGCGGTCCGGCCACGATGCCGGCACGCACGCCTTGTCCAACGCCGCCACCGGCTTTTCCGGGATCGTCGACCTGGCGCGGGCGACGGGGCGCAATCCCCGCCTGATCCGCGCGGAGGCGGGCTGGGATACCGAGGATCTGGTGGTCGCCACGCCGGAGCATGGCTCGGTCGACATGAGCCGCTTCATGGCCGCCCGCCGCGGACGCGCCACGCTGATCGTGCTGCCGAAATGGGCGAGCGTGCCGGACGATGCGGTCGGGGGCTGGGTGGACGTCAGCGGCCTGCTGCCGGCGTATGATCCGGCGGCCGTGCTCGCGCCCGCGACGGTGATGACCGTCAGCCGCCACCCGAGCGGCGCCCGGCCGCTGCACCCGGTGCGCTGGGCGCCGCCGTCGCTGGCGGTGTCGGCGCCGCGGCCGCTCCAGGTGATGACGTCGAAGGCGCTGACGCCGCTGGTGACGGACGAGGCCGGACGCATCGTGCTGGCGCAGGTGGACGGTTCCAACACCTATCTGCTGTCCGATCCCGACCTGCTCGACAATCACGGCATTCGCCGGCTGGACCGGGCGGGCGCTGCGCTCGACCTGCTCGACTTCGTCAATGCGACCGGGGCGCGCGGCATCGCGTTCGACGTGACGCTGAATGGCCTCGGCCGGGGCCACAGCCCGCTGAAGCTGGCGTTCGAGCCGCCGTTCCTGGCGATGACGCTGGCGATCGTCGTCGCGCTCGCGCTCGTCGGCTGGCAGGCGCTGGTCCGCTTCGGGCCGGCACAGCCGCCGGCGCGCGCCATCGCGCTGGGCAAGGCGGCGCTGGTCGACAACAGCGCGCTGATCGTCCGCAAGGCGGGCCGCGAGGGCGGGCTGGGCCCGCGCTATGCCGCGCTGGTCCGAGATCGCGCGCGCGCGATCTTCGGCGTGCCGGCGCGGCTGACCGATGCGGAGGCCGATCGCCATCTCGATCGGCTGCAGGGATCGGCGACGTTCACCGCGCTGGTCGCGGACGCCACACGCGCGGAGCATCGCGCCGACATGCTGGCGGCGGCACAGGCGCTGCACCAATGGCAAAGGGAGAAGACACGGTGACGGTCAACGAGGTCCAGGCGTTGGGGCGGGCGATCCGTGCCGAGATCGGCAAGGCGGTGGTCGGCCACGACGCCACCGTCGACCTGCTGTTGGTCGCGCTGTTCGCCGGCGGGCACGTGCTGCTGGAAGGGCCGCCGGGCACCGCCAAGACGCTGCTCGCCCATAGCTTCGCGCAGACGCTGGGGCTGGATTTCGGCCGCATCCAGTTCACCCCCGACCTGATGCCGGGCGATATCATCGGTGCCAACCTGTTCAATTTCCAGACGTCGACCTTCACGCTGACACGCGGGCCGATCTTCACCGAATTGCTGCTGGCGGACGAGATCAACCGCACCTCGCCCAAGACGCAGGCGGCGCTGCTCGAGGCGATGCAGGAGCGCACCGTCACGATCGACGGCGAGAGCCTCGCCTTGAGCGACCGCTTCACCGTCGTCGCGACGCAGAACCCGATCGAACAGCAGGGCGTCTATCCGTTGCCCGAGGCGCAGCTCGACCGGTTCCTGTTCAAGCAGGTGGTGGCCTATCCGAGCGCCGACGAAGAGCGTCGCGTCGTGGCGGGCCACGGCGCACGGCCGGCGGCGATGTCGCCCGCCGATTGGGGCGTCGCGCCCTGTGCCGACGCGGCGACGATCACCGCGGCGGTGGCGACGGTGGCGAACGTTCGGCTGGTCGACGAGGTGATCGACTATATCGTCGCGCTGATCCGCGGCACGCGCGGGGTCGCCGACCTCGAAAGCGGCGCCTCGCCGCGGGCCGGCGCGATGCTGGCGGGCGCGGCGCGGGCGCGGGCGGCGCTCGACGGGCGCGACTTCGTCATTCCCGACGACGTGAAGACGCTGGCGCCGGCGCTGCTTCGCCACCGGCTGATCCTGTCGCCCGCCGCCGAGATCGGCGGGCGTGCGATCGAGGACGTGGTCGCGCAGATCATCGAGACGATCGAGGCGCCGCGTTGATCTATCCGACCCGCATGGCGGTGCTGGCGGCGGCGATCGGGGCTCCGGTCGCGCTGCTGGTCGCCATGCTGTTTCCGGCGCGCTGGTATGCCGGGCTCGGCTGGCCGCTCGCTGTGCTGGCGCTGGTGGCGGCCGATGCGCTGCTCGGCCGCGCGCGGGCGAGCGCGACGCTGGCGCTGCCACGCTCCGCCCCGGTCGGCGTCGACCTCAGCGTGCCGATCGCGGTGACGATCGCCGGCCGCCACATCGGCGGCGCCGCACAGGTGGCGCTGGCGCGCGATCCGCTGGTGACGATGCCGGGCGACGGCCGGCTGGACGTGGCGCTCGAAGCCGGCCGCGGCACGGCGGCGCTGCTGTTGACGCCCTGGCGGCGCGGCACCGCGCGCTTCGCCACGCTCTGGCTGCGCTGGGCGGGGCCGCTCGGCCTCGCCTGGCGCCAGGTGCGGATCGACGAGGATCGCATGCTGCCGATCCTGCCCGATGTCGAGGCGGTGCGGCGGCACGGCGCGCAGGTGTTCCAGCGCCACGCGGTGCAGGGCCTGCTGGCGCAGAGCGACCGCGGCGACGGCACCGATTTCGATGCCTTGGTCGAGTTCCGGTCGGGGATGGATCGGCGCGCGATCGACTGGAAGCAGTCGGCGCGTCACCGCAAGCTCTACGCCAAGGAATATCGCACCGAACGCAACAGCCAGATCGTCTTCGCGATCGATGCCGGGCGGCAGATGTCGGACCCGGTCGGCGGCATCCCGCGGGTCGATCGCGCGGTGTCGGCGGCGCTGCTGACCGGCTGGCTGGCGCTGAAGCTGGGTGATCGCGTGTCGCTCAACGCCTTCGATTCCCGGCCGCGGCTGGCGAGCGGCTTCATCGGTGGGGCGGGTGCCTTCCCGGAATTGCAGCATCTCGCGGCGGGGATCGATTACAGTGGTGACGAAACCAATTACACCTTTGCGCTGACGACGCTCGCGGCGCGGCTGACGCGGCGATCGATGATCGTGCTGTTCACCGAATTCACCGATCCGACCTCCGCCGATTTCCTGGTGCGCGCGGTCGCACGCCTGCTCAAGACGCACCTCGTGCTGGTCGTCGTGCTGCGCGACGACGAACTGGAGACGATCGTCGATGCCGCGCCCGTGCAGCCTGCCGACGTGACCCGTGCGGTGACCGCGGCCGCGCTGCTGCGCGACCGGCGGCTGGTGCTGACGCGGCTGCGCCATCTGGGCGTGCACGTCATCGAAAGCCCCTACGACGCGGTCGCCGAGCGGCTGGTCGAAGGCTATGTGGACCTCAAGCGCCGGAGCCTGTTGTGAGCGCCTTCGTCGACGCCGCCCCGCCGCTGCTCAATGCCAGCCGCTTCCGCGCGGCGCATGAGGCGGAGTGGACGCGGCTGGATACGCTGCTCGGCCGGATCGAGAAGCGCTCGGTCCGCGTGCTGTCGGACGACGACCTGCTCGCGCTGCCGCTGCTCTATCGCGCGACGCTGTCGTCGCTGTCGGTCGCGCGCGAGACGTCGCTGGACCGCGCGCTGATCGCCTATCTGGAGCAATTGTGCGCGCGCGCCTATTTCCAGCTGTACGGCGTGTCGGATTCGGCGTGGCGGGACCTGCGGCGCTTCTTCACGCATGGCTGGCCGGGGGCGGTGGCGTCGCTGTGGCGCGAGACGCTGGTGATGGCGGTGCTGACGGTGCTGGGCGGCATCGTCGCCTATGCGCTGGTGCGCGCCGACCCGTCCTGGTTCTACGGCATCATCCCCGAAGGACTGGCGGGCGGCCGCGATCCGGCGGCCTCGGCCGAGGCGCTGCGCACCACGCTCTACCATAACAAGGCGGACGGGCTGGGGATCTTCGCCAGCTTCCTGTTCGGGCATAATGCGCAGATCGCGATCTTCGCCTTCGCGCTGGGCTTCGCCTTCGTCGTGCCGACCGCGCTGCTGATACTCTACAACGGGCTGATGCTGGGGGCGATGATCGCGGTGTTCGCGGACAAGGGGCTGGGGCCGAACTTCTGCGCCTGGCTGGCGATCCACGGCACCACGGAGATGTTCGCGATCGTGATCTCGGGCGCGGCGGGGATGCGGATCGGCACCGCCATCGCCTTTCCCGGCCGGCGGACGCGGATGGCGGCGCTGGTCGATGCCGGGCGGACCGCCGCAATTGCGGTTGCCGGTGTGGTGCTGATGCTGGCCGTGGCCGCGATCCTGGAGGGGATCGGACGACAGGTGGTGACGAGCGACGGATTGCGGGCCGGGATCGGCGCGGCGATGCTGGCGGCGTGGATGGTCTATTATTACGGCCTGGGGAGGCGGCATGCGCCACGCCCGTCGGCCTAGGCCGCCCGCAACGCTGCGGCGCAGCTTCGTGACGCCGGAGGGCGTCGACCTGCAACTCGAACTGGGCGGGGCCGGGACGCGTGCGGCGGCGTTCCTGATCGACGTCGTGATGATGCTGGTCGTGCTGATCGTGGCGACGATCGCGCTGTTCGCTTTCAATCAGGCGACCCGCGCCGACATCGCCGGCATCTTGTGGCTGATCGGCGCCTTTTGCCTGCGCAACGGCTGGTTCGTGCTGTTCGAGATGGGAGAGCGCGGGGCGACGCCCGGCAAGCGGCTGATGGGCCTGCGCGTCATCGCCCGCGACGGCGCGCGGCTGACCGCGGGCGCCGTGCTGGCGCGCAACGCGATGCGCGAGATCGAGGTGTTCCTGCCGCTGTCGTTCCTGGGCGCGCAGGCCGCGGCCGGGACGGCCGACGCCTTCCTCACCATCTTCGCGCTGGCGTGGAGCGGCATCTTCCTGTTCTTTCCCCTGTTCAACCGCGACCGGTTGCGGGTCGGCGATCTCGTCGCGGGGACCTGGGTGGTGCAGGCGGCGCGGCGGACGCTGTCGGCCGATCTCGGGGCCGCCGCCGATCGGCCGCGCCGGATGTTCCCGGATGCGGCGCTCGCGCTGTACGGCGTCCACGAACTGCATGCGCTGGAGGATGTGATCCGCGGCGGCGACGCGCTGGCGCGCATCACGGTGGCGGCGGCGATCCGGCGCAAGGCGGGGCTGGCCGACGATGGCGACGACGAGGGCTTCCTCGCCGATTATTACGCCGCGCTGTGCGCCCGGCTGGAGGGCGGGCTGCTGGTCGGACGCCGCCGGCGCGACAAGTTCAGCGCCGCCGGGCGGTGACGCACCCGGCGCGGGGAGCGGTCAGCTCCAGTGACGGACCGCGCCGGTGTCGACATGCACGAAGCCGTCGTGCGGGTAATAGCCGACGCCGCCACCGCGCAGCGACAAAGCGGCATCGCGCAGCCGGTTCAGCGGCACGCCCTGGATCGCGATGTCGGTGGCCTTGCCCAGCATATGCTGGCTCTTGCTGGCGACGCCGTGCGAGCGGGCGTGGAGCGCACCGTTGGTCTTGGGGCTGCGATAGCCGGACACCAGCTTCAGCGGCGTGCGCGACGCAACGTCCAGCCGGTCGCGCACCTGCACCAGCAGGTCGAGCAGATGCGGGTCCATCGTCCGCGTCGCGCCGGTGCGCCAGTCGCGCATCGCATGGTTGAGTTCGGCGAGGCCGTCGGCACGGTAGCGTCCGCCGGCATAGAAGCAGGCATCGTAGCGTTCGCCGTTGTGCGGGTTGACCAACGACAACCGCCGTTCGGGCGCGCGGGCGGAGGCACGCTCCGACAGGGCGGCCATGACCAGCGCAGCGGTGCCGCCGCTCATCAAATCGCGACGTGAGAACAAGGAGTTAGGCAAGGGGCGCAGATCCGGTGTCGGGGAGAAAGCTGCCTTAGACCGGCAAAGCTTGAACGTTCCTTGCGCTTCGGTGCGTTCGTCGCACCCCGCGCTCCGTCCGTCGATTGTGAACGTTCCGGCCCCGTGGGAGCCCAGCGCGTATCGGTGCGTTATTCCGATCGATCAGTGGGAGTGGCGTGTGCGTTCGATCTTCGCGAAATCCGTGGTTCTGGGGCTGTTGCTGTCGGCGTGCAGCGTGGAGGTGACGCCGAACCGCAACGATACGGCCAATGCGGACGAGGCCGCCCGGCCGGTGCAGTGGAGCGACCAGACCCGCGCGCAGCTGCGCAAGGCGATCGACGCGCGCGCCGTGCATGGCCTCGACCATGTCGATTTCGGTGCGCCGTCGGGCGATGACGCGGCGGTGACCGCGCAGGCGCTGCGCTATGCGGCGGCGCTGGCGCGCGGCGCCACCGATCCGACCAAATTGTACGACGTCTATACCGTTCCGCGTCCCGATCCCGACCTGAAGGCCGGGCTGGCCGCCGCCCTGCAGAGCGGCGACCTGACGCGCTGGCTGGATAGCCTGGCGCCGCAGGATGCCAATTACCAGCGGCTGGCCAAGGCCTATGTGGACTTGCGCAAACAGCCGCCGGCGCCCGTCGCCGGTATCGCCAGCACCGGCGAGGCGATCGAGCCCGGCGCGAGCGACCCGCGCCTGCCGGCGATCGCACGCGAGCTGGCGGTGCTCGATTACCTTCCGGCGAACGCGGCGCCGGGCGACCGCTACACGCCGGCGATGGTCGATGCGGTGCGCCGTATGCAGGCCGATTATGGCATGAAGCCCGACGGCATCATCGGCAGCGAGGCGCTGGCGATCCTCAACATGTCCGACGCCGACCGCGCGCGGGCGATCGCGATCGCGATGGAGCGGCTGCGCTGGCTGGAGCGCAGCCCGCCAGCGACGCGTATCGACGTGAACCTCGCCGCCGCCCGGCTGACCTATTGGCGCGACGGCAAGATCGCCGACAGCCGCAAGGTGGTGGTGGGCGAACCCGATACCGCGACGCCGCAGCTCGGCTCGCCGATCTTTCGCCTAGTGGCCAATCCGACCTGGACCGTGCCGCGATCGATCCAGAAAAAGGAGATCGCCGGCAAGGGCGCGAGCTATCTGAAGGCGCATAACATGGTGTGGAAGGACGGCTGGATCGTGCAGCAGCCCGGTCCGCAGAATTCGCTGGGGCTGGTGAAGTTCGACATGCTGAACGATCATGCGATCTACCTGCACGACACGCCCGCCAAGGCGCTGTTCGCGATGGTGCAGCGCCAGCGCAGCCACGGCTGCGTCCGGGTGGAGGATGCGCTGGGCTTTGCCGAAATGCTCGCCAAGGACGAGGGCGTGACCGACCAATGGCATCAGGCGCGCGGCACCGGCAAGGAGACGTTCGTCAAGCTGCCGCGCCAGATCCCCGTCCGCATGCTGTACCAGACGGTGCTGTTCGACGATGCCGGCGAGCCGATCGTGCGCAACGATCCCTATGGCTGGGACGACCGGGTCGGCGAGGCGCTGGGCTTCAAGGCGGGCAAGGCGCTGCGCGTCCTGACGGGGGCTGCGGACGTCGGGCCGTGATGGCTCTGCCGCGGCGCCGGCACCTCAGCCTGCGATCAGCTGGGCGAGCGTCACCGGGGTGAAATCCCGCGGGTCGACGCCGACGTCGAACTGCCGCGGCATGGGCTTCAGCCGGCCGTGGCTATGGCCGTGCAGATTGATCGCGCGGCGGTGCTGGCCGTTCCAGGCGCGGAAGGCGTAATGGCACAGCACGAGGCTGTGGCCGTCGACGACCAGCTCCGCATAATCGCCGACGCTTGCCCAGCCGGCCGCGTCGCAGGTGGCGGGCGGATCGTTGTTGCCGCGCAGCAGGTGCTTGGTGCCGTTCAGCCGGTCGAGCAACGCCGGCACGTCCGCCGGGCGCCGCGCCACGTCGCCCAGGTGCCACACCACGTCACCGGGAGCGACCACGGCGTTCCAGCGCGCGATCAGGCAGGCGTCCATCGCCGCGGTGTCGGCAAAAGGCCGGCGCCAGATGTTGATCGTGCGATGATCGCCGAAATGCGTGTCGGCGGTGAAGAAGACGGTCATGTCCAGTAGAGCAGCCGCGCCATCGGCAGCCGGTCGGCCAGCTGGCGTTCGAAGAAGCTGCGCAGCGCGCGCATCGTGTTGGCGTCGTAGACCTGTTTCTCGCCGCCGAACTTGGTGCGCTTGGTCGTGCGGTTGGCATCGGTCATGTCCAGCGCAGAGCCGGGATACCAGCTGTCGAGCACCGCCTTGGACCCGGCGGTGAAGCGATGGGTGATGAGCTCGATGGTGAGGTCGAGGCCGGGCAGCGCCGCCAGCGCCGCGGCGGCATCGGCGAACAGGGCGCCATAGGCGTCTTGCCAGCCTTCCGCCGCGATGATGGGGGCGATGGTGAGGCCGACCGGATAGCCCGCCTCCGCCATGCGACGCAGCGCACGCAGCCGCTCCGCAGTCCGCGCGGTGCCGCCCTCGAACCGCGCGAAGGCGGGTGGGTTCACCGACGCACGCATCCGCGTGCGGCCCTGGTGATCGAGCGGCAGCAGCGCTGCGACATCGGCGAACTTGGTGGTGAAGCGCAGCTGGGCATCGGCCTGCCACTGGCCGAACCAGGCGATGGCGGCGGAGAGCGATCCGGTCAGCGGTTCGAGGGCGAGCGGATCGGTGTAGCAGGATGCCTCGAACGTGGTGCCTTCGCCGGCGCGGGTGCGGCTGCGCGACGTGACCGTGCCCTGGCCGAGATAGCCGGGCAGCGATTCGAGGATCTCGTCCAGATTGGCATAGACCCGCGTGATCGGCGGTCCCTTGAGCGAACCGGCGAGATAGCAATAGCTGCAATGCGCCGGGCACCCTTCGGCAAGGTCGACCCGCCAGTCCGCGCTCGGCGCGATCGGTTGCAGCCGGCGCTTGGACGGCGGCGCGACGACCACCGCCAGCGTCGCCTTGGCTTCGGCATAGGCGCGGCGGGGATCGTCGATCGCGGGCAGCATCAGCCGGTCGCCGGGCAGCTCGACGATCTCGACGCCCAGCGCCGCCGCCCGCGTCAGGATCGCGCGGCCATGCGCGAAGCTGCGGGCGGCACGTGTCACCAGCAGCCGGCGCGGTCGCCATGCACGCGGCGGCCGCTCCTCCACCGCGGTCGGCGACGCCGGGGGCGTTTCGAACAGAGGGCCGGCATTCGTCCGCATCGATCGGCCTCGTCATGGGATCAAAGGACGACAACCGACGGGCGGCACACATGTTCATGTCGTGGCTTTGCCGGGGCTTAAAGCCGGCCGGCGCCATCCTATCTGGCAAAGCGAATGGTTTCCCATCCCCTGATCCTCGCCATCGGCGACAGTCTGGTCGCCGGCTATGGGCTGGCGGCCACCGACAGCTTTCCGATGCAGCTCGAACGACGGGTTCGCGCCCGTCATCCTGCCGCGCGGGTGATCGGTGCCGGCCGATCCGGCGATACGGCGGCGGACGTGCTGCGCCGGCTTCCCAGCGTGCTGACGGCGCTGCCGGCCCGGCCCGATGCCGCGATCGTCCAGGTCGGCCCCAACGACGTGCTGCGCCAGGTGCCGCCCGCCGCGACGCGCGCCAGCCTTGATACGATCCTGGTCGAGCTGCGCCGCTGCGGCCTGCCCGTCCTGCTCACCACGGTGGCCCCGCCGCCGATCCTGCACGCGCGCGCCGGCCCCTATCTCCACATTCACCAGGAGGTAGCCGCCGCGCATGGTGTCGCGACGTCCCCTTTCTTCCCGCCCGGCGTGCTCGGCCACCCCGCCATGGTCCTCGCCGACCGCGTCCACCCCAACGCCCGCGCGATCGCCCTGGTCGCCGAGGCGATGACGCCGGTAGTGGAGGAGATGCTTGGGTTGGGTAGAGCAGGGTAGGCTGCGCGTCGCGCCCGTCACTCAATGACGCAGCGCCGGGTCCCGTGCGCTGGGCAGGGTGCCGAAGCGTTCGCGGTAGCGGCGGGCGAAGTCGCTCATGTGGACGAAGCCCCACAGGCTGGCGATCTGGCGGATCGTCTTGCCTTCAGCGATCTGCAGGTGCGAATGGACGCGGTCCAGGCGGCGGCCGATGAGATAATGCACCGGGCTGCATCCGACGCGCTGCTTAAAGGCGATCTGGAGCGCGCGCACGCTGAGGCCGGCGGCGGCGGCGATATCCTGGATCGCGATCCTGCGGCCGAGATTGCCTTCGATATAATCGACGGCGCGGCGCACGGCCTGTGCGGTGAGATCGGTGGTGCGCGGCGGCGGCGTCGTGCCGACTGTCGGCCAGCAGCCGACGAGCTGATACAGCAGCACCTCCTCCAGCAGCGGGTTCATCAGGTCCGCTTCGTGCTGGTCCTGCGACAGCTTGTGCTGGAGCGCGAGCAGCGTCGCGCGCACCGCGGGCAGGCCGCTGGTGCGCAGATCGACCACCGTGTCGAACTGCGGCAGGATCGGCGCATCGGCACCGCTGAGCGCCCGGCACGCTTCGATCACCGCGTCGCGGCGCACCGTCGCGGTGATGGCGGAGAAACCGGGCGTCGCCTGTTCGCAGCGCATCGCCTCGAACGACGAGAGCAGCGCCTGGTTGAACCCGACGACGAGGTCGGCGCCGCGCCAGTCGATCCGCGACATCGCACCCTGATCGACGAAGCGGATCGTGACGAGGTCGGCGGCCGATTTGGGCGCGCTGATGAAGCCCTTGGCACTGTGGGTCTGCCAGACGCTGAGCGTGTCGCTCTGGCTGCCGGCAAAGGCGAGGTGGACGCTGCGGCTCTGCGTCGGCGCGAAGCGGACGGCGATGCCGCCACCGTGGTTCAGCTGGTCGAGCTGATCCGAATCGACGATGCTGTGGACGAAGCGCTGCTGCGGTCGCCAGTCGGCAGCAGCCTGGCGGTCGCCGTCCGCCGGGTTCATCGATACCGGCCCGACGACGGTGCGTCAGGCAACGACACTCGCGCTTTCGTTGTCCACAATCCTATTGACATGTGGCTATCGCGCAACGGTCCACTTCGGTAGCATATAAGAATTGCGAAGACACGCCGGCTCGCCTTTCGTCAACCCGATACGAAGCCATGGCAGCCAAATAGCAATTTTGCGTAAAATGTCCGTATCGGTCACGTGTGGCACGGCGCAACGCACCGGAATTCTGAAATTATCGAGGAAAACCATATCGTTGGTGCTTTTCCACTGATCTATGATGGCGTTCGTCATTCGATCGGGATGCATGCAGCAGGGCATTGTATCCCTTCGAAAGAACAGGTGGAACCCGGGGATCGGGGAGAGGATCGAACGATGCCGACACGACGTGAAGAAGCATTGACCTGCCTGCACAAAGCGCTCCTCATCATCGATGCCGAGGGTTTGGGCGTGGCCTCCTGCCATGTGCAGCATGCGATCGATCTGGTCGGGGAACAGCAGATGCGGGCGCTCCGGCAGGGATCGCTGCGTCCCGATACCGAGATGGATGCCGTGCCCCTTCCCAGGCGGGCGCGATCCTGATGCACCATCGCGCGGCGATGATAGTGGCCGGGTTGGTCGCTTTTCGACTGTTCGCCTGCCGCCATCCGTGATCTGATGGCCCCGGATAGCGCTGACGCGTGAGGGAAGGGGCGTGATGCGGAGGATGCGGTGGATGGGCTGGCCGGCGCTGCTGGCGTGGCCCATGATGGCAGGCGCGCAGGTTCCGCCCGCGCCGGGCGGCGATATCGTCGTCGAGGGGCAACGCGCCCGCCCGAGCAATTGGCGGGAGGCGGAGACGCAGCACGTCATCGTGCTGAGCGATGGGGCGGAGCGCGAGGTGACGCAGATCGCGCACAACCTCGAGCGGCTGTATTTCCTGCTGTCCGTGCTGCTCGACCGCTCCGCCCGGACCGATGATACGGCGAAGCTGCGCGTGACGCTGATCGGCGACGTCGCCGAGTTCCAGAGGATGGACCTGCGCAACCTGCGTTGGCAGCAAGGGCCGTTCAACGCCGCGTTCGACGTGCGCCGCTATTACGATCCGCGCGAGGACGGCGCGGTGCTGGCGACCACGCGGATCGACCAGCGGGCGGTGCTGCGCCGGGGGGTGGCGGTCGCCGATGCGCTGATGGGCGTGCAGATCGGGCCGTCGGCGTCGACGGGCGCGCAGCCGGGCTCCGGCGGCGTCGGCGGCGGCACGATAGCGACCGGGCAGGCGGGGCTGTTCGGCCTGCAAAGCAGCAACGACCTGATCCGCCCGATCGGCGAGGAAGCGGTGCCGCTCTCCGCCGACAGCATGATCTATGCCGGCTTCGCGCAGCATTACCTGACCACCTTCTTCCCCGCCGCCTATCCGCGCTGGTATCTCGACGGGTTCGGCCAGCTGTTTTCGACCCTGGTGGTGCGGGGCGATACGGTGATGGAATATGGGCGGCCGCCGGCCGGCACGACGGCGGTGCTGCACCGCTTCGGTGACGTGCGCCTCGCCGATATCCTGAGCGGCGCCTATCTGTCGGAATCGCCGGACAAGACGCGCTGGACGCCGGTCCACGCCTGGATGCTGACGCATTTCCTGTTCTTCTCGCCAACGCGGAACGGCCAGTTCCATGCCTATCTGAAGGCGATCGCCGCCGGCACCCCGCCCGCGCAAGCCGCGGCGGTCTTCGGTGATCCGGCGACGCTTGCCGCCGAATTGCGCAAGTATTTCTATGCCAAGAAGCCGTTCGAACGGATGACCTATCCTGCCGACCGGGCGGTGACGCCGATCGTGCGCCGGCTGTCGGTCGGCGAGGCGGCGTTCGTGAAAGGACGGCTGGAACTGGGGTCGCGGATCGAGGCGGCGGCGAGCGGCTCCGCCCCGGCGCTGGCGCAGCGCGATGCGTGGCTGGCACGGCTGCACGCGGACGCGGCGAAATTCCCGCGCGACGAGGGCGCGCAGGTGCTGCTCGCCGAAGCGGAATGCCGCAGCGGCCATGCGACGGCTTGTGGCGCGGCCGCCGAGCGCGCGCTGGCACTGGCCCCGGCGAACAGCGCCGCGCTGACCTGGAGTGGGGTCGCGATGGCGCAGCAGGCGGGCGGGCTGACCGGCGAGGCGCGCGCGGCGTTGCTGCGCAAGGCGCGCGCGACGATCGCCCGCGCCAACCGGGCCGACACCGAGGCGCCGGAACCGCTGATCGCTTATTACCGCAGCTTCGCCGAAGCGGGCGACACGGCACCGGCCATCGCGGTGGATGGCCTCGCCAAGGCGCTGACGGTGGTGCCGAACGCGCCGGCGACGCGGCTGGCGCTCGGAACGGCGCTGGCGGCGCGCGGGACGCCGACCGCGCGAGCGGTGCTGATGCCGGTCGCCCGCGGCGGGTACGATTCGCCCGAACGCGCCAAGGCGGAGGCCGTGCTGGAGTCGCTCGACGCGCGGTAGCGCCGGCGGGCGCTACAGCAGCTTGTCGAGCGTGATCGGCAGGTCGCGGATGCGGCGGCCGGTGGCATTGTAGACGGCGTTGGCGACCGCGGCGGCGACGCCGGTGATGCCGATCTCTCCGATGCCGTGCGCGCCCATCGGGGTGTGCGGGTCGGGGATGTCGGTCCACATCACGTCGATGTCGGGCACGTCCATGTGCACCGGCACGTGATACTCAGCGAGGCTGGGGTTCATGATCCGCCCGTTGCGCTCGTCGAACTGCGTTTCCTCCATCAGCGCCATGCCGAGGCCCATGATGATGCCGCCGCGGAACTGGCTGGTCGCGGTCTTGGGATTGAGGATGCGGCCGCAATCGAAGGCGCCGAGGAAGCGGGCGATCCGGGTTTCGCCGGTGACGGCGTTGACCCGCACCTCGCAGAACAAGGCGCTGTGCGAATGCATCGACCAGTGCATCAGTTCGAGCGGCTGCGATCCTGCCGCGGTGACCGTGACGCTGTCGCGCTGCGCCCGGGCGAGGATGGAGGCATAGCTTTCGCGCTCGGCCGGCGCGTCGCGGCGGGCAAGGCCGCCGTCACCGCTCGCCACCTCGTCCGCCGAAAGGCCGGCGAGCGGCGAATCGTTGCCGGCGAGCGTCAGCAACTCGTCGACCAACGCATTGTGGGCGGCAATGACGGCAGCGCCGATCGCGGCGGTCTGCTGCGATCCGCCAGCCATGATCGCGCCGGGTATCGCCGAATCGCCGTAGCCGACCGCCACCTGGTCGAGCGGCAGGCCGAGCCGTTCGGCAGCGACCATCGCCGTGGTGGTGGCGGTGCCCATGCCCATTTCCGCCGCGGCGACCTCCACCTCCGCCCGCACCGTGTCGCCGTCGCGGGTGAGGGTGATCCGCGCCTCCGCACCCGGCATCCGGTAATAGGGATAGGTGCCGGTCGCGCAGCCCATGCCGATCAGCCATTCGCCCTCGCGGCGCGATCCCGGTTCGGCGGGGCGGTCGGCCCAGCCGAAGCGCTCCGCCCCCTGCCGCCATGCCGTGACGATATGGCGGGACGAGAAGGGGAGGCCGGAGGTCGGATCCTTGTCCGGCTCGTTGAGGATGCGCAGGTCGACCGGATCCATCGCCAGATCCACAGCCAGTTCGTCGATCGCCGATTCGAGCGCGAAGGTGCCGACCGCCTCGCCGGGTGCGCGCATGAACGTGTTGGCGAGCATGTTCATCCGCACCACATCCACCCCCAGAGTGACGTTGGGGCAGGCATAAGCGGCGCGCGTTCCCAGGATGAAAGGTTCGGGCATCGCATTGTGGGGCGTCATGACCGACAGGCCGGTGTGGATCAGCGCCTCGAACCGGCCATCCGCCTGCGCGCCGATCGCGACGCGCTGTTCGGTCAGCGTCCGCCCGCCGACGGTGCGATAGACGCCCTCGCGCGACAGGGCGATGCGCACCGGGCGATCCGCCAGCTTCGCGGCGGCGGCGGCGATGACCTGATGGTCCCACAGCCCCTTGCTGCCGAAGCCGCCGCCGACATAGGGCGAGGTGAGCCGCACGCCGTCGGCGTTCAGATCGAAGACCTCGCCGATCGTCTGCGCCTGTTGCGTCACCATCTGGCTGGCATCGTGGATCACCAGCGTGCCGTCGACCCAGGCCAGCGTCGCCGCATGCGGTTCGATCGGGTTATGGTTGTGGCGCGGCGTGTGGTAGACATGGTCGACCGCGTACGGCGCCGCCGCCAGCGCCGCTGCCGCATCGCCGATCTCGTTCTTGAGCGGCTGGCCCATGAACAGCCCCTGTTCGACGCCGTTCGCCTTGGCGCCCGCGAGCGTGGTGGTCGACGGCTCCTCGGCGAAGGTGACGCGCAGCAGCGAGGCGGCGTGATCGGCCTGATCCTGCGTTTCGGCGAGTATGCAGGCGATCGGCTGGCCGTTCCAATGGACGCGGTCGTCCTGCAGGATCGGCAGGTCGGCGGGGCCGACCGCGGTCGGCGACGAGCCGAACACCGCCGGCGTGTTCATGCGCGGCGCGTTGCGATGAGTCATCACCAGCACCACGCCGGGTGCGCTTTCGGCGGCCGCCGTGTCGATGGCGGTGATGCGACCGCGCGGGATGGTGGCATGGCGCAGCGCGGCATAGACCATGCCGTCGAAGCGGAATTCGGCGGCGAACGGCGCCGCGCCCTGCACCTTCAGCGGCCCGTCGAGGCGGGAGACGGGCTTCCCAATCAGCCCGTGCTTGCGCGCGATCAGCGGATCGGGGACGCCGCCCGGAATCCAGCTGTCCGGCGCCAGCGGGACCAGTTTCTCCATGGCGCTCTGCATCACGCCCTGCGCGGCCTGTTTGGCGGTATCGACGATGCTCATGCCGCCTCTCCCTTGGCGAGTTCGGTCAGCACGGCGGCGAGGGTGCGCGCCGCCAGCGCGGGCTTGAAGGCGTTGTCGCGCAAGGGCTGCGCGTCGGCGAACTCCTCGGCCGCCGCGGCGCGGAAGGCCGCCTCGTCGGCCGGGCCGCCACGCAGCGCCGCCTCCGCCCGGAGCGCGCGCCACGGTTTATGCGCGACGCCACCGAAGGCGATGCGGACATCGCCGATCCGGTCGCCGTCCATCTCCAGCGCCACTGCGACGGAGACGAGGGCGAAGGCGTAGCTCGCCCGGTCGCGCACCTTGCGGTAGGTGGAGCGCGCGGCGAGCGGCAGCGGCGGCAATTCGACCGCGGTGATGAGGTCGCCGGGTGCGAGCATCGTATCGAGGTCGGGCCGGTCGCCGGGCAGCCGGTGAAGGTCGCCGAACGGCAGCGTCCGGAGGCCCTGCGGACCCTCGATGTGCACCACCGCGTCGAGCGCGGCGAGCGCGACGCACATATCGGACGGGTGCGTCGCCACGCACGCCTCGGACGCGCCGAGCACGGCATGGATGCGGTTGAACCCGTCGCGCGCATCGCAGCCCGAGCCGGGCGCGCGCTTGTTGCAGCGCGATCCGTCGGTGTCGTAGAAATAGGTGCAGCGGGTGCGTTGCAGCAGGTTGCCGCCGACCGTCGCCATGTTGCGGATCTGCGCCGAGGCGCCGGCCAGGATCGCCCGCGACAGCAGCGGATAGCGGGTGCGCACGCCACGATGTTCGGCGAGCGCGGTGTTGCGCACACCGGCACCGATCAGCAGGCCGCCGCCTTCGGTGTCCTTGATCCGGTCGGACAGGCCGGTCACGTCGACCAGCCGTTCCGGCCGGGCCACGGTTTCGCGCATCAGGTCGACAAGGTTGGTGCCGCCGCCGAGATAGGCGACGACATCGGGCGAGGCGGCATCGGTGCCGAGCCGCAGCGCCTCGGCCGTGTCGCCCGCGCGGGCGTAGCTGAAGGGGGTCATGCCACAGCCTCCGCGACCAGGCTGTCGCGGATCGCGTCGATGATTCCGTTATGCGCGCCGCACCGGCACAGGTTGCCGCTCATCCGCTCGCGAATCTCGTCATCGGTCAATGTGACGTCTGCGACGAGATCAGCGCTGACGTGGCTGGGGACGCCGCGTTGTGCCTCCGCCGCCATGCCGATCGCCGAACAGATCTGGCCCGGGGTGCAATAGCCGCATTGAAAGCCGTCATGCGCGATGAAGGCGGCCTGCACGGGGTGGAGCGCGTCGCCCTCGGCCAGCCCCTCGATCGTCGTGATCTGGCGCCCGTCATATTGCACCGCGAGCGCGAGGCACGACAGGATGCGCTCGCCGTCGACCAGCACGGTGCAGGCACCACAGGCGCCCTGGTTGCAGCCCTTCTTGGTGCCGGTGAGGTGCAGCGTCTCGCGCAGATGATCGAGCAGCGACACGCGTGGGTCGGCCGGTGGAGCGACCGCCGACCCGTTGATGATGAGCGCCATGCCTGTCTCCGTATCGCCAACCAGCGTATTGGAAACGAAGCGTAACATGGATTGTCCCACGCGGTAGCCGATTTTCCGTGTGGGATCGTCGAATTACGACGCGGCGGGCTTCACGCGGGTATAGGGCACGAACTCGCCGAGCGACACGAAGCCGCGCGGGAAGCGGGCGAGGCGATCAACCAGCCGGACGGTGTCGATGCTGCACAATTGCGAACCGAACGTCTGCGTCACCAGGATATCGTCGTCGCGCAGCGACGCCGCGCCGGCGCGCGGGCGATTGACGTAGAGGCGGCCGCCGCTGCGATAGAGGATGGCGGTGCCGTCGATGATCTCGGTCGAGGTGATGTCGGTGAGATTGATGCAATTGGTCGGCCGGCCGGCGACGCGGCCGGCAAGCGCGGTGTCGAGTTGCTGGGCCGGTGTGGGACGGGCGGGGGCCGCGACCGAAGGCGCGGCGGCGGACAGCGCCAGCGTGGCGCCTGCGGTGAGAAGCATTTTGAGCATGGCACCGTCTATCGCATGGCGTGGCTGAACCGGTGCTGACCCGCGACGAACCGAACGGCGCGGCGATGGTCGATTTCGCGCGGCGGCATCCCCATCTGTAGCGGCATGGATGAAGACCTGAACACGCTCGGCCTCCTCGACGAGGACGAGATCGACCTCGATGAGGCGGCGCTGTCGCTGGCGCTCCTCGACCACCCCGATACCGATCTGGCGCCGTATCGCGAGCTGATCGATGCGATCGAGACGCGGCTGGAGATCGTCGGCGGCGACGCCGAGACGCCGGCGGAGCGTGCCGATGCGCTCGCCGAGGTATTGAACGGCGAATTCGGTTTCACCGGCGATGCCGACAGCTACGACGATCCGGCCAATGCCGACCTGATCCGCGTCATCGATCGCCGCCGCGGCCTGCCGGTCAGCCTGTCGATCCTGTGGGTCGCGGTGGCGCGGCGGCTGGGCTGGCAGGCGGCGGCGCTCGACGTGCCGGGGCATGTGCTGGTGCTGATCGGCGAGCAGGCCGATCCGGTGATCGTCGATCCCTTCGCCGGCGGTATCCGCGTCGGGGCCGAACGCCTGTCCGCGCTGGTCGCCGAATATGCGCAAGACGGCCGCGCCGTCACCCATGTCGCGGCGATGCCCAATCGCGCGGTGCTCGTCCGGCTGCTGCAGAACCAGGCCTCGCGCGCCGAACAGGCGGGCAAGGGGCGCCGGGCGCTGACGCTCTATACCCGCATGACGACCATGGCGCCGGCGTTCGTCCACGCCTGGTGGGAACGGGCGCGGCTGGAGCTGGTCGACGGCGAGGTCGCGGCCGCCCGCGCCAGCCTGGGCGCGATCCTGGAGGTGACGCGCGATGCGCCGCTGCGGCAGCGCGTGGCGCAGATGCTGGAGGCGCTGCCGCCTGAATAAGGGCACCCCGCGGGATATTGGCTCTTCGCCGATGCTCATATGGCCTCTAAGGCCGCCGGCCCGCCCGCTGCCCGGACCCGATCCATGACCTTTTCCCCCCGCCGTGCCATCGGCCTCGATTTCGGCACCACCAACACCGTGGCGGCGCAGGCACCGGGCGTGGGCGACCCGTCCCTGGTCACGCTCGACGATGGCGAGGCGGTGTTCCGCACCGCCTTGTGCTTCTGGCACGATGAGGATGTGCGCGGCGGGCTGGCGGTAGAGGCCGGATCGGCGGCGATCCGCGAATATCTGGAATTTCCCTCCGACAGCCGGTTCCTCCAGTCGTTCAAGTCGGTCGCCGCCAGCGCCTCGTTCGACACGGCGCCGGTGTTCGAGCGGCGGCTGCCGTTCGAGGAACTGGGCCGGCTGTTCCTCGGCAAGCTGGCCGGCCATGCCGGCGGCGCGCTCGACCGGCTCGACCGGATCGTCGTCGGCCGCCCGGTCGCCTGGGCGGGCGCGCGGCCCGACGAGGCGCTGGCGCGAACGCGCTACGATGCGATGTTCTCCGGCATCGCGCGAGAGGTGCATTACGTCTACGAACCGCTCGCCGCCGCGTACGGCCATGCCGCCGGGCTGAACGAGCCCGCGACCCTGCTGGTCGCCGATTTCGGCGGCGGCACCAGCGACTTTTCGGTGGTGCGGGTCGCCGAACCCGACGCGCCGCGCCGTTGCGTGCCGATGGGGCATGCCGGCATCGGCCTAGCCGGCGACCGGTTCGACGCGCGGATCGTCGAACGGCTGGTGCTGCCGTTCCTCGGCAAGGGCAGCCAATATCGCTCGTTCGACAAGGTACTCGACATTCCCGGCGGCTATTTCGCCGATGTCGCCGACTGGTCGCGGCTGGCGCTGATGCGCAACCGCCGCACCCTCGCCGAGCTCGACCGGCTGCGCCGCAGCGCGATCGACCCGCAGGCGATCGGGCGGTTGATCGCGCTGATCGAGAACGAGCTCGGTTTTCCGCTCTACGATGCGGTCGGACGGCTGAAGCGCGCGCTGTCGAGCGCCAATACGGCGCGGTTCGCGTTCGAAGGGGCAGGCGTGGATATCGCCGCCGAGGTGACGCGCGCCGAGTTCGAAGGCTGGATCGCCGACGACGTCGCGCGGATCGCGGCGACGGTCGACAAGGCACTCGCCGCGGCGGGAGTGGACGAGGGGCAGGTCGACCGGGTGTTCCTGACCGGCGGGACCTCGCTCGTCCCCGCCGTGCGATCGATCTTCACCGATCGCTTCGGCGCGACGCGGATCGAGAGCGGCGGCGAACTCACCTCGATCGCACACGGCCTCGCGCTGATCGCGCAGCAGGACGACGTGGCAGCCTGGGCGGCCTGACCCGCCCCGGAGTACGTCCGGGGCGGGAGCCGCCGTCACGCGATCACGCGATCGCGGGCAGCTTTTCCAGATGCTTGTCGAGGGTGAGCGGATAGTCGCGAATGCGCACGCCGGTCGCATTGTAGACCGCATTGGCCACCGCAGCGCCGACCCCGCACAGGCCGAGCTCGCCGACGCCCTTGGCCTTCATCGGATTGGCCTTGTCGTCCGCCTCGTCGAGGAAGAACACCTCCTGATGCGGGATATCGGCATGCACCGGCACCTCGTAGGTGGCGAGGTCGTGGTTGATGAACAGGCCGAAGCGCTTGTCCACCGCCAGCTCCTCCATCAGCGCACCGCCGACGCCCATCGTCATCGCCCCGATCACCTGGCTGCGCGCCGATTTGGGGTTGAGGATGCGCCCCGCCGCGCACACCGCGAGCATGCGCCGGATGCGGGTCGCCCCGGTATAGGCATCGACGCCGACTTCGACGAAATGCGCGCCGAAGGTGGACAGCTGCCACTGCTTTTCGAGGTCGCCGAACTCGATCTTGTCCTCGGCGGACAATTCGCCCGCTTTGGCCGCCTCGGCCAAGGCGGCGGAGCGGTTGCCGCTGGTCACCTTGCCGTCGGCGAATACCGCGTCCGCCGAATTGTAGCCAAGCCGCTGCGCCACCGCCGCGCGCAGCTTGACGCAGGCGGCATAGACGCCGGCGGTGGAGTTGGCGGCGCCGAACTGCCCGCCCGATCCGGCGGACACGGGGAAAGCGGAATTGCCCAGCTTCACCACCACGGCATCGAGCGGCACGCCCATCATTTCCGCCGCGGTCTGCGCGATGATCGTGTAGCTGCCGGTGCCGATATCGGTCATGTCCGTCTCGACCGTCACCACGCCGTCGCGGCCCAGCCGCACGCGGGCGCCCGACGCCATGTTGATATGGTTGCGGAAGGCGGCGGCGACGCCCATGCCGACCAGCCAGCGGCCGTCGCGGACCTGCGCGGGCCGCGCATTGCGGCGCGCCCAGCCGAACCGCTCCGCGCCCTCTTCCAGGCAGCGGACCAGCTGGCGCTGCGAGAAACGGCGTTCGGGCTTTTCGGGGTCGACCTGCGTGTCGTTCTTCACGCGAAAGGCGATGGGATCCATGCCGAGCTTTTCGGCCATCTCGTCCATCGCGATTTCCAGCGCCATCATGCCCGGCGCCTCGCCCGGCGCGCGCATCGCATTGCCTTCGGGCAGGTCGAGCACCGCCAGGCGCATCGCGATCAGGCGATTGGCGCCGGCATAGAGCAACTTGGTCTGATTGACCGCCGTTTCGGGCTCGCCGTTCGGCTGGTCGCCCGATCCGCTCTCGTGCGCGATCGCGGTGATCGTGCCATCCTTGTTCGCGCCGATGCGGATGCGCTGGCGCGTCGCGGGCCGATGCGTGGTGTTGTTGGGGATGAACGGCCGGCTGAGCGCCAGCTTCACCGGCCGCCCCGCCGCCTTGGCACCGAGCGCCGCCAGCACCGCATCGGTGCGCAGGAAGAGTTTGCCACCGAAACCGCCGCCGACATAAGGCGACATGAAGGTGATCTGCTCCTTGGGGATGCCCAGCGTCTTGGCCAGGTCGCCATGCCCCCAGGCGATCATCTGGTTGGACGTCCACAGCGTCAGGTGATCGCCCTGCCACGACGCGATCGAGGCGAACGGCTCCATCATCGCATGGCTTTGATCGGGCGTCGTATAATGGCCGTCGAGCTTGACCGGCGCGGCGGCGAACGCCTTGTCGAACGCGCCGGTGCGGTCCACCGGCGGCGCGCCGCTGCCCTCGTCGCTGTCGCCGCCGGTCAGCGGCGCCGTCTTCAACGCCTCGTCGAGGTCGAAGCGCCCCTTGGCGCGCGCGTAATCGACGCGGACGAGCGCGGCGGCGGCGCGCGCCTGTTCGAACGTATCGGCGACGACGACGACGAGCGCCTGGTGGTAATGATCGACATCGGGGCCGCCGAGCAGCTTCACCGTGTTGAACTTGCCCTTGCCAAGCTTGCCCGCATCGGCGGCGGTGACCACGGCGATGACGCCCGGAGCCGCCTTGGCCGCAGCGGTTTCGATCGCGTTGACCCGGCCCTTGGCGATCGCCGATCCGACGACATAGCCGTAAGCGGCATTCGCCACGTCGGCGTGATGCTCATAGGCGTAGCGCGCCTGCCCCGTCGTCTTGAGCGGGCCGTCGATGCGATCCTGCGCACGGCCGACCACCTGCATGCGGTCGATCGGGTTGGCGCCTGCGGGAGTTTCAAACTTCATGGATTTCAGGCCTTCGCTTCGGCGATGACGGCGGCCAGCGCGCGGGTGGCGAGCGGCAGCTTGAACGCATTGTCCCGGGTCGGCGTCGCACCCTGGAAGGCGCGGGCGGTGACGGCGGCGGCGCCCTGCGGCAGCAGCGCCTCGGCCGCCTCCACCCGCCACGGGCGGGGCGCGACGCCGCCGAAGGCGACGCGGCCGGTGCCGTCCGGCTGGATCACCGCGGCGACCGACACCAGGGCATAGGCATAAGAGGCGCGGTCGCGCACCTTTTCATACAGGTGCTTGCCGCCCAATGGCTTGGGCAGGACCACGGCCGTGATGAGTTCGCCGGGCTTCAACACCGTATCCTGTTCGGGATGGTCGCCCCACAAACGATGGAAATCGGCGATCGGGATCGACCGGCGCTGACCGGCGCCGTCCACCGTCTCGATCACCGCATCCAGCACGCGCATCGCCACCGCCATGTCGCCGGGGAAGGTGGCGATGCAGGCGTTGCTGACGCCGATCACGCCCAGCTGCCGCGAATAGCCGCCGATCGCGGCACAGCCCGATCCGGGCTTGCGCTTGTTGCAGGCCATGTTGGTGTCGTAGAAATAGGGGCAGCGGGTGCGCTGCAACAGGTTACCCGCGGTGGTGGCCTTGTTGCGCAATTGACCGCTCGCCCCCGCCACGATCGCGCGGGTCAGCACGCCATAATCGCGCCGCACGCGCTCGTCGGCGGCGAGATCGGTGTTGGTGACGAGCGCGCCGATGCGCAGACCGCCCTCACGCGTCTTCTCGATCCGGTCGAAGCCCAGGTCCTGCACGTCGACGAGGTGCGTCGGCGTCTCCACCTCGATCTTCATCAGGTCGAGCAGGTTGGTGCCGCCCGCGATGAACTTGGCGCCCTGCCGTCCCGAGACGGCGCGGGCCGCGGCGACGGCATCCTTGGCGCGTTCGTAAGTGAAGGCCTTCATGCCTTGGCTCCCGCGACGTTCACCCCGGCTACCTCCGCCATCGCCTCTGCGATGTTGGAATAGGCACCGCAGCGGCAGATGTTGCCGCTCATCCGTTCGCGCAGCTCGCCATTGGTCGGCTGCGGCTTGGCCATCAGGTCGGCCTGGACGTGGCTGGGCACGCCGCGCTTGATCTCGTCGAGCACGGCAACGGCGGAGCAGATCTGGCCGGGGGTGCAATAACCGCACTGATAGCCATCGTGCTTGACGAAGGCGGCCTGCATCGGATGCAGCTTTTCAGGGCTCCCCAGCCCCTCGATCGTGGTGATCGCATCGCCCTCGTGCATCACGGCGAGGCTGAGGCAGGAATTGATCCGTACGCCGTCGACCATCACCGTGCACGCGCCGCACTGGCCATGGTCGCACCCCTTCTTGGTGCCGGTAAGGTGGAGATGTTCGCGCAAGGCATCGAGCAGCGTCGTGCGCGGGTCGAGCGACAGGTTGCGCGTCTCGCCATTGACCTTGAAGCGCACCGGCATGGTCGGCGCGGCCTGTTCCCGCGCCGGCGGCCGCGGCGTCGCGCTTGCGGGGGCGGCGGCGACGACCGCGGTCGCCGTGCTGCCCGCCAGGACGCCGCGACGCGACACCCCCGTTTCCGATGTTGCTGCCATCGACTCGATCATCCCTGTCTTTCCCATCCGGGCGACCGGCACGCATGTGCCACCGCGCCCAACTTCACCATATCAAACGCTTGAAGCGCACAATTCGTCGCACGCGCGCTGCACGCCGTCATCGCTACGGTCCGTTACCGCACGTTCGGCGGTGAATGCCTCATAGGCCTCGGCGACCTGCGCCATGATCGAGATGGCGAGCGTCGCCGGATCGCGCGTCGCATGGATCAGCCCGATCGGCCCGACGATGCGGTCGATCGCCTGCGTCTCGCCGCCCGCTGCGGCCAGCCGCCGCCGCCGTTCGGCCTGGGTGCGCAGGCTGCCCATCGCGCCGATGAAGAAGGGGCGCTGGTCGAGCGCCTGCAGCAGCAGCCCGGTTTCCCAATCGTGATCGTGGAACAGCGCGACCACCGCGGTCCACCGATCGATCGCCAGCGCGGGCGAGGGGCCGAGCACGCGGAGCAGCGCGGCGTCGCTGCCGCGTGCCTGCGCCTCGGCGACGATCGCCTCCTGCGGGCTGAGCAGCAGCGTGCCCGCACCATAGGCCCGCGCGACGTCGAGCAGCGCCAGCGGTTCCGCACCCTGGCCGAGGATCGCGACCCGCGGATCGGGATCGTGGCGGATGTGGAAGCCGCCCGCTGCCCAGCCGGTGCCGCGGTCCGCAGCGTCGATATCGATGCCGCCGTCGCGCGTCAGGCGCAGGCCGAGCGGCTTGCGTGCCTCCAGCGTGGCGATGGCCGCGGCGAGCACGGCCGGATCTGGCCGGGGCGTGAAGAGCAGGTCGATGCCGCCGCCGCATGGCAGCCGGATATCGATGTAGCGCGATCCCGCGCCATAGCGGACCAGCCGCGCCGCGCAGTCGGCCAGCGCCTCCTGCGCCTCGGCGATCACCGCCGCCTCGATGCAGCCACCCGAGAACGAACCGATCGCGCTACCGTCCGCAGCGATTGCCATATGCTCGCCCGGCCGCCGCACCGCGCTGGCGGTGACGTCGGTCAGCGTGACCAGCGCCGCCGGCTCGCCACGCTGCGCGCAGGCGCTCAGGAACCGCAGGATGGAGAGCGCCTGCTTCACGGCAGCACCCTGGCCGTCGGGAGGGCATCGAGGAGAGGGAAAGCGGGCAACATCATCTACCTAGGTCGGGCGACCCGGATCGACAATGCGCCCCGGGGTTGATGCGGTGATGAACGCGGCTCAGCAAAGATCGATCATCGCCGGCGCGGTTCAGCGGCCGTCGTGGTCACGCAGCAGGCGTTCGGCGCGGTGCAGATCCTCCACCCAGTCGATGTCGATCAGCGACGGCCCCGGCGCGAGGACGCGATCGGCGCGGTCGAGCAGCACGCGCGCACCGCGGTCGCCCGACAGGCGCTCCAGCGTATCGAACCAGCCGGCGCCGAAGATCGCCGGCGGCATGGCGAGGGTGCCGTCCGACGAGGCGACGATGCCGCCGACCTGCTGCCAGCGGTCGACGAGCGCACCGAAATGGTCCGCGGTGACCAAGGGCATGTCGGCGAGCGCGATCAGCACCGCCTCGACGCCAGACGCGCGGGCGGCAGCGACCCCGAGCGCGATCGATCGCGACAGGCCCGCCTCCGGCCGGTCGTTGGCGACCGCGGCAAAGCCGGGGCAATCGGGCGCGGCGGGTGCGGGGCCGGTCACCACCACATAAGCGGCAAGGCGCAGCGCCAGCAGCCGGTCCGCCGCGTGCCGCACCAGCGGGCGGCCGCCCAGTCCCGCGGTGACCTTGTCGGCGGCGCCGAAGCGGGTCGAGCGGCCGGCGGCGAGCAGGACCGCCGCGATGGGCTTGCTCATCCCCGCTCCACCGCGCCCGGCGCGAGTGCCGCCACCATGCCGGCCGCGACCGACAGGGCGATCTCCGCCGCTCCCATCGCGCCGATGTCGATGCCCGCAGGCCCGTGGATCCGGTCGAGATCGGCCGTCGACACCCCGGCCGCGGCGAGGCGTTCGCGCCGCGCGGCATGGCTGCGCCGCGATCCCAGCGCGGCGACATAGCCGGTCGGCCGCGCCAGCGCCGCGATCAGCGCGGGATCGTCGATCTTGGGATCGTGGCTCAACGTCACCACCGCGCTCGCCGCATCGGGCGCCCAGGCGGCGATCGCCTCGTCCGGCCAGCGATCGTCGAGCGTGACGCCGGGGAAGCGCGCGGGGGTCAGGAAGCGTCCGCGCGGGTCGATGACCACCGGCTGCGCGCCGATCGTACGGGCGATGGCGGCGAGGCTCTGGGCGATCTGTACCGCGCCGACGATGAACAGGCGGCGCGGCGGCAGGTAGCGGTTGACGAAGGCGGCCGGGTCGTCGGCGGTGCCGGCCGTGCTGATCCCGGTCGCAAGGTCGCTCGACACCGCCACCGGCTTGCCATTGCGCCGCCCTTGCGCGATCAGGTCGAACAGCGCGGGCGGAAAGCCGTGGTCGCCGACCGGTTGCACCAGCACCTCGATCGCGCCGCCGCACGGCAGGCCCAGCTCCCAGGCGTCGGCATCGGCGACGGCGGTGCGCAGCCGCTCCGCCGTTCCACCGGCGATGACCTGGGCGGCCAGCGCCAGCACCTCGCTTTCGACGCATCCGCCCGACACCGATCCTTCGAAGCGGCCATCGGCGCCGACCAGCATGTGGCTGCCGCGCGGTCGCGGCGCGGACCCCCAGGTCGACACCACGGTGGCGAGCGCCATGGGCGTATCGCCCCAGGCGCGGTATGCGGCGTCGATCGTGTCGTAATCCTGCATGTCCGCCTCGCCGGTGCCGTCCAGATCGCGGGCGATGGACGACGGCGCGCCGGCGGGCAAGCCGGATGCGTCACCTGTGTACGATCAGGTGCTGTGTACGGTCACGCCGCGGCTCTCGCGGGTGGCGCCACGGCCGGCGCGGTCGGTACGCCATGCTCGGCGGTCACCGCCTGCATCGTCGTGATCGCCAGGTCATAGAAGCGCGTGCGCGCCTCGCGGCCGTTGAAATGATGGTCGGCACGGTTGAGCAGGATCATCCGCGCCGGCGCATAAGCGGCAAGGCGCCGCGCCCGGGCGCCGAACTGCATGGTCATTTCGGCAAGGCCCGGATCCTCGTCGCTGAAGATCATCGTCGCATGCACCCGCCGCCCGGCGAGCGCCTGCATCTGTTCGCGGACCAGCGCGGTTTCCGATCCGGGCGCCGGCGGCAGCAGGCTGCGCACCGCGTGGCGGGTGCGCGCCCAGCCGCGCTTGCTCAGCACGCGGGCGATCCCCTTCAGGTCCGCTTCGCCAGCGAACATCCGCCGCCATTCGCCGGGATTGCGCATCGCGCGCAGATAGCCCTTCAGCGAGCGCTTGTTGTCGCGCACCGCGACGCGGATATCGTCGCCGTAATGCCAGATGAACTTCTGGAGATTGAGGATGACGTGCCCTGCCACGCGCGGGTCGGCGAGCGTCACCTGCAAGGCGGTGTGCGCCCCCGAACACAGGCCGAAGGCGACGACCTTGCCAAAGCCGGCGGCGGCAAGGCGGTCGATCCCCGCCACGCCTTCCGCGATCCGTTCGGGATCGTAGTGCGGATGGCGCGGATTGTCGCCCGCCGGGCTGTCGCCCATCCCGGTCAGGTCCATGCGCAGCGAGGCGAAACCCGCCGCCGCGAGCCGCCGGGCGAGCGCGACGTAAGCGCGCCCGTTGCCGATATGATGGGTGCTGCCCTCGTGCAGCAGCAGCGCGGCGACCGAGGCCGGCGCCTGCGTACGCGGGCGGCACAGGATGCCGAACAGCGCCTCGTCCGCGCCGAAGCGCACCGGCTCCTCCACCCAGTCCGTCGCCGCGAGCATCGGCGCCACGGGCACGGCGGGATAGGCGGGAACCGCGTGCGCGCCGGCACCCTGTTCGGCCGCCCAGGCGGTGACGGCGGCGAAGGTCGCCTGCGGCGTCTCGTTGGTCGTCGGGTCCTGCATCCAGCCTTCGTAATCGGGGAAGGGCTGCTCGCTCACCGCAGCGCCCGCCGCGCGCCATGCGGCGGCGAGCTTGCCCGGCCGCCGGTCGCCGCGCGCCGGGATCAGCAGGGCGGGGCAGGCGGGAGCGGTGGCGGTGGTGAGGTCGATGCCGGCCACTTCCCGCTGGAAGGCCGCCGACCAGTGGAAGCCGTTGGTATTGAGCGGCAGGTCGCTATCCGCCGCCGGCACGGGATCGAGGCCGGAAAGGCTGGCGATGCTCGCCGAGGCCCGCGTCTCGCGCATGAAGGCCTGGCCCGACAGGACCGGTGCGACCAGCATCAGCGCGGCGACATCCGGGATGCCGGCCGCCGCCTGCATCGCCACCGCCGCCCCCAGCCGCACGCCACCGAGGATCACCGCGCCGACGCCGCACCGCTCGCGCAGCACCGCCGCGGCATGCACCGTGTCGGTGGCGAGGCCGGCGAGCGTCACCGCCCGGTCGTCGCCGTCGCCGGTGCCGGCATAATCGAAGCGGATCGTCGGCAGCCCGGCGGCGGCGAGCTGGTCGGCAAGCGCCATCATGCCGTAATGCGTACACACCTCTTCCTGGGCGAAGGCGGAGCACAGCACGACGCCGACCGGGCGTTCGCCGCGCGGGGTGGCGGCGCCGGATGACGGGCCGTCCGCGGCGGCATGCAGCCAGCCGAAGCAGCCGTCGAAATAGATCGGCGTGCGTGTCGTCGCGATGGCTCTCCCTTCCATCGTCGCCCCCTCAGTCCAGGCCGAGCGTGTCGCGCACGCCCGCCGGCCAGTCGGCAAGGTCGAAACCGTGGTGGCGGAGCAGCGCCAGCACCAGCCGCTCCATCCCGAACGCACAGCAGGCGGTCTGCGCCGGCTGGCCGTCCGGCGTGCGGATGTCCCAGGTGTCGCCGAAATAGCTCATATGGTAGTTGAAGCTGACGCAGGCGGTCGGCCCGGCGCCGTCGTTCACCGGCACCAGCAGCTCAAACTTCAGGTTCTGCATCCGCTGGCTGTCCGCCATCAGCTTGCCCGCGCGACCGAAGAACGGATCGTTGGCGACATCGACCTCGAACGGTAGGGCGAGCGAGCGGGCGAAGGCCTGGCCGCGCTCCATCCAGTCCTGGCGGAAGGCGAGCACCTGTTCGGGCGTGCCGATCCGCACATATTCGCGCATGCGGAACAGCTGCAACCGCGTCGGCTCCAGCGACGGTTCGTGGCGGAAGCAATAGGAGGCGACATCGACCAGATGGCCGTCCTCGGCCAGTACGCCGCGCTGCGCGACGATCGGATAGACCGAATAGCAGGCGGCCGGCGTCAGCACGAGATCGGCGGGCTGCTGGTTCCCCATCCAGTCCTCGCCGCGCTCCATCTGGCCCATCAGCTTGTGATGCGCGCGATCGTCGCCGCAGAAGCAGTGCACGGTTCCCGCGAAGTGCGGGAAGTTCTTCATGTAGCCGCTCTTCTCGAACGTCTTCTGCGCCATAGCGGGCGGGAAGCGCATCACCTCCGCCCCGTCGGCCAGCCCGGCACGGGTGATCGCGCGGTCGAGGCCGTCGTACACCGCCTCGAACGTGCCGTTGCGACCCCACAGGCCGTCGATGCCGGTCGGGAAGAGGATGCCGTCCGCCACCAGGCGGCTGCGGAAGCTGGTATGCATCTCCATGTCAGATCGTTCCCAGGTCGGTGCGCTGCGCGAGGAGCAACTGCCCCGTATTCGCGGCAATGCGGTCGTTGTTGATCATCAGCTGCGCCGACACGATGTCGCGCAGGTGGCGGCCGACGCTGAATTCGGTGCCATTCTTGTAGCCGGCCATGCCGCAGATACGCATCGCCTCCATCACCACGTCGCAGGCGGTTTCCGACACGTCGAGCTTCAGCATGTTGAGCGCCGCAGCCCGCGCCATGCCGGTCGGCCAGCCCGCCTCGTCGGGCGCCATCGCCGGGGGACCATCGGTAAGCGGCGAACAGGCGTCGAACTGCGCGATCAGCGGCCCCAGCCGCGCGCGCAGGCCATCGATCTCGCCCGAAGCCCTTACCAGTCGCGCCGCGCCCGGCGGCACCGCACCGCGGCTGCGTCGCGCCTGCGCGCGCAGGAAGCGGCGCGCCCGCGCCAGCGCCTCGATCGCGATGCCGGTCCAGGCGGCGCTCCAGAGGAGGTGCGACACCGGCACCATCGATTCGGCCGAAATCTCGGCAAAGGATGCGGGCAGCACCTGGTCGGGGCTGCCGCTTGCCCGGAAGGTGAAGCCGATGCTGCAGGTGCCGCGCATGCCGAGCGCGTCCCAGCTGCCGGTCGGCTCCATCTCCGCCTGATCGCGCGGCACCGTCACCATCACCTGTTCCGACGCGACCGCATCGGCATGCGCGCGCGCCGTGACCAGGAACACGTCGGCATGCGCGCCGTAGGACACGGTCGGCGCCTGCTTGACCAGCGTCAGCCGGCCATCGGCGATCTCGACCGCGCACGCGCTCGATCGCGTGTCGCCGCCGATCCCGACTTCGGAGGTGATCGAGGCGAGCAGCAATTGCTCGGCGGCGATCCGCGCGGCGAAGGCGCGGTGCCAATCCTGGTCCAGCCCGTGGCCGACGATGCAGGCAAGCTGGCTGTGATGCATGGCATAGACCATCGCGGTCGAGGCGCACACGCGGCCCAGCGCCTGCGTCTGCCGCGCCAGATCGGCCAGCGAGGCGCCCTGGCCACCCAGCGAGGCTGGCACCATCGCGCCCAGCAACCCTTCCTCGCGCAGCGCCTGCACCGCCTCGTGCGGGAAGCGCCCGTCGCGATCCACCGCGTCGGCGAACTCCGCCGCGACGGCGACCACGCGGGCGATGCCGCCGGGCAGCGGCTCGCCCTCGGTCACCGGTTCATGCAGCATGCGCTTCGCCCTTGACCGACGTGATCGCGGCCATCAGCGCATCGATGCTGACGAAGGTGGAACGGACCAGCAGCGAATCGGGGAAGGCGACGTCGAATTCGTCCTCGATCGCCAGCATCACCCCGACCGTCGCGAACGACGTGAGCCCGGCGACGAACAGGTCGTCGCGGGTCGACAGGCTGCCGACCGGGCGGGCGAGCCCGCCGACATCGTCGAGAATGGCGCGGATGGTAGCTTCCAAGTCAGGTTCCTCGGGACGAGAAGGGATTGGTCGCTGATCTAGGTCACAGGCTTTAAGAATTGGTAGGCGAGGCGGCACGCCGATTGTCGCTGCCGCATTAACTCTCGGGCAGCGCTTTGCTGTTACCGCGACGCTCGTGATTGCCCAGGCCAGCGAACTCGACACCCTTGCCCTGCGTACCGGCGTCTGCATCGTCGGCGGCGGTCCCGTCGGTATTGCCCTGGCCCTGTCGCTTGCCGAGGGCGGACGCGACGTGCTGCTGCTGGAGGCGGGTGATCTCGCCCGCGATCCTGCGGTACAGGCCTTTTACGAAGGCGCGGTCGCCGACCCGGCGCTGCACAGCCCGACGGTCGAATATCGCGAACGCCGGCTGGGCGGCACCAGCACCGTGTGGGGCGGCCGCTGCATGCCGCTCGATCCGATCGACTACGAGCCGCGCGACTGGGTGCCGGACAGCGGCTGGCCGATCGGCGCAGACGCGCTCGCCGCTTATTATCCGCAAGCGAACCGACTGTGCGAGGTCGGCGACTTCGACTATCGCGCCGGCACCGCGCTGCCGCCGGGCACGCGGCCGATGATCGCGGGCTTCGCCGGCGACCATTACAGCGACGATTCGCTCGAACGGCTGAGCTGCCCGACGGATTTCGGCGCGCGGTATCGCAATCGGTTGGCGCAAGCGGGCAACGTGCGCGTGCTGCTGCGCGCGGCGGTGCAGTCGATCGACCTCGATCCCGCGGGCGGGCGCGTCGCCGGCCTGTCCGTCCGCGATGCGGGCGGGCGGACGCTGACCGTCACGGCGGACGAGGTCGTGCTGGCGCTCGGCGGCCTCGAAACGCCGCGGCTGATGCTGGCGAGCCGCGCCGTGCACGCCGCCGGCGTCGGCAACGGACACGACGTGGTCGGCCGCTATTACATGAGCCATCTGGCCGGCACGATCGGCGCCTTTCGCGCCGCCGCTCCGGCTGCGGTGTGGCACGGCTACGATATCGCCGACGACGGCACCTATTGCCGCCGCCGGCTGGCACTGAGCGACGCGGCGCAGCGCCGCCACCGGATCGGCAACGTCGTGCTGCGCCTGCACCATCCGCGCATCGGCGATCCGGCGCATGGCACCGGCATCCTGTCCGCGCTGTTCCTCGGCCGGCTGCTGGTGCCGCGGCATTATCGCGGACGGCTGGTCGGCAGCGACGCGGGCGGACCGCTCGGCACGCTGGCGCACGTCCGCAACGTCGCCCGTCAGCCGGCGGCGGTCGCGCGCTTCGCCGCGCAGATGCTGGTTGCCCGGCGGCTCGCCGCACGCAAATATCCCTCGATTGTGGTCGAGCCGCGCGACGGCGCCTACAGCCTGGACGTGCATGCCGAGCAGCAGCCCAATCGTGACAGCCGCGTCCTGCTGGGCGACGCGCGCGATGCCTACGGCATGCCGCGGCTGCTGGTCGATTGGCATTACACCGCGGGCGATATCGATACGCTGCGCACCGCGCTGGCGCTGCTCGCCGAGGATCTGGCGCGATCGGGCTGCGGCCGGTTCGACTATGATCCGGACGCGGTGGAGGCGGAGATGACGCGCTACGGCGCTTATCCCGGCCATCATATCGGCACGGCACGCATGGGCGACGATCCGCGGCGGAGCGTCGTGGATCGGCATTGCCGCGTCCATGGCATCGCCAACCTGCACGTCGCGGGCGCGGCGGTGTTTCCGACATCGAGCCAGGCCAATCCGACGCTGACCGCGGTCGCGCTGGCGCTGCGGCTCGCCGAACGGCTGAAGACGGGGAAGGGACGGGCATGATGCGGGTATTGGTGCTGGGCGCGGACGGGTTCGTCGGCACGAAGGTGGTGGCGGCGCTCGCGGCGAGCGGCTGGGCGAGCCCGGTCGCCGGCGGCCGGCGCGGCCGGCCCGGCGTGACCGAGCGGGTCGTCGTCGATGCGACGGACGTCGCGGCGCTGACCACCGCGCTCGCCGGGATCGACGCCGTCGTCAACTGCGTCGCGGGCGGCCCCGACACCATCACCCGCAACGCCGCCGCACTGTTCGCCGCGGCCGGCGATCGGCGCGTCGTGCATCTCAGCTCGATGGCGGTATACGGCAGCGCCACCGGCCGCATCGACGAAACCGCACCCTTGCTCGCCGACAGCGGTGCCTATGCCGCGGCCAAGGCTGAGGCGGAGCGCGCCGCGGCGGGATCGGACACGGTCATCCTGCGCCCCGGCTGCATCTACGGCGCAGGCAGCCCGCAATGGTCCGACCGGATCGCCACCCTGCTCCGGCAGCGCCGGATCGGCGATCTCGGCGCGGCGGGCGATGGATGCAGCAACATCGTCCATGTCGACGATGTCGTCGCCGCGATCCTGGCGGCGCTGCGCCGCGGCACGGGCGGCGCGGCCTATAACCTCGCCCAGCCCGATGCGCCGGACTGGAACGGCTATTTCCTGGCATTTGCGCGTGCGCTCGGCGCGGTGCCGATCCGGCGTGTGCCCCCCTGGCAGCTGCGGCTGGACAGCAAGGTCCTGGCGGTGCCGCTGGTGCTGGCGCGCCGCGTCACCGGCGCGCTGCCGCCGCCGATCCCGCCGTCGCTGGCGCGGCTGTGGCAGCAGGACATCCGCCTCGATCCCGCGAGGGCGACGCGCGAATTGGGTATCGCCTGGACGCCGCTGGCGGCGGGCGTCGCCGAGGCGGCTCAGGCCATTGCGGAGCGGCGGCGGCTCAGCGCGGCGTAGAGTTCGCCGATCGGGGTGAACCCCAGCCGGCGCTGCGCGACGATCGAACCGCCGATCGCATTGACCAGCATCGTCGCCGCCGTCGCGATTCCGGCCCCGTCCGCGCCTAGCGACGGCACGAAGCCGACCAGCCCGGCAAGCAGCGTCACCAGCGCCAGCGCGTTGAGCCGCAGCAGCGCGCGCGCATAGCCCGTCATGCCGAGCAGTTCGGGCGTGGTGGTGGTGAGCGCCGCGGCGAGCTGGCCGATCAGCAGGATGCGCAGCGTCGATGCGGCAGGCGCGAAATGCGCACCGAACAGCATCAGGATGCGCGTAGGCTCGATCGTCACCAGCGCGATCGGCAGCAGCGCCAGCGCCAGCGCGAAGCCGAGCGCGCGCCGCGCCTCGCGCCGCAGGCCGGCATGGTCGTGCAGCATGTAGAGGCGCGCGAAGCGCGGCGAGACCAACGACGCGACGCCGCTGACGAACATGTAGATCACCAGCACCACCCGCCACGCGATCGCATACAGGCCCACCGCATCGGTGGTCGACAGCGCACCGAGGACGAACGGCGGTGCGGCGCTGATGAGCAATTGCACCAGCTCGACGCTGAACAGCGACAGGCCGATCGACAGCAGCGGCGCCGCGGTGCCGCGCACCGCCGGCTTGGCGGGCAGGTGCTGGAACAGCATCGCTGTGCCGATCACCGCCGCCAGTGCCATGGCGCCGGCGATGGCGAGCAGCGCCAGGGCGACGTCGAGCGGCAGCAGAAAGGCGATGACGCAGAACAGCCCCGGCCACAGCCAGGTGTAGACGATCTGGCTCTCGGTCACGCGGTGCAGGCCGGCGAGCGCGCCCGCGGTCAGGCTCGACAGGTTGAGCGGGATGATCGACAGCGCGCCGATCAGGAACAGCGGCGTCATCGCCGGCTTGTCCATGACATGCCGCGCGATCGGCCAGGCGAGCGCGGCGGTGAGGATCGCGAGGCCGACCGACAGCGCCAGCACCAGCGCCAGCGCGCGCCACAGCGCCGCGCGCGCGCCGGCGGTGTCGCCGTGTGCCAGCGCCCGCGCCATCTCGCGGGTCAGCGCCCGGTCCACCCCCAGCCGGCCGAGGCCGGAGGCGAGGCTCATCGTCCCGAACACGATGTAGAAGGCGCCGACCTGATCGAGCGGCAGCCGCAGCGCGATCATCAGGTGCATGCCATAGCGGCAGGGGATGTCGATCAGCCGCGTCGCGGTGGTGACCAACGACCCGCCGTGGCGGGTCCGCATGCGGCCAAGAAGTTCAGCGACCATCGGGATGCAGTTCGAACAGAGTGATGCTTTGCGGCGGCAGGGTCGCCGACAGGGTGCCGCCGCCGTAGGGCGTGCCGGCGATCTCCGCCAGCCTGCCGCGCGACAGGCGCACGCCGGTGACGCGGCCGCGGACTGCGAAATGATCGAGCGCAATGCTCACCGGCCGCTCGGCGTCCGCGTCCTTGTTGATCGCGACCAGCGTCAGCGCACCGTCGCGTGCGCGCAGCGCGGCGAAGACGGCGAGATGATCCGGGTCCGGCGCGCGGGCGGCGACGCTGGTCTCGCCGAAGCCACGGCCATGGCCGTCGGCGTTGCGGTACAGCTTCATCGCCAGATACGCCGGGCTGCCAGCGGGCGGCGTCATCCAGCGCGCCGCCATGTCGAGCCCCTCGCGCCCGAAGATGCCGAGCACGTCGGCCTGGGCGGTGGCCCCGTTCATGTGGCGCGGCGCCCCCCAGTCATATTCGGTGATCGCGATCGGCGTGCCCGCCCGGTAATAGCGCGCCGTCCAGTCGCGCAGCCGCGGGATCAGCGCCACCGTGTCGGCGATCCAGCTGGTGTCGCGATAGCCGGGGTCCCACAGCAGCCGCGTCGACCGGTTGCGCAAGGCCTGCATCGCCGGCGATACGTCGTCGTCGCCGTCCGCATGGAACTCGCCGCCCTGGGGATAGAAATGGACGCTGACGATATCGATCGGATGGCCGGCGGCGCGCCATTGCGTCAGCAGCCAGGGCAGCAGGTCCATGCCGCCCGTTTCGTGCGTGCGGTCGGGCAGGGCGTCATAGCCGTGCGCATCGCCCTGTTGCTGGTCGAAGCCGCTGTAGCGATATTCGCCCCAACCCCAGGCCTCCGGTGCCATCACCTGCGCCGACGGATCGGCCGCCTTCACCAGCCGCGCATAGGCGATCGTGCGCGCCGCCTGTTCGCGGGCGTGCAGGCCGACCGGCAGCACATCGCGGTGGATATCGTGCCAGCGCGTCGTCTCGTTATCCAGCGCATAGAAGCGGATGCCGCCGCGCGATGCCGGGCCGAAGCGGGCGACCAGTCCTTGCAGCCACGCGGCTGTTTCCGCCGGCGACACGGGATGCGCCGCATCGTGCGGGTTGTTGCCGGTCACCGGCGTGCCATCCGGCCGCACGCCGTTGCCCGCATCGGGCAGGCCGACGCGATCGTTCGCCTGTTGCGCGCCGTAGCGGGCGATCGAGAAGGCGGCCTGTTTGCCGCCATCGGGCGTCAGCGTCGCGGCCCAGCCGGTCATCGGTACGGTGACGATCGGTTCTGTGCCGCCGACCCGCGCCTGGGCGACGAAGCGCGCGCCATATTGGGCGGGATCGTCGGCGGCGATCGGCAGGCTTTCGAAGAACCAGTCGCGTCCGGCGCCGCGTGCCTCCCTGCGCCAGTCGTACAGCGAGGCGCTGTTGCCGCCCGACCGGTCGAGCGCGAGGCCGAGATCGCGCGCCGCCGCCGGATCGGCGAAACTGGTGCCGTAGATCAAGGGGCTGATCGGATGCCGGTCCGCCGCCGCATCCACCACGATGCGGACCGGCGCGGTGCGCAGGGCGGCGACCGCCGCGATCGACAGCGGCAGCGCGGCGAGCAGGGTCACGATGGCGATGCGGCGGATGCAGATCACGCCGCGCGGCCCAGCTGTTCCAGCCGATAGACGCCGATCGCGATGATCGTCGTCAACTCGCCGGGCGCCAGCGTCATCGGCAGCATCTCGGAGATCAGGATCGCATAGCCGAGGTAATCGCCCAGCGCGGCAACGAACGGATCGTCGCGCCAGCTACGCACCGTGCGGAAGATCAGCATGCCGCGCGCGGGAATGGCGAGGATCAGGATCGCGCCGACGATGCCGAATTCGAACACCACGCCCATCCAGGTGATGTCGGCGAGGAAGAAGAAATGGTTGAAATAGGTCATCAGCCCGGCGGGATCGATCGGGCTGATCGTGCCGACGCCGAAAGTCCAGCGCAGCGGGTCGGTGCCGAGGAACGCGATCGCCTTCACCGTCGAGATCCAGCGCACGTCGAAGGCGAAGGCTTTGTCGGTGCTGAAGATCGACGCCATATAGGGCACCTGCAACAGCGCACCCAACGCGAACGGGATCAGCGCGACCAGCACCATCTTCATCCGCGCACTGGCGGCGAGGAAAGCGGTGATCGCCGCCATCAGCGCCATGCCGAGCACATAGGTGCGCATGCGGACGAGCGCGAAGACGAGCAGGAACCCGGTCGCCCACAGCCCCAGCCAGCCGGGCCGCCGCCGCACCAGGAACACGCGCCAGGCATAGAGGATGCCGACCAGGCCGAAGAACATCGGCAGGCGGATGCGATTGCCCCGGCTGTCCGCGGCCAGCAGCGGCGAATCGCCCGCGACATAATGTTCCGCATAGGCCGATTGCGGCGCCAGTACCCAGATCGCCAGCAGGATGGCAAAGGTCAGCAGCGCGCAGATCGCGAAGGCGACCGCGATCTCGCGGATCGTCGGCCGCAACCAGCGCAACAGTGCGAGGAAGGAAAAGGCGTAGAGGATCGGCAGCAGCTTCACCTGCGCGGCGAGCGCGACGAAAAAGGTCTGCTGGAACGTCACCAGCGAGATGAATGTCGGCACCAGCAGCAGCCAGACGAAGGTGACGAGCAGCTGCCGCGCGGCGAGCGGCCGCGGTCCGGCGAGCAGGTACAGGCACAGCGGCAGCGACAGGATCGGAAATGCCTTGGACAGCGCCCACAGCGGCGGCAGCAGCTTGACGTAGTGAAAGCTCTGCCCGAACAGCGGCAGCACCGCGACGAGGCATGCGACCCGTGCCCAGCGCACGTCGATCGCACGCAGGCGCGCGATCGGGCCGCCGCGGAGGGACGGCCGTTCGACCGGGGCGGCCGCCGCGATCATGCTAGCGGGTGAAGACCGCGTTGGTGTTGCCGATGCTGTAGTTGAGGCTGCGGCTGAACGGCAGCAGCCGGTTGATATGCTGGTCGATCCACAGGTCCGCCTCGGCGATCGACGATCGCGGCACGAACACGATGTCCTGCGGTTGCAGCGCGATGCCGGTGGCGATACCGCGGCGGGTATAGTCGCGTAGGTCGGCGTGGCGCTGGACGATGGTGCCCTCGGGCGTGCGGTGGATCACCACCACCTGCCGGGTGCGCGCGGTGTCGAGCATGCCGCCGGCGCTGATGACCGCCTGCATCGGGTCCATCGCCTGGGTCAGCTTCACCGCGCCCGGCTGGCGCACCTCGCCACCGACGTAGATCACCGCGCCATATTGCCGGATCGCCACTGTCGGCCGCGCATCCTCCACCACGCCCAGCCGGCGCAGGTCGGTGGAGATCAGGCGCGCGACCTCGTCCACCGTCCGCCCGCCGAGCGGCAGGTTGCCGACCAGCGGCATCGCGAATCGACCATCGGGGCCGACCGGGCCGGCATGGTCGAGTTCGGGATTGTAGGGAAAGGTGACGGCCAGCTCATCGCCCGGCGCGATGCGATAGACCTGCTCGACAGGCGGCGGCGGGGCGGCGGTATCGACGCGTGCGAAGCCGGCGTCCCGCGGGGGCGCAGTGGCGCATCCCTGCACCAGCGCGCCCGCCAGCAGCGCCGTCGCCCATCGTGTTCCTGCCCGTTTCGACATGGCCGTCGTCCTGATCCCTGTTCGGTGCGCCCTCTGCCTTCCGACTAGCCGACAAGCCTTAATGGAACGGTAAGCGAGCGCGGCGATAAGGACCGGACCGAACGGGACTTTCCTTCACCCACGCAAGATCGGCGGGCATGCTCGATTTCACCTCTTCCAGTCAGGCGCTCGAAACGTCGCGTACGCCGGCTCCCTTCGCGCTGCGCGACTTGCTGAACGGCCTGTTCTACTATCGGCGCGTCGCGCTGATCGTGGCGGGCGTGATGATCGCGCTCGGCGTGCTGGCCGCGCTGCTGATGCCGCCGACCTACAGTGCGGAGGCACGGCTGCTGCCGCTCAGCACCGGCATCTACGACATGCAGGATACCGGCAACGCGCCGCAGCCGGGCCAGGTGCTCGATCCGGTCGCCGTCGCCAATGTCGAATTGCAGATGCTCGGCAGCCTGGAACTGCACCGCGCCGTGGTGCGCGAGCAGCTGCCGCCCAACGCCGCCCCGGCCGAGGTGAATGCCGCGCTGGAGCGATTCGAATCGCACCTCCACGTCACCAAGGCGAACGATGCCAATGTCATCGAGCTGACCTACACGGCGCGCGATCCGCAACAGGCGGCGGCGACGCTGCGGCGGCTGATCGCGCATTATTTGGAAACGCGTGCGAACGTGCTGACCGCGGGCCGCGTGACGTTCCTGGAGCAGCAGCGCGACGCCGTCCGCCGCCAGCTCGACGCCGCCAACGCGCGCATCGTCACCTATCAGCGCGACAACGGCATCGTCGATATCGGCGCACAGGTGGCCGGCGCGGTCGCGCAGGACGACCTGCTGCGCAAGAACAAGCTCGATGCCGACGCCGCGCTCGCCGACGCCAGCCGCAGCCTGTCCTCGCTGCGCGCCGACACTCGCGGCATGCCGGCGAACGTCGAACTCTACAGCGACAACACCGAAGCCGCCCGCGCCCTGGGCGAGATGCAGGCATCGCTGCTGACCTTGCAGGCGAAGCGCGCCGACCTCGCGTCGCGCTTCATGAAAGGCTCGCCGCAGGTCACGCAGATCGACCGGCAGATCGCCAATGTGCAGGGCACGATCGACCAGCAAAGGCGCAACATGGTGCAGACGCGCCGCACCGGGCGCAACCAGCTGTTCGACACGACGCGCGACCGGGTGGTGCAGACGCAGGCGAGCCTTGCCGGTACCCAGGCGCGCGCCGGCGCCCTCGCCACGCAGATGGCGCAGTCCAAGGCGCGGCTCGATCAGCTCAATGCAATCGGCGATAGGCTGACCGCGATGAAGCTGGAGCGCGACGTGCTCGCCGACAGCTACAAATCGCTCGCCGGCCAGGTCGCGCAGGCGCGGGTGCAGCTCAACCAGGCGTCCGACGCCGGCAGCCCCAGCGTGCGGGTGATCGAGGCGCCGACGCCGCCCGCCAAGCGCAACAATCCGCCGCTGCTGCTGATCGCGGGCAGCATCGTCGCCGCCATCCTGATCGCGGGCACCACCGTGTTCGTACTCGGCAGCCTGCGCGAGGTGTTCCTGTCGCCGATCGAGGTGGAGCGTGCGCTCGGTCTCACCGTGCTGGCGGCGCCCATGGCGCCTGACGGGGACGTCAATCCGAACGAGCAGCGCGATTACGGCCGCCTCGTCGGCGCGATCGACGCGATGGGCGGGCGCGACGGACGTGCGGTGCTGCTCGTCGCGCCAACCGCCAAGATGAGCCTGCAGGAGGCGGCGCTCGGCATCGGCCGCACGATCGTGCGGCGCCGGCGCGGGCGCGTCGTGCTGGTCCGCTTCGCCGATCATGCGCCGGTGCCCGAGCGCGCCGACGCCATCGAGATGGAGGCGTTCGAGGACATGGATACCGCCGTCCTCGGCATCGCCGCCTGTTCGGGACAGCGGCTCGACCGGCGGCTGATCGGCGAACTCAAGCTGCGCTACGGCTATGTCGTGGTCACCGCCCCGCCGGTCGCCGACGGGTTCGAAGGCGTCGAGCTCGCCCAGTCGGTCGACGGCGTCGTCGCGGTGATCGAGGCGGAGGCGACGCGGCGCCCGGTGGCACGCGCGATGATGGCGCAGCTGCGCGATGCGGCGGCACCCATGCTCGGCGCCGTCCTGCTCGGCCGCCGCTCGCACATTCCGCCGCGCCTCTATCGCCTGCTGTTCGAGCGGCGCCTGCGCTGAGCGTTCGCCAGCGTACGATTGCCGGGGCTGACGGATACCGAACCCGTGCTGCCGTGTTCCCCCTGCTCAACGGCAAGGGTGTTCCCGCATGGCTCAGCAGCGTTATCGTCCGCCCCATGACTTCGGCCTCGGCGGGGTAGCGATCGGCAACGAATTCCAGTTCGCGACCGACGAACAGGCCGAAGCGACGCTCGCCGCCGCCTGGGACGCGGGCGTGCGCTATTTCGACGTGTCGCCCTGGTATGGCCTGGGGCTCGCCGAACGCCGCTTCGGCCGGTTCCTCGCCCGCAAGCCGCGCCACGAATTCGTCCTCTCGTCCAAGGTCGGCAAGCTGCTCCGCGCCAGCCGCGACCATGACGCCAAGCGCTATTTCCCCTTCACCACTTCCCCCAACACGCCGCATTTCGACTACACCGCCGACGGCGTGCTGCGCTCGATCGAGGACAGCTTGCAGCGTTTGGGCCTCGACCGGCTCGACATCGTCTTCGTCCACGATCTGTCGCCGGACAATCCCTACCTGCCCGACGATTGGGAAACGCTGTGGCCGGTGGCGGAGCAGGGCGCTTTCCCGGCGCTGACCCGGTTGCGCGAAGAGGGCGTGATCGATGGCTGGGGGATGGGCGTCAACTGCCCGCAGCCGATCCTGCGCTGCCTGGAGGTCGCCGATAGCGACGTCCACCTGCTCGCCAGCCAATATTCGCTGGTCGATCATGCCAATGCAGTGGAGCAGGTGTTCCCCAGTGCGCGTGAGGCGGGCGTCAGCTTCGTGATGGGATCGGCGCTCAACGCCGGCTTCCTCGGCGGCGCGCCGCGCTATAACTATGGCGAGGAGAACACGCTGATCCCTGCCGACAAGCGCGAACGCATGGAGCAGTTGCGCACGATCGCCGCGCAGCACGGCGTCGATCTCGTCGCCGCCTCGCTCCAGTTCGCGCAGGCGCCGGACGTGGCGGCCTCGCTGATCGTCGGCACCGCCTCGCCGACGCACCTGCTCGCCGACCATGCCGCGCTGCGGGCGAAGATCCCGGCCGCCTTCTGGCAGGCGCTGCGGGCGGAGGGGGTCCTCCACCCGGATGCGGCGGTGCCGGAGGGGGCGTAGGCACTGCCCGTCACCCCTGACCCGACCTGCGTTCAGTCCGACGCGGTGTGCTCCACCCGGATCGCCGGTTCGGCGGCCACCGCGCCGCCGCTGCCGGCGAGCATCCCGTTCAGCGACCCACCGCTCATGCCCAGTTCCGCCATCAGCCCGTTGATCAGCGGGCCGCCGACGCGATAGCGCATCGCCGCGGCGACCGCGGGCAGCGCCTCGATGATGCCGATGCCGACCATCACCACGAACGCGATCGCGAACGGCAGATAAGGGGGCGTCAGCAATTGGGCGAACATGGTTGCAAGGGCTATCACGCGCGTTCGATCCTGTCAGGCGCGTAATGACCGTACCATCGCCCGGCGGACGGCTTGCGGATCGGTTCGCAATGGGCGAACGATAGGTCCATGATGGCGAGGGCAGGATGAGCGATACCGATGCGGCGGCGATCCGCGCCATCCTGATCGTCGGCGGCGGTACCGCGGGGTGGATGACCGCTGCGGCGCTGGCGCATGCCCTGCCGCGCGGGTGCACGATCACCCTGGTCGAATCCGACGACATCGGCACGGTCGGCGTCGGCGAGGCGACGATCCCGCCGATCAAGCTGTTCAACGACACGCTGGGCATCGACGAAGCCGAGTTCCTGCGCGAGACGAAGGGCACCTTCAAGCTCGGCATCGAATTCATCGACTGGGCGAAGCAGGGCCATCGCTACTTCCACCCCTTCGGCACCTTCGGCAAGCCGTTCGATCTCGTCGCCGTGCACCAGCATTGGCTGGCGGCGCGGGCGGCGGGCGGGCGGGTGCCGCTGGATGATCTGTCGATGGCGTGGGGCGCAGCGAAGCGCGGCCGCTTCGCCGCGCCGATGGCCGATCCGCGCAGCGTCGCCTCGACCTTCGACTATGCCTATCATTTCGATGCCGGCCTCTATGCGCGCTTCCTGCGCCGCTATGCCGAGGCGCGCGGCGTCATCCGCGTCGAGGGGCGGATCGCCGATGTCGCCCGCGACGGGACGAGCGGCGATGTCGCCGGGGTCACGCTCGACGGCGGGCGGCGGCTGGCGGCGGACCTGTTCGTCGATTGCTCGGGCTTTCGCGGCCTGCTGATCGAAGGCGCGCTCGCCACCGGTTACGAGGACTGGACGCATTGGCTGCCCTGCGATCGGGCAGTGGCGGTGCCGTGCGTCACCGGCGGCGACGGGTTGACGCCCTACACCCGCTCGACGGCGCGCGGCGCGGGGTGGCAATGGCGCATCCCATTGCAGCACCGCACCGGCAACGGCTACGTCTATTGCAGCCGCCACCTGTCCGATGACGAGGCGGCGGCGACGCTGATGGCGAACCTCGACGGCGAGGCATTGGCGGAGCCGCGGCACCTGCGCTTCACCACCGGCCGGCGGCGGCTGTTCTGGAACCGCAACGTCGTCGCGATCGGGCTCGCCAGCGGTTTCATGGAGCCGCTCGAATCGACCAGCATCCACCTCATCCAGGCCGGCATCGCCAAGCTGCTCGCCTATTTCCCCAGGGGGCGCAGCGATCCCCTGGCGGCGGCGGAATATAATCGCGTCGCGATCACCGAATATGAGCGCATCCGCGATTTCCTGATCCTGCATTACAAGCTGACCGCGCGCGACGATGCGCCGCTATGGCGCGAATGCGCGGCGATGCCGATCCCCGATACGCTCGCGCTCAAGATCGCCCATTTCCGTGAGGCGGGCCGTCTGCTGGCGCGCGACATGGACCTGTTCGGTCCGGCAAGCTGGCTGGCGGTGCATATCGGCCAGTTCAACATCCCCGCCGCGGTCGATCCTCTGCTCGGCTATGGCGGCGGAGCGGCGGCGAGCGCCACCTTCGTCGACCGTCTGGCAGGTGCGATCGCCGGCATGGCGGAGTCGATGCCGACCCACGCGGACTATCTCAAGCGCATCGGCGCTGCAGCGTAGCGTAGCGTAGCGCTGGGAAGGGGCGGTTCCACCAACCCTTCGCGCTGAGCCGCCTCAGGCCAAAATGAATGGCGGGAGGCGTATGAGGCGATAGCATCTACCCCGACGCCGTCCCCCTGCCGATGTTGCAACAAGGCAACAACCTCCTCTCACCAGCAATCGTTTGCAATCCGATGTTGCAAACGATTGCTGGTCTGATATGGATCAGTTGTTAGCCTCCAAAGCGGGGCACCTGAGGAGGAGAGATGCCATGACGATGAAGGTGCTGCTCACCTGCGGCTCGACGATCGCGATGACTGCGATGTTCGCCGCTGCCCCCGTCGCCGCCCAGACGACGCCGGCTGCGCCCGCGAGCGCCACGACACCCGCTGCGGATCAGGCGGCTGCGGCCGGTGCGATCCCCGATGCGGCGGCGCAAAGCGAGGACATCGTCGTCACCGCTTCCACCGGCGAACGCTCGCGCTTCCGCAGCTCGATCTCGGTGTCGCAGCTCAGCAACGAAGCGATCCAGAACTTCACGCCGCGCTCGGTCGCCGAGATCCTGCGCAACGTGCCGGGACTCCAGCCGTCCGACACGGCGGGTCCGGGCGGCAACGCCAACATCGGCGTGCGCGGCATCCCGGTGTCGACCGGTGGTTCGGAATATGTCGCGCTACAGGAAGACGGCCTGCCCGACGTGCTGTTCGGCGACATCAACTTCGGCAACAACGACTATTGGATCCGCTTCGACCAGAACGTGAAGACGGTCGAGGCGGTGCGCGGCGGCTCGGCCTCCACCTTCGCCAGCCAGGCGCCGGGCGCGGTCATCAACTTCATCAGCAAGACGGGTGAAAAGGCGGGGGGCGAGGTCGCCTACAGCAACGGCCTCGGCTTCCGCGAACACCGCGTCGATTTCGATTACGGTGCGCCGATCGACGACACGACCCGCTTCCACATCGGCGGCTATGCGCGCAACGGCGGCGGCTACACCAACGAGAATTTCAACATCCTGCGCGGCTATCAGATCAAGGCCAACCTGACCAAGGATCTGCCCGACAACCGCGGCTACATCCGGCTGCTGTTCAAGCGGCTCGACGAACAGGCGCCGACGAACACGACCACGCCGTCGCTGGCGACGGTGAAGGGCAATACGATCAGCAACTTCCAGCCGCTGCCGACCTTCGATGGGCGCGATGGCTCCGCCTATTCAATCTATAACCGCTATTTCCAGTATCTCGACTACGACGGCGGCGGCATCAAGACGGCCGAGATGCAGGGCATCCATCCTCGCGTCACCAGCATCGGCGCGCAGTTCCACTATGACATCAGCGACAACCTGACCTTGGACGACACGATCCGCTATCAGTGGATCAGCGGCAATTTCACGACGCAGTTCATCAACGTCACCAACCGCGTCAACACGGTCGCAGGCGTGTCCTGCGCGGCGACGTCGCCGGGCGCGAACGGCGTGATCGGCTCGTGCGTCAACGGCCAGATCGTGGGCTCGATCCGCTATGCGGCGGGGCCGAACGCGGGGCAGGTCTATACCGGCAGCTACATCAACAACAATCCGAACATCAACACGTTGATGAAGAACATGAACAACTTCGCCAACAACCTGACGCTGAACGGCAAGTTCGACGTCGGCCCCGGCAAGGCGCGGGTGACGGCGGGTGTGTTCGTGATGAAGCAGAACATCGTCCAGGACTGGCACGTCAACCGCCAGTTCAGCGAGCTGAACGGCACCAATGCGGCACCGCTCGATCTGTTTTCGACCACCGGTACGCAGCTGACGGCCGCGGGGCAGGCCGGGTTCAACGACAATTGGGGCAGCTGCTGCGCCCGCCGCGTCGACCTCACCTATACCGATGCCGCACCGTTCCTGCAGGTCGGCTATGAGGTCGGCGGGCTGAACCTCGACGCCAGCGTCCGCTATGACAGCGTGCATGGCGAAGGCACCGCGCAGGGCGGCGTCGCCGGTCCGACGACGCAGGTCCGCGACGCGCTGGGCGTTGCGCTGATCCCGTCGCTGGTGCTCAGCGCCACGCCCGAGAAGATCGATTATACCGACCATTACGTCAGCTGGTCGCTGGGTGCGCTCTATGCGTTCAGCAACAACACCAGCGTCTTCGCCCGCGCCAGCCGCGGCGGCCGCTTCAACGCCGACCGGCGCGTGCTGTCGGGCAATTTCAACGCCGACGGTTCGCTCAACGCGCAGGGGCAGGCGACCTCGGTAAACTTCCTCAACCAGCAGGAAATCGGTCTGAAGCAGCGCGGCGGCGTGCTCGGCGGGTCGTATTCGGTCGAGATCACCGGCTTCCACTCGACGCTGACCGAGAACAACTACGACTTCACCCGCATCAACCAGCCGGCGCCGAACAACAATCCCAACATCTCGAACGGCTATCGGTCCTATGGCGTCGAGTTCTCGAGCCGGTTCAACGCGGGCAACTTCAACCTGGCGGTCGATGCGACCTATGCTGCCTCGAAGATCGTCAGCAGCGCGACCGCGGCGCTGGTCGGCAACAAGCCGGGCGGCCTGCCCGACTTCCTGTTCGTCGTCTCGCCCTCCTACGATGCCGGGCCGGTCGCCTTCGGCGTCAGCGTCAACGGCCAGACGAGCACCAAGTCGGACGATTTCAACCTCTACACGATCAAGGGCTCGACCTTCGTCAACGGCTTCGTGACCGTGCGCCCGACCGAGCGCGTCGAGCTGGGGCTGAACGTCAACAACCTGTTCGACAAGCTCGGCTTCCGCGGCGGCGGCAGCCTGGGGCCGACGGTCTCCTCGACCACCGCCGTCTTCAACAACACCGCGCTCTACGGGCGCACGGTGACGGGCTCGGTCCGCTACCGCTTCTGACGGGTTTCCCGGTTCTTCCCCGGAAGGGGCGGGGCGGCTTCGGCCGCTCCGCCTTTTTGTGCGCGCGACCCTACAAGGCCTCGAACACGAAGGCCGCACCCGCGAAATCGCCCTTCAGCGGCGCCCGCAGGCCCGTCGCCATCCAATAGGCGCCGCTCGCGCTGGCCGGCACGCCGTCCGGCAGCGCGCCGCCGCCGAGCATCCGCACCGCATAGCGCCGCGCCGGATCGAGCCCCTGGGGCAGGATCGCCGGCGGATTGTCGCGCCACATCGACGAATGCAGCATCTGGAACAGCACCGCCTGCCGCCCGTCCCGGCCGACATACATCGTCGCCGAAGTGGAGGCGGACGCTTCCGGGCTGACGAGGCGGTAGAGATTGCCGCGCTGCACGGTCGCCCGGATCGTCTTGTAGGCGGCGATCCATTTCGATGCGGTGGCGACATCCTCCGCCTGCCATTTCAGCAGATTGGCACCGATGCCCAGCCCGCCCTGCATCGCCGACAGGAACCGGTAGTCGAGGCTGGTGACGCGCGTGTTCGCCCAGTTCGGGCTGTCCGTCACCCAGGCCATCATCACCGCCGGCGTGTAGGCATGGGTGAAGCCGTCCTGGATCGCCAGCCGGTCGGAGGGATCGGTATTGTCCGACGGCCACACCTCGTCCACCCAGCGCAGCATGCCGAGGTCGACGCGGCCGCCGCCGCCGGCGCAGCCTTCGATCTCCAGCGCCGGGTGGCGCCGCCGCAGTTCGGCGAGGATCCAGTAGAGGTTGCGGACGTAATCGACATACAACCGCTGCTGGTCGGCGGGCGACGCGCCGGGCCAGCCGGGTTCGGTCCAGCGCCGGTTCACGTCCCACTTGAGAAAGGCGATGTCGTTCTCGCTCACCAGCCGGTCGAGCCAGCCGAGGATATGGTCGCGCACGTCGGTCCGCGCGAGGTTGAGGACGAGCTGGTTGCGCGCCTCGGTCCGCGGCCGGCCGGGAAAGCCGATCACCCAGTCGGGATGCTTGCGATAGAGATCGCTGTCCGGATTGACCGATTCGGGTTCGACCCACAGGCCGAAATCCATGCCCAGCCCCTTCACCTTGTCGATCAGCGGCTTGAGGCCATGCGGGAACTTGCGCGGATTGACCGTCCAGTCGCCCAGGCCCGCACGGTCGCTGTCGCGCGCGCCGAACCAGCCGTCGTCGACGACGAAGCGTTCGGCGCCGATCGCCGCCGCCTTCTCCGCCAGCGCCATCTGGCCCGCCTCGGTGACGTCGAAGGTGGTCGCTTCCCAGCTGTTGTAGAGCACCGGGCGCAGCTTTGCGCGGGCATGCTCGGGCAGGATGTGCGCCAGCTGGAAGGCGTGGAAATCGCGTGACGCCTCGCCCATGCCATGGCCCGAATAGCCGACGTAGAACACCGGCGTCTCCAGCGTCTCGCCGGGTTTCAGGCTCCAGCCGAAGTCATAGGGATTGAAGCCGCCGGCGATGCGCACGCGGCCGAGCACGTCCTGCGCGACGCTGATCCGGAACGATCCCGACCAGGCGAGCCCGCCGTACCAGACGGGGCCGTGCGCCTCGTCCGTCTGCCCGGTCTTGCCGATCGCGAACCACGGATTGTTGGCATGGCCGGTCAGGCCGCGGCGGCTCTCGATCGCGGTCAGCGCCGGGGTGACCGGCACATCCTTCAGCGTCCATTCGGCGGCGTGGCGGCCGGTGAGATAGCTCAGCCGGTAATCGTCGCCGGCGGGCAAGGTGAAGACCGCGGCGGCGATCTGGTTGATGCGCACCGGTCGCCTGCCGCCGTTGCGCACGCTTGCCGAGCGGGCGAGCACGCCGGTCGCCGGGTCTATCGTGTAGCGCAACGTGACGAAGAAGGGCTGGCTGATATCGGCAAGCTCGACCGTCAGCGTCTCGCCATCGACGCGGTGGCTGCGATATTTCAGCACGAGGTCGCGATTGCCGTCGGCAAAGGCGACCTTGATGCCGGGATCGGTGACCAGGCCTTCGCCCTGACCCGGATATTCCTGCGCGGTGACGGTCGGCGCGGGATCGAAGCTGGAAGGTTCGGCGACGATCGGCGGCGCCAGCGGGTCGCCCTCGGCGACGGCGGCACCCCAGTGGATGGGGCGCAGATAGCCCTTGTCGTCGACCCCCAGCGCATAGGTGACGCCGTTGCCGTCCAGCCGGAACACGCGCGCACCGGCCGGGGCGGTGACCCGCGCCTCCGCCGTCTGCGCGTGCGTGAGGATGGGCAGGGCGAGGAGGGGAAGGGCGAGCAGCAGGCGGTGCCTCATCGCGCCATCTCCACCCGCGCCGCGTCGCCATCGAGGATCAGGCGGAACCACGGCGCCGCGGTGCCGCCGAAATGCGCGCGGCGGGTGGCGGCGGTGTCGGGCACGGCGCCGTTGAGGCCCCAGGCATCGACGAAGCTCAGCACGTCCAGCTCGCCGGTCACCCACCAGCAATAGGCCTGGTACGGCTCCTGGCGCGGATTAGCGGCGACGAGGCCCGATCCGTTGAGCGGCCGCCACGGCCCGGTCATCGCATCGGCCACCATGCCATAAAGGCCGGTCGGCGCACCGATGCCCGGAGCGAAGCGCTTCGCTTGCGTCGACCAGAACAGATAATAGCGCCCATCCCGATGGATGACGTGCGGCCGCTCCAGTTCGCTGTTGACGCCGATCGCCTCGACCAGCGGCGGCGCCAGCGACCAGGGCGCATCGGCACGCGCGCGGCGGGCGACGCCGATCACGCCGTCGTGCACCTCCTCCGCCCAACCGGCCGAACCGACGAACAGCAGGTATTCGGCACCGTCATGGGGATCGCGAAACACGCCGGGATCGCGAAAGCCCTTGATCCGTCCGTCGGTCGCCGCCGCCTCGTCGGCGCGCAGATAGGTGTCGCCGTCCGCCGCGACGGATTCGACCGGCACCGTCCAGTCGCTCAGCCGTCCATCCACGAAGCGCCCGCGCGTCTCGAACAGGCGCTGTTCGAAGGTGCGCGGCGCCCCGCGCCGGCCGGCGGCGGTGAAATACATCGTCAGCGTCGTCTCGTCCGCGTCGAGCACCGCCGATCCCGACCATTCCCGGCTGCCCGGTGCGAAGCCGTCGGGAAAGGCATCGCCATGGTCGCGCCAGCCGTCGGCACCGTGGCTCGTCAGCCGGATACGCGCGGCATCGTGGCGATCGTCGGGGTCGTCGAAGCGCGGCGTCGCAAGGAAGAACCACCAGCTGCGGCCCTGATGCAGCACGCTGCGTCCGTCGGCATAGGCGATCTGCCACATGTCCCACACGTCGTGGCCGGGCAGCACCGGCACGACATCGGCGGCGGCGATGACGGGCAGCGCGGCGGCGGGCTGGTCCGCGGCGCGGCGGGCATCCTCGGCGCGCCAATGGGTGGTGACGGGGGCGGGCGCTGCGGCGAACGAAGCGGAGGGGGCAGGACGGGTCATAGAGTCTCCAGCGCGAAGAGCGCGACGCTCTCCGCCTTCATCGCCGGCAGCGGCAGGCCGGCCTGGGCGAGCCAGTCGCCATCGAACGTCACGCCGCCCTCGCGCCCCTGTTCCCACCCATGTCCGCGCATGACGGCGAACAGCGGCGCATCGGGGGCGGGGTGGCCATCCTCGGTGGCGAGGTCGATCAGGCGCACGCGGGTCGCGCCCGCGCCGGCGAGCGGCGGCAGCGTCAGGGCAGGGGGATGGCGCAGGGTGGTCGGTGCAACGCGGGTGACGCTCAGCAGCAGGTCGCCCGGTTCGCCGTGCATCTGCCAGACGAGACCGTCCGGTCCTTCGCCCAGCCAGACGCGGCCATGGTGCAGCCGGTCGCGCAGCGCCTTGTAGCGCGCGATCCCCGCGGCCAGCACCTCGGCTTCGCGCACGCCCATAGCGGCGGGATCCAGCTCGACGCCAAGATGGCCGGGCAGCGCCACGGCGGTGCGGAACGCCATGCCCTGCCGCCGGCCGGTGGAATGCGCCGGCGAAGCGCCGACGTGCGCGCCCATCATCTCGGGCGGCATGAAATGCAGGAAGCCGCGCTGCATCGCGACGCGGCTCACCGCATCGATACAGTCGCTGGTCCAGAACCGGTGCGTGCGGGCGGCGATGCCGGCATCGATCCGGCCGCCGCCGCCGGCGCACGCCTCGATCTCCAGCGTCGGGTGCGCCGCGCGCAGCCGGTCGAACAGCGCATAGGCGCCCAGCACCTGCGCGTGGTAGCCGGCATGGCCGCGCGCATCGCCGGCCGGGGCGAGATCGCGGTTGTGGTCCCATTTTAGATAGGCGATCGGCAGGTCGCGCAGCAGCGCGTCGATCGCATCGAACAGATGATCGCGCACCGCTTCCCGGCCCATGTCGAGCACCAGCTGATTGCGCGCCGTCAGCAGCGGCACGCCGTCCAGTTGCAACGCCCAATCGGGATGCGCGCGGGCAAGATCGCTGTCCGGATTGACCATCTCCGGTTCGACCCACAGGCCGAAACTCAGCCCCAGCCCGGTGACGTGGCGGGCGAGCGGCCCCAGGCCGCGTGGATATTTGCGCGGATCGGCCGTCCAGTCGCCCAGGGCGGCGGTGTCGTCGTCGCGGCCCCGGAACCAGCCATCGTCGAGCACGAACCGCTCCACGCCCAGGGCGGCGGCCCGATCGGCCAGCGCCATCAGCGCCGCCTCGTCATGGTCGAAGTAGAAGCCTTCCCAGCTGTTCACATGCACCTGCCGCGGCGGCATGCCGTCCGCCGGCCAGGGCGCGCGGGCGCGCACCGCGGCGTGGAAGGCCTGGATCGCGCCGTTGAGGCCCGCGGGCGAACAGGTCGCCAGCATCTCCGGGCTGTCGTACCGCTCGCCGGGTGCCAGCCGGATCTCGCCGGGGGCCAGCGCCTCGCCCATCTGCAACGTCCAGAACCCGTCGTCGTCGCGCTCGACGGCGAGGCGGTGGTTGCCCGACCAGGCGAGCTGCGCGGCATGGACGCGGCCGCCATGCCACCCCGCCTCCGGCCCCATCACGAACAGCCCCGGCGGCCCGGCATGACCGGTGAGGCCGCGGTGGTTCTCACGCAGCCAGCCGTGCGCGGGCATCGGCTCCGCTTGGGGCACGAATTCGGCATTGTGGCGGCCGGTGAAGCTGCGGATGCCGGCGCAATCGGCGGGCAGCGGCAGCGTACCCGCGGCAAGCCAAGCGACGTCGAGCACATCGTCGCCGCGATTGACGACGCTGGCCGACAGCGTCGCCACATCGCCGGCGAGGGCGATCCGCTGTACCAGGGCGACCTCGGCGGCGTCGTCGACCAGGGTGACGGTCACCGTATCCTCCGCCTCCACGATCGCCTCCACCACGAAACGCTGCGCGAAGGCGCGCCCGCCGCGATGCGCATGCAGCGCCGCGGGGCCGAACCAGCCGGTGCCGAACGCCGGCGCCACGGTCAGCGGCTGGTCGTGGTCGAGCGAAAAGGACGCTGCCGGCCGCACGTCCGCCAGCGGCGGCAGCCCCGTCGCAGCGACGCGCGGCCCCCACCAGCGCCAAACCGGCGGCGCCTCGCCGCGCGGCTCCAGCACCAGGCTGCTGGACGGGCCGTGGAGCGCGATCATGCCGCGGTCATGCCGACCGGCAGCCCTTCGGCGTTGCGCGCGCGCACGCTCCACACCGCGGCGGCGGCGGCGAACATCAGCACCCCGCACAGCGTCAGAACGTGCCGCGGATCGCCGCCGAGCAGGGTGTCGTAGAACGCCCACATCGTGGCCGAGAAGATCAGCATCGGAATGACGATCATCATGTTGAAGATCCCCATGTAGACGCCGGTCCGCTCCGGCGGGATCGACCCTGCGAGGATCACGTACGGGTTGCCCATGATGCTCGCCCAGCCGATGCCGACGCCGATCGCGGGCAGGAACAGCATCCATTTCTCGGTGACGTGCGGCAGCCACAGCATGCCGATCCCGGCGAGCACCAGGCAGGCCGCATGCAGGCTCGCCGCGCCGATCCGCTTGGCGAGCGGCACCATCGCAAAGGCGGCGACGAAGGCGACGGCATTGTACCACGCCGCCATCTCGCCATTGGTCAGCACCGCCGAATGGAAGCCGGTCGAGGTGGCGACATTGGTGCCGTACACCGACCGGCCGATCGCATAGATGACGTACGCCCAATAGGCCGCCATCGCATACCATTGGAACAGGCTCATCAGAGCCAGCTTGCGCATCGCCACCGGCATGTCGCGGATCGCCGCACCGATCTCGGCGAGTACCGCGCCCGGCGTCTTGGGCTCGGCGGCGATGCGGGCGCGCTCGGCGGTGGTCAGCGGCAGCTCGGGGACCCGGCGGATCGACCAGACGATCGTCCCGAAGCTCAGCGCGGCGCCGACCATGAACGCGATCCGCGCGGTATAGGGGATGTTGTGCGCGTCGACCCAATCCTGGTTCATCCCCGCCCAGACGAGCAGCGACGGGGTCAGGAACGCGAGCATCTGCGCAAGGCCGGTGAACGCCGACTGGGTGAGGAAGCCGATCTGGTGCTGGTTGGCGTTCAGCCGGTCGGACACATAGGCGCGATAGGGCTCCATGGTGATGTTGTTGCCGGCATCGAGGATCCACAGCATCGACACCGCCATCAGCAGCGACGACGACAGCGGCATGCAGAACAGCCCGATCGCGCACAGCAGGGCGCCGACCAGGAAATAGGGCGTCCGCCGCCCCCAGCGGGAATCGGTACGATCGCTCATCGCGCCGATCAGCGGCTGGACGAGCAGGCCCGTGATCGGCCCCGCCAGCTGCAACAGCGGCAGCGATGCCTCCGCTGCGCCCAAGTAGCTGTAGATCGGCGCCATGTTGCCCTGCTGCAGCCCGAAACTGAATTGCAGCCCGAGGAAACCCAGATTCATCTCAAGCACCCGTCCCAACGACAGCTGCGGCTTGGAGTCAGGCATGCGCATCGGCGTCCTCTCTGGCGATGGGCCCGTCTCCGGCGAGCTTGTGCGGCATCGTACCATCATCCGCTGCAAACACAACAATCGATTGCAGCTATCCTTCCTCTCCCGACGGCAGCCAAATGGTGGAGGGGGGGCAGCGATGCCATTGACCGGACAGGACGTAGCTTGCCCCCCTCCGTCACGCCTTCGGCGCGCCACCTCCCCCTGGCGGGGGAGGATCGGAGTGCTGGAATCGCTGCAACGGCAGCATCAGGCCGGCGACCACGAAATAGGTCGCGTCCGCCATCCCGGCGACCGCCTGATTGAGGCGCCCCGCGGCATCGCGGAACCGGCGGCCGAGCGGGTGGTCGGGGACGATGCCCATGCCGACCTCGTTACTCACCACGTATACCGGCACCGGCGCTCGGGATAAGGTCGTCAGCAGATCGGTGGTGCGCGCCGCGATGTCATGCTCGCCAAGCATCAGGTTCGACAGCCACAGGGTCAGGCAGTCGACCAGCACCGCGCCTTCGCCGATACCGCCGATCGCCTCGGGCAGCGCCAGCGGACATTCGATCGTCGTCCAGCGTGTATCGCGATCCGCGCGGTGGTGCGCGATGCGCTCACGCATCTCGTCGTCATGCGCCTCTGCCGTAGCGAGATAGTGCAGCGGTCCCGCATGCCCCTCCGCCGCACCTTGCGCCAGCCGGCTCTTGCCGGAGCGTGCGCCGCCCAGGAACACCATCGTCGCCATCTTGCCTTCGTCTCCCCATCGCCCTAGGGGCGCCGACGCGACAGGTTCCCAGAGATGGGATGAAAAGGGAACCCGGAAGCGAGCCGCGCTCGCCATCCGGGGCTGCCCCCGCAACTGTGACCGGCGAGCCTTTGCTCCTTCCGCGCGCCACTGGATCTCACGATCCGGGAAGGCCGGGCAAGGCGACGACCCGGGAGCCAGGAGACCTGCCCGTCGCGGTTGTCCTTCGTGCCGACGGGGTGTGCGGTGCGATCGAGGTGTTCCTCGCGTGACGACGGTGTTGGGGGCGTTGCGTGGGCGGACCGGTTCCGGCTGCCGCGGCGTCGCGTCCCCGTTGTTGAACGACGACGAGGGAAACCATCGTGACGAAATACGCCTATCTGATCCTGCTGCCGTGCATCGCGGCGGCGACGCCCGCATTCGCGCAAAGCGCGCAATCCACCACCGGCCTCGAACAGGCGGCCGATGCCGGCAGCGACATCCTGGTCACCGCCAACCGCGCCGCGCGGCCTGCCGATACCGTCGGCCAGTCCGTGACGGTGCTCGACACGCAGACGATCGAACAACGCCAGGCGGTGGTCGTCTCCGACCTGCTCCGTCAGACGCCGGGCGTCACCGTGACGCGCAACGGCGGCGTCGGCACCGCGACCTCGGTCAACATCCGCGGTGCGGAAAGCGACCAGACGGTGGCGCTGATCGACGGCATCAAGCTGAACGATCCCTCCTCGCCCGGTGGCGGCTTCAACTTCGGCAACCTGCTCATCGGCAACATCGCGCGCATCGAGGTGCTGCGCGGCGCCCAGTCGGTGTTGTGGGGCAGCCAGGCGATCGGCGGCGTCGTCAACCTCATCACCCGCCAGCCGACCGAACAGCTGAGCGTCAACGCCCGCGCCGAAGGCGGCTGGCACGAGACGGGGCAGGGCTTCGCCAACGTGTCGGGCAAGGCCGGTCCCGTCTCGGCCAGCCTCGGCGGCGGCTATTACACCACGGACGGCATCTCCGCCTATGCGCCGGGCACGGAGCGCGACGGCTATCGCAACTATGCCGCCAACGGCAGCCTCGGCATCGCGCTCGCATCGGCGGTATCGGTCGATCTGCGCGGTTTCTACTCGAACGGCCGCACCGATATCGACGGTTTCGGTCGGGACAGCCGCGAATATGGCGACAGCGAGCAATGGACGGGCTACGCCGGCCTCAACGCCGCGCTGTTCGACGGCCGCCTGCGCAACCGCTTCGGCTATGCGCACACCGACAGCAACCGCCGCAACTTCGACCCCGACGGTACGCCGCAGGAAACCTTCTACGGCAAGGGGCGCAACGACCGCATCGAATATCAGGGCACGGCCGACGTCACCTCCGCGGTGTTCGCGACCTTCGGTGCCGAGCGCGAGGTGTCGCGCTTCACCACCACGAGCTACGGCGGTCCGCAGACACGCGGCCGGGCGCGCATCTTCAGCGTCTATGGCCAGCTGGCGGTGACGCCGGTCGCCGGGCTGACCGCGACGGGCGGCATCCGTCACGACGACCACAACATCTTCGGCGGCGCCACCACCGTGTCGGCGAGCGGCGTCTGGTCGCCCAACGGCGGCGCCACCGCCTTCCGCGCGAGCTATTCGGAAGGGTTCAAGGCGCCGACGCTCTACCAGTTGCAGAGCGAATACGGCAACGCGCTGCTCGACCCGGAACGCTCGCACGGCTGGGAGGCGGGCGTGACGCAGAAGGCGCTGGGCGGCGCGGTCGAGGCGAGCGCGACCTATTTCCGGCGGACCTCGTTCGACCTCGTCACCTTCGTCTCGTGCGCCCCGCCGCTCACCGGCATCTGCGCCGGACGGCCGTTCGGCACCTATGACAACGTCGCGCGTGCGCTGGCGCAGGGTGTCGAGGCGACGCTGCTGCTGCGCCCGGTCGAGGCGCTGACCTTCAGCGCCAGCTACACCTATCTCGACGCCAGGAACCGCTCGACCGGCACCGCCAACTTCAACCGCGCCCTGCCGCGGCGACCGGACAACAGCGTCACGGTGAACGCCGATTACCGCTGGCCGTTCGGCCTAACCACGGGCGCGACGATCACCGCGGTCGGCGACAGCTTCGACAACGCCTCCAATGCGCGCCGCCTCGACGGCTACGTCATCACCGACGTGCGCGCCGCCTTCCCGGTCGGCCGCCATGTGGAAGTGTACGGGCGTATCGAGAATGCCTTCAACGAACGCTATCAGACGATCTATCAATATGGGCAGCCGGGGCGCGGTGCCTTTGGCGGCATCCGGCTGACCTATTGATGATCGACGCATCCGTCCTCGCCACCTTCACCGCCCATGGCGGACGGGTGGCGGCGGCGCGCGCGGCTTTCGGCGGCGAGAACTGGATCGACCTGTCGACCGGCATCGCGCCGTGGAGCTGGCCGGCCGAGACGGTGCAGCCGGCGCTCGACCGGCTGCCCGAACCGGATGAGCTCGCCGCGCTGGAAGCGGCGGCGGCACAGGCATTCGGCGTTGCCGATTCCGCATGCGTGGTGGCGGTGCCGGGCACCGACCTCGCGATGCGGCTGCTGGCGCCTTTGCTGGGTGCAACCTGTGCTGCCGTGCTGACGCCGGGCTATGCCGGTCACGCCGCGGCGTGGCCGCATGCGACCGCGATCCCGCACGTCACGCCGGACGCGGTCGCTGGTTGCGACCTCATCGTGCTCGCCAGCCCCGCCAATCCCGATGGCCGCGTCACCGATCCGGCACTGTTGCGCACGCTGGCGCGCGACAGGATCGTGGTGGTGGACGAAGCCTATGCCGATCCCGAACCGGGGCTCGCCGCGCAGGCGTCGGACCGGCTGGTGGTGCTGCGCTCGTTCGGCAAATTCTATGGCCTGCCCGGATTGCGGCTGGGCTTCGTCATCGCCGGCCGAACCGTTGCGGACCGGTTGCGCGCGATGCTGGGCGATTGGCCCGTCACCGCGCCCGCCATCGCGATCGGCACCGCCGCCTATCGCGACGCCGCCTGGCGCGCCAGGCAGCAGGCGCGGATCGTGGAGGCGGGCGCGATGCTCGACCGCCTGCTCGGCGATGCAGGGTTGACGATCGTCGGCAGCGCGTCGTTGTTCCGGCTGGTCGCACACCCACGCGCGCACGACCTGTTTGCGGCACTGGCGCGGCATGCCATCCTGACCCGTCCCTTCGCCGACGCGCCCGACCAGCTGCGCATCGGCCTGCCACGCGGTGCCGCCGCGCTCGCCCGTCTCGCCGCTGCCCTGGAGTCGTTTTCCCGATGACCGATACGCCCGACGAACACGCCCGCCACAACGCCCGCATGGCGCGCCTTGCCGCCGCCCGTGCCAAGATGCAGGCGCGTCGCACGCTCGAACGCGGGCTGCTGATCGTCCACACCGGCAACGGCAAGGGCAAATCCTCCTCCGCCTTCGGCATGGCGATCAGGAGCATCGGCTGGGGGCTGAAGGTCGCCATCCTGCAATACGTCAAGGGCAAGTGGGAAACCGGCGAACGCACCTTTTTCGAGGCGCACCCCGACCTCGCGACCTTCGAGGTGATGGGAGAGGGCTTCACCTGGGACACGCAGGATCGCGCGCGCGACATCGCCGCCGCGCGTGCCGCGTGGGAACGGTCCAAGGCGATGATCCTCGATCCCGCGTTCGATTTCGTCATCCTCGACGAACTCAACATCGTGCTGCGTGACGACACGCTGCCGATCGACGAGGTGGTGGCGTTCCTGAAGGAGCGGCCGCTCACCAAGCACATCTGCATCACCGGCCGCGGCGCCAAGCCCGCGCTGCTCGAGATCGCCGACCTGGTCACCGACTTCACCGAGGTGAAGCACCCCTACCATGCCGGGTTCAAGGCGCAGAAGGGGGTCGAATATTGATGCGCCGCCTGCTCGCTCTTGCCGCGCTGCCCTTGCTCTCCGCCGCGCCGCCGCAGCCGCACCTGCCGCGGATCGTGTCGATCAACCCATGTATCGACGCCGTGCTGATGCAGGTCGCCGATCCCGAGCAGATCGCCGGCATCAGCCACTATTCGCAAGACCCACGCGCGACCTCAATCCCGCTTGCCCAGGCGCGCCGCTTTCGCGCCACGTCGGGCACCGCCGAGGAGGTGGTGGCACTCGCCCCCGACATGGTCATCACCGGCCCGCACGTCGAACCGGCGACGATCGCCGCGCTGCAACGGATGCATATCAAGCTGGTGCAATATCCGGTGCCGGATACGGTCGCCGACAGCGAGGCGCAGGTGCGCGACATCGCGCGGATCGCCGGCCACCCCGCCCGCGGCGAGGATCTGGCCGATCGCATCGCGGCGGCCGCCACTCCGGTGCGGGGGGCACGCGTGCCGGCGCTGATCTGGCAATCGGGAGGACTGGTGCCGGGCGGCGGCACTTTGCCCGACGACCTGCTGACCCGCGCCGGCTTCCGCAACATGAGCGCCACCTATGGCCTCAAGAAATGGGACGTGCTGCCGCTCGAATATCTGATCGCCACGCCGCCGCGCGTGCTGCTGTCGGTAGGCGCGGCCGAAGTCGGCGAGGACCGGCTGACCTCGCACCCGGCAGTGCGGGCGCTGGGGCAGCGGATCAGGATCGCGCCCTATCCCGCCCGGCTGATGAACTGCGGCGGCCCGACGATCATCGCGGCGATGGCGCGGCTGCGCCAGGTGCGCAAAGGAATGGGAGCATGACCCGGCTCAATCTTTCGCTCGTCGTCCTGCTGCTGCTCGCCGCCGCGCTGTCGGTCGCGGCGGGCAAGGTGTGGGTGCCGTGGGATGCCTGGACCGCCGCCGACCCGCGCTCGATCATCATCGTCGAACTGCGCCTGCCACGTACCGCGCTGGCGCTGCTGGTCGGTGCCGCGCTCGGCCTGTCGGGGGCGGTGATGCAGGGCTATCTGCGGAATCCGCTGGCCGATCCGGGCCTGTTCGGCGTGTCGTCGGGCGCGGCGCTGGGGGCGGTGCTGTCGCTCTATTTCGGCTATGCGGCGCAGGCCTGGCTGCTGCCCGGCTTCGCGCTTGCCGGTGCCGCCGCGACGATGGCGCTGCTCGCCGTGATCGCCGGCCGATCGGGCAGCCTCATCCTCTTCACCCTCGCCGGCATGATCCTCACCAGCATCACCGGCTCGCTGACCGCGCTCGCGATCAGCCTTGCGCCGACGCCGTTCGTCGCATCGCAGATCGTCACCTGGCTGATGGGCGCGCTGACCGATCGCAGCTGGAACGATGTCGAGGTCGCCCTGCCGCTGATGGCGGTGGGGGCGGTGCTGCTCGGCACCACGGGGCGCTCGCTCGATGCGCTGACGCTGGGCGAACCGGCGGCGCGGTCGATGGGCGTCGATCCGGGCCGCCTGCAAGGCGTGGTGATCGCCGGCATCGCGCTGACCGTCGGCGCGGCGGTCGCGGCGGCGGGCGTGGTCGGCTTCGTCGGGCTGATGGTGCCGCATCTGGTCCGCCCGCTCGCCGGCAGCCGGCCCTCGGCGATCCTGCTGCCCTCCGCCTTGGCCGGCGCGCTGCTGGTGACGATCGCCGATAGCCTGGTGCGGATCGCGCCGACGGTCAGCGAGTTGCGGCTCGGCATCGCCATGTCGATGCTCGGCGGCCCCTTCTTCTTCTATCTGCTGATCGCCATGCGCCGGAGGCTCGCATGAGCGTGCTCGCCGCCGAAGGCCTGTGCCTGTCGCTCGGCGGCAGGCCGGTGCTCGACGACGTCAGCTTCGCCTTCCGGCGCGGGCGGGTGACGGCGCTGCTCGGGCCGAACGGCGCGGGCAAGAGCACGCTGCTCGGCTGCCTCGCCGGGCTGCGCGCACCCGATGGCGGGCGGGCGACGCTGGATGGCGCAGAGGTGCGCGGGCTGGATCGGCGTGCGCGCGGGCGGGCGATCGGCCTGCTGCCGCAAGCCGCCGACGTCCATTGGGACATCGACGTCGCGACCCTGGTCGGCCTCGGCCGCCTGCCGCATCGGGGCCGCTGGGGCGAAACCGATGCCGATCGCGCCGCGGTGGCGCAGGCGCTCGCGGCGACGGACATGACGGCGCTAGCGAGCCGCGGTGTCGAGCGCCTGTCCGGCGGCGAGCGCGGTCGGGCGCTGCTGGCGCGCGTGCTGGCGGGCGAGCCCGACTGGCTGCTCGCCGACGAACCGCTCGCCAGCCTCGACCCCGCGCACCAGCTCGACGTGGCCGACCGGCTGCGCGCCGTCGCGGCGGCGGGTGGCGGAGTCGTGCTGGTGCTGCACGACCTCAACCTCGCCGCGCGCATCGCCGACGATGCGGTGCTGATGCGCGATGGCCGCGTCGTCGCGGCGGGCGCGGCGGCGGAGGTGCTGACCGCGCCGCGCATCGCCGAGGCCTATGGCGTCGCGGTGGAGATCGGCGTCACCCCGGCGGGGCAGCGCTTCATCCTGCCGCTGGCGCGGTGAGCCATGCCGCGCCGCTGCTCGCCATGCTGATCGCGGAGGCTGCACTCGGCTATCCGCGGGCGTGGCCGCATCCGGTGATGGCCGTCGGCGCGCTGATCGCGGCAGGGGAGCGCGGCTGGAACCACGGCGGCGCGTGGCGGCAGCGGAGCGGGGGCGTGGCGCTGCTGCTGCTGCTGGTCGCGCTGTCGGTCGGGGTCGGCCTGGCGATCGAACGCTTGGCGGGCGACGGCTGGGGGCCGATCGCCATCGTCGCGATCGGCACCACCGGCCTGGCCCAGCGCAGCCTCCACGATCATGTCGCCGCCGTGCTGGTGCCGCTCGCGCGCGGCGACCTCCCGGCAGCACGCGCGGCGGTGGCGATGATCGTCGGGCGCGATACCGAGGCGCTGGACGAGGCGGGCGTCGCCACCGCCGCGATCGAGAGCCTGGCGGAAAGCTTTTGCGACGGCGTCGTCGCCCCCGCTTTCTGGTTCCTCGTCGCCGGCCTGCCGGGGCTGTTCGCGGCCAAGGCGATCAATACCGCCGATTCGATGATCGGCCACCGGACGGCGCGCCTCCTCCGCTTCGGCTGGGCGGCGGCGCGCGCCGACGACCTCGTCAACTGGCTGCCGGCGCGCCTGTCGGGCGTGCTGATCTGCTGCGCCGGGCGGCGCGGGTGGCGGACGATGCTGCGCGATGCGCCGCATCACGCCTCGCCCAACGGCGGCTGGCCGGAGGCGGCGATGGCGGGGGCGCTCGGTCGGCGGCTGGGCGGCCCGGTATGCTACGATGGCGAGCCGGCGCCGCGCGCGATCCTCGGCACCGGCGCCGCGCCCGATGCTGCGGACCTCGCCCGCGCCCTGCGGGTCTATCGCATCGCCTGCCTCCTGCTGTGGTGCCTGGTCGGAGCGCTCGCATGGCTGGGGTGATGCTGCAGGGCACGGGATCGGACGTCGGCAAGTCGGTGCTCGTCGCCGGCTTGTGCCGCGCACTCGCCAACCGCGGCCTGACCGTCCGCCCGTTCAAGGCGCAGAACATGTCGAACAACGCCGCCGTGGCGGCGGGCGGCGGCGAGATCGGTCGGGCGCAGGCGTTGCAGGCGATGGCTGCGCGCGTCGCCCCCGGCGTCGACATGAACCCCGTCCTGCTCAAGCCGCAGAGCGACCGCACCGCGCAGCTGGTCGTCGCCGGCCGCGTGCGCGGCACGCTGGCGGCGGGCGACTACCGCCGCCGCAAACCCGAATTGCTCGCCGAGGTGCTCGCCGCCTATCGCCGCCTGTCGCATGCCGCCGATATCGTCGTGGTCGAAGGCGCCGGCTCGCCGGCCGAGATCAACCTGCGCGCCGGCGACATCGCCAACATGGGCTTCGCGCGCGCAGCGGGCGTGCCGGTGGTGCTGATCGGCGATATCGATCGCGGCGGCGTGATCGCATCGCTGGTCGGCACCCATGCCGTCCTCGATCCCGAGGATGCGGCAATGATCCGCGGGTTCGTGGTCAACAAGTTCCGCGGCGATCTCAGCCTGTTCGACGACGGCCTCGCCGCGATCACCGCCCGGACCGGCTGGCCGAGCCTCGGCGTTGTCCCCTGGCTGGCCGATGCGGCGCGACTGCCGGCTGAGGATGCAGTGGCGCTTGGGCGTGACGGCGGGACGGGTGCCGGGCCGCTGATCGCGGTGCCGATGCTGTCGCGCATCGCCAATTTCGATGACATGGATGCGCTCGCCCACGAACCCGGCGTGCGCCTCATGATGATCCCGCCGGGCCAGCCGCTGCCCGGCGACGCGGCGCTCGTCATCCTGCCGGGGACCAAGGCAACGATCCCCGACCTCGCCTTCTTCCGCGCGCAGGGCTGGGATGGCGATCTTGCCGCGCACGTCCGCCGCGGCGGACGCGTGCTCGGCATCTGCGGCGGTTACCAGATGCTCGGCCGCACGATCGCCGACCCGCTGGGGCTGGAGGGACCGGCCGGGACGGTCGCCGGGCTCGGCCTGTTGCCGGTCGATACCGTCCTTACCGCAGCCAAGCAGACGCGCGCGGTGACCGGCCGCCTCGCCGCCTCCGGTGCGCGCATCGCCGGCTACGAAATCCACGCCGGTGTCACCACCGTTGCAGACGGCGCTGCGCCGTGGCTGCATCTCGACGACGGGCGCGTCGACGGCACGTCGGTGGACGATGGACGGATCGCCGGCTGCTACCTCCACGGCCTGTTCGACCGGGCGGAGGCCCGCGCGGCGCTGGTCGCGGAACTCGGCGCGGCATCGGACGGGCTCGATCGCGTCACGGTGATCGACGCCGCGCTCGACGCCATCGCCGCGACATTGGACCGCGTGGTCGATATCGATGCGTTGATCGCGCTCGCCGGGGAAGCCGCATGACCGAAGACGACATCTGGACGCATCTCGACGCCCTCGCCAAGCCGCGGCGCAGCCTCGGCCGACTGGAGGCGCTGGCGGTGCGACTTGCCCTGACGCAGCAACGGCTCGATCCGCGCACCCGCCCGCGCCGCCTCGTGCTGTTCGCGGGCGATCACGGCTGCGTCGCCGACGGCGTGTCGGCCTGGCCGTCCGATGTGACCGGGCTGATGGTCGCGACCATCCTCGCCGGCCGCGCCACCAGCAACGCCCTGGCGGCGGCGCACGGTTGCGACCTGCGGCTGGTCGATGTCGGCGTCGCCGCCCCGGCACCCGCCGATCCGCCTGCCTTCTACCGATCGGCGCGGATAGCGCCGGGTACCGCCAGTCTCGCGCATGGGCCTGCCATGGATGCAGCCGGCTTCGATGCCGCCTGGGGGATCGGCGCGGACGAGGCGGAGCGCGCGGTCGACGATGGGGCCGCCGTACTGATCGCCGGCGAGATGGGGATCGGCAACACCACCCCCGCCGCGGCGCTGACCGCGCTGCTGGCCGGTGCTCCTGCGGCAGAGGCGGTCGGCAGCGGCGCCGGTGCGGATGCGACCGTCATGGCGACCAAGTCGCGCATCGTCGCGGCCGCGGTCGCGCGCACGCGTCCGTTGCTCGATCACGATCCCCGCGCCGCCATCGCCGCCGTGGCGGGTTACGAGATCGCGGCGATGGCCGGCTTCTTCGCCCGTGGAGCCGCACGCGGCGCGACGCTGCTGCTCGATGGCTATGTCGCGACCGCCGGAGCGCTGATCGCCGAACGGCTGGCGCCCGGCACCGCACGCGCGGTGATCGCCGGCCATTGTTCTGCCGAGCCGGGGCATGGCGCCGCCCTGGCGCATCTCGGGCTCGCGCCGCTGCTCGACTGGGGTATGCGGCTGGGGGAGGGGAGCGGCGCGCTGGTGGCGCTGCCCCTGCTCGATGCCGCCGCGGCGCTGCTCGGCGATGTCGCGCGGCTCGATGCGATCGGCGCGGATCGACGCGATTGAGCCTGCGTGCGCCGCTCTGGGCGCCGCCGCTGCTGGCGGTGCAGTTCCTCACCCGGCTGCCGGTGCCGTGGCTCGACCGGCTGTCGGCGGAGGCGGCGCGCGACGGCCTGTCGCGCGCGATGGCGTGGTTTCCATTGGTCGGCGCCGGTATCGGCGTCGTCACCGCTACCATCTTCGCTGTCGCCGGTCTGCTGTGGCCGCCTTTGGTCGCCGCACTGCTGGCGCTGGTGGTGGAGGCGCTGCTCACCGGCGCATTCCATGAGGATGCGGTTGCCGACTTCTGCGATGCGTTCGGCGGCACCGCGCGCGGCGCGGATGCGCTGCGCATCATGCGCGACAGCCGGATCGGCAGCTATGGCACATCGGGGCTGGTGCTCGCTGTCGGCGTGCGGCTCACCGCGATCGTCGCGCTGCCGCCCGCATGGGCCTTCGTTGGCATCGTCGCCGCCGCGAGCATGGGGCGATTATGGGCGGTGCTGCTCGCCGCGCTGGTGCCGCCGCCGGCGGACGGGGAGGGGCTTGCGGCGCGGATCGGCAGCGGCCTGCCGCGCGCACGGGTGGCGCTCGCCGTAGGCCTGACGCTGCCCGGCGTGCTGCCGTTGCTCTGGCTGCGGCCGATGGCGCTGGTGGCGAGCGCGATGATCGGCGCCGTCTTCCTCCTCTGGCTCGCCCGGTTCCTGCGCGCCCGGATCGGCGGCAGCACCGGCGATTGCCTGGGTTTCGCCGCCTATATGGGGCAATTGACGGTGCTGCTCGCCACGGCGGCCGCATGACCGCACGGGTCCTGCTCGTCCGCCACCCGCCGGTGGCTAAAGCCTGGGCGGGGCGCTGCTACGGCCGATCGGAGATGGGCTGGAGCCGCGCCGGCACCGCGCTGGCGCGCACGCTCGCGGTCGCGCTCGCTGCGCAGGCGCCGGCGTGCATCGTCCATTCCGGCGCCCGGCGCACGCGGCAGCTGGCGGATCGGGTCGCCGCCCTGGTCGGCTGCCCGATCGCGGCCGATCCACGCTGGCTCGAACGCGATTTCGGGACGTGGGAGGGGCGAAGCTGGGATGCGATCTGGCGCGAGACCGGCGACCTGATGGATGGCATGATGACCGATCCCGCGGGTTTCCGTCCCGGCGGCGGCGAAACCGGCGCCGATCTGGCCGCCCGCGTCCAGGCGGCGTGGCAGGCGCTGCCCACGGCAGGCGACACGCTGGTCGTCGCCCATGGCGGCCCGATCGCGGCGATCCGCACCTGGCTGGCCGGGGAACCGCTGGATCGCATGGTGGCACACATCCCGCAGTTGGGCGAGGTGGTGGTGCTGCCCCGTCAGTCGTCGATGCCGAAATTCAATCCGCGCGACACGCTGGGATCGACGACCGCGATCAGCAGGTAGGCGAAGAACTGCCGCACCCGCTGCACCGGGCCGGTATGCGCCTTGTACCACGCCTTGGTGACGGGCTGCGACCGCGCGATCTCACCCTCCACATAGCCGCGGACATGGTCGGCGAAGGCGCGGTCCTGCACGCGGAACATCAGTTCGAGGTTGATGAACAGGCTGCGCATGTCGAAATTCGCCGAACCGACATGCACCGCATCGTCGATCACGTACAATTTCGTGTGCAGCTTGGTCGGCTGGTATTCGAACAACTGCACGCCCTTGCGCAGCAGCCCGGCATAGGTGAAGCGCGCCGCCGCGATCGTCGCATTGTTGTCCGACTTGGCGGCGGTCACCACCCGCACCTTGGCGCGCCGCCGCCCGGCCCTGTCCAGCCGGCGCAGGATCGTCGGCGACGGCGTGAAATAGGCGGCGATGATGTCGATCCGCTTGCCGCGCTTCAGGTCGTCGCGCACCGCCCGCGCCCAGGGCGACAGCCGCCGCGTCGGCCCGCCGATCAGCCAGCGCGTCGCGCCCTTGCTCTCGCTCCACCGTGCCAGCGCCTTGTTCAGCGGGCGGACGCGGCCCTTGGGGCTCTGCAACCAATCGTGCAGCGCGTCGAAATAGCCCGCCAGCCGACCCGCCGCCGGCCCTTCGATCAGCAGGCCGAGGTCGCGCCACGCTTGCTCGGCCGGCGTGCCGAAATAATCGTCCTCGACGTTGAAGCCGCCGACGATGATCCGCTGCCCCTCGGCGCCGGCATCCGACAGCGCCAGCTTCTGGTGGTTGCGCAGCAGGTAGCGCCGCCCGAATCGCGGCGAGAAGCGGCACACCGAGACGCCCGCCGTGCGCAGGGGGGCGTAGAAATCCTCGTCCGTCTCGCTGCCGAACCCGTCGACGATCAGCGCCACCGCCACGCCGCGCTCCGCCGCCGCGATCAGCGCGGCGTTGACGCGCCGGCCGGTCGCATCGTCGGCGTAGATGTAATAGAGGATGCGCAGGCTTTCGCTCGCGCCTTCGATCAGGGCGAGCAGTGCATCGAGTCGCCGCGGCCCGGTGTCGAGCAGCGTCAGCCGATTGCCGTCGACATCGAAGGTCGGCTGGGTGGCGGGCGCGTCCATCGGCGATGCTGTGGGGGCTGGGCCGGCGCCGCACAAGCCGATTTTCTTGACTTGGCCGCTGTCCACGCTTAGGTCCCCGCCTTCACTGCATCGGTATTTGCGAAGGAAAGCGTCCATGGCGCGCGTAACTGTCGAGGATTGCGTCGACAAGATCCCCAACCGCTTCGACCTGGTCCTGTTCGCCGCGCAGCGCGCGCGTCAGATCTCGGGCGGTGCGGAACTCCTGCTCGATCGCGATCGCGACAAGAACCCGGTCGTGGCGCTGCGCGAGATCGCCGACGAGCTGGTCCGGCCGGACAATCTGGAAGAGGCGGTGGTGAACAGCCTGCAGCGCGTCCAGATCGACGACGATGATGAAGTCGATGCCGTCGGTTCGCTGTCGGCCTCGGCCGAAGCACTGCGCCTGACCGCCGCCGCGCCGCCGCGCAACCAGAATTTGGGCGCCGATTACGACGGCTAAGCATGAGGCAGCGGATCAGCGTGGCTGATCCGCGGTCGCCGAATGCCGGCCAGTGGGCTGCCAAGCCCGACTGACGACGCGGCTTCGCCGCGTCGTTTGCGTTTGGATAATCCTCCCTCGCTTTAGCGGGGGAGGGGGACCGTTCGCCGAGGCGAATGGTGGAGGGGGCGGTTCCGCGAGCACCACGCTGATGCCTGGTCTGCTCTTCCGCCAGCATTGTGGGTAACCCCACAGCGAGTAGCGATCGCCACCGTCATCCCGGCGAACGCCGGGACCCATGGATTCGCACGGCCTTTGAGGTGCGGAAGGACGGCCGCGTACCCGCCGCGGCAAAGCCGCGTCGTCAGTCGTCGCGTGCCGCGACGCTGGCCGGGGTAGGTCCGCGGCGCGGATCAGCCCTGCTGATCCGCTGACCTGCCCTTGAACCCCTGCGCCACCACGAACCATTCCACCGATCCCTTGCGGCTCGATGGCGGCTTGGCGTGCTTCACGCTGGCGAAGTTGCGCTTCATCTCCGCCACCAGCTGCGCATCCGCACCCCCGGCGAAGACCTTGGCGACGAAGGTGCCGCCCTTCTCCAGCACGTCCACCGCGAACGCGAGCGCCGTCTCGACCAGCGCCATCGTCCGCAGCGCGTCGGTCTGCGGATGGCCGACGGTGTTGGCGGCCATGTCGGACAGCACGAGGTCCGGCGCGCCGCCCAGCGCCTCCATCAGCGCATCGGGCGCGGCATCGTCCATGAAGTCCATCTGGAAGATCGTCACGCCATCGATCGGGTCGACCGGCAGCAGGTCGATGCCGACCACGCTCGCCTTGGGGATGCGGCGCCGGATCACCTGGCTCCAGCCGCCCGGCGCGATGCCGAGGTCGACGACGCGCCGCTTGCCCTGGATGATGCCGAACCGCTCGTCGAGTTCGAGCAATTTATAGGCCGCGCGGCTGCGATAGCCCTCCGCCTTCGCCCGCTTGACGTACGGATCGTTCAGCTGGCGCTCCAGCCAGCGCGTCGATTGCGCGGTGCGGCCGCGGGCCGTCTTCACCCGCGTGCGCAGGCCTCCACCATCACGGCTCACGGTCGGGGACTCCCCATCAAGCGTCGCAGGATGCCCTCGCGGATGCCGCGATCGGCGATGCCCAGCCGTTCGGCGGGCCACAGGTCCAGGATCGTCTCCAGGATCGCGCAGCCGGCCACCACCAGATCGGCGCGCTCGGTGCCGATGCAGGCGAGCTGCGCCCGCTCGCGCACCGATTTGCGCGACAGGTCGGTGCTGATCCGCCGCATCGCATCCGCCGGCACGATCAGCCCGTCGACCTGCGTCCGGTCGTAGTGGCTGAGGCCCAGGTGCACGCTGCCGAGCGTCGTCACCGTGCCGCTGGTGCCCAGCAGCCGCGGCCGGGCGACGTTGCGCGGCAGCCGCGCGGCGAAGCCGGCGAAGCTGTCGGCGACGATGGCCCGCATCCGTTCATAGGCGGCGAGCCTGCCGTCCTCGCCCTCGCCGCCCCCGGCGCTTTCGGTCAGCGACACGACGCCCCAGGGCGACGAATGCCAGTCGAGCACCCGCGGCATCGTGCCGCGCGCGGTGTCGATCAGTACCAGCTCGGTCGATCCGCCACCGATGTCGAAGATCAGCGCCGGGTCGTCGCCCGGCTCGATCAGCGCATGGCAGCCGAGCACCGCCAGCCGCGCCTCTTCCTCGGCGGAGATGATGTCGAGGTGGATGCCCGTCTCTTCATAGGCGCGGGCGATGAAGTCCGGGCCGTTGCTGGCGCGGCGGCAGGCCTCGGTCGCCACCGAGCGGGCGAGCGTGACGTTGCGCCGCTTCAGCTTGTCGGCACAGACGCGCAGGGCGGCGATCGTCCGCTCGATCGCGGCGTCGCTCAGCCGCCCGGTCGCCGCCAGGCCTTCGCCCAGCCGGACGATTCGCGAAAAGGCATCGACGACCGCGAAGCCGTCGCCCTGCGGCCGCGCGATCAGCAGCCGGCAATTGTTGGTGCCGAGGTCCAGCGCGGCGAATGCCTGCGCATCGGACCAGCGACCGCGCTGCGGCCGCATCGGCGCCGGACGGGCAGGGGGCTCCTGCCGGTACGGCGTTCGGGCGGATCGATCCCCCATAGCCGTGGTGACTTTCTCTGTTCTGTTCTGCCGTCGCGGGACGATACCCGCTCGGTGCTTGCCCCCTAGGTAGCGTGGACCGGGCCGTGCGACAAGCCGAGGTGCGAATCGCGTTGACAGCCCCCGCGCCCCCGCCTAGATGCGCGCCCTCCTGTTGCCCCGTCGTCTAAAGGTAAGACTACGGACTCTGACTCCGTCAATTGAGGTTCGAATCCTCACGGGGCATCCAGGCTCTCCTTTTCCTGCATCAAGCCAGCAGATCGCCGTTCCCGCGCGCGTCAGAAGCGCGCGCGCAGGCCGATCGTGCCGGTGCGCGGTGCGCCCGGCTGCACCCACACGGGCACGTAGCTGTTGGCATACCAATGTTTGTCGAACAGGTTGGTGACGGCGCCGAACAGCTGGAGCCGCGGCGTCAGGTCGAACTGGCCGAAGACGCGGACCAGCGTGTACGCGGGCAACGTGAAGGCCGTGCCCGTCTCGCCGTTCCGCCGGCCGACATATTGCACGCCGCCGCCCAGCAGTGCGCCCCGCGTACCGAACGTCAGGTGCTTGGCCGCCTGCACGTTGAGATTGTGGTCGGGAATGTTGATGAGCGGATCGCCCGGCTTGATCTCGAACGAGAAATTGGGGTCGAGCACCCGCGACCGCGCCTCGGCATCGGTATAGGCATAGCTCAGGAGCAGGTCGATGCCGCCGGGCAGCCGCCCGTTCAGGTCCAGCTCGACGCCGCGGCTGCGCGCCTTGCCGATCGCAACCGCGAAGCCGGGGTTGAGCGTGTCGGTGGCGAGCACGTTGGACTTGTCGAGCTGGTAGAGGGACAGCGTGCCGGTCAGCCGCCCGCCCAACGCGGTGAGCTTCGCACCCGCCTCGATCGACCGGCTCGTCTCCGGCGCGAACACGGCGCCCGCCGCATCGGCGCCGATGTTGGCGCGATAGCCCTCGCCATAGGTCGCATAGAGCGATACGGGCGTGCTCAGCGCATAGACCACGCCTGCCTGCGGGCTGAACCGGCCGTTCCGGCGGCGGCCCAGCGTCTTCAGCAGGCGATCGTCGACGCGCAGCAGGATATCGTCGTAGCGGCCGCCGACACGCAGCTGCAGCCGCCCCGTCACGCTGATCTGGTCCTGCACATAGGCGCCGGCGGTGCGCTGCACGTCGAGCCGGTCGAACATCGGCGTGGTGACCGGTGGCGGGAAACGGCCGTACACCGGGTCGTCGAGGTCGAGCACATAGCCGGCGCGGTCGGTCGTCGTCGCCGTCACCACCGGCCCGCGATAGCGGGTGAACAGCTGGTCGGTGTCGAAATAGTCGAAGTCGCCGCCGACCAGCAGGCGGTGGCGCAGCCCCGCCGTCTCGAACTCGCCCGACACCTCCGCGCGCAATACGCTATGTTCGGACGTGTAGCGGCGCGAGCGGCGCTGGCGCGACAGCGAATGGCCGTCGACGTACAGCTTCTGCCGCGCGCGTGCGGTTTCGGCGTCGGAGGAAAAGCTGTTCAGCCGCGTGTCGCGATGGCTGGCGCCGACCAGCAGGCTCCAGCGATCGTTGAAATCGTGCTGGAGGCGCAACTGGTGGCCGATGGCGCGGGTCACGGTGTCGCCGTCGCCCGGCTCGCCCAGGAAGCGCGAGCGCGGCACGGTGCGGAAATCGTTGTTGAGCACCACGATGCCGCGATCGAACGGCACGGCGACATGCGTCCACTCGAAATCATAGGTCAGCCGGGTCGCCTTGCCGAGGCCGAGGCCGAACGAGGGCAGCAGGCCCCAGCGCGTCTGGTGCACCATGTCGCGAAAGGTGTCGCCCTCTTCGGCATAGCCGATCAGCCGCGCCGTCAGGTTGCCGGTCAGCGCCAGATTGGCATCGCCCTCCGCCCGCACGGTGCCGAAGCTGCGATATTGCAGCGCCGCCGTGCCGAAGGTGCGGCCGAGCTGCGCCTGCTTGGTCACGAGGTTGATCGAACCGCCCGTCTCGCCGCGCCCCAGCACCGCCGCCGACGGCCCCTTCAGCACCTCGATCCGCTCGATCCCCGCCACGTCGCGCTGCCCGCCGAAGCCGCGACCGGCGGTGAAGCCGTTGACCAGATAGCCGCTCGGCAGGTTCTCGTCCCCGGCGAAGCCGCGCACCGAGAAGCTGTCCCACAGGCCGCCGAGCGTGTTCTGGCGATTGACCGAGGCGTTGAGGTCGAGCGCATCGGTCAGGCGCAGGATGGTGTTTTCCTCGATCACCCGGTCGTCGATCGTCGCGATCGCCTGCGGGATCTCACGCAGGGCAAAGGTGCCCCGGTACGACTGGCGGACGCCGGTGACCGTGATCTCCTCGCGCTCGTCTTCGGGATGGCCGTCCTCGGCCAATTGCGCCGGTGCCGGCGAGCAGGTGAGCGCTACGGCGAAGGGAACGGCGGCGACCCGCGAAGCGGCGCGCATGGCATGACGCAAAACGATATATCCTCACTCAAACCGCCGGCGGTCGTGCCGGGCAGGGAATGGCCGCGCCTATGCATGTGATGTTGTAACCTCGTCAATACGGCCGATCCGGACGAGGACCCGCCACGCACCGCGCGACGCCCGGCGCCGCGGGTATGCCAGAGCTGATCGACATCCAATCCCGCCCCTGGCGTGGGAGGATTAAGAGGATCCCTCATCTTGGATGTCGATCGGGCCTGGCGCCTTGGTGGCAGGGCTATCGCCTGTGGGCGATCTGGTCTGTTATCTTCAATCCTCTGTCATGCCGGGCTTGGTCCGGCATCCACCGTGCCGCACACCCATACGCTATGGGTTTTGCGGCACGGTGGACCTCGGAACGAGTCCGGGGTGACGAAGGATGCCGGGTTGGCATGCGCCTTCACCCGCAGCCGGCAGCCGTCCTCCCCCTGGCGGGGGAAGGATTGCATGTCGATTGGTCTTAGCCGGGCAGGTGCCCCGCCATGCGGCGCATCGCCGCGACGACGGCGGCCCGGTTGATCGGCTTGGGGTGGAATTCCGCGCGTACCGGCAGGTCGAGGTCCGCTTCGTGGAAACCCGCGGCGGTCAGCACGATCTCGATCGGCGGCCAGCGGCGGCGGATGGCGGCGGCGACTTCGATGCCGCGCACGCCGCGTGGCATGTCGAGGTCCATGTAGACGATGCGGATATCGGTGCGCCGTTCCAGGATGCCTATCGCCTCCTCGATGCTCATCGCCTCCACCGCCTCGAAACCGGCGCGCTCGACCATGTCGATGACATCGACGCGCAGCACCGGCTCATCCTCGATGATGAGCACCGGCAGGCGCGATATCGACTGTGACTGACCCATCCTTCGTGGCTCTTCCGCGTCAGGCCTGCTGCACCTGATCCAGGCGCGCGCTCATCTCGACCGACAAACCATCGGTATCATAGCATTGCTTAACGCCCCCTGAGCCGATCAGGCCCATGCGGATGATCCGCGAGCCGAAGCCGCGGCGGGTCGGTTCGGTCGCCGGCGGCCCGCCGCGCTCCCGCCAGCGCATGGCGAGCACGGCCTGATCCCCGTCGCCCTGCACGGCCCAGTCGATCGCGACATGCCCTTCGGCGACGCTCAGCGCGCCATATTTGGCGGCGTTGGTGGCGAGCTCATGCAGCAGCAGCGACAGCGACATCGCCGCGCGCGAGCTGATCCAGAGGTCGGGGCCCTCCAGCCGCACCCGCTCGCTGGCGAAGCTCGCCAGCGCCGCGCGCATCACGTCGGCCAGCGTGGCGGCGGACCAGCTGCGGGTCAGCAATACGTCGTGGGCGGAGGACAGCGCCTTCAGGCGGCTGCCGAATTCCTCCACCGCCGCATCGTCCGCCTTGCCGGCCAGCGTCTGCATCGCGATCGCCTGCACGACGCTCAGCGTGTTCTTGATGCGATGCGACAGCTCGCCGTTCAGGATCTCTTGCTGCTCCACCGCGCGCAGCCGCTCCACCGCGCTGCGCAGGCGGTAGGCGACGTCGCGGATGAACTGCTGTTCCTCCTCCGTCCATTCGCGCGGGGAGGCGCTGCTGACGTAGAGGAGCGCCACGAAGCTGCCGCGCTCGATCACCGGCGTGTTGATGAAGGCACGGGCGCTGCGCGCCTCCAGCGCCTCGGCATGGTCGCGCGTGCGCGCATCGTGCCGGCAATCGCCGACCACCACCGTCTGCCCGGCCTTCAGATCGTCGACATAGCAGCCGAAATCGCGGAACCGGACCGTGCCGGCGAGCGAAACGGCATCGGTGGCCGTCCAGTCGCGCTCCACCGTGATCGTCTCCGCCGCGGCATCGACATCGCCATAGCCGACTAGGTCCGCGCCCAATGCCTCGCCCAGCACCGCACTGGCGGCAAGCGCCATCGCCTCGACCGACGTTTCGTGCTGCAGCCGGTCGCTCAACGCCAGCATCGCCGCCTGCCGGCGCTCGCGCAGGACGCGATCGGTCACCTCGGTGAAGATGATGGTGAAGCGATCGTCGCCGGCAGGCTGTGCGACGCCATCGTACCACCGGCCGAGCGTGCCGACCTGGCGGGTGAAGCGCAGCGATGCCCCGGCATCCGCGACCTGCGCGATCTCGTCCACCCATGCATCCTCGATGCCGGGAAACACCGCGCGGATCGTGCGTCCCACCGCGCCACCGCGCGGGATGCCGACCAGATCGTACCAGGCGTCGTTGACCTCGTCGTAGCGCCAGTCGACGATCCGCCCCGTGGCATCGCGGACGACCTCGCCCAGGATGAAGCCTTCCGCCAGCGTCTCGAACAGGCGGCGCCACTTGGCCTCGTTGCGGCGGAGGCCGGCGACCGCCTCGTCGCGCCCGCGCTCGGCCAGCACGGCGCCGGTCGTCTCCAGCGTGACGTTGAGCAGCCCGGCGACCTCACCGCTTTCGTCCCGGACGGGCGAATAGGAGAAGGTCCACCACGTCTCCTCCGGATAGCCGTTGCGCGTCATCACCAGCGGCATGTTCTGGAAGGTCGCGGTGTCTCCGCGGAAGGTCGCATCGACGAGCGGGGCGATCTCCGCCCACACATCCGCCCAGACATCCTCGAAGCGGGCGCCGAACGCGGTCGGATGGCGGGCGCCCAGCATGGGGGCATAGGCATGGTTGTAGAGGAAGGTGCGATCGGGACCCCAGGCCAGGCACATCGCGTGGCCCGATGCCATCATCACGTCGATGGCGGTGCGTAGGCTCTGCGGCCACGTCTCGCGCGGGCCAAGCGGCGTCGCGCTCCAGTCGTGCGTGCACAGCTGCTCGGCCAACGGCTGATCCACCCCCCTGTCGTCGCTGCGTTGAACCGCGTCTGTCTCTGTCGTCATCGTCGGCTGGATTGGCTGGATCGATCGGCCGGGCAGTGCCAGCGCAGGCTAACTGCCTATAGCAGAACGCAGCTTTGCGAAAGGTGCTGCCCGGTCCGTGACCGTACGCAGTGACGGGGCGTGGCGCGGGCACACCACGCCGCTTGTCATCCCAGGCGTTGGCCCATAGGCTTGCATCCATAAAAGATAACTCTCATGGAGAACGGATGGTGAGCATGCGTGCGATCGAGCGGCCCGGGGTGCGGCACTGATGGCGGCGTTCGGCGCGCCGGCGCCCGACCTTACCGTGGCGACAACCGCCGGGCAGCCGCGCGACACGCGCCGCTACCTGCCGGCGCTGGTCATCACCGTGTGCCTGTTCTTCCTGTGGGGGATGGCCAACAACCTCAACGACATCCTGATCGCGCAATTCCGCAAGGCTTTCGCGCTCAGCGATTTCGGGACCAGCTTCGTCCAGCAGGTCTTCTACCTCGGCTATTTCCTGCTCGCGGTGCCGGCGTCGCTGGTGATGCGGCGCTATGGCTACAAGGCGTCGATCGTGCTCGGGCTGCTGCTCTACGGCACGGGCGCCTTGCTCTTCTATCCGGCGGCGGCGGCGAGCCTGTACCAGCTGTTCCTGCTCGGGCTGTTCGTGATCGCGGCGGGGCTCGCCTTTCTCGAAACCTCGGCCAACCCGCTGATGACCGAGATCGGCGATCCGGCCGGCGCGGCGCGGCGCTTGAACTGGGCGCAGGCGGCCAATCCGCTGGGCGCGATCACCGGCATCCTGATCGGCCGCAACTTCATCCTGTCGGGCATCGAGCATGACGAGCGCGCGCTCGCGACGATGGGCACGGCGGCGCGCGAGGCCTTCTACCGCGCCGAGGTGCAGGCGATCGCCGGACCCTATGTGGGCATCGCGGCGGTCGTGTTCCTGTTCGCGGTCGCCGCGGCGCTGGTGCCGTTTCCGGCGGGCACCGTGGCGAGCGATGCCGGGCAGCCGGCGGGTCGCTTCGCCGACGTGTTTCGCCGGCCGCGGCTGATCGCGGCGGTGGTCGCGCAATTCTTCTACGTCGGCGCGCAGGTGGGGGTGTGGAGCTATACCATCCGCTACGCGCAGGCGAATGCCGGCATGGGCGAACGCTCGGGCGCCGATGCGCTGTTCCTGTCGCTGGTGCTGTTCGCGAGCGGCCGCTTCCTCGGCAGCCTGCTGATGACGCGCATCGCGCCGGTGCGCCTGCTGACGCTGTTCGCCGGTGTGGCGCTGGTGCTGACCGCGCTTGCGGGCATCGGCGGCGGCTGGTGGGGCTTGGCCGCGCTGGTTGCGGCGAGCTTCTTCATGTCGATCCAGTTCCCGACGATCTTCGCGCTGGGCATGGAGGGGCTGGGGCCGCTCCGCCGGGCGGGCGCCTCGCTGATCGTCATGGCGATCATCGGCGGCGCTGGCCTCACCGCGCTGATGGGTCTGGTGTCCGACCAGGCCGGGATCACGACGGCGATGCTGGTGCCGGCGGCGAGTTTTGCGGTGGTAATGGTGTTCGCGCTGACCGCAGCGCGGCATAAGGAGCAGAAATGATGGGTCGACTGAACGGCAAGCGCGCAATCGTGACCGGCGCTGGCCAGGGCATCGGGCGCGCCGCCGCCGAACTCTTCGTGCGCGAGGGTGCAGAGCTGATCGCAGTGGATCGCAACGCCGACGCACTGTCGACGCTGTCGGGCTGCACCACGCGCGTGCTCGACCTTACCGATACCGCCGCGATCGCCGCGTTTGGTGCCGAGGCAGGCCGCGTCGACGTGCTGTTCAACTGCGCCGGCTATGTCGATGCCGGCGACCTGCTGGCGACCGCGGATGCCGGCTACCGCCTGTCCTTCGACCTCAACGTCCATGCCATCACCCATCTGCTGACGGCGTTGCTGCCGGCGATGATCGCGGGCGGCGGCGGCTCGATCGTCAACATGGCGTCGGTGGCGGGGCCGGTGATCGGCGTCGGCAACCGCTACGCCTATTGCGCATCCAAGGCGGCGGTGGCGGGGATCACTCGCTCCGTCGCGGTCGATTACGTCGGGCAGGGCATCCGCTGCAACGCGATCTGCCCGGGCACCGTCCAGTCGCCCAGCCTCGACGAACGCATGGCCGCGACCGGCGATGCCGATGCCGCGCGCGCCGCCTTCGTCGCGCGCCAGCCGATGGGACGTCTCGGTTCGGCCGAGGAGATCGCCGCGCTGGCGCTCTACCTCGCCTCCGACGAAAGCGCCTACACCACGGGCCAGCTGCACGTCATCGACGGCGGCTGGAGCATGGCCTGATCCCATGGCAACGATCCCCACGCGCGCCATCGGCACCACCGGCCTTGCCGTTCCCGAACTGGGCTTCGGCGCCGCCTCGCTCGGCAACCTCTACCAGCCCGTGTCCGACGCGGATGCGCGCGCGACGCTGGATGCGGCGCTCGATGCGGGGCTGCGCTACATCGACACCGCGCCGCATTACGGGCGGGGCCTCAGCGAACGGCGCGTCGGCGATGCGCTGCGGCTGGTGCCGGACGTCGTCGTCTCGACCAAGGTCGGGCGGCTGATGGATCCCGATCCCAGCGTCACCGACGATGCGGAGCGCGACGGCTTCCGCTCGCCGATGCCGTTCCGCATGCGCTACGACTACACCCACGACGGTATCCTGCGCAGCCACGAACACAGCCTGCAACGGCTCGGCCTCGCGCACGTCGACATCCTCTACGTCCATGACATCGGCGGGCTGGTGCATGGCGCGGAGGCCGGCCGCTATTGGGAGCAACTGACCACCGGCGGCGGCTTGCGCGCGCTCGAGCGGTTGCGCGAGGAGGGGACGATCCGCGCCTTCGGCCTCGGCGTCAACGAGATCGCGGTGTGCCTGGATGCGATGCGCGAGGCACGGCTCGACGTGATCCTGCTCGCCGGGCGCTACACCCTGCTCGAACAGCATGCGCTCGATGCGTTGCTGCCGGCCTGTGCCGATGCCGGCACCTCGATCGTCGTCGGCGGCCCCTATAACAGCGGCATCCTCGCGACGGGCACGAAGCGCGGCGGCCCGCTGCATTACGATTACGGCCCGCCGCCCGAGGATATCGTCGCCCGCGTGCGCGGCATCGAGGCGGTGGCCGATCGCCATGGCGTGACGCTGCCCGCCGCGGCGCTCCAGTTCGTGCTGGCGCATCCCCAGGTGGCGAGCGTCATTCCCGGCCTCGGCAACCCGCAACGCGTCGCGCAGACCGTCGATCTGTATCGCGAGTCCGTCCCGGCGGACTTCTGGGCGGAGCTGCGCCACGAACGGCTGGTGCGCGAGGATGCGCCGCTGCCCGGAGACGTCGGATGAGCGCCGCTGCGATCCGCCTCAGCCCCAGCGACAATGTCGTCGTCTGCTGCCGCACGGTCGAGCCCGGCGAGCGGTTCGAGGTCGATGGCCACCCGCTCGCGGTCGCCGAGCGCGTGGCGCTGGGCCACAAGCTCGCGCTGCTGCCGCTGGCGGCGGGCGACAAGGTGCTGAAATACGGCATGCCGATCGGATCGATGACCGCCCCTGTTCCGGCGGGCGGCTGGGTCCATATGCATAACATGAAGAGCGACTACATGCCCGCGCACCTGCGTGACGCGGCGGGAGATCATTCGTGACCGATATGTACACCGGCTGGCAGGCGTGGCTGCGTCCCGACGGACGCAAGGGCATCCGCGACGCGATCGTCGTCGTCTATCTCGTCGAATGCGCGCATCACGTCGCGCGGCGGATCGTCGACCGCATCGACGATCCGCGCGTGCAGCTGATCGGCTTTCCCGGCTGCTATCCCAACGATTACGCGCTGGCGATGATGAAGGCGCTGACCACGCATCCCAACGTCGGCGGCGTCGTGCTGCTGTCGTTGGGCTGCGAAAGCTTCAACCGCGAGGCGCTCGCCGCCAATGCGCGCGAGCAGGGGCGCCCGGTCGAGACGGTGGTGATCCAGCAGGCGGGCGGCACCCGCGGTGCGATGGAGGCGGGGATCGCTGCCGTCGAGCGGGTCCGCGCCGCCGCCGACGCGCAGGCGGTGCGCGTGCCGATGCATATGTCCGAACTGGTCGTCGGCACCATCTGCGGCGGCTCCGACGGCACCAGCGGCATCACCGGCAACCCGGCGGTCGGCCGTGCCTTCGACACGCTGGTGGATGCCGGCAGCATCTGCATCTTCGAGGAGACGGGCGAGATGATCGGCTGCGAAGGCCATATGGCCGAACGCGCCGCCAGTCCCGCCGTCGCCGAGGCGCTGATCGCCTCCGTCGCCCAGGCCGAGGATTATTACCGCGCGATGGGTTACGGCAGCTTCGCACCGGGCAATGCCGAGGGCGGCCTCACCAGCCAGGAGGAAAAATCCGCCGGCGCCTACGCCAAGTCGGGCAGCCGCGCGATCAACGGCGTCATCCTGCCCGCCGAGCAGGCGCCGGGGCCGGGCCTCTACCTTCTCGACGTGGTGCCGCCGGGCGCGCCGAAATTCGGCTTCCCCAATATCGTCGACAGCGCCGAGATCGGCGAGCTGATCGCGTGCGGCGCGCACATCAACCTGTTCGTCACGGGGCGCGGATCGGTGATCGGCTCCGCCATCTCGCCGGTCATCAAGGTCTGCGCCAATCCGGAAACCTATGACCGGATGGCCGAGGACATGGACGTCAACGCCGGCCGCATCCTCCACGGCGCGGCGACGCTGGACGAAGTCGGTGCCGAGATCGTCGGCCTGATCCAGGCCGTGGCCGGTGGCGCGCAAACCAAGTCGGAGGCGCTGGGCCATCAGGAATTCGTCCTGACCTACAAGGCGAGCGGACCCCCCGCGGGGCCCGCCTGCCTGCCACGCGCGGCATAGGGCAGCATCGACAACCAGAGGGGAGGGAGGGGGCGGCATGACGACGACCAGACGCGAGATGCTCGGCGGCAGCATGGCGGCGGCGGCGCTGGCGCCGGTCGCGACCCTGCCGACGCAGCCGGGCGCGGGGCGTACGGTGAAGGTGCCGCCGCCGTCGCGCTTCACGCCGGACTGGGCGTCCCTCACTGCCGGCTACAGCGCTCCCGACTGGTTCCGCGATGCCAAGTTCGGCATCTGGGCGCACTGGACCGCGCAATGCGTGCCGGAGGCGGGCGACTGGTACGCGCGCGAAATGTACCTGCAGGGCAGCCGCGCCTACAAGCACCACCTCCAGCATTACGGCCATCCCGCCGACACCGGTTTCATGGAGATCCAGAACCTGTGGAAGGCGGAACGCTGGGATCCCGCCCGCCTGCTCGACCTCTATCAGAAAGCGGGCGCGCGCTATGTCATGGCGCTCGCCAACCACCACGACAATCTCGATACCTATGCCTCCAGCCACCACGCCTGGAACACCACGCGGGTCGGGCCGAAGAAGGACATCATCGGCACCTGGGCGAAGCTGGTGCGCGAACGGGGCCTGCGCTTTGCCGTGTCGAACCATTCGGCGCATGCCTGGCACTGGAACCAGCCCGCTTATGGCTACGATCCCGAGGGGCCGCGTGCCGGGCAGCGTTACGACGCCTGGCGGCTGACCGCGGCGCAAGGGGCGGGCAAATGGTGGCAGGGCCTCGACCCGCAGGCGCTCTACACCGGCCGGCTGATGCCGATGCCCGACGGTATCCGCACGGTGGAGGAGGCCAACGCCTGGCACGCCGCCACCGACGGGCTGTGGAGCGAGGGCGTTCCCGCGATCCCCGGCTATGCGCAGAACTGGTTCGCCCGCTGCCGCGAGCTGCTCGATACCTATCGCCCCGACATGATCTATTTCGACGATTTCGATCTGCCGATGGAGCAATACGGCCTCGATATCACCGCCTGGTTCTACAACCAGTCGATGCGGTGGCACGACGGGCGGCTGGAGGCGGTGGTCACCGCCAAGGGCACCGCGCCGCAGCGGCGCATGGGGATCGTCGACGACGTCGAGCGCGGCGGCAAGGATTATATCGAGCGTTATCCGTGGCAGACCGACACCTGCCTCGGCAACTGGCACTATGACCGCGACCTCTACGAACGGGGCGGGTACAAATCGGCGGCGCTGGTCATCCACACCCTGTGCGATGTGGCGGCGAAGAACGGCAACCTGATGCTGTCGGTACCGCTGCGCGGCGATGGCACGATCGACGACAAGGAAGAGCGGATCCTCGCCGATCTTGCCGACTGGATGGGGCGGTTCGGCACCGCGATCCACGGCAGCCGGCCTTGGCGTCGCTTCGGCGAAGGCCCGACCCGGCGTGGCGCGGGCAATTTCTCGGAAGGCGGGCCGACCTCCCCCTATGGCGCCCGCGATGTCCGCTACGTCACCAAAGCCGGAAACCTCCACGCGCTGCTGCTAGGCTGGCCGGACGATGGCATTGCCCGGATGACGTTGCTCGGCAGCGACGATCCGACGCTGCGTGGCACCGTGCGGCGGGTAACATTGCCCGGCGACTCCACGCCGCTGCCGTTCCGCCGCACCGGCGCGGCGCTGGAGGTGACGCTGCCCGACCGCGCGCGCCATGCCACCGGGGTGGCGCTGGTGCTGGCGGGGGAGGGCGTGGCGGACTGATCGCCGCTTATTGTTCGTCGAGCGAATAGATGCGCGTCATCGGCAGCCACTTTTCGCCCGGCGCGGCGTGCGGCAGCGCTTTCTGGAAGCGTCCCATCGCCACCTCCCACCGCGCATCGACCTCGGCGAGGTCGCCGTCGATCGCGCGCGGGAAGTCGTCCGAAACTTCGGCGATCATCAACAGGCGGTCGCCGGTGCGCCAGATCTCCATCGCCTCGAAGCCCTTGGCGCGAATGCCCTGGGTGACCTCCGGCCAGACTGCGCCGGCGGCATGCGCCCGCTCGTATTCGGCGATCAGATCGGCATCGTCGACGAGATCGAGCGCGAAGCACAGGCGGCGGGTCATGGCAATCCTCCTTTGATGGCACGGCTGTCTAACAGCTTCCCATCAACTCGCATATATGAGAGTGTGATCGCATGAAGCGGGAGGAACATGCGATGAAGGCCCTGATATGCGCGGCACCGTTCGATCTGCGCGTCGAGGAACGCCCGGCGCCCGAGCGGGGCGCGGACGAGGTGCTGATCCGGATGCGCCGCGTCGGCATCTGCGGGACGGACAACCACATCTACGCCGGCAAACACCCCTTCCTCGCCTATCCGCGGCTGATCGGCCACGAACTCGCCGGAGAGGTGGTCGCCGCGCCCGAGGGGGCGTCGCTGGCGCCCGGGCAGGTGGTGACCGTCAATCCCTATCTCGCCTGCGGCACGTGCATCGCCTGCCGCAAGGGCAAGCCCAATTGCTGCGTCGCGATCAGCGTGCTCGGCGTCCATGCCGATGGCGGCCTGTGCGAACTGCTGTCGGTGCCGCAGGATGCGGTGATCGATGCCGCCGGGCTCAGCCTCGAACAGGCGGCGATGGTGGAATTCCTCGCGATCGGCGCGCATGCGGTCCGCCGCGCGGCCCTGTCCGGCGGCGAGCGCGTGCTGGTGGTCGGGGCGGGGCCGATCGGCATCGCGGTGGCGCTGTTCGCGCGGATCGCCGGCGTCGAGCGGGTGGTGCTCGCCGATACGCGCGCGCAGCGGCTCGCCTATGCGCGCGACCGGCTGGGGTTTGCGGACGGCGTGGTCGCCGGGCCGGATGCGGCCGCCGCGTTCGCCACGCTGACCGATGGCGAGATGTTCGACCGCGTGTTCGATGCGACCGGCAACATCCACGCGATGCGCGCCGGCCTCGACTATGTCGCGCACGGCGGCAGTTATGTGCTGGTCGGCGTGTGCAAGGACGATCTCGTCTTCCCCGATCCCGAATTCCACAAGCGGGAGACGACGCTGCTCGCCAGCCGCAATGCGTTGGCGGCGGATTTCGCGCATGTCATCGCCTGTATCCGCGACGGCTCCGTCCCGACCGACCGCATCCAGACGCACAGCCTGACGATTGACGAGGCGCCCGAACGGATGCCTGCGCTGATCGAGGAAGCGGACAGCGTCCTCAAGGCGATAGTCTCGCTCTGACCGGCGACCTGGTGCATGATGGCGTGACGATGCCGACCACCGACAGCCAACCCGCCACCACGAGGGCGCGCAAGGGCAGCTATGCCGCACCCGCCCTCGACAAGGCGTTCCTCATCATCGAACTGCTCGCCAGCCGCCCGGAAGGCATGCTGGTGAGCGAGATGGCGACCGCGCTCGGCCGGTCGCTCGGCGAATTGTTCCGCATCGTCGTGGTGATGGAGGAGGCGCGCTACCTTGAAAAGTCGCCGGTCGACGATCGCTACCGCGTCACCTATAAATTCCTCGATATCGCCTATCGCGCGACGCCGGCCCGGCGACTGACCGCGGCGGCACTGCCCGAGATGCAGGCGCTGGCGCTGGCGATCGGCCAGTCGTGCCATCTGGTGGTGGTGCAGGGTGGCGCGGGCCTCGTCATCGCGCGCGAGGAAAACCCCGGCACGCGTGGTTTCGCGTTGCGCGTCGGTGCGTCGATCGACATCGTCGCCAGCTGTTCGGGCAAGGTGCTGCTCGCCTTTGCCGCACCCGATGCCGCCGCGCGCACGATCGACCGGGCCGAGGCGATGCTGGGCGAGCCGATCGACCGGGCGAGGCTGGCGCACGAACTGGACCGGGTGCGCGGCCAGGGGTATGAATTGCGCGAAAGCCCGGTGACGCGGGGTGTCACCGACGTCAGCTATCCCGTCTATGGCTTCGGCGGCGAGTTGATGGCGGCGCTGACCATCCCGTTCCTGGAACTGATCGACGCCTCGCACGCGGTCGGGATCGACGAGGCGCGGACGCTGCTCGCTGCGGCGACGGCGCGGATCGGGCAGCAGCTCGGCCACGACCCCGCGTGATGCCGCCTGCCAGCGTGGTGCTCGGGATCGACGCGGCATGGACCGCGACGAAGCCCAGCGGTGTCGCGCTGGCGGTGCAGGAGGCGGGCGGCTGGACGCTGCGCGCGGTGGCGCCCTCCTATGGTCACTTCCTGGCGCTCGCTCACGGCGAGGCGGTGCCGGACCGCCCGGCGGGATCGCTGCCCGATGCCGGCGCCTTGCTGGTCGCGGCCGAACGCATTGCCGGTGCCCCGGTGTCGCTGGTGGCGATCGACATGCCGCTGTCGCATCGCCCGATCACCGGCCGCCGCGCGTCGGACAATGCCATCGCCCGCGCCTTCGGCAACCGTCATTGCGCGACCCATTCGCCGAGCGCATTGCGACCGGGGCCGTTGAGCGACCGTCTGTGCGCCGATTTCGCGGCGGCGGGCTATCCGCTGCGCACCAACGACGCGGCCGCGGGCGGACTGATCGAGGTCTACCCGCACCCCGCGCTCGTCGTGCTGGCCGGTGCGGCGCGGCGACTGCCCTACAAGGCGGGCAACAGCGCGAAATACTGGCCGGGCGAGCCGCTCGCGACGCGCAAGCAGCTGTTGCAGGCCGAATGGCGGCGGATCGCCGGCCTGCTGGCATCGCGCCTCCACGGCGTCGCCGATCGCCTGCCGCCGCTCGGCGAACGCCCGACCGGGATCGAGAGCAAGGCGCATGAGGACATGCTCGATGCGATCGTCTGCGCCTGGATCGGCACGGAAGCGCTGGCCGGGGCGGCGGACGCCTATGGCGACGCCGAATCGGCGATCTGGGTGCCGCGCGGCTGACGAGCGGCCATCCTCACCCTTCGCCGCGGAAGGGTGAGGGGGCGCGACCGGCCCGTTACCCGGCCTCGCCGATCAGCTTCGCCGCGGCCGCGCCGTTCCAGTCGTTGCCGCCGTTCCAGCGCCACACCTCCTTGCCGGCCGCATCGAACAGGATCGTCGTCGGCAGGTTGGCGTTCCAGCCGAGCGACAAGGCCATCTGGTCGTCGACGTACGGCACCAGCGACGGTGCGCCATGCGCCTTCAGGAAGGCGGGCACCTTGGCCGCATCGTTGGTGTCCTGGCTGATCGCGGCGACCTGCACCGTGCCGCGCTTGGCCAGCGCCTCCAGCGTCGGCAGTTCGGCGACGCAGGGGCCGCACCAGGTCGCCCATAGATTGACCAGCACCGGACGCCCACGGAAGGCGGCGAGCGTCGTCGGCTTGCCGTCCGGTCCCTTGAAGGCGGTGGCGGGCGCCGCCTCGCCCTTGTGGCTGCGATCGAGGCCGGTCAGCGCCTTGGCGGCGGGGGCCGCCGCCTCGTCGGGCGCGGGCGCGGCGACGTTTGCTTGCCCGGAGGACTGGCTTTGCCTATCGCAGCCGGCAGCTGCCAGCGCCAGGAGACAGACGATCGCGACGCGCGAAACCATGAGCGGATCCAATTCGATGTGGGGCGGCCGATTCGCCGAAGGCCCGGCTGCGGTGATGCGCGAAATTAACGCCTCCATCCCGTTCGACAAGCGGATGTGGCGCCAGGACATCGCCGGGTCGCAGGCGCATGTCGCGATGCTGGCCAAACAGGGCATCGTCTCCGCCGAGGATGCCGCCGCGATTCGTGCCGGGCTCGACACCGTCGCCGCCGATTACGCGGAAAACGGCGTGCCCGAGGATCTCAGCCTTGAAGACATCCACATGCTGACCGAGGCGAAGCTCGCCGCCGCGATCGGCCCGGTGGCGGGACGCCTGCACACCGCGCGCAGCCGCAACGACCAGGTGGCGACCGATTTCCGCTTGTGGGTGCGCGATGCGATCGACCAGGTGCTCGCCGCGCTTACAGGGCTGACCGAGGCGCTGCTGACCCGCGCCGAAGAGCATGCCGATGCGGTGATGCCGGGCTTCACCCATCTGCAATCGGCGCAGCCGGTGACGCTGGGCCACCACCTGATGGCCTATGTCGAGATGGTGGCGCGCGACCTGTCGCGCTTCCGCGACGCACGGGTGCGGCTCAACCTGTGCCCACTGGGTTCGGCGGCGCTCGCCGGCACCAGCTTCCCGCTCGACCGACAGATGACTGCGGCGGCGCTCGGCTTCGACGGGCCGACGCGCAACAGCCTCGACGGGGTGAGCGATCGCGACTTCGCGCTCGATTACCTCACCGCCGCGACGCAGGCGGCGCTGCACCTGTCGCGCCTTGCCGAGGAATTCGTGCTCTGGGCGTCGCAGCCGTTCGGCTTCGTCGCCCTGAGCGACCAATGGTCGACCGGCAGCTCGATCATGCCGCAGAAGCGCAATCCCGACGCCGCCGAGCTGGTGCGCGGCCATGCCGGGCGCATCATGGGCTGCATGACCAGCCTGATGGTGACGATGAAGGGCCTGCCGCTCGCCTATTCCAAGGACATGCAGGACGACAAGCCGCCGGTGTTCGAATGCCACGACCTGCTCGGCCTGTCGATCGCGGCGATGACGGGGATGGTCGAAAGCGCCACCTTCCGCACCGACCGGATGCGGGGCCTTGCCGAAAGCGGCTTTGCCACCGCCACCGATTTCGCCGACTGGCTGGTGCGCGAGGCGGGCCTGCCGTTCCGCGAGGCGCATCACGTCACCGGCCGCGCGGTGAAGCGCGCCGAGGAACTGGGCGTGCGGCTCGACGCTTTGCCCTATGCGGAATTTCAGGCGATCGACGCGCGGGTGAACGAGAGCCTGTACGACGTGCTGTCGGTCGATGCCTCGGTCGCCAGCCGGACGAGCTTCGGCGGCACCGCGCCCGCCAATGTGCGCGCCGCGATCCGCGCTGCGCGGGAGAGCCTGCGATGAAACGCTTCGTTGCGCCGATGGCGCTGGCCCTGGCGCTCGCCGGTTGCGGCGCCGCCAAGGAGCTGCAACCGGCCCCCGGCGCATCGCTGCCGCCCGCGCCCTACGGCGCGACCGCGACGCCGACGCCCAACCAGCTGCTCACGCCGACGACGCAGCAGCGCCCGCAGCGTAGCGACGAACTGCTCCGCAACTCGGATCAGCGCCGCAGCGACGAGTTCGACCTTCCTCCGAATTGATCGCCCGATGAACCATTTCGATTACCGCGACGGCGCCCTCCATTGCGAGGACGTGCCCCTGGCCCGCATCGCCGAAGAGGTGGGCACGCCCGTCTACGTCTATTCCACCGCCACCTTCCGCCGCCATGCGCAGGTGTTCCGCGACGGGCTGAAGGCGCTGGGGGCGCGCGTCCACCTCGCTTATGCGATCAAGGCCAATCCGAACGTCGCGGTGCTGCGCGTCCTCGCCGATGAAGGCTATGGCGCCGACGTCGTCTCGGGCGGCGAGATGGCGCGGGCGCTCGCCGCCGGCATCCCGGCGCGCGATATCGTCTTCTCGGGCGTCGGCAAGACGCGGGCCGAACTCGCCCGCGGCGTCGATGAAGGCATCGGCCAGTTCAACCTCGAACTGGAGGAAGAGGGCGCCGTCCTTGCCCGGATCGCCCATGCCAGGGGCAAGCGCGCCCGCGCCACCCTGCGCGTCAATCCGGACGTCGACGCCGGCACCCACGCCAAGATCTCGACGGGGCGCGCCGAGAACAAGTTCGGCGTGCCGATCGACCAGGCTCCGGCGATGTTCGATCGCCTGGCGCCGCTCGACGGCCTCGACCTCACCGGCGTCGCCTGCCACATCGGCAGCCAGCTTGCCGACCTGTCGCGGCTGGAGGAGGCCTACCGCCGCGTCGGCCGGCTGGTCGAGGAGCTGCGCGGCGCCGGCCACACCATCACCCGCGTCGACCTCGGCGGCGGCCTCGGCGTCCCCTACAAGCAGGGCGACGCGCTGCCGAGCCCGGCGGACTATGGCGCGATGGTCGCGCGCGTGACGAAGGGCTGGGACGTCGATCTGATGTTCGAACCCGGCCGCGTCATCGCCGGCAATGCGGGCGTGCTGCTGACCGAGGTGGTGTGGGTGAAGCCCGGCGTCACCAACCCCTATGTCATCGTCGATGCCGCGATGAACGATCTTGCCCGCCCCGCGCTCTACGATGCGTGGCACGATTTCGCCGCGGTCCGGCCGAACGGCGAGCGGATGACCGCCAATATCGCCGGCCCGGTGTGCGAGAGCGGCGACACCTTCGCCATGGGGCGCGAGATCGATCGCGTGGAGAGCGGCGACCTCGCCGTGTTCCGCACCGCGGGTGCCTATGGCGCGACCATGGCCTCCACCTACAACAGCCGCGACCTCGTGCCCGAGGTGCTGGTCGACGGCGATCGCTATGCGGTGGTCGCCGACCGGATCGCCGCCGAAACGATTCTCGCTGCCGAACGCGTGCCGGAATGGCTCACCCCGGCGAAGGCCGCGGGATGACCCTCCACAGCCTGCCGCTGTTCGTGCGGCTGGCGGGCCGCCCGGTGATCCTGCTGGGGGAGGGCGAGGCGGCCGATGCCAAGCGGCGGCTGCTGGAGCGGGCAGGGGCCGTGATCGTCGGCGAGGAGGCTGCGGCCGCGCTCGCGATCGTCGCCATCGAGGATCAGGCCGACGCGCTGGCGGCGGTGGCCCGGCTCAAGGCGCGCGGCGTGCTGGTCAACGCCGTCGACCGGCCCGAGCATTGCGACTTCACCACGCCCGCGATCGTCGACCGCGCGCCGGTGCTGGTCGCGATCGGCACCGGCGGGGTATCGGCCGGCCTCGCCGCGGCGCTGCGCCAGCGGCTGGAGGCGCTGCTGCCTGCCGGGCTGGGGCGGCTGGCGGACGGATTGCAGGCGGCGCGCGGCGCCTTGCGGCAGCGATATCCCGATGGTGCCGAGCGGCGGCGCGCCCTCGGTGCGGCACTGGCCGCCGGCGGCCCGCTCGACCCGCTTGTCGAAACCCCTGATGTCACCGGATGGCTGGCGGCCGACGCATCGCCTGCTGGCGGGCATGTGCGGATCGTGCTGACCTCCCCCGACCCGGACGACCTGACGCTGCGACAGGCGCGCGCGCTCGCCAACGCCGATCGGGTGCTGCATCATCCGGGCGTTCCCACGGCGATCCTCGACCGCGCCCGCGCCGATGCGGTGCGGGCGGCATGGCCGGGCGGGGGCGAAACGGACGGGCTGACGGTGGAAGTGGAGATGGCATGAGCGGCTTCGGCTATCGCGTCACCGGTGGCAAGGCGCAGCGCGTCGCGGTGAAGGAGGCCCTGTCCTGCACCGCCGATTTCGTCTGGGTCCACCTCAGCACCAACGAGGATCGCGCCCAGGCCTGGCTGCGCGACGCCGCCGGGCTCGATGAATATGTCGTCGAGGCGCTGACCGCGATGGAGACGCGGCCGCGCTGTGAGGCGTTCGAACATGGCGCGCTGGTCAACCTGCGCGGCCGCTCGTCGCAGGAGATGGCATCGGGCGATCCGCTCGCCTCGGTGCGGATCTGGGCGATCAAGGGCCGCGTCTATTCGGTGACGCGGCGCGACCTGTTCGGCGTCGCCGAGGTCGAGAAGCAGGTGGAGCAGGGCGGCATCGTCGACCCCGGCGACCTCATCGCCGCCTTCGCCACCGCGATCACCAGCGATCTCGACCCGCATGTCGCCGACTTGGGCGACGAGCTCGACGATTGCGAGGAGCGGCTGGACGCCAACCGCGTCTTCGACCTGCGCCGCACCGTCACGCGGGTGCGCGTCGCCGCGATCGGCTATCGCCGCTTCCTCGCCCCACAGCGTGCCGCGTTGGAGAAGCTGGCGGCGCTGCCCGGCGAATGGCTGGCGGAGGACGATCGCCGCCACCTCTCCGCCGCCGCCGACCGCGCCGCGCGCATGGCCGAGGAGGTGGAATCGATCCGCGAGCGTGCCTCGCTGATGCACGAGGCGCTGACCGACCTCAGGAGCGAGCAGATCGACAGCCGCTCGCTCATCATCTCCATCGTCGCGATGGTGTTCCTGCCGCTGACCTTCCTGACCGGCCTCTACGGCATGAACGTCGCGCACCTCCCCTACGCGCAGGAGCCCTGGGCGTTCGATGCGATCATGGGCCTGTGCGGCGCGATCACCGTGCTGGTGCTGGGTTATTTCGTCCAGCAGCACTGGTTCCAGAAATAGCTAAATCCTCGCCGGCACGGGGAGGTGGCACGGCGCAGCCGTGACGGAGGGGCAGCCAAGCAGCGAGATCGCCTGGGGCTGCCCCTCCACCACTCGGCTGCGCCGAGCGGTCCCCCTCCCCGTGCCGGGGAGGAGTGCAGTTTACCCCGCCCGCGCGGCGCGCCAGGCGTCGGCAATTTCGTTGAGGCTCGCCGCCGCCGCGCGGAACGGCGCGGGATCGGTGCCGACGGAGGCATCCACCACGGTGCGGCGGATGCCGGCGTAGAGCCGCGCCAGCGTCGCCGACACATCGCCGCCGCGCTCGAAATCGAGGCCGGATTCCAGCGCGAACAGGATGGCGGTGGCGCGGGTCACGCGCTCGCTCTTGGTACGCAGCTGGTTGTTCTCCACCGCCCAGGCCGCGGCCCGGAGCGCCGACACCAGTTCCTCGTACAGCAGCTGCACGAGGCCCGGGCCCTGCGCCTCGGCGGTGCGGCCGACGACGTCGATCTGGCGGTAGGTGGCGTAAGGATCGCCGGAAAGCGCGGTCGCGTAGGCCATCAGCTATCCTTGCTCCACGCCTTGATCTGGTTTTCGAGAAAGGTCTGCGTCGCCTTGTAGGCGGTGACCCGGCTGTTCATGCTGGTGAATTGCTGCGTCAGCCGGGTGGTCATCGTATCGGATTGCGAGGTGATGCTGTCCTGCTGCTTCGACAGGTCCTTCTGCGCCGCGGTATAGGTCGCGGCCGAAGCTCCGAGGCCGTAGGCGCTGCTCGATGCGGCCAGCGAAATGCCGGACAGCGAGCTTTGCAGGCCCAGTGCGTTGCTGGCGGTCGGCGCGAACATCGCCTCCACCTCGTCCGGATAGGCGGCGAGCACCCGGTTGAGTGTGGTCGCATCCACCTTCAGCGTGCCGTCGCGGTTGGTGGCGATGCCGAGCTGCGCCAGCGTGGTCGGTGCACCGGGCGTGGCGCTCGACACCATCGACTTGGTGGTCAGCCCCTGCAGCGAACGCATCAGCGTGCGCGCCGCGGTGTCCGATTTCAGGTCGCCGTCGACCGGGTCGGTCTCGCTCTTCACGCTCGCATAGACCTGGTTGTAGGTGTCGACGAAGTCGCTCACCGCCTGTGCCAATGCGCTGGTCGGCCGGGTGCTGCCGAGCGACACCGGCGCCGCCGACACGGCGTTGAGTTGCAGCTTCACGCCGGGGACGAGGTCGCTGATCGTGTTGCTGCTGCGCTGCACGCTGACGCCGTCGACGGTCAGCTTGGCATTGCCGGCGGTGCCGGTCAGCGTGCCGGCGTTGACGCCGACGTTGAACTGGTTGAGCGCGCTACCCGTATCGTCCGCCTTCAACGTAAAGGCCTGCGCCGCGCCGGTGGTGCCCTTCAGCGACAGCACCGACTTGCCGTCCTGGTCGGCGATGACGGTGGCGGTGACGCCGCTCTTGGCCGCGTTGATCGCGGCGGCGATGCCGTCCAGGCTGCCGTCGGTGACGTTGATCGACACGGGCGTGCCGCTGCCCGCGGTGAAGCCGGTCATCGTGGCGCCGTCGCCGCTGTACGTCGCGGTGCCCAAAGTCAGCGTCAGCGTGCCGGTGGCGATCGATGCGGTCCGGTCGGCGATCGCCGCGGAGCGCGCGCCCTGCGCGGTCGCAAGCTGGCTGACGGTGATGCTGGAGGACAGCTGGCCGACCTTCGCACCGCTGATCGCCGAGGCGGAGACGATCGCGCTGTTCGAACTCACCGGCTGGGTTTGCAGCGTGCCGCCGCCGGTCAGCGTGCCGAGTGCGGTGGAGAACTGGCTGATCGTGTTCTTGAGCGTCGAGGTCGCGGAGATCTGCGCGGTCAGCGCATTGGTCTTGGCGGCGAGCGCGGCATTCTTGGCGGCGAACTGCGCGGTGACGAGGTTGGTGACCAGCGACGCGGTGTCGACGCCCGATCCGGTGCTCAGCGAGGTGAGGACGCTCTGCGCCGCGGACTTGGTGACGTTGGCGGTGCTCGCCGCCGTGGTCGCCGGCGTCGGGGTAGGGGTGCTCGTCGTTGACGTGGTGGTGACCATGGTTCGCTCGCCTCGCGCTTCATGAATGTTAACGGCCGCCGCCGGAAATCCTTAAGCCGTTTTCTTTGCGATCTTGATGCCGTGTTCGTCGAAGCGGGCGCTTTCCGGCACGTCGATCGGCGGCTGCGCGGTTCCGCCCGCCGCGGCGTTGAGGTTGAAGACGAAGGCGAGCACGGTGGCGATGGCGACATACAGATCGTCGCGCACCTCCTGGCCTTCGCGGCTGGTGTAATAGACCGCGCGGGCGAGCATCGGATATTCGAGGATCGGCACGCGCGCCTCGCCCGCCACCTCGCGGATCGCCAGCGCCGTCGCGCCGCGTCCCTTGGCGACGACCACCGGCACCTGGTCCTTGCCGCGATCGTAGCGCAGCGCGACCGCGAAATGCGTCGGGTTGGTGAGCACGACATGCGCCTCCGCCACCGCCTTGCGCACGCCGCCCTTGGCCATCGCCCGCTGCACGCTGCGCTGATGGCCCTTGGCCTCGGGCGAGCCTTCGGTTTCCTTATGTTCGTCGCGCACCTCCTGCTTCGTCATGCGCAGCTTGCCGAGCAGCTGGATGATCTGGATCGGCACGTCGAACAGGGCGATCGCGACCAGCCCCGCCGCCATCGCGATCATGATGCCGGTGAAGGTGCCGCCGAGTTCCGCCACCGCATCGCCCAGGCTGGACGAGGAGAGGCCCAGCGTCGCCCGGCTCGACTTCCACAGCATGTAGCCGCCGATCACGGCGAGCAGCACCACCTTGAGCAGCGACTTGCCGAGCTCGATCCAGCCCTGCGGCCCCAGGATGCGCTTGAGGCCGGAGGCGGGATTGATGCGATTGCCCTTGAAGGCGATCAGCTTGTTGTTCCAGGTCAGCGAACCGAGGCCCGCCGAGCTGACGATGGTGGCGATCACGCTCACCGCAAACAGGGTGATGAGCGATGGCAGCAGCTTCCACCCCGCCTGTTGCAGCGGGCGCCAGGGTGAGAAATCCTCGACGTCGGCTCGGTCGAACTGGAAGCTCGCCGCCATCACCGCCTTGCACGCCGCGATCAGCGAAGGACCGGCGAAGATCAGCCAGGCGACGCCCGCCATCACCACCAAAGCGGTGGCGAAGTCCTTGGACTTGAGGATGTTGCCGTCTTCGGCAGCCTTTTGCTTGCGCTTGGCTGTCGGGGCTTCTGTCTTGTCGCCACCCTCGCTCATCAGCCGCCTACCAGGCCTTGCGTGGCGGCGAGCCCTTCGCGGACGATGACCAGCATATAGTCGCCCATTGCCGGGAAGGCGACGGCGAGCGCGATCACGCCCACGGCGAGGCTGGCGGGCAGGCCGACCGAGAACAGGTTGAGCGCGGGCGCGGCGCGGCTGACCATGCCGACGATGAGGTTGAGGCACAGCAGCAGGAAGCCGACCGGCAGCGCCAGCAGCAGCCCGGCAAGAAAGGCATAGCCGCCGAAGAATGCGATCTGCTTCAGCCGGTCGGGCGCGATCCAGGTGCCGGGCGGCATCGTCTCATAGCTCTTCACCAAGAGCTCGACGAGCACGAGGTGGCCGTCGACCGACAGGAACAGCAGGGTCAGCATGATCGTGAAGAACTGGCCGAGCGCCGGGCTCGACCGGCCGTTCTGCGGATCGATCGACGAGGCGAAGCCGATCCCCATCGATCCGCCGATGATCTCGGACGCGATCGCCGGCGCGGCAAAGCCGATCTGGAGGATGAAGCCGATCGCCGACCCGACCAGCGCCTCGGCGAACACGGCAAGGAAGGTCGCGACCGCAAAGATCTGCGCCGGCGGCGTCACCGGGTGGACCGACATCACGAACACGCCGATCGCGCCCGACACGCCGACGCGCACCGGCAGGGGAATCGACACCGCCCCGAACACCGGCGCGACGACGAACGCCGCCCCGATGCGGATCATCACGAAGATGAGCGCCCAGAGCTGGGGTTCGATGGCTAAGCCGAATCCTAGCATGGCGCAGCGCCAGCGCGGCTACGCCCGCGCGGCCGGCGCAAGCCGGGGCGCAAGCCCGGCCGACCTCGGCACAGCCGAGGATCGACGACGCGGCTTTGCCGCGGCGCTGCGCGTGTCTCGATTGTGGCCACGCCGCGGCGAAGCCGCGTCGTCGGACGGGTGCTGCGCCCCGCCGGCCGGGCTTGTCCGCGTGGCGCGCGAGGCGCGCGCTCTCGCGGCCTGCGCCTCATTTAACCAGATCCGGAATGCGCTCGAACATGCCGACCGTGAAATCGCTCAGCAGCCCCAGGATCAAGCTCCCGAAGATCATGATCGAGAACGCCACCACCAGCAGTTTCGGCACGAAGCTCAGCGTCTGTTCGTTGATCGAGGTCGCCGCCTGGATCATGCCGAGGATCAGGCCGGCGAGCAGCGCCGGGATCAGGATCGGCGCGCTGGCGAGCGCGAGCACCCACATCGTCTGGTTGGCGACGGTGAGGAAATAATCGGCGTCCATCGTCACATCCTGAAGCGGTGGCCAAGCCCGCACCGTTTGGCCTGAGCCTGTCGAAGGCCCTGAGTCTCACCGTGCTTCGACAGGCTCAGCACGAACGGAGGAGGGGTTCACGTTGCGAACGAATTGGCGAGGCTGCCCATGGTCAGCGCCCAGCCGTCGACCAGCACGAACAAGAGCAGCTTGAACGGCAAGGAGATGATCGTCGGCGACAGCATCGCCATGCCGAGTGCCATCAGCACCGTCGCAACGACGAGGTCGATGACGATGAACGGCAGGAACATCAGGAAGCCGATCTGGAACGCCGTCTTCAATTCCGAGGTGACGAAGGCGGGCAGCAGCACCGCGAACGGAATGTCGTTGGACGAGGCATAGGGGCCGGACTTTGCCATGTCGGCGAACATGGTGACGTCCTTGATCCGCGTCTGCTTGACCATGAAAGCGTGCAGCGGTGCGCCCGCGCGCTCGATCATCTGCGTGCCGGCGAGCTGGCCCGCGGCATAGGGCTGGATCGCCTGGCTGTTCATCTGGCTGATCGTCGGCGCCATGATGAACAGCGACAGGAACAGCGCGAGGCCGATCAGCACCTGGTTGGGCGGCGTCTGTTGCAGCCCCAGCGCCTGGCGCAGCACGGCAAGCACGATGACGATCCGGGTGAAGCTGGTCATCATCAACAGGATGCCCGGCAGGATCGTCAGCAGGCCCATGATGATGAGGACCTGGAGCGACAGCGACAGCGGCGCCGATTGCGTACCGCCCGAGGCGGCGCCCGAACTCAACTGGCCGAGCGCGCGGTCCACCGCATCGCCGACGCCGGGCGCCGGCGCGGCGGGTGCGGCCTGCGCGAAGGCCGGCATCGCGACGAGCAGCGCCAGCGCGATGGCGAGCATGGCCCATAGCCATTTGTAGGAGCGGCTGCCTGTCTCCACCGCCATCCCGGACGTGGTCCGGGATCCACGGTTCCGCATGCCTACCAGCCGCTGGTTACGCGGGCCGGGGTGACGATTGGTCTGGGACGTGCGGCTGGCCTTGAACAAGGCAGGGCCCTCGCCGTACCGCGTGACGGTGACGCTCACTGGTCCACCTTGTCGATCAGGTTGACGCCGCCGCGGCCGACTGAGACGAGCAGGCGCTTGCCCTCGAAATCGAGCACCGCGAGGCGCAGGCCCGGCGAGATCATCATGGTTTCCTTGACCGCGATCAGCCGGTTGCTCGGCTTCGCGCCGGGCATCCGCGTCTCCAGCTTGCGCCAGGCGTAGAGGCAGCCGATCATCAGGCCGCAGACCAGCGGCAGCAGGATGACGAGCTTCAGGATATAGGACCAGAGCATCGGATCAGCCCCGCTTGTCCGGCGACACCAGCTCGGTCATGCGCACGCCGAAGCGGTCGCCGACCGTCACCACCTCGCCGCGACCGATCAGCGTGCCGTTGACGAACACGTCGAGCAGTTCGTTCGCCTGCCGGTCGAGCTCGATCACGCTCAATTCACCCAGCGCCAGCAGCTCGCGCAGCGTCAGCTGGGTCGAGCCGATCTCGACGGTCAGCTTGACGTCGACGTCCTGGAGCAGCCGGAAATTGGCGGCCACTCCTCCATCGACCGGAAATCCGCCGGTCATGTCGTTCATGCGTCAGGTCCTTCGTGTTCGATACGGGCAAGATGGGTGAGGCGGACGGCGGCGTGGCCGTTGGAGGTGCCGACCGTGCCGCGGCCCAGGCAGTCGCGGCCGACCATCACCGGCACCTCGGGGCCGAAGCTGATCGGGATCACGTCGCCGGCTTTCAGGTTCATCAGCAGCGACAGCGGCACCACCGGCTCGGCGAGCACCGAGCGGATCGGGAAGCGCACGTTCATCGCCGCACGGGTCAGCGAATTGCGCCAGGCGGGGTCCGCCTCCGCCTTGTCGAGCACCTTGCCGGTCAGCGTCGGCGCATGCGGCTTCAGCGCGGTGACGGGGTAGAGCAGGTCGATGAACACCGGCCGGTCCTCGCCCGCGGCCAGGCCGAAGCGGGTGACGATCATCGCATCCTCGGCATCGGCCGAGAGCATGGCGGCATTCACCTCGACCCGCGTCGGCGTGAAGTCGATGCGGGCGAGCGGCTCCCAGGCGGCGCGCAGCGGCGCGGCGATCGTGGTGCCGATCTTCGCCACCATCGCCTCGGCGGCGGGCGAGAATTCGGCCGGGATCACCGCAGGCGCGGCGCCCGTGCCACCGAAGAACAGGTCGAGCAGTTCGAGCACGAACACGCCGTCCAGCACGCACAGCCCGGTCGCGCCCTGCGGCGCCATCACCAGCGGCAGCCAGGCGGTCAGTCCGTCGGCCCGCTCCGCACGATAATCGCCGAAACGCTGCACGACCAGCGGCTCGGCCCAGGTCCGCACCTCGCGCCGCAGCAGCGGTTCGAACACGCCGCGCAAGCTGCGCGCGAGCCGCGCCGACAGGTGCTGCAGCGTATGCAGGTCGCCGAACGGATTGAGCTTGGTCGCGCCGAGCCCCGCCGCATGCGCGGCGGGTGCGCGATCCCGCGTCCGTCGGTCGGTGGTTGCTGCGGCGTTAACCATGCCTCACTGAACAACGAAATTGGTAAAGTAGACGTTACTGACGCCGCCGAATCCCTCTTTTTGTTCGAGAACGGCGTTGATCGCCTTGGCCAGCCGCTTCTGCATCTGCTCCTTGCCGGCGGAGGTGAACACCTGCTCCTCCGGCGTGTCGCCCAGCGTCAGCAGCACCGCCGAGCGCACGGCGATGTCGTTGGTCTTCAGGTTTTCGATGACCGTGTCGTCATAGGGGGTGGAGATGGCGATGCCGACCTGGATGACGTGCACCGATTCCTGCAGGTTGGACGTGAACTGCGGGTCCATCGTGTAGTAATTGGAGGCATAACGGTCGCCGTCGCCGCCCGATGGGGGATGCTTGCCGCCGCTGCCCGACGATTCGCCGCCGCCGCCATGGCCGCCTTCACCCTCGCCGCCGGCGGCGGGGCGCTTCTGTTCGGACTTGGGCACCAGCTTGGGGCCGTGGTCCTCGGCCGCGGCGCCGTGGCCGCCGCCGACCAGGCCGCTGCTCGCCGCATAGACGCCGGCACCCACGCCGCCGCCGACCAGCACCAGCAGCCCCAGGGCCATGACGATGATCTTCATCTTGCCGCCCTTCTTCTTGGGCGCGGTGTCTTCGGGTTTGTCGCTCATCGGGTTCGGTCCTCAAGGATTAGGGGTGTCAGGCGATGCGGCCGTTGCTGGCGGCATCGGATGTGTCGGCGCGGGCGCGTGCCGGCCGGTCGGGCTGGCGCGGCGCGGGCGCGGGTTGCTGGCGCGGCTGCTGCTGCCCGGACTGGGCCTGCGCCTGCGCGGATTGGCCCTGCGCGGATTGGCCCTGCGTGGACTGGCCCTGCGTGGACTGGCCCTGCGTGGCCGGGGCGCCGTTCTGCCCGGCGTTCGACGCGGACTGCTGCTGGCCGTTCGCCTGAGGCTGGCCGGATTGCGGCTGGTTCTGCGCCTGATTCTGTGATGGCGCGGCGGGGGCGGCTTCGATCACGGTCTGCGCGATCCGCAGGCCGCGATCCTCGGCGATCGCGGCGAGCTTCGGCTGCGCGTCCTCGATCAGCGCGCGCGTGGCGGGATCCTGGGCCGCGAAGCGGACGTGGATCGCATCGCCGACCGTCTTCACCGCGACGTCGATCGGCCCCAGCGCATCGGGGATCAGGCGGATGCGGGTGTCGTTGGCGTTCGCCGCATCGCGCAGCCGCTCGATATGATCGATCATCGCGGTCGGCCACGCCTGCTGCCGGGTATCGACCACCGGCTGCGCGGGATCCGCGACCGCGGCGGTGCTGCGCAGCGCCACCGGTGCGGCCGCGGCCGCGGGCGAGAGTTCGGCAGGCTCGGCGGGCTTGCGCTCGTCGCTGCCGCGCGCGGCATGGATCGCCGCGCCGAACACCTGCGCCGCCGGGGCGGTGACGCCCGCCGCCGGCTGGAACGGCGCTGCGGCCTGCGGAGCCAGCGCCACCGTCTGCCGCGCCGCGGCCGGCACCTCGCGAACGAAGGCGCGGGGCTGCGCCGCCACGGCGGGCGTTGCGGCTGGCGCTACGGCGTCGCCATCCTGCGGGGTATCCGCCGCCACCGGCGCGACCGGGACGGGCGCAGAGACGGCGATCACGGGTGCGGTGACAATGGCAGGCGCTGGCGTGGCGATACGAGGCGCGGCAGCGGCGCCGACCGGCGATGCAGTGGCAGCAGACGGCGCCTGGTCGACAGCGGCCGCCACCTTCGCGCTGCCCCGCACCGGCCGGGCCGTGCGCGTGTCGGCGACCGGCCGTGCGGGTGCCGGCGCGCTGCCGTCCGTCGGAACGAACGGCAGGGGCGCGGCGACGCGATCGGGCGAGGCTGCCGCCGACGCAACTTGAGCTGGCGTCGGGGCCGTCGTGGCCGCCAGGACATCGGCCGGCATCGCCGGAGCCGCTGCGACCGTGGCTGGAGTCGGCGACGGAACAGGCGCGGCGGTATCCGCCGGCACGGTCATAGCCCCGTTACGCTCGACCGCGGCGGTCTGACGCACGGGCGCAGCAGCGTCGGCCATCGGCTGCACGGGATCCGCCGCCAGCACGGTCGGGGCTGGCATGACCGGCGCGGCGCTTCGCGCCCGCGGGGCAGCGGGCGACACCATCGCTCTGGTCGTGTCACCGGTCCGTACCGGCGGCGGCGCCGCATCACGCGGCGCGATCGTCGCCGGAGCGACCGCCGTGTCGATCATCGGCGCTGACAACGGCACCGGCAGCGGAGCCTCGTCGCCTGCATCGATGTCCGCAGGTTCCGTTTCGGCCGGTGCCTCGTCCTGCGGCGCAGAGGGTTGCGAGGCGGCGACCTGCGCCGGCTGTACATCCTTCGCCGCGCGCATCGACGCGTGTCGCGCTTCGCCGCTCCTCGTCCGGATCGGCGTCTCGGCGGGCGGAGCGATCTCGATGACGGCCGCTGCGCTCGCCGGTGCGAGAAGCGGCGGCGTAACAGGCAGGGCAGGCGGCACGTCCGCGGTCGGCGGCGTTACGGCAGTGTCGGCTGGCCGCGCGGCCGCCTGCACATCCGGAGGCGAAACCGGTGCGGTGCTGCGCTCGGCATCGACAGGCGAGGCCACTTCCGATCGCGGCGCCTGCCGCGGCTGCGTCGGCTTGGCAGCGGCATTCATCGTGGGTGCGGCGTGTGACGGCGGCGTGCTCGCCTCGCTCGGCGCGGGATCGTTGGTCGCGATCGTCCCGGCCGGCGGGGGCAGGGCCTCGTCGGGCCGCCGCTGCGGCGCGGGCGTTGGTGCCGACGCCCCCCGGATCGGCATCGCAGGCGCCGCGCCCGCAGCAACCGGTTCCGGCGTAATGGGCGCAACCGCTGCGGAGACGACAGCCGCCGTCGCCGGCCGGGCCAGCGGCGCCGCGGCGATCGGCGTCGGCAGGCCGACCGTCGTCCGTTCGGTGGCAGGCGCGTCGGGCAGCTCCGCCGCGACCGCCGGCACCGGCACCGGCGCATCGAGCGGGGCAGGAACCGCAATATTCACCGCCGGCAACCAGGCCAGCGCGGGATCGACCGCGGCGGCAGCGTCGGTCGGCAGGGCCATGCCGGGTGCGGCAAGCGTTTGCCGGATGGCTTCGCTCGGCGCCGGCACCGCGTCGGCCGGCGCCACCGCAGCCAGCAGCGACGAGGCGAACAGCTCGCCACTGCCCGCGGACGCGCCCTTGGCCGGTTGGCCGGGCGCGGTAGGCAGTAAGGCGAAGCTGATATCGATCATCGTGGCGTCTCGTCGGAACATCTCTGTTCCCGACGATCAGCAAGGATCGTGCCGTTTTGCCTTCAGCGGGGAGATCGGCGGCGTTTCCTCCAGCGCGCGCATCTCCTTGGCGAGTGCGGCGATCCTGGCGCGGTCCAGCAGCTTCTCGATCGCGGACTGGTCGCGCTTGGCGGCGCGCGTCGCTTCGGCGGCGCGGTTGACGAACATCTCGGCAGACTGGACGCGCGCCTGCGCGGCGGCGGAGGATTGGTGCAGCCGCTCGCGGAAATGCGCCTGCGCCCCGAGCGAGGCGGCGCTCGCCACCGTATCGGGCGCCGGCGACACCGCATCGGCCAGCGCCTGGATGCGGCGGTGAAGGTTGGATTCGCTGGCGAACTTCTCGTGCGCCCGCACCTCCTCGGCGCGGGTCAGCCCCAGTTGCAGCGTCCGCACGCGATGGATGCGCGCGAGCTTCTTCGCGTCAGGCACCGAAGACGCCGGTCAGTTCGGCGACGGCATCGGCCAGGCCCACCGTCTCGCCCGCACCCTGCTTGATATATTCCATCACCGCCGGATGCGCCGCGATGGCGGCGTCAATCGCGGGATCGGCACCGGGGCGATAGGCGCCCATCAGCACGAGATCGCGGTTCTCCTCGTAGGTGGCAAGGTGCCGGCGCAGCACGCGCGCGGCGTGCAGGTGATCGGCATGCGCGATATCGGTCATCACACGGCTGACCGAAGGGCCGATGTCGATCGCCGGATAGACGCCGCGCTCGGCGAGGTGGCGGTTGAGCACGATATGCCCGTCGAGGATCGACCGCGCCGAATCGACCACCGGATCGTTGCCGTCGTCGCCGTCGGCCAGCACCGTGTAGATCGCGGTGATCGATCCGCCGGTGTTGACGTCGGTGCCGGCGCGCTCGATCAGATTGGGCAGCATCGCGATGGCGGATGGCGGATAGCCGCGCGCGGAGGCGGGCTCGCCCAGCGCCAGCCCGATCTCGCGCCCGGCATGCGCGACGCGGGTCAGGCTGTCCATGATGAGCAGCACCTTCTTGCCCTCGTCGCGAAAGGCTTCGGCGATCGCGGTCGCGCGCAGCGCGCCGCGGATGCGCAGCACCGGCGAATGGTTGGCCGGCACCGCGACCACCACCGATCGCGCGCGGGCGGCGCCCGCCACCTTGGTTTCCAGGAAGTCGGCGACTTCGCGGCTGCGCTCGCCGATCAGGCCGATGACGATGACGTCGGCCTTGGCCGCCTTCACCATCATGCCGAGCAGCACCGATTTGCCGACGCCCGATCCGGCCATGATGCCGACGCGCTGGCCCTGGCCGATCGTCAGCAATCCGTTGATCGCGCGCACGCCGACATCGAGCGGTTCGAGCACGCGGCCACGATCCAGCGGCGATTGCAGCTTGCCGGCGAGCGGCCATTTGGCCGCGCCGCGGATCGGCCCCAGCCCGTCGATCGGGCGTCCCGCGCCGTCGACCACTCGGCCGAGCAGCGCCGCGCCGACCTCCGCCTCGCCCGGCGGGCCCACGGGGCGCACCGGTGCGCGCGGCAGCAGCGCCGCGGGGCCGCCGAGGTTCATCAACAGCGTGCGGCCGTTGCGGAAGCCGATCACCTCCGCCTCGACCTTGGTGTCGCCATGCCCGCCGATCTCGCACACCGTGCCGACCGGCAGCGACAGGCCGACCGCCTCCATCAGCAATCCGTCGTAGGAGGCGAGCCGGCCGGACACCTTGGGCGTCGGCCGGAAATCGGCGACGCCCAGCGTCTCCAGGTAATCCGCGGTGAACCGGTTCAGCATGCCGGCGCATCCAGCGGCGGCACCGGCACCCGGTCGATCGCCTCGGCCAGCTGGCCGAGCCACAGGTCCGGCCCGTCCTCGACCAGGGTCGAGGCGCTTTCGAGCACGAAGCTGCCACGCGCCAGGCTGGCGTCGCCCGCCGCGAAGATCGTCTTGGGCAGCGAACCGTCGACCAGCGGCAGGTCGTCGGGGTTGAGCCGCAGCAGCGCCGATTCGCTGGCATCGGCAAGGCATTCCGCCGCCGCCTCGATCCGCCCGTTCAGCACCGCGGGCGCCACGCCGCATTCGCCGACCAGCTTGTTCACCAGCAACAGCACCGTGCTGCGCAACTGGTGCGCGATCCGGTCGCGGTCGAGCTGGTGACCGTTGGCGAGCGCCGCCGTCAGTTCGGCGATCAGCGCCCGGTCGCGGTCGCCGCTCTCGCGTGCCGCGGCCGCGGCCGCCGCCAGTCCTTCGGCATAGCCCGCGGCATGCGCCGTCTCGACGGGATCGATGAAGCCGCTCGGCTCGGCATCGGCGTCGAGCGGGTCCCAGCCCTGCGTCGGCTTGTCGCCGCCGCGATCGGCGGGGCTGAAATGCTTGGGTCCCGACGCGCGCGCCTCGCCCGCCATCTCGCGCTCCAGCGTCGCCCACATGTCGCGCGGGGTGAAGCCGACCGGTGGCGGCGCGAAGGCGGCCTGGAGCAGGTGCGCGGCGGTGTCGTGCCGCGCGGCGAAGCCCGCCACGAACCCCGATGCCGGCAGCGGCGCGGTGCCGTGCGCGAACGCCTCAGACATAATCGTCGTCGCTCGCGCCCATCACGATCGTGCCGTCCTTGGCGAGGCCCCGCGCGATGGCGATCATCGCCTTCTGCGCCTCCAGCACCTCGGCGAGCTTCATCGGCCCGCGCGCCTCCATCTCGTCGCGGATACCGTCGGCGGCACGCGCCGACATGCAGCCCAGGAAACGGCCGCGTGCATTCTCGTCCACGCCCTTGAGGGCGCGCGACAGGATATCGCCGTCGACATTGCGGATGAGCGTGCCGAGGTTCTTGTCGTCCATGTCGAGCAGGTTGTCGAAGACGAACATCGCCTCTTCGATCGCCTTCGCCACGTCCTTGTCGATCTTGAACAGCTTGGGCATCACCCGCTGTTCGGTCGCCTTGCGCGCACCTTGCAGGATCTTCGCCGCCTCGCGCGTGCCGCCCAGCGTCATGCCGTTGCCGCCCGATCGCGTCGCGCCGCCGCGGCGATTGGCGAGCACCGCTTTCAGCGTCTCGACCGCATCGGGATTGATCGGCCCCAGCCGCGCGATGCGATGGAGGATATCGGGCTGCACCGCATCGGGCAGCAGCTCCAGCACCTGGCCGCCGACGGTGGGGTCGAGGTTGGCGATCATCACCGCGGCGATCTGCGGATGCTCCTTCTCGATCATCTGCGCGATCTCGCTCGCGTCCAGCCAGTCGAGCAGTTCCAGCTCGCAATTCGCCTCCGGCGGGGTGATCCGCGCCAGCACGCTTTCCGCCTTCTCCGGTCCCAGCGCGCGGTTCATCACCGCCTCGATCTTGGGCCGCGGATCGAAGGTCACGCCGGTGCGCTCGCGCGCCTTGCCGACGAAATCGTCGAGCACGTCCTCCATCTCCTGCTCGGAAACGTCGGCGACCGCGAACATCGCCGAACCCAGCTGCCGCACCTCCTCGGGGTCCAGCTTCTGGAGGATGGCGGCGGCCTCGTCCTCGCCGACCAGCATCATCAGCACCGCGGCGCGCTCGACGCCGGTATAGCTGCGGGTGGGGGGAAGCGCGTTCACTTGGCGTCGGCCTTTATCATGTCGCGGATGGCGAGCGCGGCGCGCGCCGGATTGTCGCGGGTGAAGCCACGCACCGCGCCGATGCGGTCGTCGACCGTCTGCGAGGCTTCCAGCCGGTCGAGGCTGACCGGCTCGTGCACGGTGATCCCCTCGGCATTGGCGCCGCCGATCGCGGCGTCGGGTGCGGCAAGCGCGGGCGTTGCCGCCTCGTCACGCTTCTTCATCAGCCCCTTGGCGAGCGGACGCACGCCGAGCAGCAGGACGAGTAGGGCGATGACGATCGCGGTGGCGTTGCGGGCGAGCACCGGCAGCCAGGCGTTGTCGTACCACGCCGGGCCGGCATCCGTATTGGTGTCGGCGAACTTGCGGCTGATGACCGTCACCTGATCCTGCCGCGCCTGGTCGAAGCCGACCGCGCTCTTCACCAGGTCGGTGATCTGGTTGATCTCCATCGCGGTGCGGCGGGTCTTGTCGGGATCGCGCAGCAGCACGGCGACCGACAGGCGCTTGACCGAACCCGGCGTCTGGCGCGTCACCGACACCTCCTTGCCCAGATCGTAGGCGCGCTGGAAGCTGTCGCTCTGTTTGTTGGGATTGGGGGCGGGGCCGCCGGCGACGGGCGCCGGGTCGGCGGCGGGCGCGCCGCTCGCACCGTTGGCGGGCTGCCGCGTCTGGAGCTGGCTGGCGGGCGGTGGCGTGTTGCTGAGCGCACCCGGAATGCCGCCGGGCGTCGCCGGCGTCGTCGCCTGATTGCCGGTCCAATTGCCCGTCTCCGCGCGCAGCGCACCGGCGCGGTCGTAGCTTTCCTTGGTCGCCTGCGTCTCGTCGAGGTTGATGTCGGCCTGCACCTCGGCAGTGAAGTTGCCGGCCCCGACCAGCGGGGTGAGCAGCTGGACGAGCTGCTGGCGCACCTTGTCCTCGGTCTTGCGCTGCATCTCCAGCCGCGCATCGCTGCCGTTGTCCGCGCCGACGCCGCCGGGCTTGGAGAGCAGCGCACCCATCTGGTCGACGATGGTCACGCTTTCGGGCTTCATGCCCGGCACCGAACTGGCGACCAGGTTGACGATCGACTGCACCTGCGCCTGGCTAAGCGCGCGGCCCCCCTGCAACTTGACGACCACTGACGCCGACGGCGCGGCATTGTCGCGCACGAACACCGACGCCTCGGGCGTCGCCAGGTGGACGCGCGCTTCGGCGACCGCGTCGATATCCTCGATCGACCGGGCAAGCTCCGTCTCGCGCGCCTGGCGCAGCCGCTCGCCCTCGACGGCGCGGCTGACGCCCATCGGCAGCTGGTCGAGGATGGCATAGCCGCCCGGTGCCTGCTTGGGCAGGCCCTGGCCCGCCAGCAGCATCCGCGCCTTGCTGAACTGGTCCTCGTCGACGGTCAGCGCGCCGGTGCCTTCGTCGATGCGGCTCTTGATGCTCGCCTGCGTCAGCGCGGCGGTGACCGCCTGCTTGTCGGCGTCGCTCAGCCCGGTGAATAGTGTCTTCTGCGTCGGCGTCGACAGCGTCATCCAGGCGAGCGCGGCGGCGCCGATCAGCGCGACCAGCATTGCCATCGGCAGGCTGCGGCGCACCGCCGGCTGGGCGAGCACGCCCTTGATCTGGAGCAGCGGGTTGGCGAACTTCTCCGGCAGGGCGGAGGGCGTGGTGGTGGCGAGGGCAGTGCTCATCGATTACACCGGCATGCTCATGATGTCCTTGTAGGCGGACAGCAATTTGTTGCGGACTTGCAGCGTCGCCTCGAACCCGACCGAGGCCTGCTGGCGCGCCAGCATGACCTTGGCGATGTCGACCGTCTCGCCGCGTTCGTAGCTTTCCGACAGCGCCGATGCCTGGTTCTGGCTGGCGTTGACGTCCTTCAGCGCGTCTTGCAGCGTGTCGGCGAAGCTCGCGGGCTTGGTGCCCTGCGTCGGCGCGGCGCTGTCGGTGGCGCTGGCCCGGGCGAGTGCCTGGTTGCGTTCGAGGATCTGCGCGCGCAGCTGCATCACCCGGTCGACGCTCATCGCGCCGCCGACTCCCGACACCCCGCTCATGCCGAGGCCGCCATGCTCGGCCGGGCGAGGTCGTCACCCTGCTCGCGCGCCTTGGCGAGGCGGTAGCGCAGCGTGCGCTCGGAGATGCCGAGCCGGCGTGCCGTCTCCACCCGGCTGCCGCCGCACGCCGCCAGCGTCTCGCGGATCGCCTGGAATTCGCTCATCTGCACGACGTTGCCCAAGGTGGCGGGCTCGGCCGGTGCAGCGGGGGCGGGGGCGGGCGCGAACAGCGGCGTCACCGACGCCGACTGATGCTGGAAGGTGAAGCTGATCGGCCGGTCGAACACGATGTGGCTCGCCTCGATCGTGTCGTCGCCGGCGAACAGCAACGCGCGCTGGATGACGTTTTCCAGCTCGCGGACGTTGCCCGGCCAGTCGTGGCGGATTAGCGTCTCGATCGCCTCGGCGGTCGGCCACGGCACCACCGCGCGGCTGCCGGCGTGGCGCAGGATCATCGTCGCGGCGAGCGCCGGGATATCCTGCGGCCGCTCGGCGAGCGGCTTGGTGCTGAGCGGAAAGACCGACAGGCGGTAGTAGAGGTCGGCGCGGAAGCGGCCCGCGGCCACCTCGGCCTGGAGGTCGCGGTTGGCGCAGGCGATGACGCGCACGTCGATCGGCTGCGGCACGGATGCGCCGATCGGCACCACCTCGCGCTCCTGCAACACGCGCAGCAGCTTGGCTTGCAATTGCAGCGGCATCTCGGCGATCTCGTCGAGCAGGATGGTGCCGCCGTCCGCGGCGCGGAAGAAGCCCTCGCCGCCGCTCGATGCGCCGGTGAACGCCCCCTTCTGGTGGCCGAACAGCAGCGCCTCCAGCATCGTCTCCGGCAGCGCGGCGCAGTTGATCGCGACGAACGGGCCGGCCTTGCGCGGCGAATTGTTGTGGATCGCGCGGGCCAGCACCTCCTTGCCGGTGCCGGTCGGTCCGTTGATGAGCACGGTGATGTCCGCCTGCGCGACGCGCTCGGCAAGCGCCATCAGCGCCAGGCTCTCGGGGTCGGCCGCGGTCGGCATGTCGGGACCGGCGACGAGCGCGCGGGCGAAGCCGTTGCCGACCGCCGCGTCCGCCGCACCGAAGGCGATTCGCGCCGGATGGCCGTCGCGCGAGGGGACGACGTGGCGGGCATCGCCATCACCGATGATGACGGTGCGCGCCGGTGCCGGCGGCACCTCGCCCTCGGCGACCAGGAAGAGGTCGGCGGGGCCGGGCTGGCCCGATTCGAACGAGCCGACGCCGAAGCCCTGGGCGCGAAGCCCGGAGACGAGCGCATATTTGCGCTGCACGACCGCAGCGGAAGGAAAAATCGAACGCATGGTTATCCCCCAAGGACAGCTTCCCAATGCGGCAATGAGAGTAAACGCGTCGTTAAAGCGGTTGCCGCCCGGCAAAATATTTCCGGGCGCGCGTCGCCCGCACCACGCGCGCGCCCGCACCACGCCCGCGATACGCGCGCGCGGATAGGGGAGTGGGGGGCGCCACCTTGCCGCGCCGCACGCATTTTTTCCTAAAGCCGCCCCGATGCCTGCCGTTTCCCCATTTGGCGGCTCGGCCCTCCGCTCTGGGGGCGGCGGGGAGCGCCGCAGCAAATGGAGATTTTCATATGACCGTCATCGGCACCAACATCGCCTCGCTCCGTGCATCGAATGCGTCCACCCAGGCAAACAGCGCCCTGTCGACCGCCATGGAGCGTCTGTCGACCGGCAAGCGCATCAACTCGGCCAAGGACGATGCGGCCGGCATGGCCATCGCTTCGAACATGACCGCGCAGGTTCGCGGCATGAACCAGGCGATCCGCAATGCCAACGACGGTATCAGCCTGGCGCAGACGGCGGAAGGCGCGCTCGGCGAAGTCAGCAACATGCTGCAGCGCATCCGCGAACTGTCGGTCCAGTCGGCCTCGGGCACCTACAGCGCCAGCGACCGCGCCAATCTGCAGTCGGAAGTCACCCAGCTGACCTCGCAGATCAAGGACACGCTGACCAATACCAAGTTCAACGGCGTTTCGCTGTTCGAAACGGCGGCTCAGGTTCCCGGTGCTGCTGCGGGTGTGACCGGTGGTGGTATCAAGACGACCATTCAGACCGGCGCGGATTCGGGGCTGACGGTCGACGTGAACATCGGAAATCTCAGCACGGTTAACGTCGCGACGTCGACCACGGGCGCACTTGCTGCTCTCACCACCGGAACGCGCGTCGTAACGGCGGACGATTTCGCCGCAGGCGCCACGATGGGCGGCGCGGTCGTAACGGCGGCCGACGTCGGTTCCACCAAGACGCTCACCACGGGTGACCAGGTGTTCCAGGCGGGAACCGGCGGTTCGAACGCCATCCTGGTAAAGGCAGCGGATCTGACCGCGCAGTTCGACATCAGCTCGGCTTCGAAGGCCACCGCGACGCTCTCGTTCACGGACAACTTCCAGAGCAAGGTGAACAACGTCCGCGCCAACCTGGGCGCCGCGCAGAATCGCCTGCAGTCGGTGGTCAACAATCTGACGACCAACTCGACCAACCTGTCCGATGCCAGGAGCCGCATTGAGGACGCCGACTTCTCGGCCGAAACGACCGCGCTCGCCAAGGCGCAGATCCTCAGCCAGGCATCCACCGCCATGCTCGCCCAGGCCAACCAGAGCCAGCAGGGCGTGCTGAAGCTGCTCCAGTAATCCACCGCTCTCGGTCCGGCGTCGCCCCCCAAGGGCGCCGGCACCGACCGCGCTCTTCCCCCCAAGGACGAGCCAAGCCAGACCCCCGACGGCCTTCGCGCCGCCGGGGGTTTCGGCGTATCCGCGACGTGATCGACAGGCTATTCCAGCCCTCTGCTTCCGTCATTGCGAGCGCAGCGAAGCAATCCAGGCCGTCTTGGTCCGGCTTTGGATTGCTTTGCTGCGCTCGCAATGACGGGGCAGCAACAATATGGCGTCTACCGATGCGCCGCCCGCGCCAACCGGTCGTTGATCGCCTCGCCCAGGCCCTCCATCGGCACCGGCGCCACCGCGATCCTCGCCCGGTCACTCGCATCGGCGCGGTGCAGCGCGTCGAACAATCGCGCCGCCGCCTCCACCGGGTCGCCGTCGGCCGACAGCGTATCGTCCCCTATTATAGAGTCATAGCCGATCAGCCATTCGTCCGGCCTGGCGTCCCGCACGTTCAGCCTCAGCGGTTTCGCCGGCGCATAATGCGTCGCCAGCTGCCCCGGCGCGGTGATCGCCGCATCCCCGTGCCGCCGCGCCGCCGCGAACGGCAGGTCCGCCGCCGCGATAGGCCCGGGGCGCAGGATGGTCCGTCCGGCGACGATCGTCGATTCCAGCCCGCTCTCGCAAGGGCCATCGTCGATGATGAGCGGCACGCGGGTGCCGAGGCTCGCCGCGACATGCGCCGCCCGCGTCGGGCTGATGCCGTTGCTCGCATTGGCGGACGGCGCGGCGAGCGGCCGCCCGCTCGCCGCCAGCAGCGCCTGCATCGCGCGATGCCGCGGCACCCGCAGCGCGATCGTCGGCAGCCCCGCGGTCACCAGCGACGCGATCCCCGCATCGTCGCGCAGCGGCAGCACCAAGGTGAGCGGCCCCGGCCAGAACCGCGCCGCCAGCTCGCGCGCATCCGCATCGAACATCGCGATCCGCTCGGCGGCGGCGAGGTCGGGCACATGCACGATCAGCGGGTTGAAGGCGGGCCGCCCCTTGGCCGCATAGATCCCCGCCACCGCCGCCGCATCGCCGGCATCGGCGGCGAGGCCATAGACCGTCTCGGTCGGCACCGCGACGCATTCCCCGCGGGTGATTCGCCGCGCCGCCTCGTCGATCGCGGCCATGCCGTAGGGTAAGATGCGCGGGTTTGGATCGGCCATCGTCGCGGCCTATATCGGGGTAAGCTTCAGGAGAGAATGATGTCCTTCACCGCCGCCGTGGCCGACCAGCGTTTCGTGCTCGACCATGTCGTCCGCCTCGACGAACTCGCCGCCACCGATCGCTTCGCCGCCGCCACCCCCGACGTGGTCGATGCCGTGCTGGAGGGCGTCGGCCAGTTCGCGAGCGGCGAATGGGCGCCCTTGAACCGCGAGGGCGACACCGTCGGCGCGAAATGGTCGCCCGACGGCGTCCACATGCCGGCAAGCTTCATCAAGGCATATCATGATTACGTCGAGGGCGGCTGGGGCACGATCGGCGTGCCGGAAGAGGTCGGCGGGCAGGGCCTGCCGTTCGCCATCCAGACCGCGGTGCTCGATACCTTGGGCAGCGCCAACATGGGCTTCGCGCTCTGCCCGACGCTGACCGTCGGCGCGATCGAGGCGCTGCTTCACCACGGCACCCCTGAGCAGCAAGCACTCTATCTGCCGCACCTCGCCACCGGCGCCTGGACCGGCACGATGAATCTCACCGAACCGCAGGCGGGCAGCGACGTTGGCGCGCTCCGCGCCACCGCCAAGCCGCTGGGCGACGGCAAATGGGCGATCAAGGGCACCAAGATCTACATCTCGTTCGGCGACCACGACATGGCGGACAATATCGTCCACCTTGTCCTCGCCCGCACCCCTGAAGCGCCGGCCGGGACGCGCGGCATCAGCCTATTCCTCGTGCCGAAGTTCCGCCTGACCGCGGAGGGTACGCCCGGCGAGTTCAACGACGTGCGCGTCGTGTCGATCGAGCACAAGATGGGCCTCCACGCCTCGCCGACCTGCGTCCTCTCCTTCGGCGACCATGACGATTGCATCGGCGAACTGATCGGTCCGGAACACGGCGGCATGCGCGCGATGTTCACGATGATGAACAACGCGAGGCTGAACGTCGGCCTGCAGGGCGTGCAGATCGCCGAAGGCGCGACGCAGAAGGCGGTCGGCTACGCCCTCGAACGCGTCCAGTCGGCACGCGCCGGCTCGCCGGACAAGGCGCCGATCCGCATCGTCGACCACCCCGATGTCCGCCGCATGCTGCTGCGCATGAAGGCGCAGACCCAGGCCGCCCGCGCGCTAGTCTATTACGCCGCCGGCCAGGTCGATCGCGCCGGCCTGGGCGATGCGGCGGCGAAGAACCGGCTGGAGGTCGTCACCCCGCTCGCCAAGGCGCACGGCACCGACATCGGCAACGAGGTGGCGAGCCTCGGCGTGCAGGTCCACGGCGGCATGGGCTATGTCGAGGAAACCGGCGCCGCCCAATATTTCCGCGATGCGCGCATCACCCCGATCTACGAAGGCACCAACGGCATTCAGGCCGCCGACCTCGTCGGCCGCAAGCTGTCGCTGGACAACGGCGGCGCCTTCGCCGCGCTGGTCGCCGACATGCGCGCGGAGGCGCAGCACCCCGAACTCGTCGCGCTGATCGACGCGGTGGAGGGCATCGCCCGCCGCCTCGCCACCGCCGATGCCGACGACAAGCTGGCGGCGAGCTACCCCTTCCTGACGATGACCGCGGTCGCCACCTGCGGCTGGCTGATGGAACGGCAGGGGCGCGCCGCGAGCGGCGACGACGCGGCCACCCAGGTCAAGCGCGCCGCGGTGCGCTTCTACCTCGACCAGATCGTCCCCGAAGCCGCAGGCCTCAAGGCCGCCGCCACCGCCAGCGCGGAGGTGCTGTACGCAGTCCCGGCCGAAGCCTTCGCCGCCTGAATCCTCCCCGGCACGGGGAGGGCGCGGCAGGTCGAACGCGCCCCGCGCGTTCGAGGATCATCCGGGGGATGATCCGACCTGCCACGCGGCGAAGCCGGTGGGGGGCTGTCCGCGGGCGACTCACCCGAGGAAGCCCCCCTCCGTCACGCCTTCGGCGCGCCACCTCCCCGTACCGGGGAGGAATAGACCCTCACTCCTCCCCGGAACGGGGAGGGGGACCGCCCGGCGAAGCCGGGTGGTGGAGGGGCAGCCGCAAGCGATGACGCCGCTTGGCTGCCCCCCCAACATCGCCACGCTGCGCTACTTCCCCGTGCCGGGGAGGCGTGATCTCAAACCCCTACCTCCGCGCCGAAACCCGTGTAGAGACCCGCTCATGTTCGACCTCGACGCCTATCTCGCCCGCATCGGCCTTCCCGCCCGCGTCACCCCCGATGCGGAGGGCCTCGGCCGGCTCCAGCGCGAACACCGCCTGTCGATCCCGTTCGAGAACCTCGACGTCCGCCTCGGCCGCGGCATCGCCATCGATTCCGCCGGCGTCTTCGCCAAGCTCGTCACCGCCCGCCGCGGCGGCTATTGCTTCGAACACAACCGATTGTTCATGGACGCGCTCGCCGCGCTGGATTTCCAGGTCCGCCCGCTGCTCGCCCGCGTCTGGCTCGGCGTGGCCGACACCCCGCCGCTCACCCACACGCTCAGCCTCGTGACGATCGACGGGCGGGACTGGATCGCCGACGCCGGCTTCGGCGGCAGCTATGCACCGGTGATGGCGCTCGCCGACGGTTGGGAGGCGGAGGCGCCCGACGGCGCGTGGTTCCGCCTCGAACGCCACGCCGACTACGGCTGGATGTTGAGTCGCAAGGGCGAGGCCGGCTCCACCGACGGCCGCTGCACCGGCGAGGGCTGGCAACCGCAATACAGCTTCACCGAGGCGCCGGTGTTCGACGCCGACCTCGCGCTCGCCAACCACTGGACGTCGACCGCACCGCAGAGCCGCTTCACGCAACTGACGCTCGCCAGCATCGTCCTGCCGCACGGCCTCGCCGGCCTCACCGACCGCCGCTACCATCGCCGCGCCGGCGACAACGACACCGTCGCCGAGATCACCGATCCCCGCGTCTACCGCATGCGCATGTCGCTGATGTTCGGCATCGACCTCACCACCGACGAGGTCGCATCGCTGGAGCTTTTCTAACGCAGGGAAAGGCGTCGCGGTTGATAGGCGCCAACGGGATGCGGTTCGCAGGCAATCCCGTCACTGTCGCCGTCCATTTCGGTCCGGTAACCCGGCTGATCGCGAAACAATGGCGCCTTTCCGGCAGCCCGAACTGCATCGCATCCAGGATAGTAGACGGATGTTGCTTCCATCGGCGCCGCCGTTGCGACCGTTTCACGCAGATCGACTGCCGGACTGATGCCGGACGGTGTCATGGCGAGCCATACACCAGCAAACATCATCGCCGACAAGCTGGCGGTCAAAGCGGCAAAGCGGCGGTCCATGCCGCTTGATGAACCGGCGACGGTTACGAAACCGTTGTCGGGTAAATCGCAGTTGAGCTTCGCCAGCGACTTGGACCGGTCTTCAGACCCGCTCGCGCTCCAGCAGGTCGGCTGCGTCCAGGCCCAGCAGGTCGATATATCCCCGGATCCGCGGCCACTGGTGCTCGACGAAGTTCGCCCGCTCTGCGGTGCGCAGCTTTTCCGCCGCGCCGGGCAGCACGAACATGCCGACCCCGCGCCGCACCTCGACATAGCCGTCGTCCTGGAAACTCTGGTACGCCTTGGCGACGGTCAGCGGATTGGCGCCATGTTCCGCGGCAAAGGCGCGGACCGAGGGGAGCTGGTCGCCGGCACGATAATCGCCGCGCAGGATGCCCGCCGCGATGGTTCCCCGCAGCCGGATATAGACCGGGCTGTCCTCGTTGCTGAGCGCTGTCATGCTGACTTAATACAGCAACCGGCGGAAAGGTCCACCGTCAACCGTTCAGTCCCGTCCCGTATCGGGCCAGCGCGCGACGATCCGTGCCATGTCCGGGCGGGGCCGTTCGTCCAGTGGCCGACCGGGCGTGCCGAGGAAGACGAAGCCCGCGATCCGCTCATGCGGTGCACCGAATGCATCGCGCACCGCGGTGGAAAAGGCCGGCCAGCCGGTCAGCCAGCCGCCGGCAAAGCCCATCGCATGCGCGGCGTGCAGCAGGTTCATCGTCGCCGCGCCCGCCGACAATTCCTGCTCCCACAGCGGGATATGGCTGGACAGCACCGGTGACGACAGCACCACCACCAGCGCCGGCGCCTGCCGGGCGAACTGGTCGAGCGAGTCGATCTCGCTGCGCGCCGCCTGCGGCCGCTCGGCGCGATAGGCATCGGTGATGAGCCGCGACAGCGCGTCGCGATCCTCCACCACCACGAAACGCCACGGCGCGAGCTTGCCGTGATCGGGGGTACGCGCGGCGACCTCCAGCATCCGGGCGATCTGCTCCGCATCGGGGCCGGGCGCGGCGAGGTCGCGCGGTTTGCCCGAGCGGCGGGTGGCGAGGAGCGATAGCGGCGTGGCGGTGTCGTTGAACATGGCTGCCACATAGCCACGCCGCCCGGGATTTACAGCCGCGGCTTTGTCGTTACTCTTGATACCATATCATCGGGGAGCCCGTTCGAGCTCCGGCGTATCAGGGAGCGTAACGAATGGTCGACACTCCGACGGCGGACAACCGCCTCGAGCCCGACATCAGCCACGTCAATCCAGCGGCCGAAAAGACGTGGTTCGGCCATCCGCGCCAGCTTGCCCGGCTGTTCACCACCGAGATGTGGGAACGCTTCGGCTATTACGGCATGCGCGCGCTGCTGACGCTCTACCTGACGCAGCATTTCCTGTTCGGCGATCGCGCCGCCACCGGCCTGTACGGCGGCTATACCGCGCTGGTGTACCTCACCCCGCTGGTCGGCGGCTACCTTGCCGACCAGTATCTCGGCTCCAAGCGGGCGGTGAAGTTCGGCGCGATCCTGATGGCGCTCGGCTATTTCACGCTCGCCTTCGGCGGCCAGCCCGCCAAGCCCTATGCGACGATCGACGGCCAGCGCTACGAGGTGGCGGTCGAACGGGTGAACGGCGTCGAGACGCGCTATGTCGTCGACGGCGCGCAGAAGCTCGCGATCAAGGGCAACGACGATGGCACCGTCGCGCTGCTCGGGGCCGACGGCCAGCCGCAGCGGACGGTCGCGAAGGGCGGCTTCGCTTCGGATGGCGAACGCAGCGCCTTCTACACCACCTTGATGCTGATCGCGCTCTGCATGGTGTCGGTCGGCAACGGCTTCTTCAAGCCCAACATCTCGACCATGGTCGGTGAATTGTACGCGCAGGGCGACCGGCGGCGCGACAGCGGCTTCACCATCTTCTACATGGGCATCAACCTCGGCTCGCTCCTGTCGCAATTCCTCTGCCCCTTGCTCGCGGTCGGCATCCCCGGCGTGTGGGATGGCCTGGGCTGGTGGGCGGGCTTCGGCCTCGCCGCGCTCGGCATGCTGCTGTCGTGGATGCTCGTGCAGTTCGACGGCGGCCGGCTCAACGGCTATGGCGAACAGCCTGCGGGCCAGCCCGCCAACCGGACGATCGGCATCTATGCCGCCGCGCTGATCGGCGTGCCGCTCTTCTACCTCCTCTTCGTCAACCTGATGAACAGCGCGGAATCGACCGCGGGTGCAGGTTCGATCTTTGCTTATGTGCTGGCGCTTCCCCTGATGGGCAAATTGCTGTTCGGCACCTTCATCATCGCCGTGCCCGGCATCCTCATCTGGAGCTTCGTCGCGGGCAATCGCACCGAATTCCAGATGATGCTGGCCGCGATGGTGCTCATCACCTTCAACGTCGTGTTCTGGACCCTGTTCGAACAGGCGGGCTCCAGCCTCACCCTGTTCGCCGATCGCAACACCGATCTCCACGTCTTCGGCTATCCGATCTCGGCCGGGCAGACCCAGACGTTCAACGCGCTGTTTATCGTGCTGTTCGCCCCGCTGATGGCGGCGATGTGGACGAAGCTCGCCGCGGCGGGTCGCGAGCCGTCGATCCCGGTCAAGTTCGGCATCGCCCTGATGGGCGTCGGCGCGGGCTTCCTGTTCCTCGTCTGGGGCAGCAGCTTCGTCGGCCCCGATTTCAAGGTCGGCATCTGGTGGCTCGCCGGCCTCTACCTGATCCACAGCCTTGCCGAACTGTGCATCTCGCCGGTCGGCCTTTCCATGATCACCAAGCTGTCGATCGCCCGCATCGTCGGCCTGATGATGGGCGTGTGGTTCCTGTCGATCTCCGTCGCGCAATATTTCGCCGGCATGATCGCGCAGGTCGCCAGCGTCGAGACGGTCGGCGGACAGGTGACCAACCTCAAGGTCAGCCTCGACACCTACAACGGCGTCTTCACCCTGATCGCCGAATGGGCGATCGGGCTCGGCATCGTCCTGCTGATCCTCTCCTGGCCGCTCAAGAAGTGGATGCACGGCGTGAAGTAAGCAAATCCTCCCCGGCACGGGGAGGGGGACCGGCGCAGCCGGTGGAGGGGGGCTTCCGCAAGCGCCATCGCCCGTGGAAGCCCCCCTCCGTCACGCTTCCAGCGCGCCACCTCCCCGTGCCGGGGAGGATTTGCCCACCACGCTCGTCACCGCCACATCCATCGTCACGTTGCCCACCGTCCGGAACAGGTCCGGCACCGTCTCCACCGCCACCAGCAGGCCCAGCGCCTCGATCGGCACCCCCATCGCGAAGGCGACCGGCGCCACGCTGGCGAAGAAGCTGATCGTGCCGGGCAGCGACACCGATCCCATCGTCGTGATCGCCGCCGTCGCCACCCCCGCGGCAAGCTGTCCCGGCCCGATCGCCACCCCCAGCCAGTGCGCCACGTACAGCGCCACCGCCAGGTTCATCGCCGGGCTCGTCGCGCGAAAGATCGCCACCGCCACCGGCAGCACGATCCCCGCCGTCGCCGGCGCGACGCCGATCGCTTCCGATCCCTTCAGCATCGCCGGCAGCGAGGCGAGCGAGGATTGCGTGCTCACCGCGATCCCCTGCGCCGGCGCGATCGCGCGCGCGAACCGCCCCAGCGGCACCCCGCCGGCGAACCGCGCGACGCCATAGCCCGCCAGCATCACGATGAACCCGATCGTCGAGACGAGCACGATGTAATGGACCAGCGCCCCGAACGCCGCCGCGCCGGTCCGCGCGCCGACGCCATAGGCGAGCGCGAAGATGCCGATCGGCGCGAGGCGCAGCACCCAGCCGATGATGACCAGCATCGCATCGGTGATACTGCGGAACAGCCCGACCAGCCGCTCGCGCGATTCGGCCTCCAGCCGGGTGATCGCGAACGCGAAGGCGAGCGTGAACACGGTCAGCGGCAGGAACGCATCCCCCGCCGCCGCCGCGACGATGTTGGTCGGCACGATCGTGTTGAAGAAATCGACCAATGTCGGCACCTTGCCCGTCGCCGGCACCTCGGTCAGCGCCGCGCGCAACGCCGCCGACCACGCCTGCGGCAGCGGCCACAGGTCGAGCAGCAGCGGCATCACCGCCGCCGACATCAGCGTCGTCGACCACAATATCACCACGAACAGCGCCACCGCCCGCCCCGCGATCCGTCCGGCCCGCGCCGCTTCCGCGGTGGCGGCGATGCCGGTGACGAGCAGCCCGACGATCAGCGGCACGATCACCATCTGGAGTGCGTGCAGCCACGCCTCGCCGATCGGCTGGGTGACGGTGACGGCCGCCAGCGCCACCTGCCGGTCGGCGGCGACCGCGGTGATGCCGAGCGCGATGCCGGCGACCAGCGCCAGCAGGATACGGGTGGCTTGCGACATCGAGTTCCTTGGCGCATCGGGGATCGGACGGAAGCGGCATAGCGGAACGGATCGCAGGCAATGGCAAGGAAATATTTCGGCACCGACGGCATTCGCGGCGCCACCAATGCTGGCGCGATGACCGCCGCGATGGCGATGAAGGTCGGCATGGCGGCCGGCGCCTATTTCCAGCGCGGCGACCACAAGCATCGCGTGCTGATCGGCAAGGATACGCGCCTGTCGGGCTATATGCTCGAATCGGCGCTGGTCGCGGGTTTCACCAGCGTCGGCATGGACGTGGTCATGGTCGGCCCGCTGCCGACGCCGGCGGTGGCGATGCTCACCCAGTCGATGCGTGCCGACATCGGCGTGATGATCTCGGCCAGCCACAACCCCTTCGCCGACAACGGCATCAAGCTGTTCGGGCCGGACGGCTACAAATTGTCGGACGATGCCGAACTCACCATCGAGCAGTTGATCGACGGCGCCGATTCGGGTGACGTCCCGCTCGCCCCATCGGCGCAGATCGGCCGCGCCCGCCGCATCGACGACGCGCAGGGCCGCTACATCCATTTCGCCAAGGCGACCTTCCCCGAAAACCTGCGCCTCGACGGCCTGCGCATCGTCATCGATTGCGCCAACGGCGCCGCCTACAAGGTCGCGCCCGCGGCGCTGTGGGAACTCGGCGCCGACGTGGTCGCGATCGGCGTCATCCCCAACGGCACCAACATCAACGCCGGCGTCGGCTCCACCGCGCCGCAGACGCTGTCGGAAACGGTGGTGGCGTCGGGCGCCGACATCGGCATCGCGCTGGATGGCGATGCCGACCGGCTGATCGTCGTCGACGAAAAGGGCCGGGTGGTCGACGGCGACCAGCTGATGGCGACGATCGCGGCGGGCTGGGCACGCGCCGGGCGGCTGGCGGGCGGCGGCCTCGTCGCCACCGTCATGTCCAACCTCGGCCTCGAACGGCACCTCCGCTCGCAGGGCCTCGGCCTCGTCCGCACCGCGGTCGGCGACCGCTACGTGCTCGAAAAGATGCGCGGATCGGGCTACAATGTCGGCGGCGAACAATCGGGCCACATCATCCTGTCGGATTACGGCACCACCGGCGATGGCCTCGTCGCCGCGCTACAGGTCCTCGCCGAACTGAAGCGGTCGGGCGCCCCGGCCAGCGAGGTGCTGCACCGCTTCGAGCCGCTGCCGCAATTGCTCAAGAACGTCCGCTTCTCGGGCGGCAAGCCGCTCGAAGCGGAGTCGGTCAAGCAGGTGATCGCCGCTGCCGAGGCGGAACTGTCCGGCACCGGCCGCCTCGTCATCCGCCCCTCCGGCACCGAGCCGGTGATCCGCGTGATGGCGGAGGGCGACGACGCCCGCCAGGTCGAGACGCTGGTCGACCGCATCTGCGACGCGGTGCGCGAGGCGGCCGCCTGATGCTGGCGATGCGCCCCGACTGCGAACGCTGCGGCGCCGACCTGCCCGCCGACAGCCCCGGCGCGTTCATCTGCTCGGTCGAATGCACCTTCTGCACGACCTGCGCCGACGACCTCGACGAACGCTGCCCCCATTGCGGCGGCGAACTCCTCGACCGCCCCACCCGCACGGCCAAGACGCTGAAGGCGCACCCGGCGGACACCCGGCGCCGCTTCCAGAGCTGACGCACTTCCCGTCATCCCGGCGAACGCCGGGATGACCAAGGCGGGTTCACGCAAAGACGCGAAGACGCAAAGAGCGCTCGCCCGTTGCCGCGGCAGCTCTCTCCAACGCCCAACGCAAGACACGGGGATGAAGACCACACCTGCCGCAAGCGCAGCCTCTTCGCGCCTTCGCGTCTTCGCGCGAACAATCAGCCCTCTGTCCTACGCCCCCCGCTTTGTGCCATGGAGGAAACCATGGCTCACCCCACCAGCCAAACCCCCGCCACCGCAGACGCCCGAACCCCCTGCAAAGGGCGATTCCGACGCGCACGTAGTGTAAACTTCGCCAACTTCCGGACCCACCCATGATCCCCCGTGTCCTCATCATCGCCGGGTCCGATTCGGGCGGCGGCGCCGGGATCCAGGCGGATATTAAGACCGTCACCATGCTCGGCGGCCACGCCATGACCGCGATTACCGCGATCACCGCGCAGAATACGCTGGGCGTGCAGGCGGTGCATGCCATCCCTGTGGATATGGTCGTCGCGCAGATGATGAGCGTGATCGACGATCTCGGCATCGATGCGGTGAAGATCGGCATGATCGGCTCCGCCGCCACCGCGCAGGCGGTCGCCGACCTGCTCGAGGCGCTCGACGTGCCGATCGTCTTCGATCCCGTCATGGTCGCGACCAGCGGCTCGGTGCTGGCCGACGCAGCGACGATCTCCGCCTTCGACCGGTTGATGGCATGCGCCGCGGTCGTCACGCCCAACCTGCCCGAACTCTCCGCGCTCGGCGGGGAGGCGGCGGTGCGCGCGAAGGGCGCGGCGTTGCTGGTCAAGGGCGGCCATGCCGACGGCGACCGGATCGAGGATCGGTTGATCGCCGCCGACGGGACGGAGGCGGTCTGGACCCATCCGCGCATCGTCACCCGCCACAGCCATGGCACCGGCTGCACGCTCGCCAGCGGCATCGCGACCGGCCTCGCCGAAGGGCTGGACCTCACCGACGCCGTGGGGCGGGCCATCGCATACGTGCAGGCGGCGCTTGCCGCGGCCCCCGGCCTTGGCGCAGGGCATGGCCCCATGGGACACACGCTGGGCGTCACGCCCTTTGCCGCACTGACCGCCCGATGCCCGGCCTGAAGCACGAAAAGACCTGCCTGCCCCCCGTCGCCGGGGTGGACGAGGCGGGGCGGGGGCCGCTCGCGGGGCCGGTGGTCGCCGCCGCCGTGGTGCTGCCCGCCAGGGGCATTCCGCGCGGCATCGACGATTCGAAGAAGCTTTCCGCCGCCGAGCGGGCGCGCCTGTGCGGTCTCATCCAGACCCGCGCCGTCTGGGGCCTCGGCGTGGTCGAGCCGGCCGAGATCGACACGCTCAACATCTATTGGGCGACGATGAAGGCGATGACGCTCGCCGTCGAGGCGCTGGTCGCGAAGCTGGGTTGCGATCCCGGCCATGTGCTGGTCGACGGCAATCGCCTGCCGCGCTGGTCCTGGCCCGCCACCGCCATCGTGTCGGGCGATGCGCACAGCCTGTCGATCGCCGCCGCCTCGGTCGTCGCCAAGCATACGCGCGATGCGCTGATGCTCGATCATGCCGCCACCTGGCCGCAATACCATTGGCATTCGAACAAGGGCTATGGCTGCAAGCACCATCTCGCCGCCCTCGCCGAGCACGGCCCGACGCCGATCCACCGCCGCAGCTTCGCCCCCGTCGCCGCCGCCTTTGCCCGAATCACGCCGCCATATTCCCACGATGCGGCCGCCGGTCCGCTGTTCCACCCGGTCGGCCCGCACCAATCGCCGGCATGAGTCTTTTGAGTCACACCCCCAAGGCTGGGGGCAGCCCGCGAATCGGCCTCCCCATATCTTGCGCGCAAGAGGGCATGGCCGGCCGCGTTAACCCGATCGCAATTCCCCTCGTTAACCATTGCCGACTTGACGCGAGTCCGGTGTTTGGCGCGAATAGGCGGGCAAGGGGGACATGATGTCGGTTATCGAGAAGGTCAGGCAGCCGCGGGTCGCGGCGCGCAAGGATGGACTGACGCCGGCACCGGCGCCGGTGCTGCCGCTCGACACGATCCTGCGCGGCGACTGTATCGCGATGATGCGGGCGCTGCCCGACAAGTCGGTCGACATGATCTTCGCCGATCCGCCCTATAACCTCCAGCTCGGCGGCGAGCTGTTCCGGCCCGACGGCAGCCACGTCGATGCGGTCACCGACGATTGGGACAAGTTCGATACCTTCGCCGCCTATGACGCCTTCACCCGGGCCTGGCTCGCGGAAGCGCACCGCATCCTCAAGGATGACGGCACGATTTGGGTGATCGGCAGCTATCACAACATCTTCCGCGTCGGCGCGGCGGTGCAGGACCTCGGCTATTGGATCCTCAACGACATCGTCTGGCGCAAGGCCAATCCGATGCCCAACTTCCGCGGCACCCGCTTCACCAATGCGCATGAAACGCTGATCTGGGCGGCAAAGGGCGAAGGCGCCAAATACACCTTCAACTACCGCAGCATGAAGACGCTCAACGACGAGTTGCAGATGCGCTCGGATTGGGAATTCCCGATCTGCGGCGGGCAGGAACGGCTCAAGAAGGGCGGGGTGAAGGTCCACCCGACCCAGAAGCCCGAGGCGCTGCTGTATCGCATCCTGCTCGCCTGCACCAAGCCGGGCGACGTGGTGGTCGATCCCTTCTTCGGCACCGGCACGACGGGCGCCGTCGCCAAGCGCCTGGGGCGCCGCTGGATCGGCATCGAGCGCGAGGGCGATTATATCGAAGCCGCGCAGGAGCGGATCGCCGCGGCGCTCCCCCTCGACGAATCGGCCCTGTCGACGATGCAGAGCCCGCGCCAGCAGCCCAAGGTCGCGTTCGGCGTGCTGGTCGAGAACGGGTATTTGACGCCCGGCGCGGTGCTCACCGACGCCAGGCGCCGCTTCCGCGTCACCGTCCGCGCCGACGGCAGCCTGCTGTCCGACTGCGGCGCCGCCGGCTCGATCCACAAACTGGGCGCCACGCTGCAAGGCGCCCCCGCGTGCAACGGCTGGACCTTCTGGCACCACGAGGGCGAAGGCAAGCTCCAGCCCATCGATACGCTGCGCCAGACGTATCTCCTGGCCACGCAACCCTAAAATCCTCCCCGGCACGGGGAGGGGACCGCGCCGAAGGCGTGGTGGAGGGGGCTCTCCACAAGCGAGATCGCCCTGTGGAAGCCCCCCTCCGTCAGCTTCGCTGCCACCTCCCCGTTCCGGGCAGGATTGAAGCCTTGCCATGTTGGACCCAACCGGGGACACACCGGCGATGACCCTCCACCTGCGCCCCGTCCAGTTCGTCGACACGCCCGTAACCCACGCCGACGATACGGTCGCGCGCCTCGCCGGCGGCCTGCAATGGTTCGCCGCCTATGAGGTGATCGCGGACGGCCGCCGCCGCACCGTGCCCGTCACGGACGTCGCCACGCTCGGCGACCGCGCCCAGGCCCTCCACGCCGCGATCACCGCACCGCGCGCACCGCTTCACCTGGGCGAGCGCATCCTCCGCCTCGACCAGCCGCTGGTCGCCGGCATCCTCAACGTCACGCCCGACAGCTTCTCCGACGGCGGCCAGCACCATGCCGATCCGCACGCCGCCGCCGCCGCCGGCGTCGACATGGCGGCGGCCGGCGCGGCGCTGGTCGATCTCGGCGGCGAATCAACACGGCCGGGCGCGGCGCAGGTGTGGGAGGGCGACGAGATCGCCCGCATCGTCCCCGTCACCGAACGTCTCGCCCGCAGCGGCACCCCCGTCTCGATCGACACGCGCAAGGCAGCGGTGATGGAGGCGGCGCTCGCTGCCGGCGCCAGCCTCGTCAACGACGTCTCCGCCCTGCTGTGGGACGATCGCGCGCTGGAGGTGGTGGGGCGCGCCGGCTGCCCCGTCGTCCTGATGCACTCGCCCGATCCCAGGGAGGGCGGCCACGCCCGCACCGGCTATCGCGACGTCCTGACCGAGGTGTTCGACTGGCTGGAGGCGCGCATCGCCGCCGTCGCCGCGGCCGGCATCGATCGCGGGCGGATCATCGTCGATCCCGGCATCGGCTTCGGCAAGACGCTCGCCGAAAATCTCGCGCTCATCAACGGGCTGGCGATCTTCCACGGCCTCGGCTGCCCGATCATGCTCGGCGCCAGCCGCAAGCGGATGATCGGCGCCCTCGACAACGAGGCACCGGTAACGGCCCGCCTCGGCGGCAGCCTCGCCCTCGCCCTCAAGGGAGCGGAGGCGGGCGTGCAGCTGCTCCGCGTCCACGATGTCGCGGCCACCGTCCAGGCGCTGAAGATATGGCGCGGCCTGCGCGACCGCGCGCTGGTCGGCGGATAAGTACGCCGTCCCGGGGATAAAGTCCGGAACGGCAACGTTTTGCAACGCAGCAATTGCGCGACGGATAAGTTGAGCGGCTACATCGCGGTCCGACAAAGAGGCAACATGATCGTCAGTTCCACCCCCCGCCTGCGCCAGATCATCTCAGAGGTCTGGAAGCCGCTCACCATCCTGTTCGTCTGGGACGTCGCGGTCACCGTCACCTATTACGTCCTGCCGTTCAAGGCGCCGTCGCTGCCGCTCACCCTCTTCGGCTCGGTGCTGGCGCTGTTCCTCGGCTTTCGCAGCAATTCCGCCTATGAACGCTGGTGGGAAGGGCGCTCGCTGTGGGGCCTGATGATCAACGCCTCGCGCAACCTCAGCCGCGAAGCGCGCAATTTCCTGCCCGCCGAGGCGCTCGATCTGAAGCGCACGATCGTCCTGCGCCAGATCGCCTATGTGAACGCGCTGCGCTGCCAGCTGCGACGCCAGCCGGTCGATGACGAGGTGCTGCGCTACCTGTCGCATGGCGAGGCGACGCCGTCGCTCGCGCGCACCAACATCGCCAACGGCCTGCTCGACGGCACCGGCCGCCGCATCGACGATGCGCGCCGCCAGGGCTGGATCGACACCATCCAGCAGACGCAGATGGAATCGGTGCTGGTCGATATCGCCAATTCGCAAGGCGGCATGGAGCGGCTGAAGAACACGCCGCTGCCCAACCAATACCGCTTCCTGCCCTCGCTGTTCGTGCACATCTTCTGCGTGCTGCTGCCGATCGGCCTGGTCGAGACGCTGGGCTTCGCGACGCCGCTCGGCTCGACGCTCGCCGGCCTGATGTTCCTCGCCGTGCTGGCAATCGGCGACGATCTGGTCGATCCGTTCGCCAACACCGTCCACGATCTGCCGCTGTCGGCGATGTGCCGGACGATCGAGATCGATCTGCTCCAGTCGATCGGCGACGAAGCGCCGCCGCCGCTGAAGCCGGTGAAGGGAATCCTTTGGTAGCGGCGTCAAGCGGCCGCGTTGTCGATGCCGAGTTCGCCCAGCTTGCGGTACAGCGTCGAGCGGCCGATCCCCAGCCGCCGTGCGACCTCGGTCATCCGCCCGCGATAGTGACCGATGGCGAGGCGGATCACATCCGCCTCGATGTCCTCGAGCGGGCGCAGGTTGCCGTCCGGCCGGAACAGGGTGACGCCGGCGCCCGATGCGGGCGTCGATCCGACCAGCCCGGGCCGGCGGTCGCCCAGCGCGGCGATCTGCGGGAAATCGGCACGGGTCAGCGCCGCGCCCTCGCACAGCACCGCCGCGCGGAACAGCGCGTTCTGCAACTGGCGGACGTTGCCCGGCCAGTCATATTGCACCAGCAGCGCCAGCGCATCGTCGGTGATGCCGAGCGATCGCAGCCCCGGCTGCTGCGCGATCCGGGCGAGCAGGTGCCGGGCCAGCGCCGGCACGTCGCCCAGCCGCTCGCGCAAGGGCGGGATCGTCACCTGCACCACGTTCAACCGGTAGAACAGGTCTTCGCGGAACCGGCCCGCCTCCACCTCTTCGAGCAGCTTCTTGTTGGTCGCGGCGATCACGCGCACGTCGACCTCGCGGGCATGGCGCGCCCCGATCGGCTGGATCTCGCCCGATTGCAGCACGCGCAGCAACTTGACCTGCGTCTCGAGCGGCATCTCGCCGATCTCGTCGAGCAGGATGGTGCCGCCGTCGGCATCGGCGAACTTGCCGATCTTGCGTTCGAAGGCGCCGGTGAACGCGCCCTTCTCGTGCCCGAACAATTCCGATTCGACGAGGTTGGCGGGAATGGCGCCGCAATTCACCGTCACCATCGCCTTCTTGGCGCGCGGGCTGGCGGCGTGGATCGCATCGGCGACCACTTCCTTGCCGACGCCGCTCTCGCCCTCGACCAGCACCGGCACCCGCGCCCGCGCCGCCTTGGCCGCGATCGCCAGCGCCGCGCGGAAATCGGGCGACGACCCGACGATCTCGTCGAAGGCGAGCAGCGCCGGGATCTTCTCGGTCAGCGGTCGCAATTCCCCCGCCGCGGTGCCGGCGACCGCCGCCTCCAGCGCAGCGAGCAGCCGTTCCGGCGCCAGCGGCTTGACCAGGAAATCGGTCGCGCCCGCCCGCATCGCCGCCACGGCATGCGCCACCGATCCGTTGGCGGTCAGCATCAGGATGGGGAGGGCAGGGCGCCGCTCGCGCAATTCGGCGATCAGCGGCGCCGCATCGGCATCGGGCGTCCAATGGTCGAGCAGGATGGCATCCAGCTGCATCCCGTCCTGCGTGCCGAGCTGCGCCAGCGCCATCTCGCCGTCGGCGGCGAAGATCGATCGCCAGCCGGCGCGGGCCGCCAGCGCGGACACCAGCCGACGCTGCGCGGGTTCGTCGTCGATCAGCAGAAGCAGCCGCTGGCCATTGCGCGTCATAATTATTCCCGTCCCGGTTCGGGGCAGGTGATACAGTGCGCCGGTAAAGGCGGACTTAAGCGGCGACACGGATCGCTTGCCTTGACGGCGGCGCGGCTTTGCGGGCAGGTAACCGCCAACGATGGCGCATGCCTGACGCAAGCAGGGGTTGGATGATGGCCGGCAACGGTGACATGAAGGCGCATGTGGCGACCTATTCGAGCGTGACCGCCATGATGAAATGGGGCACGGTCGCCTGCGCGATCATCGCCGTGTTCGTAATCTGGCTGATCGCGTAAGCGCAGACATGAAGATCGCCGTCCTCAAGGAACATGCCGACGGCGAGAGGCGCGTGGCCGCCACGCCCGAAACCGTAAAGAAATTCGCCGCGCTGGGTGCGAGCGTCGCGGTCGAGGCGGGGGCGGGGAGCGCCGCCACCTACGCCGATCAGGCCTATGCCGATGCCGGCGCCGCCGTCGGCGATCGCACGGCGACGCTGGCCGGCGCGGATATTGTCCTCGGCGTGCAGGGCCCCGATCCTGCCAGCCTCGCCGGTGCGGCGCAGGGCGCCTGGATCGTCGCCGGGCTCAATCCCTTCGGCGATCGTGCCCGCGTCGATGCCTATGCCGCGGCGGGCTATGAAGCACTGGCGATGGAGTTCATGCCGCGCATCACCCGCGCGCAGTCGATGGACATCCTGTCCTCGCAATCCAACCTCGCCGGCTACAAGGCGGTGCTCGACGCCGCGGCGGAATATGGCCGCGCCTTTCCGATGATGATGACCGCGGCCGGCACCGTCTCCGCCGCCAAGGCGTTCGTGATGGGCGTCGGCGTCGCCGGATTGCAGGCGATCGCCACCGCGCGGCGGCTGGGCGCGCAGGTGTCAGCCACCGATGTCCGCTCGGCGACGCGCGAACAGATCCAGAGCCTCGGTGCCAAGCCGATCTTCGTCGAGAATGTCGCGGGCATCGAGGGCGAGGGGGCAGGCGGCTATGCCGGCGAGATGAGCGACGCCTACAAGGCGGCGCAGGCCGAGCTGGTGTCCGCCCACATCGCCAAGCAGGACATCGTCATCACCACCGCGCTGATCCCCGGCCGTCCCGCGCCGCGCCTCATCAGCGACGCGCAGGTCGCCAGCATGAAACCGGGCAGCGTCATCGTCGACCTCGCGGTCGAACAGGGCGGCAACGTCGAGGGCGCAGTCGCAGGCGAGATCGTCGAACGGCACGGCGTCAAGATCGTTGGCCATCGCAACGTCGCCGGCCGTCTGCCCGCCGATGCTTCGGCGCTGTTCAGCCGCAACCTCTACAATTTCCTCTCGACCTTCTGGGACAAGGAACAGGGCAGGCCGGTGCTGGACGCCGAGATCGGCGATGCCGTGCGGCTGACCAGCCAGGGCCAGGTCGTCAACGCGCGGCTGCTCGCCTGACGGTGGATGCGGATGCGCTTCTCGAACGCATGCGGCACGTGCCGCGCGACTGGCGCATCGCAGACATTGAAAGGGTGTGTGACGCCTTCGGCATCGCTTGCACGCCGCCGCGGAAGGGGTCACATTACAAGGTGAAACATCCGTCGATGCCGCTGATCCTGACCATACCGGCGCATCGACCGATCAAGCCCGTCTATATCCGCGAACTGGTCAGGTTTGTGGACGCGGTCCGGGAGCAGCACGCATGAACCCTCAGGATTACGAAGTCGATATCGTGCCGCTGACTCACAGCGACGGCGGCGGGTTCGCAGCGATCGTGCCGGAACTGCCGGGCTGTCGATCCGATGGCGAGACGCCGCAGGAGGCATTGGACAATGCGTATGACGCGGTGCGTTGCTGGCTCGAAGCGGCTGAGGAGATGGGCCGCACGGTGCCGCAGCCGCGGCGGCTTGCAGCATAAAGGAGACGGTGATGGACTTCGTTGCGATCCTGTCGATATTCGTGATGGCGTGTTTCGTCGGCTATTACGTCGTCTGGTCCGTCACCCCGGCGCTGCATACGCCGCTGATGGCGGTGACCAACGCGATCTCCTCGGTCATCATCGTCGGCGCGCTGATCGCCGGCGCGGCGGCGGGCAGCGCCTCTTCGAAATGGCTCGGCCTGCTCGGCGTGGTGCTCGCCAGCATCAACATCTTCGGCGGCTTCGCGGTCACCAGCCGCATGCTCGCCATGTACAAGAAGAAGGACCGGCCGGCACCGGCCAAGCACTGAACGACGAAACACTAATGCGTCACCCCAGCGAAGCCTGGGGTCTCATGCCACGGGAATATGCCCGCGGAGAAAGATCCCAGCGTTCGCTGGGATGACGGACAGGGGGACAGGATGGAACACGCAACCGCCGGCAGCTCGTTCGCGGCGCTCGCCTATCTGATCGCCGGGGTGTGCTTCATCCTCGCCCTGCGCGGCCTGTCGTCGCCGACCTCCAGCCAGCGCGGCAACCGCTTCGGCATGATCGGCATGACCATCGCCGTCGTGACGACGCTGGTGACGCATGTGCCGCTGCAGGCCGTGGGGCTGGTGCTGACCGACGCCTCGGGCGTAGTCGCCTCGACGGGGCCGTTGTTCGCGCGGATCGACTTCGTGACCATCGTCGAAATCCTCGCCGCGATCGGTATCGGCGCGGTCATCGGCATCACCACCGCCCGCCGCATCGCGATGACCGCGATGCCGCAGCTCGTCGCCGCCTTCCACAGCCTCGTCGGCCTGGCGGCGGTACTGGTCGCGTGCGCCGCCTATCTGAACCCGGTCGCCTTCGGCATCGCCGACATGGTCATTCCGATGATCGGCCAGCCGTTCGCCGCGATCCATCAGGTCAGCCGGATCGAGATGGGCCTCGGCGTCGCGATCGGCGCGATCACTTTCTCGGGCAGCGTCATCGCCTTCCTGAAGCTGAACGGTAACATGGGCGGCAAGCCGATCATGCTGCCCGGCCGCCACGTCATCAACCTGGGCGTACTCGCCGCGATCCTGCTGCTGGTGGCGTATTTCACGCAGGATCAGAGCCCCTGGGTGTTCTGGACGATCACGATCCTCTCCTTCGCGATCGGCTTCCTGCTCATCATCCCGATCGGTGGCGCCGACATGCCGGTCGTGGTCAGCATGCTGAACAGCTATTCGGGCTGGGCGGCGGCGGCGATGGGCTTCACGCTGCATAACAGCGCGATGATCATCACCGGCGCGCTAGTCGGGTCCTCGGGCGCGATCCTCAGCTACATCATGTGCCGCGCGATGAATCGCAGCTTCATCAGCGTCATCGCAGGCGGCTTCGGCGCGGAGAGCGGCGGCGGGGGCGGCGACGGCGCCAAGGTCGACCGCCCGTGGAAGCGCGGCTCCGCCGAGGACGCCGCCTTCCTGATGAGCCAGGCCGAACAGGTCGTCATCGTCCCCGGCTACGGTATGGCGGTGGCGCAGGCGCAGCACGTGCTGCGCGAGATGGCCGACAAGCTGAAAGAGCATGGCGTCCGCGTCAAATATGCAATCCACCCGGTCGCAGGCCGCATGCCCGGCCATATGAACGTGCTGCTCGCCGAGGCGAACGTCCCCTATGACGAGGTGTTCGAGCTGGAGGATATCAACTCCGAATTCGCGCAGACCGACGTCGCCTTCGTCATCGGCGCCAACGACGTCACCAATCCCGCCGCCAAGACCGACAAGACCTCGCCGATCTACGGCATGCCGGTGCTCGACGTCGAAAAGGCGAAGACGGTGCTGTTCGTGAAGCGCTCGATGGGCGGTGTCGGCTATGCCGGCGTCGACAACGACGTCTTCTACATGGACAACACGATGATGCTGCTCGCCGACGCCAAGAAGATGGTGGAGGAGATCGTCAAGTCGCTCGATTGAACGCGGCGCGCCATAGTGATGGTAGGTCCGTTTCGGAGATGATAGGCTGCGGGGTTCATGGCGCAAACCTGCATCAGTCCCGAAATGGAGGTAACAGGGGGCGCACCTTCCCCGCCACGCCTTATCCTGCGGCCATGGGACATACGATGCTGCGCGGGCGCCGAAGCGGCGGCCCGGCGGGGGACGAGCCGATCGGTTCGGCAGGGGCATATACGACGGCGGGCCGGGCGATGCTGCTGATCGCGGCGGACATATCGGCCGCCGAGGCGGAGGCGGCGATCCGGCTGGCGGGCGGTCGTCTGCTGCAACGGATCGATTGGGGCGCCGTCGCCGCGACGCTGCCGCGGCTGGCGACCTGGCCGGTGATCGTATGCGACACCGCGGGCGTGCCGGCCGACGTGCTGGATGCCGAGCTGCCGCGGATCGCACGCTATGTCGAACAGGCGGCGGTGTCGGCGGTGATCGCGCTCTCCGCCGACCAGATCGATCTCGTCGCCGCCCACGTCCTCGGCAGCCACGCGGTCCTGCTGTGCGATCCGACCCCAGCGGATCGCGTGGTCGCGCTCGCCGCCGCTGCCCGCGTGCACGCACCGATGCTCCACGACACGCTGCACGAGGAGAACGACCGCGAGCGGCTCCAGCGCCTCAATAACGAGGTCGCGCACATCGCCCGGCTGCTCGCCGGCCTCGCCGGCCCCGCACCGGCATCGGCCATGCCGCGAGAAATCGCCGACCGCCGCCGCGGTTTCGAAAGCGAACCCGCCGTCCGCACGCAGGCGGTCAGCGCGCAGGAGGTTCGCCACATGATCCAGCTGCGCCGCCTGCGCGCCAAATTCTTCGGACAGTTCATCGGCGACGGATTGTTCGAGGATCCGGCCTGGGACATGCTGCTCGACCTGTTCGCCGCCGAACTGGAGGGAACGCGGGTCAGCGTCTCCAGCCTGTGCATCGCCGCCGGCGTCGCGCCGACCACGGCGCTGCGCTGGATCGCCAAGATGTCTGACATGGGGTTGTTCGTCCGCCACCCCGACCCGGTCGACCGCCGCCGCGCCTTCATGGCGCTGGCACCGCGCGCCAGCGAGGCGATGCGCAGCTATATGGTCGCCGCACGCAAGGCCGATCCCGCCTGATCGGATCCCCACGCCCCCTTGCGGATCGCCGCCCGCTTTGGCAGGGGAGGCGAACCCCGCGAGGGGGCGCTTAGCTCAGTTGGTAGAGCATCTCGTTTACACCGAGAGGGTCGGCGGTTCGAGCCCGTCAGCGCCCACCACCCCATCTCCGGAAACCCGACGAAGCCGATGGCGCCGCCCTTCAGGCTTCGGCAGCGCCGAAATCCGATCGTTGCCGCCGCGGGCCGCCGCTGCCGCGCCGGTTGAGCGCCTGACGCACCCGGTCGAGCAATTCGGTGCGGCGATAGGGCTTGCTCAGCACGTCGGTCGCACGCTTGCGCGGCCCGTTCACCACCAGTTCCTCGTTATAGCCGGTGGTGAGCAACACCGACACGCTCGGATCGCGTTCGATCACCGCATCGGCCAGCATCAGGCCGTTCATCCCGCCCGGCATCACGAGGTCGGTGAACAGCAGGTCGACATGATCGTCGGCATGCACCTTTTCGAACGTCTTCAGCCCCTGTTCGCCGCTGATCGCGGTAGTGACGCGATAACCGGCGCTGGTCAGGATCTCGCTCGCAATCGCCAGCACTTCCTCATTATCCTCGACGATCAGGACGTGCTCGGTATAGCCATTGGGGGGCTCGGGGGCGGCGACCACCGGCCCGCTTTCCTGCTCCTCCGCCGTCGCGGCCAGCGTCGCGCGCGCCGTCGGAAAGATCATCCGCACCGTCGTGCCGCGGCCCGCCTCGCTCTCGATATCGAGACGGCCGCCGGATTGCCGCACGAAGCCGGTCGCCATCGCAAGCCCCAGGCCCGTGCCCTGGCCCACGCCCTTGGTGGTGAAGAACGGCTCGGTCGCGCGCTCCAGCACCTCGGCCGGCATGCCGACGCCCTCGTCGCGCACCTCCAGCATGACGTAGCTGCCCGGCGCGAGTTCGCCGGCATTGTCCTCGCTCAGCTGCATCGGCAGCGTCGCGATGGTCACCACGCCGCCGTCCGGCATCGCGTCGCGCGCATTGTTGACGATGTTGAGCAGCGCCATTTCCAGCTGGTCGGGATCGACCACGACATGAGACAGGCCGCGGCGCAGGCTGAGGTGCAGCTCGACGCGCTTGCTCACCGAGCTTTCCATCACATCGCCGAATTCGGTGATGAGGTGGCTGAGGTCGATCGGCCGCGGCTCCAGCCGGGTCTTGCGCGCAAAGGCGAGCAACTGGCGGGTCAGCTTGGCGCCCCGCTCCGCCGCCGATTGCGCGGCGGCGACGTAGCGCTTGGCGCGCTCGCTCTCGGTCACCGCCGACAGCAGGTCGAGGTTGCCGTTCACCACCTGCAGCAGGTTGTTGAAATCGTGCGCCAGGCCGGCGGTCAGCTGGCCGATCGACTCCATCTTCTGCGCCTGGCGGAAGCTTTGCTCGGTGTTGCGGCGCCGCGTCACGTCGAGCTGGCTCGCGAAGAAATAGAGCAGCTTGCCGTTCACGTCATAGACCGGCCCGATGAACACCGCATTCCAGAACGGCGACCCGTCGCGGCGGTAGTTGAGCAGTTCCAGTGCGATCGACTGGCGCTGTTCCACCGCCTCGCGCAGTTCGGCGACGGCATTGCGATCGGTCTGCGCGCCTTGCAGGAACCGGCAGTTGCGCCCCAGCACCTCATGCTCTTCATAGCCGGTCAGGTCGAAAAAGGCCTTGTTGGCGAAGGCGATGGGATTGTCGTCCTGATTGGGGTCGGTCAGGATCATCGGCATCCGCGTCATCTCGATCGCGGCGAAGAACACGCTGCCGCGATCGTCCAGGCCGGGGCGGGTGATCGTGCTTTCGCGCCAGTGATGCAGGCCGGGGCGGCCGATCGGATCGTCGTGGCCGCTATCGATCGTGCCGGCTGCGGGCACACCTGCGGCCTGGCCCGTGGGGTCGACGTCCTGCGCCTGCCCGTGGTCGTCGTTCGTCATCGCCCCGCTGCATGCCGCAGGGAATAACATAAGGCAACGGTCACGCGCGGGTTCACGCCGCCATCATCTCCGCAATCTTGGCGGAAAGTGCTTCTATTGCAAAGGGTTTGGCGATCATGTCCATTCCCGTACCAAGGAATCCGGCGCGGATCGCGGCATTCTCGGCATAGCCGGTGACGAACAGGATCGGCAGTTCGGGGCGCTGCGCACGAGCGAGTTCGGCAAGCTGCCGTCCGTTCATCCCCGGCAGGCCGACGTCGGAGACGAGCAGGTCGATGCGCTGCCCGGAGCGGATGATCGGCAGCGCCGCATCGGCATCGCCCGCCTCCAGCGCGGCATAGCCCAATTCCTCCAGCACCTCACGCACCAGCAATCGGACGGACACGTCGTCCTCGACCAGCAGCACCACTTCGCCGCGGCCCTGCTGCGCCGCCACCGGCGTGCTCTCGTCCGCTGGGCCATCGGCCTCGTCCGCGATCGGCAGGTACAGCGTCACCGACGTGCCGAGCCCGACGGTACTGTGCACGCGCACCTCGCCCCCCGATTGCCGCGCGAAGCCATAGACCATCGACAGACCCAGGCCGGTGCCCTGGCCGATCGGCTTGGTCGAGAAAAACGGTTCGAACACCTTGTCCAGCACGTCGGCGGGCATGCCCACGCCGGTGTCCGACACGGCGATGGTGACGTAGCGGCCCGCCTTGAGGTCCGATCGCGGTGTCGCGTCGCGGGTGGCGAGCGCCGTCTCCACCGTCAGCCGACCGCCCTCTGGCATCGCGTCACGCGCGTTGATGACGAGGTTCAGGATCGCATTTTCCAGCTGGTTCGCATCCGCCACTGCGGCGGGCAGATCGTCCGCGGCGACGATCTCCAGCGCGATATTCTCGCGGATCGATCGCTCCAGCAGGTCGCGCAGCCCCGCGGTCAGCGCGTTGACGTCGATCGCCCGCGCATCGAGCGACTGGCGCCGGGAAAAGGCGAGCAGCCGCGCGGTCAGCGCCGCCGCGCGCTGTGCCGATGTCGCGGCGGCATCCATGAACCGTTCGAGATCGTCGGTTCGCCCCGCCGCCAGCCGACGCTTCATGATATCCATCGCGCCGATAACGCCGGTCAGCATGTTGTTGAAATCGTGCGCGATGCCGCCGGTCAGCTGGCCGACCGCCTCCATCTTCTGGCTTTGGCGCAGGGTGGCTTCGGCGCGGCTGCGGCTCGCCATCTCCGCCTCCAGTTCGGCGGTTCGTGCCGCCACCTTCTGTTCCAGCGTGCGGGCGAGATGGTCGAGTTCGCGGCTTTCGTGCTTCAGTGCGCGTTCCGACTGGGCCAGCGCCAGCTCGGCGCGCTTGCGTGCGGTGATGTCGATCACCGTGCCGATGAAGCGCACAGCCGTGCCATCGACGAAGATGCTGCCGCCCTTGGCGGCGATCCAGCGTTCGATGCCGTCCTCGATCCCGATCGTGCGATATTCGATGTCATATTCGCCGGTGCCGTCCGGATCGAGCGCCTCGCCGACCGCCGCCGCCGCCGCCTCGCGATCGTCCGGGTGCAGCCCGACGAGGAAGGTGCCATCATAGCTGACCGGAACGCCGGGCGAGACGCCGAAAAGCGCCCGGCATCGCGCATCCCAGCGCAAGGCGCCGGAGCCGGGTGCGAAATCCCATGTGCCGATGTCGGCCGCGCCCGTCGCCAGCCGCAGCCGCCCTTCGCTGTCCGCCAGTTCGGCGAGACGGTCGCGCATCTCGAACTGCTTCTGCCGCGCCCGCATCGCGGAGGCGATGGCGGTGAGCAGCGATGCCGATCCCAGCGGGCGTTCCAGCACGACGACATTGGTGATGCCGACCGGCAGGCCATGGCGGATATCCAGCGTACCCACGGCCCGTCCCTGCGACGCGCGCGCCAGCAGGATGAAGGGGATGTCGGACCAGGCGGGCTGACGCTCCAGCGCCGCGACCAGTGCGGCGCGGCCGCTCGCCAACGCCTCCTCGGTGACCAGTACCACACCGGTATCGTCGCCGATCGTCTCCGCCAGCGTCGTCAGGTCTGGCTGCGCATCGGGCAGGTAGTCATGCGCGCGCAGCAGCGCGGCGACGCTGTCCGCGTCGCGGCCATAAGGGGCGACGATGGCGACGCGATACCCTTCGCCGGCGGGCCTGTGCACGCGGTTAAGCCCGTTCTTCCATCAACGGCGCTGCCGATCCGACATATTCCGGCGTCCCCGTCAAAACCCCCTTGAACCCGGTCAGGGGCGCGCCGACCCGCACGCCGTCGCGATCGATGCGCAATTCGCGAATGCTGTCCTCATGCAGGCCCCCGCGGTTCTTGAGCACGGAGATCGCCTTCCTGATCCGGCCATCCGCCTCGAAGAACCGCAGCAGCAGCACGGCATCGGCGATGTAGGAGACGTTCAGTTCGTTCGCCATCGTCCCCACCAGCCCCTGCTGCGGGTTGATGAGGAAGGTCGCGACGTCGCGCTGGCCGAGATAGGACAACAGCTCGTGCATCTGCAGGATCAGCTGCTGCTCCTGCGGCATTGCGGCGAGATAGCCGTTCAGGCTGTCGATCACGATCATCCGGGTGCCGCGGTCCTCCACCTCGTCGCATACCGCCGCCGCGAACTCGCCGGGCGACAGCTCGGCGGGATCGACCTGCCGGATGGTGAGGCAGCCGCTGTCGATATGGCTTTGCAGGTCGATGCCGAAGGCTTTGGCGCGCAGCAGCAACGTGCCGATCCGCTCGTCGAATTGGAACACGGCGCAGCGTTCGCCGCGGGCGCAGGCGGCGTTGAGGAACTGGAGCGCGATGGTCGTCTTGCCGGTGCCCGCCGGACCGGTGATGAGCGTGCTGGTGCCGCGCAAGGGCCCGCCGCCCATCAGGGCGTCGAGCTCGGCGATGCCGCTGCCGACCGCTTCGCCGCCGAACGTGGTCACGCGGTCGGCAGCGATCAGGCGCGGATAGACATGGATGCCGCCGCGGCGGATCGCCATGTCGTGATAGCCTGCCACGAAGTCGACGCCGCGCAGCTTCTGGACCTCCAGCCGCCGCCGTGCCGCGCCGAAATCCAGCGTCAGCCGTTCCAGCGTGACGACGCCGTGACACAGGCTGTGCAGGTGCGCGTCGCGCCCCTCGGCATGGCCGGACAGGTCGTCGATCAACAGAACCGTGGTGTCGCGGCCGGCGAAGAACTGCTTCAGCGCCAGCACCTGCCGGCGGTAGCGCAGCGGGTCCTGCGCGAGCAGGCGCATTTCGGACAGGCTGTCGAACACGACACGCGTCGGGCAGACACGCTCCACCTCCGCCTCGATCAGCTGCACCGTCTGGCCGAGCTCCATTTCCCAGCTGTGCAGGATCGACTGGTCGCGTCCGTCACCCAGCACGTCGGCGGCGGAGCTGAACTCGAAGATATCGATCCCGTCCAGCGTCCAGCCGTGCGACTGGGCGACCGCCAAGATTTCCTCCTTAGTCTCCGACAGGGTGATGTAGAGCACCCGCTCGCCCTGCTTCACGCCGGCGAGCAGGAATTCGATCGCCAGCGTGGTTTTGCCCGATCCCGGTGCACCCTCCAGCAGATACAGGCGGTGGCGTGGCAACCCGCCCTTCAACACTACGTCCAGCCCCGTATTGCCGGTCGAGATCGTCGTTCCAGTCATGTGCCCCACGCGCAATCGCTCCCCGTGGCGAACGACTTAACCCGAAACCCGTGCCTCGCCAATCGCATCGGACGGGATCGGTGCGGTTGCGGCGGCATCGCCACGGTAGCGCAACGCCGCGGCGATCGCGGCGAAGGCGGGCGTCGGCTGCCGGCGGGAGGGATAATAGAGGTGGAGGCCCGCGAACGGCGGCGACCAGTCGCCCAGCATCGTCACCAGCTGCCCGCTGTCGACATAGGGGCGCACGTGGTTCTCCATCAGATAGGCGATGCCGAACCCGTCGAGAGCGGCCTGCAGGATCGGAAAGATGCTGTTGAACGTCAGCTGCCCGTCCACCCGCACGCGGAATTCGCGCCCATCCTGTTCGAACTCCCAGGGATAGATGCCGCCATAGGTCGGCAGGCGCAGGTTGATGCAGCGGTGCTGGACGAGGTCGTACGGCGTTGCCGGCATCGCCGCCGTGGCGAGATAGGCGGGCGCGGCGACCGCGATCATCCGCATCTCCGGCCCGATCGGCACCGCGATCATGTCCTTGTCGACGATCCCGCCCAGCCGCACCCCGGCATCGAAGCGGCCCGCGACGATATCGGTCAGCGCGTAATCGGTCGTCACCTCCAGCTTGATGTCGGGATAGTCGCGCAGCACGTCGCGCAGCATCGGCCACAGGTCGAGTTGCAGGGCGAGTTCGTCGGCGGTGATCCGTACCGTACCGGCCGGGCGATCGCGCAGCTCGCCTAGCGCCGCCACCTCGTCCTCGATCCCGTCGAAATGCACCGCCACCGTCCGCAGCAGCCGCTCGCCCGCCTCGGTCGGCGTGACGCTGCGCGTGGTGCGGTTGAGCAGGCGCAGGCCCAGCCGCTCCTCCAGGCCGCGCATCGCATGGCTGAGCGCGGACGGCGTGACGCCGAGCAGCGCCGCCGCGCGGGTGAAGCTGCGTTCGCGCGCGACGGTGATGAAGGTCGAAAGGTCGGCCAGGTCCTGCCGGGTCATTGTTGAATCCGGGTCATGAGTGTTTGCAGCGCATAGCGGCTAATCGGATGCAGGCGACACGCATATCTCGGGATCATGCTGCGCCGCAACGCGTTGCGCCTCACCGATCGATACAGGAACCCCCCGCGATGACCACCAAAGCCTATGGCGCCTATGCCGCCGACACGCCTCTGGAGCCGATCGAGATCGAGCGCCGCGCGCCCGGCGCGGACGACGTCGCGATCGCCATCCTTTATTGCGGCGTCTGCCACTCGGACCTTCATCAGGTCCGCTCGGAATGGGGCGGCACCATCTATCCGTGCGTGCCGGGGCATGAGATCGTCGGCCGCGTGACCGCCGTCGGCGCGTCCGTGACCAAGGTCGCGGTCGGCGACATCGTCGGCGTCGGCTGCATGGTCGACAGCTGCCGGCATTGCGCCGCCTGCGACGACGGGCTGGAGCAATATTGCGAAAACGGCTTCGTCGGCACCTACAATGGCCCGACGCCGGATGCGCCCGGTCATACCCTGGGCGGCTATTCGCAGGCGATCGTCGTCAAGGACGCGTTCGTGCTGAAGGTCGGTCACGATGCCGGGCAACTCGCCGCCGTCGCACCGCTGCTGTGCGCCGGGATCACCACCTGGTCGCCGCTCCGCCACTGGAACGTCGGCCCGGGCAAGAAGGTCGGCATCGTCGGGATCGGCGGCCTCGGCCATATGGGCGTCAAGCTCGCCCACGCGCTGGGCGCGCATGTGGTCGCCTTCACCACCTCCGAAGGCAAGCGCCAGGACGCCCTGGCACTCGGCGCCGACGAGGTCGTAGTGTCGAAAAACCCTGACGAGATGGCGCGGCATGCGAACACGTTCGACTTCATCCTCGACACCGTCGCCGCCAGCCACAACCTCGATGCGTTCACCGCCCTGCTGAAGCGTGACGGCACGCTGACGCTGGTCGGCGTGCCGGAGCACGCGCATCCCTCGCCGGACGTGTCGGCGCTCATCTTCAAGCGGCGCAGCATCGCCGGGTCGCTGATCGGCGGCATCGCCGAAACGCAGGAGATGCTCGATTTCTGTGCCGAGCACGGCATCGTCGCCGAGATCGAGATGATCCGGATGGCAGAGATCGACGCGGCCTACGAGCGCATGCAGCGCAGCGACGTGAAGTATCGCTTCGTCATCGATATCGCGACCATCGCAGACTGACGGTCCCCGTCCGCGCGCCGCATGAGGCGCGCGGACAGCCTCCGTCGGCCCTGGAGCGTCCGGCACCGCCTTGGCGAGGCGAAACGGACTGAACGCGGGGTTTACCCTTCTTGTCGCGCATCCCGCTGCAATTCCAGGCGTTTACCTGACGATCGCAGCGGGAGTGACGGCATGACGAGGCGCAATATCATCCCGGTGCTGCTGGTAATGGCGGCAAGCGGTTGCGGTGGAGAGAGCGGTGGCGAGGCACCTCCGGTCGCAGCGCCGGCGCCGACCCCCACGCCCGCCCCGGCCCCCGCGCCCAGCCCGTCGCCCACCGCCACCGCGACGCCCCCGACCACGGTGGTCGACCAGCGCGTCGTCGCGACCTTCGACAATCCCTGGGCGATGACGTTCCTGCCGGACGGGCGGATGCTGGTGACCGAAAAATCCGGCCAGTTGCAGCTGGTGACGCAGACGGGGGGCAAGACGGCGGTCGCCGGGGTGCCGCGCGTCGTCTTTTCGGGACAATTGGGGTTGCAGGATGTCGTGCTCGACCCTGGTTTCGCCACCAACAACCGCATCTGGCTGAGCTATGCCGAGCCGGCGAGTGGCGGCCAGCAACTCGCCGTCGCCCGCGCGACGCTGGTCGTCGGCGCCACGCCGCGGCTGGACGATCTGGCGGTGATCTGGCGGGCGACCCCGGCGACGACCGGCGGTCAGCTGGGCGCGCGGCTTGCCTTCGCGCCCGATGGACGGACGCTGTTCGTCAGCAGCGGCGAACGGCAGCAGGGCACGCCGGCGCAGGACCTGTCGGGCACGCTTGGCAAGATCGTGCGGATCACGCTCGACGGGGCCGCGGCCGCCGGCAATCCGTTCGCGTCCACCGCGGGCGCGCGTGCCGAGATCTGGTCGCTCGGCCATCGCAATCCCTACGGCCTGGTCTTCGCCAGCGACGGGCGCCTGTTCGAATCGGAGATGGGGCCGGCCGGCGGCGATGAATTCAACCTGATCGATCCGGGCAAGAACTACGGGTGGCCACGCGTATCGGAAGGCGACAATTACGATGGTTCGCCGATCCCCCGTCACGCCACCAATCCCGCTTACACGCCGCCATTGGTCAGCTGGACACCGGTGATCGCGCCGGGCGGCATGATCCAGTATCGGGGCAGCGCCTTTGCCGGCTGGACCGGCGACTTCCTGCTCGCCGGGCTGGTGCAACAGGGCATCGTGCGCGTCCGCGTGACGGGCAACAGCGCCAGCGAGGTCGCCCGCATCGGCCTGGGCGCCCGCATCCGCGAGGTGGAGGAAGGCCCCAACGGATCGATCTGGGTATTGCGTGACGGCAGCGGCGGCGCGCTGGTGCAACTGACCCCGCGCTGATCGGTCCGGCGGCTAACCGCGGGGTGCGGTTTCGTCCTGGCGCAACGTCAGCACCTCGACCCCGGTGGCGGTCACCGCGACGGTGTGTTCGAACTGCGCCGACAGCTTGCCGTCCGCGGTCAGCACCGTCCAGCCGTCGGGCGCGGTGTCGACCTTGCGCGTGCCCTGGTTCAGCATCGGTTCGATCGTGAACACCATGCCTTCGCGCAATGTCGCGCCGGTGCCGCGCCGGCCGAAATGCAGCACCTGCGGGTCCTCGTGCATCTCCCGGCCGATGCCGTGGCCGCAATAATCGCGCACGATGGTATAGCCGTTGCTGGTCGCATGCCGTTCGATCGCGAAGCCGATATCGCCCAGCCGCGCGCCGGGGCGGACGGCGCCGATCCCCTTCCACATCGCCTCGCGCGCCACGCGGACCAGCCGGCGGGCCGCAGGCGAGGCATCCCCGACGACATAGGTCTTGCTGGAATCGGCGATGTAGCCGTTCTTTTCGAGCGTGATGTCGAAATTGACGATGTCACCGTCAGCGATGATCGCGCCATCGTCGGGCACGCCGTGGCAGACGACCTGGTTGACTGAGCTGTTGAGCACATAGGCAAAGCCATATTGCCCCTTGCTCGCCGGGCGAGCGGCGCAGTCGACGGTGATGAACCGTTCCACCATGTCGTTGACCTGCATCGTCGACAGGCCGGCAAGGTCCTGCCGATCCAGCATCTCGAACACCGAGGCGAGCAGCCGGCCGGACTGGCGCATCAGCGCCAGTTCGTCGGGTGTCTTCACCACGTCAGGCAGCCTTTATGCATGCCGCTCCCTTACCGCCGACCGGCAGGCGGTACAATCGTCGCGCTTGCCGCAGGCGGATCATCGGCTTAGTCGATAGTACCATTTTAATACCGGAGGCGGGGAATGATCCGACGTATCGCAACAGGCGGCAGGCTCGCACTGACGGTGGCCGCCGTGGCGCTGGCGCAGCCGGTGGCAGCGCAGGCGGTCCAGCCGACGACGCTGCCTGCGATCATCCCGACACCCGTCTCGATGACCTTGGGCAAGGGCAGCGTGGCGCTCGGCCGATCGGTGGTCCTGGTTGCCGCGCCCGGCACCGATCCGGCGACGGTGGCACTGGTACGCGCGATCCTGACCGAGGCTGGCGTGCAGGCGGTCACCTCCGCCCAACGCGTGGCCAAGGGCGGTGCGCAGACGCGCGTCGTCATCGGGGCCGCCGACGCCGCGATCGTACGCGACGCGCTGGCGCAGAGCGGTGCGGCGCCCGATGACCGGCCCGAAGGCTATACCATCGCCGTGACCGCAGGCGGTGGGGGCGGGGGGCTCATCACGCTCGCTGGCCGCGATGCCGACGGCCTGTTCCATGCCGCGCAGACGCTCCGCCAGCTGGTGCGCCGGCCGGCGGTGCCCGCGCTGGTGATCCGCGATCATCCCGCCATGCCGATCCGCGGCACCATCGAGGGGTTCTACGGTGCACCCTGGTCGATGGCGGACCGAACCAGCCATCTCGATTTCCTCGCCAGCGTAAAGGCCAACACCTACGTCTACAGCCCCAAGGACGATCCCTATGCCCGCGACCGCTGGCGTGAGGCTTATCCGGCGGCGACGTTGACGGCGCTCGGCACGCTGGCGCAGCGAGCGCGGGCCGATCACGTCGATTTCGTCTACGCCATCTCCCCCGGCCCCTCGATCTGCTTCTCCGATCCCGCCGATGCGGCGGCGCTTGAGCGCAAGTTCGACGCGTTGCGCGGCATCGGTATCCGCAGCTTCTACGTCGCGCTGGACGACATCGAATATACCAAGTGGAATTGCGAAGCGGACAAGGCGGCTTTCGGTGCCTCGGGCGCGGAGGCGGCGGGGATCGCCCAGTCCCGCCTGCTGAACGCAGTGCAGGCCGACCTGACGGCCAAGGATCCCAAGGCGCGGCCGCTCATCATGGTGCCGACCGAATATTACGATGCCAAGGACAGCCCCTACAAGGCGGCGTTGCGCAAGACGCTGGACCCGCGGATCGTAGTGCAATGGACCGGTACCGACGTGGTGCCGCCTGCGATCTCGATCCCCGATGCCAAGGCCGCGACCAAGGCCTTCGGGCGCAAGACGCTGCTGTGGGACAATTATCCGGTCAACGATTACGCCCAGTCCGCCGGTCGCCTGCTGCTGGCGCCCTATGCCAAGCGCGAGGCGGGGCTGTCCGGCGAATTGACCGGCATCCTGTCCAACCCGATGAACCAGGAGGCGCCGAGCCGGGTCGCGGTGGCGGGCGTGCTCGCCTTCGCGTGGAACGATGCCGGCTATGATGCGGACCTCACCTGGCATGCCGCGGCGCGCGACCTTGCCGGCGGGGACACGCGGGCGACGGCGGCGCTGCTCGCCTTCTTCGACACGCAGCATCTGGCCCCGACCTTCGGTAGCTATCCGTGGCAGGAGCAGGCGCCGCGATTGAAGGCGGTGCTGGACGGCGTGCGCGAACGGCTTGCCGATGGCGACGCCGATGCGCGGCGCCGGGCGATCACGGATCTCGCCGCCCAGGCCGATGCCCTCGCCGACGCGTCCGACATCATCCGGTCGGGCGTGGTCGATCCGGGCTTCGCGACGCAGGCACGGCCGTGGCTCGACGCGCTGCAGCTGTGGGGGCGGGCGTTGCAATTGACTGCGGCAGGCCTGGGCGCTGCCGATCAGGGCAATGCCGCCGCGGCCCGCTATTTCGCCGATGCCAAGCGACTGGCGGCACAGGCGGCGGCGGTTCAGACCATCCCCGGCGCCACGCGGTTCGGCGGGGCGGTCAAGATCGCGGATGGCGTGCTAGACCGGTTCATCGCCGATGCGCCGGGGCTGATCGCGTCTTGAGGTCGGGCGCCGTCGTGCTAGCGTGATCGGATCACGGGCGCGACGGCGTTCGAAAACAGGGGGCTTTTCATGCGTTTCGTCGTTGCTTTGCTGCTGTTGCCGGCCTTGCCGATCCTCCAGGCAAGCGCGCCGGTGCCGCTGGCGGCGGCCGATACCACGGCGCGCGATGCGGCACTGCTGCGTTTCCTCGACGCGGCGTTCGAGGAACAGCTGAGCCTCAGCCCGGAATCGCAGACGCAGCTTGGCCTCAAGACGCAATACGACCGGCTGGATGATTATACCGATGCGGGTGCCGCCCGCTCGCTCGCCCTGACGGAGCGGCAGCTACAGGCGATGCACGCCCAGTTCCGCCCCGACCAGCTCGGCGCAGGCGCACGCGTCAGCTACCGGTTGTTCGAATATGAGGCGGAGCGGGCGCGCCGCTCGGCCCGCTTCCGCAGGCTGAATTTCCCCGTTTCTACCAACGGCAGCCCGGCGGGCAACATTCCTGCCCTGCTCATCAACAACCACAAGGTCAATACGGTCGCCGACGCCCGCGCCTATATCGCACGGCTGCGCGACACCGATCGCGTGATGCGCGAAGTCGCGGCGCGGATGCGCGAACAGGCTGCTGCAGGCATCGTGCCCAACCGGGTGAACTTCGCTCCCGCCCGCGCGGATGCGAAGGCGATCATCACCGGCGCGCCGTTCGACGGCGGAGCGGACTCCACCCTGCTCGCCGATTTGCGCAAGAAGGTCGCCGCTCTCGAAGCACCCGCCGCAACCAAGGCGCAATTGATCGCCGACGCCACCGCCGCGCTGAAAGGGCCGTTCCGCCACGGTTACGACACGATGCTCGCCGCGCTCAATGCCATCGAGCCCTTGTCCACCGGCAATTACGGCGCCTGGCACCTGCCGGATGGGGCCGCCTTCTACGCGAACCAGCTCCAGAACGCGACCACCACCGATCTCACCGCCGACCAGATCCATGCGCTCGGCCTCGCCCAGGTCGCCGCGATCCGGCAGGAGATGGAGGCGATCAAGCGCGAGGTCGGTTTCACCGGTACGCTGGAGCAGTTCTTCGAGCGGGTGCGCACCGATCCGCAGTTCAAATATCCCAATACCGACGCCGGGCGGCAGCAATATCTCGCCGATGCACGCGGCGTGATCGCGACGGTAATGACGGCGGCCCCGCGCTACTTCCGCGTCCTGCCCAAGGCACCGTTGGAGGTGCGGGCGGTGGAGAAATGGCGCGAGCGCACCGCGTCCACCGCCTTCTACAACCCGCCCTCGGCGGACGGCACACGGCCCGGCATCTATTACGTCAATCTGGTCGACATGAACCAGACGCAGAAGGTGCAGGTCGCCGGCATCGCCGCGCATGAAGGCGCGCCGGGGCATCATTTCCAGATCGCCCGCCAGCAGGAATTGGTCGGTCTGCCCAAGTTCCGCAAGTACGGCGGCTATGGCGCCTATGTGGAAGGTTGGGGCCTCTATTCGGAGCGACTCGCGAACGAGATGGGCGTCTACAAGGCCCCCTATGCCCGGTTCGGCATGCTGTCGTTGCAGATGTGGCGCGCGATCCGGCTGGTGCTCGACACCGGCATTCACGCCAAGCGCTGGAACCGCGAGCAGGCGATCGCCTATTTCCGCGCCAACAGCTCGGTATCCGACACCGATATCGCGCGCGAGGTCGACCGCTATTTCAACTGGCCGGGACAGGCGACGAGCTACATGGTCGGCCAACTGCGCATCGCCGCCCTGCGCGACCGCGCCAGGCGCGAACTCGGCGACCGCTTCGATATCCGCGACTTTCACGAAGCGGTGCTGAACCAGGGCGCGCTGCCGCTCGACGTGCTCGACGAACAGGTGACGCGCTATATCGCGGCGGCGAAGCGATAGCCGCTACCGAGGGGCCCGCTCGGTCGACATGGAGTACGGCCGCGCGCGCGCGCTTCTTCCCCAGCGTGTGTTCGGCCGTGCCGCCATCGTGAAGCGCAGCTCTCCGCCAGCGCGCAGTTCCTCGTCGCGAAGATAGCTGCGGGTCAGCGCCACGCCGTTCAGCGTGACGCGCCCGACATAACGGTTGGCCGGCGACAATCCGTCGGCGACGACGGTGAAGCGCTTGCCGCCCGGCAGGTTCAGCACCGCGCGATCGACGAAGGGCAGACCGATCACATATTGGTTCGATCCCGGCGCGACGGGGTAGAAACCGAGCGTGGTGAAGACCAGCCAGGCGGACATCTGCCCGAGGTCGTCGTTGCCGGCGAGGCCATCGGGCGTCGGCTTGTATTGCGAACCGACGATCTCGGCCAGCCGCTCCTGCGTCCGCCACGGTGCACCGGCATAGGCGTAGAGATAGGCGACGTGATGGCTCGGTTCGTTGCCATGGATATATTGGCCGATCAGGCCGGCGATATCTTCGGCGTGGCTGTAGTCGAGCTTCGACGTGTCGAAGTCGAACATCCGGTCGAGCTTGGCGATCGTCGGCCTGTCGCCGCCGAGCAGGCGGATGAGGCCGGCCTGATCCTGCGGCATGAACCAGCTGTATTGCCAGGCATTGCCCTCGGTATAATCCGATCCGTAGTTGATCGCGGTCGGATCGAACGGCGTGCGGAACGCGCCGGTGGACAAGCGCGCGCGCAGCCAGCCGGTTTTCGCATCGAAGCTGTTGCGCCAGTTGCCGGCGCGCTTTTCGAAGCGATCGGCGATTTCCGTCCGCCCCATCGCCCGCGCCATCCGGGCGATGGTCCAGTCGTCATAGGCATATTCGACCGTCTTGGACGCCGCCTCCGGCTCCTTGTCGATCGGTACGTAGCCGTGCGCCATATAGTCGCCGAGCCCGCCGTAGGGCGCATAGCTGGCGCTTGCGACCATGGCATTGAGCGCGGCATCGGCGTCGAAGCCACGGATACCCTTCAGATAGGCATCGGCGATCACTGGCGCGGCATGATAGCCGATCATCGTCCACGTCTCGCGCCCGGCGAACTGCCACACCGGCAGGATGCCATAGGGGCTGTCGCGGCGGCTCTCGATCAGGGAGCGTACGACGTCACGCGTCGTCTCGGCCGGCTGCACCAGCGTCAGCAACGGATGCTCGGCGCGGAACGTGTCCCACAGCGAAAAGGTAGACCGGAAGGTGAAGCCGTCGGCGGTGTGCACCTGATCGTCCGGTCCGCGATAACGGCCGTCGGCATCGCTCCATATGCTCGGGGCGAGCAGGGCATGATAGAGCGCGGTGTAGACGGTGCGGCGCATCGGGGCAGGGGCGGTGATCTCCACCGCGCCCAGCGCCTGCGTCCACGCCGCCGTCGTCTTCGCACGCACCGCATCGAAGCCGCCCGGCTCGGCATCGAGGTTGGCCACCGCCGCCGTCTCATCGACGCCCGACAGCGCGACCCGCACCTCCAGCGGCGCGGCGAGGGTACCGAAGTCGAGCTGCGCCTCAAGCGCACGACCAAGCTTCTCCGCCACGGCATCGCTGCCGCGCCCGGGTCCCTGGAATCCCTTGTAGGTGACGGCGGCGTCGCGATCGACGAACCGATGGCCGACCAGCGGAGCCGAAAAGCGCATCGCGAAGAACAGCTTGCGCCCTGGCGCCCAACCACGCGTCTCGCGGAAACCGGTCAGCGTGCCGTCGGGTCGCAGGTGCAGCCCCGACCACAGCACCTTGCCGGGATAATTATAAAGCGACGATCGCAGGTCGATCAGCAGATGCGCCGCTCGCCCTGCGGGAAAGGCGTAGCGATGGACGCCGATGCGCGTGCCCGCCGTCAGCTCGGCGCGGATGCCGTGATCGGCCAGCGTCACTGCATAATAGCCGGGATGCGCCACCTCGCTCGCATGATCGAATCGCGAGCGATAGCCGGAGCCCGGCTTGGCCGGATCGCCGGGATCGAGCGTTACGGTATCACCCGCCTGCGGCATCACCAGCACGTCGCCGAGATCGGAATGGCCCGCGCCCGAAAAATGCGTGTGACTGAAACCCTGGATCGTCGGGTCTTCGTACCGATAGCCGGCGGCATGGCCGTAACAGGCGCGGATCTCGCAGCCGGTGTCGGTATCTGGCGACAGTTGCACCATGCCGAACGGGGCGGTGGGGCCGGGAAACGTATGCCCCTCACCGCCGGTGCCGATCATCGGATCGACCGCCTCGATCGGCGGAACCACGCTCTGCGCAAACGCGGCGGTGGCGAGCGGCAGGACGATAACGGCGGCGGCAAGGCGGAGGGATCGGCGCATGCCGCAGCCTAAGCCGCTGTTCCCAATTGCGGAAGGGCGGCAAACACTGGGTTTTCCGTAAACCCCTCCGGATCGATCCGGAGGGAAGAAAATGGTGCCCAGAAGAGGACTCGAACCTCCACGACCTTGCGATCGCCAGCACCTGAAGCTGGTGCGTCTACCAATTCCGCCATCTGGGCACGGGGTAGGCGGCGGCCTTTAGGGGGCGTTCCACACGCTTGTCAACACGGGTTTCGCGGGGCAATGGGCGGATTGTCAGCAAAGCGACGAAAAAAAGGCCCGTGCGATGAAGGACAAGCTGGTTACGATCTTCGGCGGCGGCGGTTTCGTCGGCCGCTACGTGGTGCAGGCGCTGCTGCGCGGTGGCGCGCGAGTGCGCATCGCCGAGCGCGATCCGCGCCACGCCTGGTTCCTCAAGCCGCTCGGTGGCCTCGGCCAGACGCAGTTCGTCGCCGCCGACGTGACGCTGCCCGACACCGTGCGCCGCGCGGTCAACGGTGCCGATGCGGTCATCAACATGGTCGGGGTGCTCGCGGGCGACTTCGAGCGGCTGCACGTCACCGGCGCGCGCAATGTCGCCGAGGCGGCGGCGGCACTGGGCGTCGAGACGCTGGTGCAGGTGTCCGCGATCGGTGCCGATCCTGCCGCGCCGTCGGGATATGGCAGCAGCAAGGGGCGCGGCGAGGAGGCGGTGCGCGCGGCCTTCCCCGGTGCCGCCATCGTCCGTCCATCGATCGTGTTCGGCCGGGAGGACCAGTTCATCAATCGTTTCGCCGCGATGATCGCGCGCGCGCCGATTGTGCCGGTGCTGCGCGCGGGCGTGAAGTTCCAGCCGGTGTTCGCCGGGGATGTCGGCGATGCGGTGGCGGCGGCGACCGACGCGCGCTTCGCCGGACAGACCTTCGAGCTGGGCGGTCCCGATGTCATGTCCATGGGGGAGATCATCCGCTGGATCGCCGCGACGCTCGGCCGCTCGCCCTCCATCGTCGAACTGCCGGACGGCGCTGGCGCACTGCTCGCCAGGCTGCCGTTCGCGCCGATCACGCAGGATCAGTGGCTGATGCTCCAGCGCGACAACGTCGTTGCGGCAGGTACGCCGGGGCTGGCCGACCTGGGCATCGTGTCCGAACCGCTGTCGTCGATCGCGCCGGACTATCTGGTGCGTTTCCGCAAATCCGGTCGCTTCGGCCGGCGCAGCGAGACGCTGGCGGCCTGATCCACGGCGCGGCGGGTTAGGCGTTTCCCTATCGGGTCCGCCGCCTTATGGCGGCGGACCTGTTTGTTAGGGGACCATTGTGAACGACCTGATCGCCGCCATCATCCTCGGCATCGTCGAGGGGGTCACCGAATTCCTGCCCGTCTCCTCGACCGGGCACCTGATCCTCGCCGGTGCGCTGCTCGGTTATGACGATGCGCGCTGGCAGCTGTTCAACATCGTGATTCAACTTGGGGCTATCCTGGCGGTGGTGGTACTCTACTGGCGGACGTTCTGGACCGTCATCACCGGCCTGATCCGTCGCGACGAGGGATCCATGCGGTTCGTGCGCAACCTGCTGATCGCCTTCATCCCCGCGGCGGTGATCGGCGTCCTTGCCAAGAAGCATATCGAGGCGCTGCTGCTGCAGCCCAAGGTGGTCGCGGTGGCGCTGATCGTCGGCGGTGTCGCCATCCTGGTGATCGAACGGCTGGTGAAGCCGGGGACGGTGCGCGGCATCGCGGCCGTCTCGGCCAAGACGTCGCTGGGGGTCGGCTTCATCCAGTGCCTGGCGATGATCCCAGGCGTCAGCCGCTCGGGCGCGACGATCCTCGGCGCGCTGTCGCTGGGCGTCGAGCGGCGCACCGCGGCGGAATTCAGCTTCTTTCTTGCCATTCCGACGATGCTCGGCGCGAGCGTCGTGGAGACGGCAGGGCATATGGATGCGATCCGCAGCGGCAGCAGCGTCGGCCCCATCGAAATCGCCGCAGGCTTCCTCGTGTCGTTCGTCGTCGCGCTGCTCGTGGTCCGCTGGTTTGTCGGGATAGTCGGCCGTCACGGGTTCGGCCCCTTCGCATGGTATCGGATCGTCGTCGGCGGGGTCGCACTGGCGCTGCTCACCACTCACTAATACCGATACGGTCGTATATTTTGGTTGAATGGTGTAGCGAGGTCCTCGACTGACTGTGCAATGATATTATTAGGACATCACTATTGACATAAACGTCACTTTTAGGATGACAGGGTGGCGGCAACGCAATATCCCGCACTTCGGAGGCGGGTATGGCGAACGATTCTATGCTGAAATTCGTAAGGTGCGAGCAGGCCTATCCGGCCAAGCGTGCCGCAGACGATCGTGCGGAGGACTTCCGCGAGATCGCCGCGCGCTATGCTCCGCCCGCGGCCGAGGATCAGGCGAGTCGCTGCTCGCAATGCGGCGTCCCCTATTGCTCGGTGCACTGCCCCCTGCACAACCATATCCCCGATTGGCTCAGGCTGACTGCGGAAGGACGGCTGCGGGAGGCGTACGAACTCAGTAACGCCACCTCGACCATGCCGGAAATCTGCGGTCGCATCTGTCCGCAGGACCGTTTGTGCGAAGGCAATTGCGTGATCGAGTTCACCGGCCACGGCGCGGTGACGATCGGATCGGTCGAAAAGTTCATCACCGACACCGCCTGGGAAGAGGGCTGGGTGGAGCCGCTGGTGCCGGGTCCCGCACGCGGCCAGTCGGTGGCGGTGATCGGGGCCGGGCCGGCTGGGCTCTCCGCGGCGGAATATCTGCGCGGCAACGGTTACGAGGTGCATGTCTACGACCGGCACGATCGTGCGGGCGGACTGCTGACCTATGGCATCCCCGGCTTCAAGCTGGAGAAGCCGGTGGTCATGCGCCGCGTCGAACGGCTGAAGGCAGGCGGTATCGTCTTCCACGAAGGGTTTGGCGTCGGCGAGCAGGCGAGCCTCGACGACCTGCGCCGCCAGCATGATGCGGTGCTGATCGCAACCGGCGTCTATCGCGCCCGCGCACTGGACGTGGCGGGCGGCGACGACAATCGCGTGGTCGCGGCGCTCGACTATCTGATCGCCTCCAATCGCAAGGGCTTCGGCGACGCGGTGCCTGCGTTCGACCAGGGGCAGCTCGACGCCGCGGGCAAGCATGTCGTGGTGATCGGCGGCGGCGACACCGCGATGGATTGCGTGCGCACCGCGATCCGTCAGGGCGCCGCCAGCGTGAAGTGCCTCTACCGGCGCGATCGCACCAACATGCCGGGCAGTCAGCGCGAAGTGACCAACGCCGAAGAGGAAGGCGCGGAGTTCGTCTGGCTCTCCGCGCCCGCCGCGTTCGACGCGGACGGCACGGTGCGCGCACGCAAGATGCGTCTCGGCGCACCCGATGCGAGCGGCCGACGCGCGCCGGAAGCCGATCCCAGCGGCGACTTCACCCTCCATGCCGACCTCGTCGTCAAGGCGCTGGGCTTCGATGCCGAGGACCTGCCGACGCTGTTCGGCGTGCCGGAGCTGGGCGTCAGCCGCTGGGGCACGGTGCTGGTCGACGGCAAGACGCTGATGACCAGCCTCGACGGCGTGTTCGCTGCCGGCGACATCGTCCGCGGCGCCAGCCTGGTGGTCTGGGCGATCCGCGACGGCCGCGATGTCGCCGCGACGATGCACAAGTGGCTGAAGGCGCGGGCAAAGGCCGGCAAAGTCGCCGCCTGACACGCCGCTTTCAATGATGACGCCAGATAAGAAGGCGACCGGACCGATGACCGACGCGATGAAAACCGACCAGCGCCAGTATCTTGCCGAACATGGCATGTACCGCCCCGACACCGAGGGCGATGCCTGTGGCGTCGGGCTCGTCGCCGCGACCGATGGGCGCGCGTCGCGGCGCGTCGTGCAGTCGGCGGTCGATGCGCTGAAAGCCGTTTGGCATCGTGGCGCGGTCGACGCCGACGGCAAGACCGGCGATGGCGCGGGGATCCACATCGATCTGCCGCATCGCTTCTTCGACGATGCGGTGGTCGCGTCGGGGCACAAGGTGCTGCCGAATCGGCTGGCGGTCGGCATGATCTTCCTGCCGCGTACCGATCTCGGCGCGCAGGAAAGCTGCCGCACGATCGTGGAGAGCGCGATCATCGAGGCGGGCTACACCATCTACGGCTGGCGGCAGGTGCCGGTCGACGTCTCCGTCATCGGCCTGAAGGCGCAGGCGACCCGGCCGGAGATCGAGCAGATCATGATCGCCGGGCCGCTGCCGGACGAGGTGAGTGCGGGGGAATTTGAGAAAAATCTCTATCTCGTCCGGCGGCGGATCGAAAAGCGGGTGATCGCGGCCCAGATTCAGGGTTTCTACGTCTGCTCGCTGAGCTGCCGCTCGATCGTCTACAAGGGGCTGTTCCTCGCCGAATCGCTGTCGGTCTTCTATCCCGATCTGCAGGACCAGCGGTTCGAGAGCCGCGTCGCGATCTTTCACCAGCGCTATTCCACCAACACCTTCCCGCAATGGTGGCTCGCCCAGCCGTTCCGCTGCCTCGCCCATAACGGCGAGATCAACACGGTGCGCGGCAACAAGAACTGGATGCTCAGCCACGAAATCCGCATGGCGAGCCTCGCGTTCGGCGAACATTCGGAAGACATCAAGCCGGTGATCCCGGCGGGCGCGTCCGACACGGCGGCGCTGGATGCGGTGTTCGAGACGATCTGCCGTTCGGGACGCGATGCACCCACCGCCAAGATCATGCTGGTGCCCGAGGCCTGGCAGAAGGACACCGACGTCCCCGCCGATCATGCCGCGATGTACCAGTATCTCGCCTCCGTCATGGAGCCATGGGACGGCCCGGCCGCGCTCGCCATGACCGATGGGCGCTGGGCGGTGGCCGGCGTCGACCGCAACGCGCTGCGCCCGCTGCGCTATACCCGCACCTCCGACGGGCTGCTGATCGTCGGGTCGGAAACCGGCATGGTCGTCGTCCCCGAATCGACCGTGGTCGCCAAGGGGCGGCTGGGACCGGGGCAGATGATCGCCGTGGACCTGGACGAAGGCCGCGTCTTCTCCGACCGCGAGGTGAAGGACCGGATCGCGTCGGAGCATGACTATGCGGCGATGATCGGCGAATTCCACACGCTGGACGATCTGCCCGACGTGCCCGACGCCGTGGTCCGCTACGACCGCGCGGGGCTCGCCCGGCGCCAGGTCGCGGCGGGGCAGACGCTGGAGGACATGGAGCTGATCCTGTCGCCGATGGTGGAGACGGGCAAGGAAGCCGTCGGCTCGATGGGCGACGATACGCCGCTGGCGGTCATCAGCGACAAGCCGCGGCTCATCAGCCAGTTCTTCCGCCAGAACTTCAGCCAGGTGACCAACCCGCCGATCGATTCGCTGCGCGAACGCTATGTCATGTCGCTCAAGACGCGGTTCGGCAATCTTGCCAACATCCTCGATACCGAGGATCAGCGCGACCGCGTGCTGGTGCTCGATTCGCCGGTACTGACGGGCCAGCATTGGGCGCGGCTGAAGGCGCATTTCGCCCGCACCACGACCGAGATCGACTGCACCTTCGACGCCGATGGCGGCCCCGAAAAGCTGCGCGCCGCGATCCAGCGCATCCGCAACGAGGCCGAGCAGGCGGTGCGGCAGGGCAAGAGCGAGCTGTTCCTGACCGACGAGCATGTGTCGGAGGGGCGGATCGCCATCGCCGGCGTGCTGGCGGTGGCGGCGGTGCACACGCACCTCGTCCGCCGCGGCCTGCGCTCCTATGCGTCGATCAACGTGCGCTCGGCGGAATGCCTCGACACGCATTATTATGCGGTGCTGATCGGCGTCGGCGCGACGACGGTGAACGCCTATCTGGCCGAAGCCGCCATCGCTGACCGGCAGGCGCGGGGGCTGTTTGGCGACCTGCCGCTCGACGAGTGCCTGAAGCGGCATCGCCATGCGATCGAGGAGGGATTGCTCAAGATCATGAGCAAGATGGGGATCGCGGTGATCTCCTCCTATCGCGGCGGGTATAATTTCGAGGCGGTGGGCCTGTCGCGCAGCCTCGTCAACGACCTGTTCCCCGGCATGCCGGCCAAGATCTCGGGCGAGGGCTATGCCTCGCTGCATCATTCGGCGATGGTGCGTCACGAGCTGGCCTGGGACGAAGGCGTCGCGAAGCTGCCGATCGGCGGCTTCTACCGTCAGCGTCATACCGGTGAGACGCATGCCTATTCGGCGCAGCTGATGCACCTGTTGCAGACGGCGGTGTCGACCGACAGTTATACCAGTTACCTGCAGTTCAGCCGCGGCGTCGCCGACCTGCCGCCGGTGTATCTGCGCGACCTGTTGCAGTTCAACTTCCCCAACGAAGGCGTGCCGGTCGACCAGGTCGAGGCGATCACCGAAATCCGCAAGCGCTTCGTCACGCCGGGCATGTCGCTGGGTGCGCTTTCGCCAGAGGCGCACGAGACGCTGGCGATCGCGATGAACCGCATCGGCGCCAAGGCGGTGTCGGGCGAGGGCGGCGAGGACACCGTCCGCTTCAAGCCCTACGAGAATGGCGACAACGCCAATTCGACGATCAAGCAGATCGCCAGCGGCCGGTTCGGCGTGACCGCCGAATATCTCAACGCGTGCGAGGAAATCGAGATCAAGGTCGCGCAGGGCGCCAAGCCCGGCGAGGGCGGGCAGCTGCCCGGCTTCAAGGTGACCGAGTTCATCGCCAAGCTGCGTCACGCGACCCCGGGCGTCACGCTCATCAGCCCGCCGCCGCACCACGACATCTATTCGATCGAAGACCTGGCGCAGCTGATCTACGACCTCAAGCAGATCAACCCGCGTGCACGCGTGTGCGTGAAGCTGGTCAGCTCGTCGGGCATCGGCACCGTCGCCGCCGGCGTGGCGAAGGCGCATGCCGACGTGATCCTGGTCGCCGGCCATGTCGGCGGCACCGGCGCGTCCCCGCAGACCAGCGTCAAATATGCCGGCACGCCCTGGGAAATGGGCCTGTCCGAGGTCAATCAGGTGCTTACCCTCAACGGCCTGCGCGGCCGCGTCCGCCTGAGGACCGATGGTGGGCTCAAGACCGGGCGCGACATCGTCATCGCCGCGATCCTCGGTGCGGAGGAATTCGGCATCGGCACGTTGAGCCTTGTCGCGATGGGCTGCATCATGGTGCGCCAGTGCCATAGCAACACCTGCCCGGTCGGCGTCTGCACGCAGGACCAGGGCTTACGCGACAAGTTCGTCGGCACGCCCGAAAAGGTCATCAACCTGATGACCTTCATCGCCGAAGAGGTACGCGACATTCTGGCGCGGCTGGGGGTGCGCAGCCTGGACGAGGTGATCGGGCGGACCGAATTCCTGCGCCAGGTGAGCCGCGGTGCCGAGCATCTCGACGACCTCGATCTCAACCCGATCCTCGCCAAGGTCGATGCGACCGACGCCGAACGACGCTTTTCGCTCAGCACCTTCCGCAACGAGGTACCCGACAGCCTGGATGCGCAGATCATCAAGGATGCCGCCGCCGTGTTCAGCCGCGGCGAGAAGATGCAGCTCACCTATTCGGTGCGCAACACGCACCGCGCGGTCGGCACGCGGCTGTCGAGCGAGATCACGCGGCGCTTCGGCATGAGCAAACTGAGCGATGGTCACGTCACCATCCGGCTGCGCGGTTCCGCCGGGCAGTCGCTCGGCGCGTTCCTGTGCCGCGGCATCACGCTGGAGGTGTTCGGCGATGCCAACGATTACGTCGGCAAGGGGCTGTCGGGCGGCACCATCGTGCTGCGTCCCGCCGTCTCATCGCCACTGGCGAGCCAGGATAATACCATCCTCGGCAATACGGTGCTCTACGGCGCGACCTCCGGCACGCTGCTGGCGGCGGGGCAGGCGGGCGAGCGGTTCGCGGTGCGCAATTCGGGCGCGACCGTGGTGGTCGAGGGCTGCGGCGCCAATGGCTGCGAATATATGACCGGCGGCGTTGCGGTGCTGCTGGGCGAGGTGGGCCAGAATTTCGGCGCGGGCATGACCGGCGGCATGGCCTTCGTCTACGATCCCGAGGGCGCGTTCGAACGGCGCGCCAATCCCGAGAGCATCGTCTGGCAGCGCCTCGCCTCGGCGCATTGGGAAGGCGTGCTGAAGGCGCTGGTCGAGCGCCATGCCAAGGCGACCGACAGCAAATGGTCGAAGGGCCTGCTCGCCGACTGGGATCGCATCGCCGGCGATTTCTGGCAGGTGATCCCGAAGGAAATGCTGTCGCGGCAGACGCACCCGCTCGACGATACGGTGGAGGCGGTGGCGGCGGAGTAAACGCGCCGCGTCTTCCTCTGCCTGCTCCAATCTATCGGAGCGAACGGCGGAAGACGCGTCCCGTAGAATAACAAGATTGGTGTTCGCGTGGACGACGCCGAGCCAATGCGCGTTCCGTGCCGCCGCGCTGCACGCCCCCGCCGTTCTCCCCGACGCTAGCGCTTGATTGCGTCACATCGATTCGTTCGGGCGGATCCTGTCGAAACACAGGTGAGACAGAGGCCCGCGAAGAGCCGCGGTCAGCCGGGCAGCTCGGGAAGCGCGTCGAACGCTATTCCATGTTCGGCCAGTGCCCGTCGCAACGATATGCCGAGCGCATCCTCGACGCTGACGTTCCATCGCTCTGCAAGTGCATGTAACCCCGCTTCGATGTCTGGGTGGTCGATATAAATCACGCCATCCATCAGCCGAACACCGTCTTCGGAATCCATCGCTGCTTCCCTCCGTGCACCCATGCTTATAACACGGGCGCCATGTGGCAGCTTTACCAATTCCCCCTGTGCCCCTTCAGCCGCAAGGTGCGGCTGCTGCTCGGCGAGAAGGGCATCGGCTATGAGCTGGTGCGCGAATCGCCGTGGGAGCGGCGCGACGAGTTCATGGACATGAACCCGGCGGGCGAGACGCCGGTGATGGTCGACGCCAGCCGTCCGGGCGCACCGCTGATCGATTCGATGGCGATCTGCGAATATTTCGAGGAAACGGTCGACAAGGCGGCGATGATCAACGGCACGGCCGCCAACCGCGCCGAAATTCGCCGGCTGGTGACGTGGTTCGACACGCATTTCTATCGCGACGTCACCGGGCCGCTGCTGCACGAGCGCGTCGTCAAGCGGCTGGCGCACCGCGCCGCGCCCGATGCCAAGGGCCTGCGCGAGGCGATGAAGGCGGCGGTCAGTCACCTGGACTATACCGATTACCTGCTCGATCACCGCAACTGGCTGGGCGGCGCGACGATGAGCCTCGCCGATCTGGCGGCGGCGGCGCAGATCTCCGTCGCCGACTATCTGGGCGGTATCGACTGGAAGGGGCACGACCAGACGGCGCGTTGGTATCGCGGCTTCAAGAGCCGTCCGAGCTTCCGGCCGCTGCTGTCGGAGCGGATGGAGATGATCGGTCCGCCGGCACATTACGACAATGTCGACTTCTGATCGCATCGCATTCGCCGATTTCGAGGCGGTGGATATCCGCGTCGGAACGGTGATCGCCGCCGAGCCCTTTCCCGAAGCGCGCAAACCCGCGATCAAGCTCCGCATCGATTTCGGCGAGGCGATCGGGGTGCGCAAGTCGTCGGCGCAGATCACCGAACATTATGCGCCCGCAACGCTGATCGGGCGACAGGTGGCAGCGGTGGTCAATTTCCCGCCGCGGCAGATCGGCTCCTTCATGTCCGAGGTGCTGACGCTCGGCTTTCCCGATGCGGACGGCAAGGTCGTGCTGATCGGCCCCAGCCTGCCGGTGCCGAACGGCGGCCGTTTATTCTGATCGGGAGCGGTCGAGCAGCGTCAGGGTCGCCGGATCGGCCTCTCCTGCGAAGAAGCGCGCCAGCGCGGTGCCGAACGGTGCCGAATCGTCGGCGACGGCGGCGAAGAGCGTCATCGACGATCGCAGCTTGATCGCATCGATGCCGCCCAGGATCGCTTCGGCACTGCCGGTGGCGGCGACGATCGCGGCAGTGGCCTCGATCAACCGGGGGCCGAGCAGCGGATGCCGAAGGTAGCGGCGCGCCTCCTCGGCATCGCGGATGGCGTAGAAGCGGGCGGTGTCGCTGCGGCCGAGGCCGGCGATCTGCGGAAAGACGAACCACATCCAGTGGCTGGTCTTGTGCCCGCGCCGCAGCTCGGCGAGCGCCTGCGGGTAGAGGCGCGCCTGTGCGGAAACGAAACGGTCGAGGTCTGCGGCCATAGCAGCGGGCAACCGTCGAGCGTCAGCGGCGTTCCCGCCTTATGCGTGCCTTATCCCTTGCCCCGTTGCTGCTGCCTGCCCTGCTGCTTGCCGCCTGCGGCAGCGGCAAGCGTGCCGACACCGCCGCCAATGACAGCGCCGCCGCGGCCTTCGTGCCGCCGCCGACGCAACCGCCCAAGCCGTTGCCGGGGCAGGAGCACAGCAACCCGATCACCGCCTATGTCGGCAAATATCCGGGCGATGCCGTCGATGGCGTCGGCTTCTACGATCGGACGGAGGTGGCGCGCGCCCTGATCGATGCGGTCGGGGACGAGGGCATCCGTCGCCGCTTCACGATGCGCGATGCGGTGACGGTGCCGATCTTCCGCACCGCGGACGGCCGCATCGCCGCGCATGGCTGCGAACCGCACAATTGCGGCGACCACGACTGGACGTTCCTCGTCGCGCCCGATGGAATTAAGGGCGCGGCTTGCTATCACGACGCCGCCACGATGGGCGGGAGCAGCCGCTGGTATGCGGCAGGCGCGGCTCCCGTCACCCGTCCCGGCGATTGCCCGCAGGAGTAGACCGATGCTCGAACACCTTCCCGCCTGGCTGGGCCGGGCCCTGGGCGACGTACGGGCCGGCATGGACGGACTCGGCATCGTGCGGCTCGGACTCGATGCCGGACTGCCGGCGCTTGACCTGTCCAGCCCCGCGTTTGTCGACGGCGCCAGGCTGCCCGAGCGGTTCACCGCGGATGGCGAGGGGGTGTCGCCACCTTTGCTATGGACGCCGCCGCCGGCCGGTACGGCGCGTCTCGCCCTGCTGGTGGAGGACGCCGATGCGCCGGCGCCGCAGCCGCTGGTGCATGCCATCGTCTGGGGCATGACGCCCGGTGAGTTGCGGCTGGCGGAAGGGGCGATCGTAGGGAACGGTGCCGGCACGCCCGAGGGCGATGTCGGCCGCAACTCCTATTTGCGCGAAGGATGGCTGCCGCCGGACCCGCCGACGGGGCATGGCTCGCACCGCTATGCCTTTCAGCTTTTCGCGCTGGACGGCGAGGCTGGCGACCCGGGCGAGACGCCGGGGCGTGCGGCGGTGCTGGAGGCGATGGCGGGGCATGTGCTCGCCGCCGGCGTGTTGATCGGCACCTATAGCCGGGGTGAGGATGCGCCCGTCGGCCCGGTCGGGGCGGCACAGGCGGCGTGATGGTGGGCGGCGGCCCGGCGATCGTGCGCCGGGCCTGCCCGTCGACCGGCGTCAGCCGGTGATGGTGCCGCCCTGGCTGGCGAGCACGAGGATGGTGGTCGCGAAGGCGGCGACACCGAGGAAGAGGCTGCGATACATGGGTTGGCTCCGTTGATCGGGACCGATCAGGCGATCGGCATCACGGGAACGGCGGCGCTGATCGCGACGGCGGCGAAGGCGAGAGCGGCAACGACCGAGACGGCGGCGCGCTGGGCGAGTTCGAAGCGGATGAACATGATTGGGTTCCCTTTGGTTTTCGGAGCGAACCGTTCGGCTCCGATGCAAAGGGCTTTGCAGCCATCGTGCCACTTTAGCTAAGTCGTTGAAATCACACCATTAGTGATGCCGTCCACCGTGAGTTTGGCGCAATCCGCCATCGCTGGTGGGGATATTCGCCAGGATCAGGCGGCACATACCCGATCGCGGCCACCACTTTTCGCGGTGTAGAGCAACCGGTCGGCGCGATCGAACGCATCGGCGATCATCTCACCGGTTTGCACCGCGGTGACGCCGATCGACAGCGTCACCTGACCGAGCGGCTGGTCGCTTTCGCGCACGCGGAACCGCTTGGCCGCGATCATGCCGCGCACGCCGTCCAGATGCGCCGCGGCATCGGCGAGATCGATGCCCTTCAACAGCACCGCAAATTCTTCGCCGCCGTGGCGCACGACCAGATGGCCGTCGCATTCGTCGGCCAGGGTGCGGCCGACGGCGCTCAACACGCGATCGCCGACGGGATGGCCATGCGCATCGTTGATCCGCTTGAACCGGTCGATATCGCAAACGGCGAGACAGAAGGGGCCGTCACGATCGCGGCGGATCGCGAACGCCTCGTCGAAGGCGCGCCGGTTGGGCAGGCCGGTCAGCGCATCGCGGCGCGCCGTATCGTTCGCCTCGGCAAGCTTGGCGCGTAGCGAATCCGCCTCGTCCGTCGCATGCGCCAGCCGCACCTCCGCCTCGCGGATACGGCTCAGCATCGATCCGGTGATGCGGGCGATCTCGTCCAGCCCCGCCGCCGCCTGAGGCTGCGGCACGTTGCGGCCGATCGCCGCGGCGCTCTGCGCCAGATCGCGGCCGAAGCCGCGCGTCTCGTCCTGCATGGCGCGCATCATGGTCGCGAAATCATCGACGTGCGCCTGGGTCGTGGCGACGAGTTCGACCGCCTCGTCCTCGATCTGCGCCGCGTAATCGGGCACGCCGCGCTGGGGGGGGGCGGGCGGCGCCTCCATGACACGGGCACCGACGACCACGGTGCCGCCCAGCTTCTCGATGTCGGACCGGCTCAGCCGGACGCCGCCATCGGTCAGCCGCGCGACGGCCTGGGCGATGGCACCGTCCGGATTGGTGATGACGTCATAGGCGAAGTTGTAATGCGCCGGCTCCGGGCTGAGGCCCTGATCGGCAAGAAAGGCCCCGATCCGCGAGAACAGATTGCCCTTTTGTTCCTTTCTCGCTGCGAACGGCCCGCGCATGCCCCACCCTTCAATCCCGCCTGCGGTATATGCCGTATAGGTTATTGTAGCGTTGCGCTTGCGTCAGGAATGGGCGAGTTTGCGGACCGCGGCCAACGTCAGCGCGACGTGCTGCGCCGGGTTCATGTCGTCATGCACGAAAGCGACCCGGCCATCGCGCGCGATGACATAGCTCGTACGCTTGGTCAGCGCCCGGCCGCCTGCGTTCAGCGCGACGTCGTAGTTCTTGATGACGGCGGGGCCGGCGCTCGCCACCGCGAACTTGCCCGCGCATTTTTCGCTGGAGAAACGCTGCAGCGTCGGCACGTCGTCGGCCGACATGCCGATCACCGTCGCCCCCGCCTTCTGGAATTCCGGCACCGCTTCGGCGAAGGCATGCGCCTCGGCATTGCAGCCGCCGGTGAAGGCCGCGGGGAAGAAATACAGCACCACCGGCCCTTTCTTGAGCTGCTGCGCCAGATCGACGGTGATGACCTTGCCCGCGACTGCGCCGCGGGTGGTGAAGGCCGGCGCCTTGGCACCGACGGCAAGGCCCGCGGCGGCGGCCGGAGCGGCGACGAGGACGACGGCGGCGAGGGCGGCGGGCAGCAGGCGCATGGACGATCCTTCTCGAATAACGCGCTCACTCTAGCGCGGCTGCCCTGCGCGCGATAGGGCATCGGCACATGCCGATCACCCCCGCCGACATCCAGCTCGCCAGCCGCCTCGCCGATGCGGCCGGCGCCGCCATCCGTCCCTATTTCCGCGGCCAGCACGGCGTCGAGCTGAAGGACGACCATTCCCCCGTCACCAAGGCGGATCGCGAGGCGGAGGCGGCGATGCGCCGGCTGCTCGATGCCGAGGCGCCGGGCGACGGGGTGATCGGCGAGGAATATGGCACCAAAACGGGGGTGACCGGCCGCCAGTGGGTCCTGGATCCGATCGACGGCACCCGCAGCTTCACCGTCGGCCGAGCGATCTTCGGCACGCTGATCGCGCTGGTCGAGGACGGCTGGCCGCTGCTCGGCATCATCGACCAGCCGGTGCAGCGCGAACGCTGGGTCGGCGTCGCCGGACGGCCGACGACCTTCAACGGCAAGCCTGCCCGGACGCGCGCCTGCCCGCAGCTGGAGGGCGCGATCCTTGCGACCACCAGTCCGCATCTGTTCGCGGAAGGCGACGTGCCGCATTACATGGCGCTGGTCGCGGCGGCATCCGGCGGCCATCCGCGACAGGGGCCGGTCTATGGCGGCGACTGCTACAATTACGGCCTGCTGGCGAGCGGCCACCTCGACATCGTCGCGGAATCGGGGTTGCAGCTGTACGACTTCGCCGCGCTGGTGCCGGTGGTCGAGGGCGCGGGCGGGCGGATGTGCGACTGGAACGGCGACCCGCTGACCGCGGCGAGCGCCGGCCACGTGCTGGCGATCGGCGATCCGGCGCGGTCCGACGACGTGCTCGAGGCGATCCGCGCGACCGCGCACGAGCATTGAGGGCCGGACCTACCGATCCCAGGGGAAGCTGAGCGTCGGCCGGTTGGCGTAGCGCGTCATTGCCAGCGTCAGCCGGGCGCCGCAGCCGGGCTCCAGACGGACGGTCAGGTCGCGGCCGCCGATCGTCTGCGTCGCGCCGTCTAGCGTGGCCGTGTCGATGCGGTGCTCGGCATAGGTGCCGCCCTGGATCACCAATGTCCGCGCGGTGGCGCCGGTGTTGACCAGCGTCACCTCGGTCGAGCGGTCGCCCAGCGCATGGACCAGCGCGGCGACATCCTCCGGCACGCCGGCGCGGCGGCGATCGGCGTCGAAATAGCGCAAGCGGCAATGCAGCGGCACGCCGCCCTGCGGCGGGCTGGTCGGCGACCAGGGCGGGCGGGCGATATGCAGCCCGCCGGTCATCGTCTGGATGAGCGCGGTCGCGCTCGCCGGGTTGATGTCGATCGTCCAGTCGGCGAGGCGCTGCATGCGCGTCGTGCGATCTTCCTCCCGCACCTTGATCCGCGCGGCGACGCGGTCGAGGTCGGCGGCGAGCGCCTGCTCGGGATAGCCGGGGTTGCGGCCGTGGAGGAAGTCGATCCACGGATGCTCGCCCGCCGCGGCGAGATCGGCGGAGTCCTGCGTCGCATACCAGATCTCGAACCCGCTCTGCCGAAAGGGGCCGGGCTTCCACCCGTACCAGCCGTCGGCACCGTACATCGTCGGCGCGGACAGGACGCCATCGATCCGCTTCGCCGCCGCGTTGATGCGGGCATTCTGGCGACGCCAGAGGTGGAGGTATTCGCGGTCGCCGGTCAGCAGCAGGCCGTTGTAGAAGGCGGTGATCGACCGGGGCACGCGGTTGCGGTTCTCGCGCTTGCCGGTTTGCGGCACCTGTGGCGAGAAGCCCCAGCCATAGACGCCGCGCCACCAGTCCTTGCCGACCTTGCCGTCGAGCCCGGCGAAGCTCGGCACAATGTCGCCGTTGGCGCGGGCGCGATCCATCCAGGCGTCGAGGTAGGACAGCGCCCAGCCGCGATACCGCTCGCCCGCGCCTAGCGCATAGGCGTTGAGGCCAAGGGTCGTGGCCTGCAGGTTGAGCGGATTGTCCCCGGCAACGTCGCCATATTCGGCGTAATGGGCGAGCGTCTGCGCGTAATTCTGCTCGCCATGCTCCATGTGAAAGGCGCTGGTGTCGAACGGGTCGCCGGCCCAGTCGAGCGGCGTGGCCCGGCGCAGCATCGGTCCGCGGCTGCCGTTGAGGACGCTGCGGATGACCCGCGCCTGGGCATCGTAATTGGCGACCGTGGGATCGCGGCCGGTGTAGAAATCGGCGTAGCGGCGGGTGCGGTCGATCAGCCGGGTATCGCGCGGCGCGCTCATCCCCATCACGTTGAAGGTGGTGAGGCCCTCGCTATTGTGCTGCCAGTCCATCTGCACCGGGAATTCGCGGTAATACATGCCCTGGCGGGCGATCGGCACCTCGACGGTGCGCGCGACGGTATATTGCCGGAGGTGCCCCTCCCAGAAGCGCTGGGCCAGCGTCAGCAGCCGATCGGGTGCGCCCAATGCGTGCAGGGTGACCCAGTCGTTGGTCGCCTCCGCCGCGTCATCGGGGCCATCGTTGGCGCCCCAGCGCTCGAACACCTGCAAGGCGTCGCCGGGGCCGACATATTTGGCGAAGAACGCCTCGCAGGCCGCGGCGTTGGCGGCGAGCAGCCGGCGTTGCAGCACCGCCCAGTGCGGTGGCGCCATCGGCGTCGCAAGGCGCAGCGTGGCGGGGCGCGGCCGGGCGGCGGCGGGCAGCAGCGCGCCTGCGGCTCCGGCGACGAGCAGCTGGCGGCGGTCGATCGTCATGCGGCAAGCTCCAGCCGGCGGATCGGCCCGACGACGACCAGGAAGGCGAAGATGGTCAGCAGGCAATGCGCGCCGACGAACACCAGCGCCCAGTCGAACGATCCGGTCGCGCCGACGATATAGCCGACGACGATCGGCGTCACGATGCCGGCGATATTGCCGAACATGTTGAACACGCCGCCCGACAGGCCGGCAAGCTGCTTGGGCGCGACGTCCGCCATCACCGCCCAGCCGAGCGAGGCGATGCCCTTGCCGAAGAAGGCGACCGCCATCAGCACGATGACCAGCCATTCCGCCTCTACCCAGACGCAGGCGATGATGAGCGTCGCGAGCAGCATGCCCGCGACCAGCGGCCCCTTGCGGGCGAGGTCGAGGTTGCCGGTCCGCTTCAGGATCGCATCGGAGGCGAAACCGCCGGCCAGGCCGCCGACGAAGCCGCACAGCGCCGGCGCGGCGGCGGCGAAGCCTGCCTCCATGATGTTGAGGCCGCGTTCCTTCACCAGGTAGATCGGGAACCAGGTGACGAAGAAATAGGTCAGCACGTTGATGCAATATTGGCCGAGATAGATGCCGATCATCATCCGGCTGGCGAGCAGCCGCCGCACATTGGCGAGCTTGAAGGTGTGCGGCCCTGCCTTGGCCTCTTCCATGCGGACGAGGCCGCCGCCCGCCTCGATATGGTCGAGTTCGGCGCGGTTGATCGCCGGGTGACGCACAGGACTGTGGATGAAGCGCAGGAAGGCGAGCGTCGCGACAATGCCGAGCAGCCCCATCGCCCAGAACACCGATCGCCAGCCGAAGCTGTGCGCGAGCCAGCCCATCAGCGGCGCAAAGGCGACCAGCGAGAAATATTGCGCGCTGTTGAAGATCGCCGAGGCGGTGCCGCGCTCCGGCCCGGGAAACCAGGCGGCGACGAGGCGGGCGTTGCCGGGGAAGGAGGGCGCTTCGGCGAGCCCGACGAGAAAGCGCAGCACGAACAGCGTCGCGACCGCCGAGGCGATCGGAAACAGGCCGACGAACCCCTGCGCCGCGGTCATCAGCGACCAGAGCGCGATCGCGCCCGCATAGATGCGCTTGGTGCCGAACCGGTCGAGCAGCGCGCCGCCGGGGATCTGCGCCAGCACATAGGCCCAGGCGAAGGCGGAGAGGATGTAGCCGGTCTGCACCGGCGTCAGGCCGAGTTCGCCCGACGCCTGCGTGCCGGCGATCGAGAAGGTGGCGCGATCGGCATAGTTGATCGCGGTGATAAGGAAGATCAGTGCGATGATCCGGTGTCGCACCCGCGTCGGGCGCGCGCCTGCGGCGGGGGCAGCGGTGGCCTTGACGGCGGCGGCGGTCATCGGGCGCTCTCCTTGCACGGGACCCGTCTCATGCGGGTTCGAAGCCGGGACGCTAGCGGCGGGCGGGCGGGCGGTCCAAGTCGAAAAGCGGGATGATCCAGTCCCTTCATGGCTGGATGAGGGAGAGGGTCGGGCTACCCATGCACGTCGCGCAACGATCCATGCCGGATTGAGGTTGGCCTTGCCATCGGCCACGGCGCTACCCCGATAGGACAGAACCGACACCGGTTACGGCAGGTCGGGCGCACATGACGAGGGGATCGATGATGGCCATGTCCGGCATCCGTGGACTGCGAATCGCGCTGGGACTGACCACCGCGGCGATCGGACTGGCGGCGCTGCCCGCCGCTGCGCAGCAGGCGCCCGAGACCAACGTCGAAAAGGCGAACCGCGCAGCCGGTAACCAGCAGGACACCGCCAGCCCGCCCGCCTCGCCCGCGGTCGCGCCCGAAGCCTCGGTCGCCGATGCACCGGCGCTGGACGAGGGCGGCGCGCAGGACATCGTCGTCACCGGTTTCCGCGAGAGCCTGTCGAGCGCGATCAACATCAAGCGCAACCAGACCGCGACCGTCGACGTCATCAAGGCGGAGGACATCGCCGAATTCCCCGACCTCAACCTCGCCGAATCGCTGCAACGCATCCCCGGCGTCGCGATCAGCCGGGTGAACGGCGAAGGCCGCAACATCTCGGTCCGCGGTCTCGGCCCCGATTATACCCGCGTCCGCATCAACGGCATGGAGGCGATCGGCACCACCGGCGGCACCGACAATTCGGGCGGCGTCAACCGCGGCCGCGGCTTCGATTTCAACATCTTCTCCTCCGACCTCTTCAACAGCCTCGCCGTCCGCAAGACGGCAACCGCGGACGTCGAGGAAGGCTCGCTCGGCGCGACGGTCGACCTCCAGACCGCGCGGCCGTTCGACTACAAGAAGCCGACGGCGGTGATCTCGGCGCAGGCGAGCTACAACGACCTCGCCCGCAAGGCGACGCCACGGCTGTCCGGCCTCGTCACGGCGACCAGCGCCGATGGCCGCTTCGGCGTGCTGCTGTCGGTCGCCTATGAGGAGCGCAAGCTGCGCGAAGAGGGTGCCAACATCACCCGCTGGACCTATGGCGGGTTCAACGGCGGCTTCAATCCGGCATCGACGCTCGCCGGCTATACGATCGGCCAGATCAACTACGGCGCCGCGGCGAACCAGATCGATTATGCCGGTCAGGCGCTGTTCCACCCGCGCATCCCCGGCCTCGTCAGCTATGCGATCGACCAGAAGCGGCTGGGTGCGGCGGCGTCCGTTCAGTTCCAGCCGACGCCCGCGACATTGCTGTCGATCGACGGCCTCTATTCGCGGCTCGACGGCACCCGTGCCGAGCGGCAGATCCAGGCGATCAGCTTCAGCCGGTCGGGCACGGGCAAGCCGCAGACGATCATCCGCTCGGGCACGGTGGATTCGAACCGCAACATCATCAGCGGCACCTTCGACAACGTCGATGTACGCTCGCAAAGCCGCTACGACATCCTGCGTACCGATTTCTACCAAGGCACCGCCAACCTCGAACAGAAGTTCGGCGATGCGCTGAAGTTCGTCGGCGAGGTCGGCTACGCCAAGTCGGAGTTCACCAACCCGACGCAGACGACGGTGACCATCGACGCGGTCAATTCGAACACTTTCGTCTACGATTTCTCGACGCGCTTCCCGCTGATCCGGCCCGGGTTCGACGTCACCAATGCCGGCAACTTCACCTTCACCAACGGCAATTCCGAAGTCCGCGTACGCCCGCAGACCGTCGACAACAGCTTCAAGACCGCCAAGGGCTATCTCGAGTGGACGGCGAGCCCGCTCATCAAGCTGAAGGCGGGGCTCGACTGGCGCCAGTTCGACTATTCGTCCACCGAAGGGCGCCGCAACGCCGGCGAGACGGTGGTGCAGACGCTGACCCCGGCGCAGTTGGCGGCAGCGACGACGCTGTATTCGGGCTTCGGCCGCGGTATCGACCTGCCCAACGGCACGCCGACCGCCTGGGTGGTGCCGGATATCGACAAGTTCGCCGAACTCTACGGCATCTACACCAATCCGCTCTACGCCGTCGGGCGGCTCGACAATGCGACGGCGCGTGGATCGTACATCACGGTGCGCGAGCGCGACACCGGCGTGTGGGGCATGACCGAGTTCAACCTGGCGGACGCCGGCATCCGGCTGCGCGGCGATGCGGGCGTGCGCTACGTCCACACCAACCAGCTGTCGACGGGCTATACCGGCGTCGGCACATCGGTGAGCCTGATCGCCGCGACGCGGAGCTACAACCGCTGGCTGCCATCGGTGAACCTCGTCTACGATCTGACCGACACGCTGCTCGTCCGCCTTGGCGCCGCCAAGACGCTGGCGCGGGCCGGCATCGCGTCGCTGACGCCGGGCGGCAACCTCAACATCTCGGGCGGCAACCGCGGCTTCAGCTCGGGCAATCCCGATCTCAAGCCGACCGAATCGAACAATATCGACGCCAGCCTGGAATGGTATCTGACCAAGGGCGCGGTCTATGCGGTGTCGGCATTCCAGAAGGATATCGGCACCTTCGTCCAGACGCTGAGCGTCAACGTGCCGTTCGCCGACCTCGGCCTGCCCGCCTCGCTGCTCGCCGGCAGCGCGGCGTCGCCGAGCGACGTGTTCACCGTGACCCAGCCGGTCAATTCGAGCGGCGGCAAGCTGCGCGGATTCGAAGTGAACGTGCAGCAGCCCTTCACCTTCCTCAACGGCTTCCTGCGCGATTTCGGCGTGCTGCTGAACTACACCCGGGTCGAATCGAACATCAAATACCTGCTGTCCGCCACCAGTTCGGCGACGGTGACGCAGCCGCTGGTCGGCCTGTCGAAAAATGCCGCCAATGCGACGCTTTACTATGAAACCAAGCGCTTCTCGATCCGCGGTTCGCTCGCCTATCGGTCGAAATATCTGACGGCCGTTCCCGGCACCGAAGGGAACAGCTACAATGGCACCAACGAAACCACCAACGTCGATGCGCAGGTGAGCTACAACATCACCGACGCGCTGAAACTGAGCCTCGAGATGATCAACCTGACCGACCAGTTCAACGATCAATATGTCGACGCCACCAACCGCCTGAACGTGCTGACGCACAGCGGGCGGCAGTTCATCCTGGGGGCTCGCTACGCCTTTTGATCGGATCGACCGGCGCCAGCTGATCGCCGGCATCGCCGCAGGAGCGGCGGTGCCGGCCTCGGCGCGCCTGCCGCAGCGCGACGGCGTGGCGGCATCGTCCGACGGCGGCGCCTTTGCACTGGGCACGGACGACCGGGTACGGCCGCTCGCGATCGGCATCGGGCTGGAGTGGACGGTGGATCACGAGGCGGGCCGGCTCGCGCTCTTCCGCCGAAGCGACGGCGGCTGGCTCGGCGGCTATGATCGCGAGTGGCGGGCGCTCGGCGCGATCGTGGCGACCGGCGGTCGCGAACCGGTGCATCTGGCGATCGATCCGGCGCGCCGGCTGGCGGCGGTGGCGGATTACGGCGCGGGCAGCGTGTCGCTGCACCGGCTCGCGCGCGGCGTAGCCGGTCCGGCGCAGGTCGTGCGGCACGAAGGGCGCGGCCCCGACGCGGAACGGCAGGCGGGACCGCATGCGCATTGGGTGGGCTTCGGCCGCGATGGGCGCTGGCTGTACGCGGTGGACCTGGGGGCGGATGCGGTGTTCGCGCATCGCGTGGAGCGTGGGCGGATCGTCGACACCCGCATCGCCTATGCCGCGCCGCCGGGATCGGGGCCGCGGCATATCGCCTGGCATCCGACGCTGCCGCTCGCCTATCTCGCCTGCGAGCTGGCCAACCGGGTGACGACGCTGGCGATCGGCACGGACGGGATGTTCACCGCGATCGACAGCCGACCGACGCTGGCACGACCTGCCAAGGTGTATGCCGGGCATATCGCGGTCGATGCGCCGGGGCGGATGCTCTACGTGTCCAATCGCGGTCCCGATACCATTGCCGCATTCGACCTTGCCGATCCGCGCCGGCCGGTGCTGGTGCAGGAGGCGGCCTGCGGGGGCGACTGGCCGCGATTTTTCCTGCTGCGTCCGGACCATGGCGATATGCTGGTCGGCAACGAGCGCAGCCCGGCGATGGCGGTGCTGCCGGTCGGGCGTGACGGCCGGCTGGGGCCGCCGCGCGCCGGCCCTGCGGTGGCGAAGGGCCGCTTCGCCGCGCTGTAGCCGAACGTCAGCGCTGGGCGAGTTCGGCATGGGCCACCGCCTGGAGCGATACCGCGAGATCGGGCGACAGGCCGAGTTCGTCGGCGGCGCGTTCGCCGCGGCCGAGGCTGCGCGGGTCGACGCCGGTGATCGCGCCGAAAACGGTCAGCGCCTCGAGATAATAGCCCGCGGTGCTGGCGTGATACTGGTCGTAGGACCACAGGTTCGCCTGGCCGAAGGTGATGCCGTCATAGGGATCGGGATCGGCGACGCCCGCGGCGAAGGCCCGGTTCCACGCCTGGCCGACCGGGATGACGCCCGCGACGGCGCGGTTGGTGCGGCGCGCGCGATCGGCGGCGCTGCGCAGATCGTCGGCCATCGCGGCGATCGGCCGCCCGTGCCAGTGGCCGCCGGGCAGATAGGTCTGGTCCGCGCGGCTCCATGTCGCCATCAGTTCGACGCGGACGGCGTGGTTGCGCGCGCGGAACAGCGAGGCGAGCTGGCCGGAGGCGCGGATGTAGCGCGTCGCGTCACCCGGCCGCTCGCGATCGAGCGTGCTGTATTCCTGCAGCACGACCACGTCCCAAGGCCGGTCGATCAGGTGGCGGCGCTGTTCGTAATGGAAGGCGAGGCTCTGGCCGCCCTGCGTTTCGAGGCTGACCGCATAGCGCAGCCCCGCCTGTTCGGTGAACGCCTTGAACAGCGCCGGTACGCCGCCATAGCCGGCGCCGGTGAGGTCGGTGACGCTTTCGGCATGCCAGTTGCGCACCGCGGAATGCGCGCCCTGGGTGAAGCTGTTGCCGATGAACAGGATGGTCCGCGGGGCCGCGGCCGTGGCGGGCGTGCGCTGTGTCGCCGCGCCTGCCGTTGCCGCTGTCGTCGTCGGAAGCGCCGCCGCCAACAGCGCCGCCAGCATCACCCTTCGCATCGTATCGCACTCCCTGTCTTGCCGCCGCCCCGTATCGGATCGTGGCGGTGGAACGCCAGTGCGGTCGTCGCCACGAGGCATAGCCGCCGCCCATGACGCGCCGCCGCAGGGGCGCTACAGGGCAGGCGATGCTGCAATTCTACCGCGACGACCTTGCCCGCCTCGACGCCGCCGACCGGCTGCGGCGACTGGTGCCCCGCCGGGGCGCCGATTTCGCGTCCAACGATTATCTGGGGCTGGGGGCCTCCGCACGGTTGCGCGATGCGGTGGCGGGCGCGCTCGACCGCGGCGTCGGCATCGGATCGGGCGGATCGCGGCTGCTGCGCGGCAACGATCCCGAGCATGAGGCGCTGGAGGCGGAGGCCGCCGCGCATTTCGGCAGCGAGGCGGCGCTGTATTTCGCATCCGGCTATGCCGCCAACATGGCCGCCTTCGCCACGCTGCCGCAGCCGGGCGATCTGGTGATCCACGATGCGCTGGTCCATGCCAGCGCGCATGACGGCATGCGGCTGGGCCGCGCGCCGCGGGTGGCGGCGGCGCATAACGATGTGAATGCGTTCGAGGATGCGATCCGGCGGTGGCGCGGCGAGGGCGGCACCGGCACGCCGTGGATCGCCGTCGAGAGCCTGTACGGCATGGACGGCGACCGTGCGCCGCTCGCCGACCTCGCTGCGCTGGCGGCCCGGCACGAGGGCATGCTGCTGATCGACGAGGCGCATGCGACCGGGGTGTTCGGCACCGCCGGGCGCGGGCTGGCGGAGGGGCTTCACGACAGCGAGTCCGTGGTGACGCTGCACACGTGCGGCAAGGCGCTGGGGACGCAAGGGGGGCTGCTCTGCCTGCCGCGGGTGCTGCGCGACATGATGGTCAACCGGGCGCGCGGCTTCGTCTTTTCGACCGCGCCGTCGCCGCTGGTCGCGGCGGCGACGCGCGAGGCGTTGCGCTGTCTGGTCGACGAACCGGAGCGGCAGGCGCGGCTGTGGGCGCTGGTCGCGGCGGCGGAAGCGGCGCTCGGCCTCGCGACGGGATCGCAGATCCTGCCGGTGATCGTCGGCGCGGACGGGGCGGCGGTGGCGCTCGCCGCGCGCTGCCAGGCCGCGGGATATGACGTGCGCGCGATCCGGCCGCCAACGGTGCCGGCGGGCACGGCGCGGCTGCGCGTGTCGATCACGCTCAACGTCGATGACGCGGGAATCGCTGGATTGGGAACGGTGCTGGCATGATGCGGACGATCGTGGTGACGGGAACCGACACCGATGTCGGCAAGACGGTGTTCGCCGCCGCCTTGGCCGCGGCATTGGGCGCGACCTATTGGAAGCCGGTGCAGGCCGGGCTGGACGAGGGCGGCGACGGTGATGCGGTGCGTCGGCTGGGCGTGTCCACGGTCCTGCCCGAGGCGTATCGGCTGACGACGCCCTGTTCGCCGCACCGCGCCGCGGCGATCGACGGGGTGACGATCGATCCCGTCCAGCTGGCGTTGCCGACCGTGGATGGCCCATTGGTGGTGGAGGGCGCGGGCGGCGTGCTGGTGCCGCTGTCGGACGACCTGCTCTATGCCGACCTGTTCGCGCGCTGGGGCGCGCCGGTGGTGCTGGTCGCGCGGACGGCGCTGGGGACGATCAATCACAGCCTGCTCTCCATCGAGGCGCTGCGGGCGCGGGGCGTGCCCATCCTGGGCATCGCCTTCAACGGCGCGGGCCAGGAGGACAGCGAGGCGACGATCGCGCGGATCGGCGGCGTGCGGCGGCTGGGGCGGCTGGACCGGGTCGCGTCGCTCGACGCCGGTGCCCTCGCCGCGGCATTCGCCGCCGGTTTCCGCACGGAGGATTTCGCATGAGTTCGCCGATCTGGCACCCCTTCACCCAGCACGGCCTGGGCGAGCCGATCCCGACCGTGGTGCGGACGGAGGGCGCGGCGCTCCACACCCGCGACGGGCGGCGCATCGTCGATGCGATCTCCAGCTGGTGGGTGACGACGCACGGCCACCGCAATCCGCGGATCATGGCGGCGATCGCGGCGGCGGCGGGCAGCATGGACCAGATCATCTTCGCCGGATGGAGCCATGAGCCGGCCGAGGCGGTCGCCGCCGGGCTGCTGCGGCTGATGCCGGACAGCCTGACGCGGGTGTTCTTTTCCGATTCGGGGTCCACGGCGGTCGAGGTCGCGCTGAAGATGGCGCTCGGCTACTGGCTCAACCGCGGCGAACCGCGGCACCGGCTGCTGGTGCTGGAGCATGGCTATCACGGCGACACGATCGGCGCGATGTCGGTCGGCGCGCGCGGCGTGTTCAACCAGGCCTATGCGCCCTTGCTGTTCGACGTCGCGACCATCCCCTTTCCGATGGCCGGTGCGGAGCAGGCGACGCTGGATGCGCTGGAGGCGGCGTGCCGTGCGGCACCGGCGGCGCTGATCGTCGAGCCGCTGATCGTCGGGGCGGGGGGGATGCTGACCTATCCGGCGTGGGTGCTGGCCGAGATGCGGGCGATCTGCGCGCGAGCGGGCGTGCTCTTCATCGCCGACGAGGTGATGACGGGCTGGGGACGCACCGGCACGCTGCTGGCGTGCGAGCAGGCCGGCGTGGTGCCGGATATCCTGTGCCTGTCCAAGGGGCTGACCGGCGGCGCGGTGCCGCTGGCGGTGACGATGGCGAGCGAGCCGATCTATGCCGCGCACCTGAGCGAGGATCGTGCGCGGATGTTCTTCCATTCGTCCAGCTACACCGCCAACCCGATCGCCTGCGCGGCGGCGGTGGCGAACATCGCGATCTGGGAAGAGGAGCCGGTGCTGGCGCGGGTCGCCGATCTGGGGGCGCGGCAGGCGGCGCGGCTGGCGCGCCTGTCCGGGGTGCGCAACGGCCGCACGCTGGGGACGATCGCGGCGGTCGACCTGGGGCCTGAGGGGGCGGATTATCTGTCGGCGCTGGGGCCGCGGCTGCTGGCGTTCTTCCGCGACCGCGACCTGCTGCTGCGGCCGCTCGGCAACACGGTGTACGTGCTGCCGCCCTATTGCATCGACGATGCCGATCTGGACGCGGTCTATGCGGCGATCCAGGCGGCGGCGGAGATGGTCTGACCGGCGGGTGGCGCCATACCGGGCGTTCCAAAGTTTACGAAGTTGACGACACGTCGCGCCTGGATGCGGGGGGTGCGATATTCGAACCGGGATGGGGAAGGGCGCAGCGAAGGGGCGCGCGTGCGGCATGGCCGAGGCGGTGGCACGGTTCGTCCAACAGTGCCAAATGCTTTTTGTTCGCGCTGGGCAGGCGGCGCTCTGCCTCCGTCATCCCGGCGAACGGCGGGACCCATGGACAATACGCGATCAACGGTGGCGCGCCCCCATCGGCCTATCGCCTCCATGGGTCCCGGCGTGCGCCGGGATGACGGATATTTGGGTTCGCGTGCCTATTCGATGAATTCGTCGACGGTGATCCGCCGGCCGCGGAGGAAGGCGTCGGCGACGTGGCGCAGGGGGGCGATGTCGACGTCGCTGGTGCCGGCGCGGACAATTTTCGCGAAGCGGCGGTAGAGGCCGGCATATTCGCCGTGGAGGGCATCGCCCTGCGCCGGCTCGCTGCCGTCGGGCAGGACGAGGCGGGCGCCGCCGTCGTGCAGCGTCAGCGTGCCGCGGTCCGTCTCCACGACGATGTCCCAGCTTTGCGGGCCGGTCTGGAGGAAATCGAAGTCGGCGCGGATCGGCGTGCCGGCATTGTCGGTGAAGGCGAGGCGGGCGGCGATCGGCGCGTCGCGGTTGGCGGGAAAATCGAGCTCGGCGTCGGTGATGAAGAACGGCTGCGGCAGGATGCGGGTGACGATCGACAGCGCGTTGATGCCGGGATCGAACACGCCGAAGCCGCCGGCATCGAGGATCCAGGCCTGCCCCGGATGCCAGACGCGGATATCCTCGCGCCACGATACGGTGACGGAGGTGATGCGCGCGTCCGCGAGGAAGGCGCGCGCCGGCTCGACGCCGGGGGCGTAGCGCGAATGCCAGCTGGCGAAGAGGCTGATCCCCGCCGCCGCCGCCGCCGCCTGCAACTGCGCGACCTCGGCCAGCGTCGCGCCGGGCGGCTTTTCGAGGAAGACGTGCCAGCCCTGTGCGATCGCCTGCGCGGCGATGGCCCGGCGGACCTGCGGCGGGGTGCAGAGCGCCACCGCGTCGATCGCAATGCCGCTCGCGATCAGATCGGCGAGCTCGCGGAAATGCGGCACGCCCTCGACGCCCTCGCCGTTGCGGCTGACGGTGGCGGCGAGTGCGATGTCGGCATTGCCGGCGATAGCGGGCACATGCTGATCGTGCGCGATCTTGCCCATGCCGACCAATGCGAGGCGGATAGGCGTGCTCACAGCGCCGTCACCGTCACCGGCGCGGGCGCTGCGGTGGCGAGCGTGTTGCGCAGCGGCAGGGTGAAGGGCGCCGCCTCGATCACGAAGCGGTCGCCATCCTGCGTCTCGACGGCATCGGCGCACGACAGGGTGGCGGTGCCGAAGAAGTGGACGTGGATATCGCCCGGCCGACGGAAGGCGGCGTATTTGAAATGGTGGTGTTCGAGGTTGGCGAGGCTGTGCGACATGTTGGCCTCGCCGGTCAGGAACGGCTTTTCCCACAGCGTCGCGCCGTCGCGCTCGATGCGGCTGGTGCCGCGGATGTCGGCGGGCGGCTGGCCGAGCAGCAGTTCGGGGCCGAGCGAGGCTTGCCGCAGCTTGGAATGCGCCAGCCACAGGTAATTGTGCCGCTCGGTGACGTGGTCGCTGAATTCATTGGCGAGCGCGAGGCCGAGGCGGAAGGGCGTGCCATCGTCGCCGATCAGATAGATGCCGGCGAGTTCGGGCTCCTCGCCGCCGTCCTGCGCGAAGGCGGGGGAGGTGAGCGGCGCTTCGGGGGCGACCAGCGACTGGCCGTCGCCCTTGTAGAACCATTCGGGCTGCGCGCCGACCGCGCCATCGGCGGGGCGGCCGCCCTCCATGCCTTCGAGGAAGAGGCGCATCGAATCGGTCTGCTTGCCCTCCGCGGCGGCCTTGTGCATCGCGTCGCGGCCGGATGCCGAGCCGAGATGGGTGAGGCCGGTGCCGGCGAGCATCAGCCGCGCGTTGTCGGGATGGTCGATCGCCGGCAGCAGCGTGCCGTCCGCCAGCGCGGCGCCCAGGTCGACCGTCTTGTCCGAACGGCGCGCGCGGGCGGCGTCGAGCAGCGACACGCCCTCGGCGATCGCGGCGGCGGCGAGTTCGCGGGTGGTGGCGGGGCCGGTGAGGACGTGCGCCTCGCTCTCGGCGAGGAGGAGGCGGCGCGTGCCGTCGGACAGGCGCTGTTGCAGCAGGCGTGGCTGGGTCATGCGAGAGCTTTCACGGCGGTGACGAAGGCTGTGGCGTCGCGGGCGACGTCGGCGGCGGACTTGCCGGCGCGGTAGAGGTTGGAGCCGAGGCCGAAACCGTCGGCGCCGGCGGCATGCCATTGCGGCATGGTGTCGGGCGTGATGCCGCCGACCGCCAGCACCTTGACCGCCTTGGGCAGCACCGCGCGCTGCGCCTTCAGGAAGGCGGGGGAGGCACCCTCGGCGGGGAAGAGCTTGAGCCCGTGCGCGCCGGCGGCGAGCGCGGCGAAGCCTTCGCTCGGGGTGTAGTAGCCGGGCAGCGAGATGAGGCCGCGCGCGACGGAGGCGCGGATGACGGCGGCATCGGTGTTGGGCGAGACGATCAGTTCGCCGCCAGCGTCGGCCACCGCATCGACATCCGCCGGGGTCAGCACGGTGCCGGCGCCGACGATGGCGCGGCCGGCATAGCGGCGCGCCAGCCGTTCGATGCTGACCAGCGGATCGGGCGAGTTGAGCGGCACTTCGAGCAGTGTGAAGCCTGCCTCGACCAGCGCATCGCCGACGGCCTCGGCATCGGCAGGGGTGAGGCCGCGCAGCACCGCGACCAGCGGGCAGGCGGCAAAGGCCTCGGCGAACCGGGCCGCGGGATCGGTCATGCTGGATACTCCGGTAGGGCGGGGGGGCCGGATCACAGCAGCCGCCGCAGGGCGTGGATGCCGGCGAGGAAGGCCGCGGTGGCGTCGACCGGGATCGTCGCGCCGCCGAGCGATTCGATGCCGGTGCGGTAGAGATCGGCGAGCGCGCCGTCGGCGAGCAGGTGGACCGGGCCGGCGGTCACGTCGCGGGCGCCGATGTCGGAGCCGATCAGCACGCCGCTGGCATAAGCGGCGGCCTCTTCCGGCGCGCGGCGGCCGAGGAGCACGGCGGCGCGCACCCCGAACAGCGCGGTGCCGAGGTCGCTGGCGCCGGCACCGCGGGCGAGGCCGTCGCGGAACGCGGCACCGTCCGCCACCGGTCCGTCGAGCATGCCGGCGAGGATGCCGTGCCCCTTCAGCAGCGCGAAGAGTTCGCCGGTCATCACCGTCGCGACATCGACGACGTGGCGATCGGCGCAGGCGATCCATTTGTTGTGGGTGCCGGGCTGGCAGAACAGGGCGTCGGCGGGTGCGAGGCCGCCGGCGATCGCGCCGAGCACCTGTATCTCCTCGCCCCGCATCACGTCGGCGCGGGTATCGGCGAGCAGCGAGACGCCGGGCACGATCGTCGCGCGTGCATCGTCGATGCGGAGCGCGGCGGCGGCGAGCGCGGGCAGATCGGCGGGGGCGGGGACATAGGGCGCCTCGCGCCAGCCGCGCGTCGAGCCGACCATCCCCGCCGCGATCACCGGCAGGTCGCCCAGCCGGTCGCGCAAGCCGGCGAGCGCCGAGGCATAATCATCCGCGGCCATCGCCAGCACGCCCGACCCGTCGCGGACCATGGCGGAGGCGGTGCCGTCCGCCTCGATCCGCCAGGCGCGCCGGTTGGTGGTGCCCCAGTCGATGGCGATGACGGCGCCATCGGCGGGGGAGGGGGCTTGCGTCACGGGCGGGGCCTTATGCGACGGTTTCGTCGCCGAGATCGGCGGTCACCCGCGCACCCCACACCGCGTAGAACAGGATGTAGAGTTCGCACGCCGCCGGCAGGAGGAAGGAGATGCCGAGACCGTAATGGTCGGCGATCCACGCCTGCACGGTCGCCAGCGCGCCGCCGGCGATCGCCATGATGAGCAGCCCGGACCCCTCTTCGGTGAGAGGCCCCAGCCCCTTGATGCCGAGCGTGAAGATCGTCGGGAACATGATCGAATGGAACAGGCCGACAAGCACCAGCGCCCACATGGCGAGATGACCCGAACCGAGCACCGCGGTCATCACCAGCACGAAGGCGACGAGCGCGTTGAAGGCGAGCAGCCGTTCGGGTGCGATCTTGCGCATGATCGCGGCGCCGACGAAGCGGCCGACCATCATTCCACCCCACAGGAGGGTAAGATAGTGGCTCGCCTCGGTGGCGCTGAGATTGGCGATGTGCGGCTGCTGGATGAAGCTGATGAGCAGCGAGCCGACGCAGATCTCTGCGAGCACGTAGATGCCGATCGCCGGAACGCCGAACACCAGGTTGCGGTGACGCCACAGCGAATGCCGACCGCGATCCGCGGCGGCGATGCGGCTGGTCGAGGCGCCGAGCTGCGGCAGCTTGAACAGGCCGATGACCACCGCGATCAGGACGAGAACGCCGGCGATGAGCAGATAGGGGACCTGCACCGACTGTGCGTCGGCGAGGCGCTGCGCGGCGGAGAGCGGCGCGGCGCTGCCGCCCTCGGTGGTGCCCGAGGCGGAGCGCGACAGGATCAGCATCGCGCCGAAGGTCGGCGCCACGAAGGTGCCGAGCGAATTGAACGCCTGCACGAGATTGAGGCGGAACGACGCCGTTTCGGGCGGGCCGATCACCGCGACGTAGGGATTGGCGGCGACCTGCAGCAAGGTGATGCCGCTCGCCAGCACGAACAGCGCGGCGAGGAAGAAGCCGTAGGAGGCGAATTGCGACGCGGGAAGGAAGCCGACCGCGCCGACCGCCATGATGAGCAGGCCGACGACCATCGATTTCTTGTAGCCGATGCGCTCGATCAGCTTGGCCGAGGGGAAGGAGGCGACGCCATAGGCGATGAACCAGACGAACTGGATCAGCAGCGACTGCGTGTAGTTGAGATCGAATACCGCCTTCAGGTGCGGGATCAGAATGTCGTTGAGGACCGTGATGAAGCCCCACATGAAGAACAGGCTGGCGAGCAGGCCGAGCGCCTTGCCATAGGTCTGTCCACCGCCGCCGGTGGCCACCGGCCCCGTACCTGTCCCGATCGGTCCTGCCATGATCCTTGTGTCCTCTCCACCCTTTGACCTGTCAGACGCCTTGCGCCCCGGCCATTTGTCAGACTATAAAGCCGGCACACGCCGGGTCAATGGCGGGATACACGTCGGGAGGGGTGCGATGAAGGTCGGAAAGGCTGTGATGATGGTAGGTGCCGGGATGACGGCTCTGGCAGGTGCGCAGGCCGAGGCGGCGACGGCGAAACGCACGGCGTTCGGCACCCTGCCCGACGGCACGGCGGTGGAGGCGGTGACGCTGGTCGGCGCGAACGGCGTGCGCGCGCGCATCATGACGCTGGGCGCGACGCTGCAATCGCTGGAGGCGCCGGACCGCAACGGCACGCTCGCCGACATCACGCTCGGCTATGACGATGCGGCGAGCTACGTCACCAATCCCAATTTCTGGGGGCAGACGGTCGGCCGCTATGCCAACCGCATCGCCGACGGCAAGTTCGTGCTCGACGGCAAGACCTATCAGCTGCCGCTCAACGACAAGACCAATTCGCTGCACGGCGGCACCAAGGGCTTCGACAAGGCGATCTGGCGGATCACCGAGGTGAAATCGGGCGCGCAGGCGAGCGTGACCATGACGCTGACCAGCCCCGATGGCGACCAGGGCTATCCGGGCAAGGTCGACGCCACCGTCACCTACAGCCTGGACGACAAGGGCGCGCTGACCATCGACATGGGCGCCGTCACCGACAAGCCGACGATCATCAACCTGACCAACCATGCGCTGTTCGACCTGGCCGGCGAGGGGTCGCAGGGCGGCATCTATGCGCACCGCATGACCGTTCCGGCGCGGCGCTTCACCCCGGTCGACAAGGCGCTGATCCCGACCGGCGAGCTGAAGCCGGTGGCGGGCAGCGTGTTCGACTTCACGCAGGGGCGCATCGTCGGCGCGGGCATCCGCGACGGCCGCGATCCGCAGATCGTGATCGGCCGCGGCTACGACCATAATTTCGTGCTCGACAAGGGGCTGACCAGCGAGCCGCAGCTGGCGGCGCGGGTGGAAGACCCGGCGTCGGGCCGCGTGCTGGAGGTGCTGACCACCGAGCCAGGCGTGCAATTCTATTCGGGCAATTTCCTCGACGGCACCTTCGTCGGCAAGCAGGGCCACGTCTATCGCATGGGCGATGGCATCGCCTTGGAACCGCAGAAGTTTCCCGATACGCCCAACCAGCCCGCCTTTGGATCGGCGCGGGTCGATCCGGGCAAACCCTATCACCATCGCATGATCTACCGCGTGTCCGTGGCGCGCTGACCGGAGCCCAAGATGACCACCGATACCCCCGCCCCGAAGCTTCGCAGTCGCGCCTGGTTCGACAACCCGGCGAACATCGACATGACGGCGCTCTATCTGGAGCGCTACCTCAACTTCGGCCTGAGCCTGGCCGAGTTGCAGTCGGGCAAGCCGATCATCGGCATCGCCCAGACCGGCAGCGACCTGTCGCCCTGCAACCGCCACCATCTGGTGCTGGCGGAGCGGGTGCGCGAGGGCGTGCGCGAGGCGGGCGGCATCGTGCTGGAATTTCCCGTCCATCCGATCCAGGAGACGGGCAAGCGGCCGACCGCGGGGCTCGACCGCAACCTCGCCTATCTCGGCCTGGTCGAGGTGCTGTACGGCTATCCGCTCGACGGCGTGGTGCTGACGATCGGCTGCGACAAGACGACGCCGGCGGCGCTGATGGCGGCGGCGACGGTGAATATCCCGGCGATCGCGCTGTCGGTCGGGCCGATGCTGAACGGCTGGCACAAGGGCGAGCGCACCGGATCAGGCACGATCGTGTGGAAGGCGCGGCAGCTGCTCGCCGCGGGCGAGATCGACGATGCCGAGTTCATCCGCCTCGTCGCCTCGTCGGCGCCGTCGACCGGCTATTGCAACACGATGGGCACCGCGACGACGATGAACAGCCTGGCGGAAGCGCTCGGCATGTCGCTGCCCGGATCGGCGGCGATCCCCGCGCCGTACCGCGACCGGCAGGAGGTGGCCTACATCACCGGCAAGCGCATCGTCGAGATGGTGGCCGAGGACCTCAAGCCCTCTGACATCCTGACCAGGGAGGCGTTCCACAACGCCATCCGCGTCAATTCGGCGATCGGCGGATCGACCAATGCGCCGATCCATCTCGCCGCGATCGCGCGCCACATCGGCGTCGATCTGCCGATCAAGGATTGGGAGACGGAGGGGCACAAGGTGCCGCTGCTCGTCAATCTGCAGCCGGCGGGCGAATATCTGGGCGAGGATTATTATCGCGCGGGCGGCGTGCCGGCGGTGGTCAACCAACTGATCGGCGAGGGGCTGATCCACGAAGGCGCGATGACCGCCAACGGCAGGACGATCGGCGAGAATTGCCGCGGCGTCGCCATCGAGGACGAAAAGGTCATCCGCCCGTTCGGCCAGCCGCTGGTGGAGGATGCCGGCTTCATCGTGCTGTCGGGCAATCTGTTCGACGCGGCGGTGATGAAGACCAGCGTGATCTCGCCCGAGTTCCGCCAGCGCTACCTCTCCAATCCCGACGATCCCGATGCCTTCGAAGGGCCGGCGGTCGTGTTCGACGGGCCGGAGGATTACCACCACCGCATCGACGATCCGGCGACCGGCATCACGCCCGAGACGCTGCTGTTCATGCGCGGTGCGGGGCCGGTCGGCTATCCGGGCGCGGCGGAAGTGGTGAACATGCGCCCGCCCGCATACCTCATCACCGAGGGCGTGCATGCGCTGCCGTGCATCGGCGACGGCCGGCAATCGGGGACGAGCGGTTCGCCGTCGATCCTCAACGCTTCGCCCGAAGCCGCGGCGATGGGCGGGCTCGCGCTGCTCAGGACGGGCGACCGCGTGCGGATCGACCTCAAGGCCGGCACCGCCAACGTGCTGATCCCCGACGCCGAACTGATGGACCGGCGCGCCGCGCTGGAGGCGGCGGGCGGCTATGCCTATCCCGCCAGCCAGACGCCGTGGCAGGAGATCCAGCGCAGCGTGGTGGGCCAGATGAACACCGGCGCGATCCTGGAGGGCGCGGAGAAGTACCAGCGCATCGCCCAGACCATGGGGCTGCCGCGCGACAACCACTGACGGGGGCTGGCGGGCGAGGGCGCGACACCGCCACGACCGTCATCCTCGCGCAGGCGGGGATCCATATCGGCTGACGGTGCGGCCCGGACCCGCTTGGCGCAGTGCCCATGGATCCCGCCGGCGCGGGGTGGCGGGGGATCCTCGTCTGCGCGGGGTGACGGGGTTGGGCGGAGGTCGTCCTGTCCCATGCTGCGGTGCCCCCTTTTCCGTCATCCCGGCGCAGGCCGGGATCCATGGACGCGGCCGGCCGATGGCTGCCGGTCGACGGTGATGGCGCCGGGGGATGGGAACCGATCCGTTTGGTCCGCGCCTGTCGAACGGCATTCCGTGTGTGGAAAGCTTTCGACGCGTTCGGCGTGGACCGAGGCGGCGTGGGGCGGGTGTGTCGCCGGATGCTCCGGCCGGGCGGGTCCATGGGTCCCGACTTTCGTCGGGATGACGAAATCGAGATCCCGAAATCGGGATGACGGGGGCGGGATGACGAAGTCGGGATGACGAAATCGGGTTAACGAAGTCGGGATGACGAAGTCGGGCTGACGGGGGCGGGATGACGCGGAGGTCGGAGGGGCCGGCCCGGGCCTAGCCCTGCAACAGTCGCTGGGTATCCTCGTGCGCCTGTTGCAGCAGGACGATGGTCGCGTCGCGCGCGGTGGGGGCGTCGCGGCTCGCGATGGCGTCGTAGAGGCGGCGGTGCTGCGGCATCGAATCGCGCGGGCGGCGGCGGTCGCGGAACTTGAAGATCGTCGTCCAGCGCACCGCCGCGCCGATGCTGCCCGACAGGCTGACGAGCAGTTCGTTGTCGGTCGCCTCCAGGATGGTGTTGTGGAACGCCTGGTCCGCCGCCTGCCCCTCCGGCGTGTCGAGCCCGTGCAGGACCATGCCGGCCAGCGCCGCATCCATCCGCGCCAGCTGATCGTCGGTGCGCAGCAGCGCCGCCATCTCCGCGGCGGCGGGTTCGACGATCATCCGCAGCTGGAACAGGCTGCGCACGAAGGTGGCGGGCGGCTCCCCTTCGAACATCCAGGCGAGCAGATCGGGATCGAGCAGGTTCCATTGCGCGCGTTCGCGCACCCGCGTGCCCGATTTCGGGCGGCTTTCGACGAGGCCCTTGGCCGACAGCATGCGCAGGCCCTCGCGCACCACGCTGCGCGACACGCCGCGCGCCGCCGCGATATCGAGTTCGCCGGGGATGACGCTGCCGGGCGGATGCTGGCCGGTGACGATGGCGATGCCGAGGTCGCGGGCGATCAGCGTATGCGAGGGTTCCCGTCGTTCGCCCTTCGCCAATCCCGCTCTCCCGATCCGTGGCTTCACGATTAGGCCGGTCGGGGACGGTTGGAAAGCCCATGGCTTCGCTGTACGCCCGCCGCCATGGCCGTCACCGATATCGCCACGCGCACCTGGGACCATCACTGGCGGCTCGACCCGATCGTGCGCAGCCTGCTCGATACCGATTTCTACAAATTGCTGATGTTGCAGATGATCCGGCACCTGCATGGCGATGTGGAGGCGACCTTCCGCCTCATCAACCGCACCACCTCCGTACGGCTGGCCGAGGTGATCGACGAGGGCGAATTGCGCGCGCAGCTCGACCATGCGCGCGAGGTGCGGTTTGCCAAGAAGGAGCTGATCTGGCTGGCGGGCAACAGCTTCTACGGCCGGCAGCGGATGTTCTCGGCCGATTTCATCGCCTGGCTCGCCGATTTCCGGTTGCCGCCCTACCACCTCGGCAAGGTCGACGGCCAGTTCGAGCTGACGTTCGAGGGGCCGTGGACGCACACCACGATGTGGGAAATCCCGGCGCTGGCCATCGTCAACGAATTGCGCGCCCGCGCCGCGCTGAAGGGCAAGGACCGGTTCGCGCTCGACGTGCTGTATGCGCGGGCCAAGGCGAAATTGTGGGACAAGGTGGAGCGGCTGCGCGACCTGCCCGACCTCGTCATCTCCGACTTCGGCACGCGGCGGCGGCACGGTTTCCTGTGGCAGCGCTGGTGCGTCGAGGCGTTGAAGGAGGGGCTGGGGCAGCGCTTCATCGGATCGTCCAACGTGCTGTTGGCGATGGACAACGACCTGGAGGCGATCGGCACCAACGCGCACGAGCTGCCGATGGTGCTCGCCGCGCTGGCCGACGACGATGCCGGCGTCGCGGCGGCCCCCTATCGCGTGCTGGAGGAATGGCAGGCGCATTACGACGGCAATTTGCTGGTGGTGCTGCCCGACGCGTTCGGCACGGAGGCGTTCCTGCGCGATGCGCCGCCTTGGGTGGCGGGCTGGACCGGCTTTCGTCCCGACAGCGCGCCGCCGATCGAGGCGGGCGAGCGGATCATCGCCTGGTGGCAGGCGAAGGGGCAGGACCCGCGCACCAAGCTGCTGATCTTTTCCGACGGCATGGACGTGGAAAGCATCGAGCGCGTCTATCGCCACTTCCACGGACGGGTGCGGATGAGCTTTGGCTGGGGAACCAACCTCACCAACGACTTCCGCGGCTGCGACCCCGATGGCGCCGCCGGGCTGGAGCCGATCTCGCTGGTCGCCAAGGTGACGCGGGCGAACGGCCGCCCCGCGGTGAAGTTGTCCGACAATCCCGCCAAGGCGACGGGCGACCCGGCGGAGATCGAACGCTACCTGCGCATCTTCGGCGCGGACGGGCGGGCGGTGAGCGCGGTCAGCGTGTGAGATGACGGATCGTCATCGCTCCGCCAGATAGCCATCGATCGCCGTGGCCGTGTCGGCGGGCAGGTGGAGGCCGAGCTTGCTGCGCCGGTAGAGGATGTCCTCGGCGGTAAGTGCCCATTCCCGCGTGATCAGCCAGTCGATCTCGGCGGCGTACAGGTCGCCGCCGAAGGGACGGCCGAGGTCGGCGATGCTGCGCGCCTCGCCGAGCAGGGATGTGGTGTCGGTGCCATAGGCGCGGGCGAGCCGGTGGAGCAGCGTCGGCGGCAGGTCCGGGTAGCGGGCGGTGAGGCTGGCGACGAGTGCGTCGAAATCGGCGAAGGCGCCGCCGGGCAATGGCGCGGTCGCGGTCCAGGCGGGGCCGGCCTGCGGGAAGGTCGGCGCAAGCTTTTCCAGCGCGTGTTCGGCGAGCTTGCGATAGGTGGTGATCTTGCCGCCGAAGATGCTGAGCAATGGCGCGACGCCGCCGTCCGCATCGAGGTCTAGCACATAATCGCGCGTCACCGCCGAGGCGCTGGCGGCATGGTCGTCGTAGAGGGGGCGGATGCCGGAATAGGTCCAGACGACGTCGGCGGGCGTGATGCTTTTGGTGAAATAGCGGCTGGCGGTGGCGCAGAGATAGGCGGTTTCATCGGCATCGATCCGGGCGCGGCCGGGCGGTCCCTGCCAGGGTTCGTCGGTGGTGCCGATCAGGGTGAAATCGCGCTCGTAGGGGATGGCGAAGACGACGCGTCGGTCGGGATTCTGGAGCAGGAAGGCGTGGTCGCCCGCGTACAGTTTCGGGACGACGATATGGCTGCCCTTCACCAGGCGGACGCCGCGATCCTGGCGCGTGCCCGGTATCCGCGACAGGAGGTCGGCGATCCAGGGGCCGGCGGCGTTGACCAGCGCGCGGGCGGTGACGGTGCGGCTGCCGGCGGCATCCTCGATCGTCGCGTGCCAGCGGCCGTCGCGACGCGCGGCGGCGGTCAGCCGGGTGCGCGTGCGGATGGCGGCGCCGCGATCGCCTGCGTCGCGGGCGTTGAGCGCCACCAGCCGGCTGTCCTCCACCCAGCAATCGGCATAGACGAAGGCGCGGCCGCCGCCCGCCTTCAGCCCGGCGCCGCGGGGGTCGCGGGCGAGATCGATCGTGCGGGTCGCGGGCAGGCGGCGGCGGCCGCCGAGATGATCGTAGAGGAACAGGCCGAGCCGCACCATCCAGGCGGGGCGCGGCGAGCCCGCCTGCGGCAGCACGAAGGCGAGCGGCCAGATGATGTGCGGCGCGATGGCCAGCAGCCGTTCGCGCTCGATCAGCGCCTCTCGCACCAGACGGAATTCGCCATATTCGAGGTAGCGCAGGCCGCCGTGTATCAGCTTGGTGCTGGCGGACGAGGTATGCGCGGCGAGATCGTCCTGTTCGACCAGCATCACCGACAGGCCGCGACCGGCGGCATCGCGGGCGATGCCGGTGCCGTTGATGCCGCCGCCGACGACGAGCAGGTCCACATCCGTCATCGCGGCACTTTACCCGAAACTGCCGCGCCGCCAACATGGCGCGATGCGACAGCGATCCTCCCCCCGCCATGTCCTCGCGATCGATCAGGGAACGACGTCGACGCGCGCGATCGTCTTCGATGCCGAGGCGCGGCCGGTGGCGACGGCGCAGGCGGAGTTCGTGCAGCATTATCCTGCGCTGGGCTGGGTCGAGCACGATCCCGAGGATATCTGGCGCGACACGCTGGCAACCGCGCGCCGCGCGATCGACGAGAGCGGCGTCGGCGCGGGCGGGATCGCCGGGATCGGCATTACCAACCAGCGCGAGACGGTGGTGGTATGGGATCGCGCCACCGGCGATCCTGTGTATCGCGCCATCGTATGGCAGGACCGACGCACCGCGGAGATCTGCGCCGGGCTGAAGCGCGATGGCGCCGAGGCGGCGGTGCGTGCCAAGACCGGCCTGTTGCTCGATCCCTATTTCTCCGCCGCCAAGATCGCGTGGATCCTGGATCATGTCGGCGGTGCACGCGCGCGGGCGGAGCGTGGCGAACTCGCCTTCGGCACGATCGACAGTTTCCTGCTGTGGCGGCTGACCGGGGGCGCGGTGCATGCGACCGACGTGACCAATGCGGCGCGCACCTCGCTCTACGATATCCGGCGGCAATGCTGGGACGAGGAGCTGTGCCGGCTGTTCGGCGTGCCGATGGCGATGCTGCCGGCGGTGCACGACAACAGCCACCTGTTCGGCACCACCGCGCCGGGCCTGTTCGACGCCGCGATCCCGATCGCCGGCATGGCGGGCGACCAGCAGGCGGCATTGTTCGGGCAGGCGTGCTTCGCGCGGGGCATGGCCAAATCGACCTATGGCACCGGCTGCTTCATGCTGCTCAACACCGGGGGCGAGGCGATCGCGTCGCAGCATCGGCTGCTGACCACGCCGGCGTGGCGGCTGGGCGGGCGGATGACCTATGCGCTGGAGGGATCGATCTTCGTCGCGGGCGCGGCGGTGAAGTGGCTGCGCGACGGCCTGGGCGTCATCACCCATGCGCGCGAGACGCGCGACATGGCGACGCAGGTGCCCGACAGCCACGGCGTCTACATGGTGCCGGCCTTCGTCGGGCTGGGCGCGCCGCATTGGGACCCGGAGGCGCGCGGCGCGATCTACGGTCTGACGCTCGGCGCGACCGCAGCACATCTGGCGCGCGCGGCGTTGGAGGCCGTGGGGTATCAGACGATGGACCTCGCCGCGGCGATGATCGCCGACGGCGGCGCGCGGCCGGCGACGCTCAGGGTGGATGGCGGAATGGCGGCGAACGACTGGCTGTGCCAGTTCCTCGCCGACATGGTCGACGTGGCCGTGGAGCGGCCGGTGCATCTCGAAACGACCGCTTTGGGCGCGGCCTTTCACGCCGGGCTGGCGACGGGGGTGTGGACGGACTGCGACGCGCTGGCGCGGCTGTGGCAGCGGGCGGACGGCTTTGCGCCGGCGATGCCGGCCGAACGGCGCGCGGCGCTGGCGGCGGGGTGGCAGGATGCGGTGCGCCGGACGCTATCGGGATGATCCTTGCCGCGCGAAGGTGCACGCCGGCCTTGTTCGAACGCCTTCAATCCAAAGCTTTTCCGATACGCCTGCCACCGCTAAGGCCCGCGCGATGCAAGCTGTGATCCTCAGCGCGGGCATCGGCTCGCGGTTGTTGCCGCTGACCCGCGAGATGCCGAAATGCCTGGTCGAGGTGGGCGGGCGCAGCATCCTCGATCACCAGCTGGATGCATTGGCGGGGGCGGGGATCGCGCGGGCGACGATCGTCGGCGGCTATCGCTACCGGCAGATCGGTGCGCACCTTGCCCGGGCGACGCCGCCGCTGCCGGTGCGGCTGGTCTTCAACCCCTTCTGGTCGGTGGCGAGCAGCATCGGCAGCGTGTGGATGGCGCGCGACCTGCTGGGCGATCCGTTCTGCCTGATGAACGGCGACACCGTCTTCGCCGAGGGGCTGATCGCCGCCGCGGCCGGTGCGGCGGAGCGGCCGGGCGTCGGCCTGCTGGTCGAGCCGCTGCGGGAGGCGGCGACCGACGACATGCTGGCGACCGTCGCCAACGGGCAGGTGTGCGCGGTGGCCAAGGACCTGGAGGCCGATGTCGCGACGCACCGCTCGCTGGGGGTGATCGTGTCGGGCGGCGGCGATGCCTATGCGCAGGCACTGGAGGCGGTGATCGCCCGTCCGGGCGGGCTCAACGCCTTTCACCATGCGGTGATCGCGGAGCTTGCCCGCTACGCACCGGTGCGCGCGATCCTCGCCGGGCCGGGCGCTTGGCAGGAGATCGACCGGCCGGAGGATATCGCCGCCTGGGCCGAGCAGGGTCCGGAGCAGGCGTGAAGGCGGACGTCGCCTTCCTGTTTCTCGGCGAGACGCTGCTGATCCCGCACCTCTACCCGGTGCTGGAGGCTCTGGCGGGGGCGGGGGCGGGGGCGGCGCCCGACGTGACGATCGATGTGTGGGTGGCGACCTCGATGCACGAGGCGCTGGTGCGCGGCTGGCTGGGTGACCGGGCCAAGGTGCGGTTCCGCCGCGCGCCCGGCTATCGCGATCTCGGCGCGTGGGAGGCGGGGCGCAATCCGCCGCTGCCCGCCAAGCTGCCGCTGCTCGCCCGGCTGGCGCCGCGGCTGTGGGGTACGCGGGTGGTGGTGTCGGCGGAGCAGACCAGCCTGTGGATACCGACCGTGCTGCCGACGCGCGCGCGCTTCGTGAACATCCTGCACGGCGCGGGATCGATGATGAATCGCGACGACCGGCGGCGGCGCGCGGCGGCGCTGACGATCGTCGCCGCGGAGCGGGAGCGCGCGGCGCTGGCCGCGCACGGCGTCGCGCGCGACCGCACGGTGGCGGTGGGCTATATCAAGGCGGGGTTCCGCCAGCGGACGCACCGCGACTTCGCCTTTGCGGAAGGACGGCCGGTGCTGCTCTATGCGCCGCACTGGCAGCGGCATCGCTCGTCCTGGTGGGACTGGGGCGAGGAGGCGGTGCGGGCGATCCTCGCCAGCGGGCGCTGGAACCTGATCTTCGCGCCGCACCAGCGACTGGCGGAGAAGGCGCCCGAGGTCCGCGCCTTTGCCGCGTCGATCGCGGGGCGGGGGGACGTGCATGTCGACCTCGACAGCTTCGCGATGGTCGACGGCAGCTATACCGCCGCCGCCGACCTGTACCTGGGCGATACGTCGAGCCAGGTGGTTGAATTCCTGATGCGGCCGCGGCCGTGCGTGTTCCTCGACCCGCGCGGCGTCACGTGGGAGGGGGACGCGAGCTACGCGATGTGGCGGGCGGGGGAGGTGGTGACCGACCGCGCCACGCTGTTGCCGGCGCTGGAGCGGGCGGGGCGCGATCATGCCGGCTATCTGGCGGCGCAGCGGGCGTTCGCGGCGGAATCGCTGGGGGATGTGAGCGGGGTGGCGCCTGCGCGGGCGGCGGCGGCGATCCTGGGGGTGCTGGGGCGTCGCACGTAATTCCTCGCGGTAGCAGATCCTTACATCTGTGTCGTCATCCCGGCGGACGCCGGGACCCATGGATGCGGAACGCGGGTTGGGTGTCCACCGCGGGCGGATCGAGGCCATGGGTCCCGGCGTTCGCCGGGATGACGGGAGGGGCGGGGACTCGCCAAGCGGTTGATCCGTCCCGACTATCCCGGACGCGAAGGTGACGCTATCGCACGCGTCATGGCCGCATCCGCTTCCTCGCCCCGACCGACCGTGGTTCCCGTCGGCAGCAACCCGACGCCATTGTGGGGGATGAGCACCACCGAGCGGCTGCGGCGGCTGGCGGCGGCGCGCAAGCTGCCGTTTGCGGACGCGATGGGTGATGAGGCGGGGGGCGCGGGGGCCGTGCTGCTCGCCAACAGCGCCTTTGCCTTCGATCCCGCGTGGCTGCCGCATCTCGTTGCGCGGCCGGGCACCGTGCTGACCCGCGGCGGCGTGCCGGTGCTGGCGCATGTCGACGGCGCCAGCCGGGCGCGGATCGCGGCGGCGATGGCGGCGGACCTGCCGCTGGAGGCGGGGGATCTGGCGGTGATCGAGGCGGAGGACGAAGGCGGCATCTTCAACGAAGCGCTGCGCAAGCGCGAGCGCCCCTTCGCCGAGCGGCTGACCGCGGCCAGCGTGCCCGCCATCGAGCGGGCGAGCTATACCGGCGCCTACAAGGGCGTCACCGACCTGCTGACCAAATATCTCTGGCCGGAATGGGCGCTGGTGCTCACCCGGCTGTGCGCCCGCGCCGGCATCTCGCCCAACCAGGTGACCGCGATCGGATCGGTGCTGTGCATCGTCGCCACGGTCGCCTTCTGGTATGGCTGGTTCTGGAGCGGGCTTGCCATCGGCCTCGTCTTCATGGTGCTCGACACCGTCGACGGCAAGCTGGCGCGCTGCACGATCACCTCGTCGGCGCTGGGCAATGCCTGGGATCACGGCGTCGACCTGATCCATCCGCCCTTCTGGTGGTGGGCGTGGGCGACGGGGTGTGCCGCCTACGGCCGGCCGCTCGGCCACGATACCTTCGTCGCGGTGATCGCCGCGATGCTGTTCGGCTATGTCGCGCAACGGCTGATCGAGGGCGCGTTCATCGCCCGGTTCGGGATGCACATCCACGTGTGGCAGCGGTTCGACAGCCGGTTCCGCCTGGTCACCGCGCGGCGCAATCCCAACATGGTGATCCTGTTCGCCGGGCTGCTGGTGACGCGGCCGGACTGGGGGATCGTCGCGGTGGCGGTGTGGACGATGCTGTCGCTGGTCGTTCACCTCGTCCGCCTGTTCCAGGCGATGGCCGCGGCGGCGCGCGGGCAGAGGATCGTCAGCTGGCTGGCGTAAGCGGCGGCGCGCCCGGCATGAGCGGCGGGGCGCAGGGCGGGGACGCGCCCAAGACCGGCGCGATCCGGGCGATCGCGCGCAATCTCGGCTGGATGCTGGCGAGCCGCGGCGTGCTGGCGGTGCTGAGCCTCGTCTACCTCGCCATCGTCACCCGCACGCTGGGCGTCGAGGGCTTCGGCCGCTTCGCGCTCATCACCGGGGCGAGCCAGGCGCTGGCGACGGTGGTCGGTTTCCAGACGTGGCAGATCATCGTCCGCTACGGCACCGGGCATGTCGAGCCCGGCGGCGAGGCGCGGCTCGCCCGCCTGTTCAAGGCGTGCGGGCTGCTCGACCTCGCCAGCGCGATCCTGGGCGTCGTGCTGGCGGCGGTCATCATCCGCACCTGGGGCGAGGCGCTGGGCGTGCGGCCGGTCCATGCCCGCGCGACGATGATCTTCACCGTGGCGCAACTGCTGTCGATCCGCTCGACGCCACTCGGCATCCTGCGGCTGCGCGACCGCTTCTCCTTCGCCGCCGCGGCCGACAGCGTGACGCCGGTGGTGCGGCTGATCGGCGCGGTGACGGCGGCGGTTGTGCTGCCGAGCGTCACCGGCTTCCTGATCGCCTGGGGCCTGGCCGAGGTGCTGACCGCGGCGGCCTATTGGGGGGCGCTGGCGCGGACCGGCGACCTGCGGCTGCTGTTCGCGCGCGGCACGGGCGTGCGCGACGTGGTGCGCGACCATCCCGGCATCGTGCGCTTCTCGCTCGCCACCAACGCGAGCTCGTCGCTCGGCCTGTCCGCCAAGCAGATCCCGCTGCTGCTGGTCGGCGGCACCGTCGGCACCGCCTCCGCCGGCGCGTTCCGGCTGGCGCTGCAACTGGCGCAGGCGCTGACCAAGGTGTCGCAATTGCTCGCCCGCGCCGCCTTTCCCGAAATCGTGCGGGCGGTGGCGGCGGGCGGCCTTGCCCGCGTGCGGCAGATGATCCTGCGGTCGTTCCTGATGGCGACGGTGGTCGCCGCCTTCGCCTTCCTGATCGTGGTGCTGTTCGGCCATCCGGTGCTGACGCTGATGGGCGGCAAGGCGTTCGGCCGCGCCTATCCGATCCTGCTGTGGCTGGCCGCGGCGGGGTGCATCGACCTCGTCACGGTGGGGTTCGAACCATTGCTGCTCGCCGCCAACCGCATCGGCGCCACCTTCGTCGCGCGAGTGATCGGCATCATCGCGCTGTTCGGCATCAGTTTCTGGCTCAGCCCGACGCTGGAGGTGATCGGCGTGTCGATTGCGGTGCTGGTCAATGCGCTGGTGGTCGCGCTGCTGCTGGGGATCGCCACCTGGTCGCTGTTGCAGGCGAAACCATCCGTCCCTGCCTGAGTTGTGTTCCAAATCAGCTGGATCGGGCGAAATCGTTGCAATCTGGATCAGGAGTCTTGTTAGGGCCGTAATCCTGCCCAAATTTCCCTCTGTGACAGTTTGATGAAGACCGCGTGACGGAGGCGACAGGGTTGGCGACGCGCATCGATAAACGGCTGCTGGCCGGTGCGGCTGGAACGGGTGCGGCAGGCCGCGCGCTGTTCCGCGGCGCCGAGGCGTTTCGCGCGCCGGCGAGCCGCGCCCTGCCGCCGGTGGCCAAGCCGCCGCCGGCAGCGTCCGCACCGCTGCTGGTGGGGGTGATCGCCAACGGCCGCAGCCACCGCAACCTGCGCCATGGCATGCGCCTCGATCACTGGCCGGACGTCGCCTATGCCGCGCCCGACACGTTCGAGGCGCTGGAGGACACGCTGCGCGACTATGCGGCGCGCGGGATCGACCTGCTGGTGGTGAACGGGGGCGACGGGACGCTGCGGGACGTGATGACGGCAGCGTCGCGGATTTTCGATACGCAGCCTGCCATGGCGATCATCCCGTCGGGCAAGACCAACGCGCTGGCACTGGACCTGGGCATCCCCGAAGACTGGGCGGTGCGCGATGCGATCGCGGCGGCGCGCGCCGGGCGATTCGTGCGGCGCGAGCCGGTCGAGATCCTGCGCGGCGAGGCGACGCGGCCTGATGCGCGCGGCTTCCTGCTCGGCATGGGCGGATTCGTGCGGGCGACCGAACTGGCGCAGAGCACGCACCGGGCGGGCGCGTTCAACGGCATCGCCGTGGCGCTGTCGCTCGGCTGGAGCATCGCGCAGACGCTGTTCGGCGGCGCCGATAACGCCTGGCGGCGCGGCACCACGATCCGGGTGGCGGCGGACGGCGCGCCGGCGACGGCACGGCCGCTCTACCTGCTGCTCGCCTCCACGCTGGAGCGGATGCCGCTGGGCCTGAAGCCGTTCGGTCGCCAGCGGGCCGGCCTCAAGATGCTGACCGTGGATGCGCCGCCGCGCCACCTGTTCCGCATGCTGAAGCCGATCCTGACCGGCACGGACGGCAGCCCGGCGGTCGCCGCGGGCTTCGCCCGGTCCGATCCGCGCACGCTGCGGGTGCAGGCGGACGAGGGGTTCATCCTCGACGGCGAACATTATCCCGGTGGCGACCTGACCATCCGGGCGGGAGCGCCGATCCGGTTCGCGGTGCCGTGACCGCGACGTTGCTGTCGTTCGTCGCCGACGAGCTGGAAACGCCGGTCGCCCCCGACATCGCCGCCGTCGCGCGCGAGGTGGTGCGGCGGCTGGGTGGCAGCGCGGTGCTGTTCTACGGATCGGTGCTGCGCACCGGCGACCTCGACGGCGTGCTGGATTTCTACGTGCTCACCCCCCCTCCCAAGGGCTGGGGACTGCGCGCCTGGGCGACGCGGACGCTGTGGCCGGACGTCAGCTTCCACGAGGTGACGCTGGGCGCGCAGGTGATCCGCGCCAAGGTGGCGACGATGCCGCTCGACACCTTTTGCCGCGCCGCCGAGGGGCGGACGGTGGATACGACGATCTGGACGCGCTTCGCACAGCCCGCCGCGCTGGTCTGGGCGGCCGATCCGCTGATCCGCATGCGGGTGGTGCGCAGCGTCGCCTATGCCGCGGCGACCGCATCGCGCTTCGCCGCGGTGCTCGGCCCCCAGCACGGCAGCGCGGCCGATTACTGGCTGGCGCTGTTCCGGCAGACCTATTCGGCCGAACTACGGGTCGAGGCGCCGGGGCGCGAGCGGCAGATCATCGCCTTCGCGCCCGACCGGTTCGCGCAGCTGCTGCCGCTCGCCTGGCAGGGGGCGGGGATCGGCCACGCACGGCGCGGCGAGGATTATGTGCCGCAGGTGGAGGAGGCCGACCGGCGGGCGACGCTCGCCGCCTGGTGGCTGCGCCAGCGCAGCGGCAAATGGCTCAACCTCGCCCGGCTGGTGAAGGCGGCCTTCACCTTCGACGGCGCGGCGCGCTATGGGCTGTGGAAGCTGCAACGGCACACCGGCGTCGCACTGCCGCTGACGCCGTGGCGCGAGCGGCATCCGGTGCTCGCCGCGCCTGGCGTGATGTGGCGGGTGTGGCATAACCGCCAGCCATGACGTTCGACGTGCTGGTGCTGGCGGGATCGCGCGGCGGGACGGACCCGGTCGCGGCCTATGCCGGCGTCGATGACAAGGCGCTGATCCGGCTGGGCGAGGCGACGATGCTGGCGCGCGTCGTCGACGCCTTGCGCGCGGCCGGCGCGGGCCGGATCGCGGTATCGGCGAACAGCCCGGGGGTGCGGGCCGAGGCGCTGCGGATCGGTGCGGAGCCGATCGATGCCGCCGCCGGGCCGAGCCTCAGCACGCTCACCGGCCTGTCGGCGCTCGGCACGCCGTTGCTGGTCACCACCGCGGATCATGCGCTGCTGCGGCCCGAATGGGTGCGCGATTTCCTGGCCGACACGCCCGCCGACGCCGATGTTGCGGCGCTGCTCGCCCGCCGCGACGTGATCGCGCGCGATGCGCCACCGACGCGGCGGACCTATCTGCGCTTCGCCGATGGCGACTGGTCCGGGTGCAACCTGTTCCTGCTGCGCAGTCCGGCGGCGGAGGGGGCGGTGCGCCTGTGGATGGCGGTGGAGCGCGACCGCAAGCGGCCGTGGCGGATCGTGCGCCGGCTGGGGGCGGGAACGCTACTGCGCTACCTGAGCGGGCGGCTGACGCTGGCCGACGCGCTTGCCCGGCTCGGTGCGGTGGCGGGGGTGAAGGCGGCGGCGGTGGCGGCGCGGCATGGCCTGGCGGCGGTGGATGTCGACAAGCCCGCCGACCTCGACCTGGTGCGCGGCCTGATCGCCTAGCGTTCGTCTGGCCATGCGCCGTGGGCGCATGTCGCGGTGCCGGCCCGCTCCCCCGCCCGACCTCCCACAGAGTATCCTTGATGGGAGGTCGGGCGGGGGAGCGGGCCGGCACCGTCTCGAAACGCGCTCTCGCGCGTTTCGCAAATCGGTTTAATCCCAATCCACCTGAGGCCAGCCGCGCGCGGTGGCGACGCGGGCGAGGGCGGCATGCGGGTTCACCGCGACGCCTTCGTCGGCCCAGGCGAGCACGGGCACGTCGGACACATGGTCGGAATAGACGCGGACGTGCGCTGCGTCGCGGGCGATCCCCTGCTCGGCGAGCCAGGCCTCGATCATCGCGAGCTTGGCGGGGCCGTAGCAATTGCCGCCGTCGATCCGCGGCAGCAGGCGGCCGCGCGCATCCGTGGCGGTGCGGGTGGCGATCAGGGCGTCCGCACCCAGTTCCGTGGCGATGGCGCGGGCATAGAAGGCGTAGGCGGCGGTGGCGATGACGATCCGATAGCCGGCGGCGCGATCGGCGGCGATCTGCGCGCGGGCGCCGCGGCGGATCTGGCCCGGGCCAACGCGCGCCAGCCAGCCCGCCGCGATTCGTTCGGCGCGGTCGGGCGTCAGCGTGCCGAGCGCGGCGCGGTGCATGACCTGCTTTAGCGTGTCGCGGTGGACGAGCCCGATGCCGCGCAACCCCGCGACGCCGAGCACGACCGGCAGCAGCGCGAGCCGCCACGGCGCATGTGCGATCACCGCGTGCAGCAGGAACGGCGTCCAGGTGCCGGCGCGGGTGATCGTGCGATCGAGATCGTAGAAGGCGATTTTGTGCTGCATCGCGCGCCGCCTTGGGGGGCGAAGATGGCGCTGGAATGACGCGGTCGTGAAGCAGTTGCGGCCCGCCGCGGCGCGCGCTAGGCGCGCAAGTTCCATGCGGTCCTATCAGCCATCGTCGGACCGCCGCCGCGCGACCTCGCTCGCGCTCACCATCCTTGCGCACCTCATCATCGTCTTCCTGCTGCTGCGCCTCGCGCCGCCGCTGGATGCGCCCAAGGAGCCGGGCCGGTCGCTGACGGTCAACATGCTGCCGGTCGGCGACAACCAGTCCACCGCCACCAAGAGCCAGAAGGCGCCGGCCCGTGCGGCCAACGCCAGCCGCCGCCCAGCGCCCGAGCCGCCCGCCGCGCCCAAGCCGCCGACGGAGGAGACGCCGGTGACGCCGCCGGTCGATACGCCCTTTCCCGGTTACCTGATGCTCAGCCGCAAGGATTATGCCGCGACGGACGTCGGCAAGATCCCGTCGGACCGGTCGGGCGGCAGCGCCGGCAAGCAGCTTGCCGCGGCGAACGGGCAGGGTGACGGCAACGACGGCGAGACCACGGCCGCGGCCGGCACCGGGCCGGGCGGGCAAAGGCTCTATGCCGCCGAATGGTATATCGAGCCGGTGCCCTCGCAGATCGACCCCTATATGCCGCATCACGACGTGCCGGCGGGCTCCTGGGCGGAGATCGCCTGCCGCACCGCGCCGAACTATCGGGTGGAGGATTGCGTGCAGCTGGGCGATTCGCGGCCCGGCCTGGGCCTCGCCCGCGCGATCCGCGAGGCGGCGTGGCAGTTCAAGATCCGCCCGCCCCGCGTCAACGGCAAACCGCAGATCGGCGCATGGGTGCGCATCCACTACGACATCGTCGGCAGGAAAGGCGGCGGGGGCTGAGCCTCAACCCCGTTCGCGCGCGCGCCGGTAGGTACCGAGCACGCGGACCCATTTGGAATGGAAGCCGAGTTCCTCCAGCGCGCGATCGACGGCGGGGTCGCCGGGCTTGCCCTGGATATCGGCGTAGAATTCGGTGGCGGCGAAGCTGCCGCCGCGCTGATAGCTTTCGAGCTTGGTCATGTTGACGCCGTTGGTCGCGAAGCCGCCCATCGCCTTGTAGAGCGCGGCGGGCACGTTCTTCACCTCGAAGATCAGCGTCGTCATCCAGGGGCCGTCGCCGACCGGCGGCTTGCCGCCGCGCGCCAGCACCACGAAGCGGGTGGTGTTGTGTTCGGCATCGGCGATGTCTACGCCCAGCAGGTCGAGGCCGTAGATCGCCGCCGCGCCCGGCGGGGCGAGCGCCGCCACGGTGGGATCGCCGCGTTCGGCGACATAGGCGGCGGCCCCGGCGGTGTCGGGATAGGATACCTGGCGGATGCCGTGCGCCTTCAGCCAGTGGCGGCACTGGCCCAGCGCCTGCGGGTGGCTCATCGCCTCCGTCACCCCATCGCGCGGGCCGGTGCCCATCAGCGCGTGGCGGATCGACAGGAAATGTTCGCCGGTGATGACCAGCCCGGATTCGGGCAGCAGGAAATGGATGTCGGCGACGCGGCCGTGCAGCGAATTCTCGATCGGGATGACGGCGCAGTCGGCGCGTCCGTCGCGCACCGCATCGATCGCATCCTCGAACGCGAAACAGGGGAGCGGCAGGCCGTCCGGGAACGCCTCCAGCGCCGCGACATGGCTGTTCGCGCCCGGTGCGCCCTGAAAGGCGACGGCGCGATCCGGCGCGGCGGCGGCGGCGGCGGTCATCGCGGCGACGATCGGGCGGGCGGGTGCGGCGTAGGTCTCCATGGCCGCGGGGGCGTAAAGCGCTGCGGCTGCGTCATCAAGCGCGCGCTTGCGAAGGCAGGCGCCGTTTCCTATGGGTTTGCCGCGCGAGCAGCAGATGCAACGAAAACAGGGGCAGCGTTAGGCAGATGGACAACCGCACCAATACGATCGCCGGGTGGACGCTGGCAGCCTGCGGGCTCGCGCTCGGTCTGTCGATCGTCGGCGGCCAGATCTTCCACAGCGAGCGGCCCGAAAAGATGGGCTATGCGATCGAGGGCGTCGAGGAAGCCGGTGGCGGCGGCGAGGCCGCGGCCGTGCCGATCGCGACGCTGCTGCCGACCGCGGACGTCGCCAAGGGCGCCGAGGTCTTCAAGAAGTGCGCCGCCTGCCACACGATCAACCAGGGCGGGGCGAACGGCATCGGCCCGAACCTGTACGGCACGCTGGGCGAGCCGATCGGCCAGGGCAAGGGCGGCTTCGCCTTCTCCGACGCGCTGAAGGGCGTCGGCGGCAACTGGGACTTCGAAAAGATGAACGCGTGGCTGACCAGCCCACGCAAGTTCGCGCCGGGTACCAAGATGACCTTCGCCGGCCTCGGCAACCCGCAGGATCGCGCCAACGTCATCGCCTATCTGAACAGCCAGGGTTCCAACCTGCCGCTGCCCGCCGCGCCTGCCGCCGGCGCCGCGCCGGCCAAGGAAGGCGCGGAAAAGCCGGCGACTAACGCCGCCAAGGATTCGATCACCAACACCGATGCCGCGAACAACCTCGGCAACACCGGCACGCCGGCATCGGGCGCACCCTCGGTTGATCCGAACGCCGCGATCGAAGGCGCCAAGGCGGGGAAGTGATGTAACGCCCTCTCCCGACGGGAGAGGAAGAGCCGTCGCAGGCGGCGACAGGTGGGGGTTGGGTGCGGGGCGGCTTGTGGCGTCCCTCGTGCCGTCCCGCGCCTGCCCTCACCCTTCCGGCGCTGACGCGCCTCCCTCCCTCTCCTGGGGGGAGAGGGAGGTGGGGGGATCAGCCTTCCTTCTTCGCCTGTTCCTCGTAGAAGGCGCGTACCACGTCCCAGGCCTCTTCGGCGGTCTCGACATAGGTGAAGATGCCGAGGTCGCGCTGGCTGACCACGCCTTCGTCGACCAGGGCCTGGAAGTTCACCACCTTTTCCCAGAATTCGCGGCCGAACAGCAGCACCGGGATCGGCTTGATCTTGCCGGTCTGGATCAGCGTCAGCAGCTCGAACAGCTCGTCGAACGTGCCGAACCCGCCGGGGAAGGCGGCGAGGGCGCGGGCGCGCAAGAGGAAGTGCATCTTGCGCAGCGCGAAATAATGGAACTGGAAGCTCAGCGACGGCGTGACATAGGGATTGGGCGCCTGTTCGTGCGGCAGCACGATGTTGAGGCCGATCGATTCGGCGCCGACGTCGGTCGCGCCGCGGTTGGCGGCTTCCATGATCGACGGGCCGCCGCCGGAGCAGACGACGAACTGGCGCATGCCGTTCTGGTCGCGCGGTACGCGGCTGGCGATCTGCGCCAGCTCGCGCGCGACCTCGTAATAGCGGCTCTTGTCGACGAGACGTTGCGCGATGGCGCGCGACGTATCGTCGGTGGCGAGCTCCAGCATCGCCTGCGCCTTGGCGGGTTCCGGAATGCGCGCCGAACCGTACATCACGAAGGTGGAGGCGATCTTCGCCTCCTCCAGCAGCAGTTCGGGCTTGAGCAATTCGAGCTGGAAGCGGATCGGGCGCAGATCCTCGCGCAGCAGGAAGTCCATGTCCTGGAAGGCGAGCTGGTAGGCGGGGTGTTCGGTCTGCGGCGTGGAGATCGCCTGTTGGGCGCTGGCGGCATCCTGGCGGGCGCGGGGAAAGACCCGCTCTGGTACGCGTGTGTCAGTCATCCGAGGGCGTTAGAGCAAAGCCGGGCCTGCCTCAACGGGCGAAATCGTCAGCGGCAGAAGCGGGCGCCGTCGTCCTCGAGATGCAGGTGGTTGCGGTGCGCGGCATTGTACGCCGGCGACAGCACCGTGCCGAAGCGGCGGCAGGCCGATGTGTGGATCGTCGTCCAGAAGCGCTGCACGGCAGGATCGGGCGAGGACCAGTCGCCGAGCACGCTCAGCCGCCGCCCGTCCTTCAGCGTCACGCCGCCGATGTCGACCGCATTGGCGATGGCATGCCCCGATCGGCGGCTGGCATTGCGCACGGAGCCGACGACGTTGCGGCACGCGTAGCTGCCCATGCTCTGCACGCTGGCGAGTTCGCTGCCGAGGATCTGATACGCCGCCGGCGCCACCGCATTGCGGATCCAGCCGGAAAACGCCCGCGCCTCGCCGCAGCGCACCGCGCCGAGGCCGGTCACCGGCACGCCGATCTCGACCAGCTGCACGGTGCCCGACAGGCCGCAGCCGTTGCCGTAATCCGTGTCGGGCAGCACGCGATAGGCGACGTTCATCGCGCGCAGGTCGGCCAGGCATTGCGCCGTCTCGCGCACCGACACCGTGGCGATCGATTCGCGCTGCTGCGGCGCGGGCCGCTCGGTGCGGCCGCAGGCGGCGAGGGCGAGGGGGAGGAGGAGCGCGCCGCGCCGATGGTTCCCCGTCATGCCGCCCCCGGTCCGGCATCCACGGTTCCGCGCCTGCCCTGGCCGATGCAGGCGGGGACGGGTGGACCCCGGAACGGGTCCGGGGTGACGAAGGAGAGACGGCAAACGCCTGGATACAGACCGGACACGGCAGCTACCTTGCGTCAGCGGATGGAGAACAAACAAGTCCGCCCCGGACGATCCGGCTTGCCTAACCCTCCGACCGCCTCTAGGGCCGTCGGCGGGCCACGCCGTCCCAACGCGGCGCGCGCTCTCTGTGAGGAGAGATACATTGACGGATACCGCCACCGCATCCGCCGTTACGGGTGCGCAGAAGCCGACGACGAAGCCGGCACGCCCCTTCTTCAGCTCCGGGCCCTGCGCCAAGCCTCCGGGCTGGGATGCCGCGAAGCTCGCCACCGATTCGCTGGGGCGTTCGCACCGGTCGAAGATCGGCAAGGCGCGGCTGCAACATTGCATCGACCTGATGCGCGAGCTTCTGAACCTGCCAGAGACGCACCGGATCGGCATCGTGCCTGGGTCGGACACCGGCGCCTTCGAAATGGCGATGTGGACGATGCTGGGCGCACGGCCGGTGACCACGCTCGCCTGGGAAAGCTTCGGCGAAGGCTGGGTGACCGATGCGGTCAAGCAGCTGAAGATCGATCCCACCGTGATCCGCGCCGATTACGGGCAGCTGCCCGACCTGACCCAGGTCGATTGGTCGAACGACGTGCTGTTCACCTGGAACGGCACCACCAGCGGCGTGCGCGTGCCGGATGCCGAATGGATTCCTGAGACCCGCGAGGGCCTGAGCTTCGCCGACGCAACGTCGGGCGTGTTCGCCTATGACATCGACTGGGCAAAGATCGACGTCGCGACGTTCAGCTGGCAGAAGGTGCTGGGCGGCGAGGGCGGCCATGGGGTCATCATCCTCGGCCCGCGCGCGGTCGAGCGGCTGGAAAGCTACACCCCCGCCTGGCCGCTGCCCAAGGTGTTCCGCCTCGTGTCCAAGGGCAAGCTGACCGAGGGCATCTTCAAGGGCGAGACGATCAACACGCCGTCGATGCTGGCGGTGGAGGATGCGATCGCGAGCCTCGAATGGGCGCAATCGCTGGGTGCCGGCGGGCTGATCGCGCGGTCGGATGCCAATGCGGCGGCACTCGACCGGATCGTCGCCGACCGCGACTGGCTCGGTCACCTTGCCGAGGACCCGGCGTCGCGGTCGAAGACCAGCGTCTGCCTGACCGTCGCCGGCGCCGACGAGGGCTTCATCAAGGCCATGGCATCCGCGCTGGAAAAGGAAGGCGCGGCGTTCGACGTCGCCGGCTACCGCGATGCGCCGCCGGGCCTCAGGATCTGGTGCGGCGCGACCGTCGACACCGCCGATATCGAGGCGCTCGGGCCTTGGCTCGACTGGGCCTACGCGACCGCGAAGAGCGCCGCTTAACACCTCTGCCACCCCGTCATCCCGGCGAAAGCCGGGATCCATGGACAGCGATCGGCCGCCAATGGAGCGGGCCGTATGCATGGACCCCGGCGTGCGCCGGGGTGACGGATGGGGCTGATTTCTAGATAGTTTGGAAGGACCCAACCCATGCCCAAAGTCCTCATCTCCGACAAAATGGACCCCAAGGCCGCTCAGATCTTCCGCGAGCGCGGGGTCGAGGTGGACGAGATCACCGGCAAGACGCCGGACGAATTGAAGGCGATCATCGGTCAGTATGACGGCCTCGCCATCCGCAGCTCGACCAAGGTCACCAGGGACATCCTGGAGCACGCGACCAACCTGAAGGTCGTCGGCCGCGCCGGCATCGGCGTCGACAATGTCGATATCCCGGCCGCGTCGGCGAAGGGCGTGGTGGTGATGAACACGCCGTTCGGCAATTCGATCACCACCGCCGAACATGCCATCGCGCTGATGTTCGCGCTCGCCCGCCAGCTGCCCGAGGCGGATGCCTCGACGCAGGCCGGCAAGTGGGAGAAGAACCGCTTCATGGGGGTCGAGCTGACCGCCAAGACGCTGGGCCTGATCGGCGCGGGCAATATCGGATCGATCGTCGCGGACCGTGCGCGCGGGCTCAAGATGAAGGTCGTCGCCTTCGATCCGTTCCTCACGCCCGAACGCGCGGTCGAGATGGGCGTCGAGAAGGTGACGCTGGACGAGTTGCTCGCCCGCGCCGACTTCATCACGCTGCACACGCCGCTGACCGACCAGACGCGCAACATCCTGTCGGCCGAGGCGCTGGCCAAGACGAAGAAGGGTGTTCGCATCATCAACTGCGCGCGTGGCGGCCTGATCGACGAGGCGGCGCTGAAGGAGGGGCTCGACAGCGGCCATATCGGCGGCGCGGCGCTGGACGTGTTCGTCGAGGAGCCGGCCAAGGCCTCGCCGCTGTTCGGCACGCCCAATTTCGTGTCCACGCCGCACCTTGGCGCATCCACCACCGAAGCGCAGGTCAACGTCGCGATCCAGGTCGCCGAGCAGATGGCCGATTTCCTGGTGTCGGGCGGCGTCACCAACGCGCTCAACATGCCGAGCCTCAGCGCCGAGGAAGCGCCGAAGCTGAAGCCGTACATGGCGCTCGCTGAAAAGCTGGGGTCGCTGGTCGGCCAGCTGACCACCGGCGCGATCACGCGCATTTCGGTGCATACCGAGGGCGCGGCGGCGGAATTGAACGCCAAGCCGATCGTCAGCGCGGTGCTGGCGGGCTTCCTGCGCAACCAGACCGATACGGTCAACATGGTCAACGCGCCGCTGCTCGCCCGCGACCGCGGCATGGAGGTGCGCGAGGTGCGCACCGAGCGCGAAGGCGATTACCACACGCTGCTGCGCGTGTCGGTTAAGACCGCCGACGGCGAACGTTCGGTGGCGGGCACGCTGTTCGGCGACCAGGCGCCGCGGCTCGTCGAGCTGTTCGGCATCAAGGTGGAGGCCGACCTCGCCGGCCCGATGCTCTATGTCGTCAACGAGGACGCGCCGGGCTTCATCGGCCGGCTCGGCACCGCGCTGGGCGAGGCGGGGGTCAATATCGGCACCTTCCATCTCGGCCGCCGTCAGGCGGGCGGCGAGGCGGTGCTGCTGCTGTCGGTCGACGAACCGGTGGATGCGGACCTGCTCGGCAAGGTGAAGGCGTTGCCGGGAGTGAAGACGGCGATGGGCCTGTCGTTCTGATCGTCTGAACCAAGGGGGGGCAACCGGCCGCCCCCCCCCCCCGCTCTTTCGTTGCACGTGCGTTGCGGTTATGCAGGCGACACCGGCGGGGCCTGGCGTGAAACGGGGGGACGAGTGGGCGTGTCGATGCTTGCGATTATGCTGTCGTTGGGACAGCCATCGTCCGTCGCCCCGCCGCCGGTGTTTCCCTTCGATCAGAGTGCGACGCCGGCTTCATCCGACTCACCGCAGTCGGCCGACGCCGCGAACGGGCCAGCGGCCGTGCAGCCGCCGCTCGCACCGATGCCGGCACCACCCGCGACGCCGGATCCCGTGGTGCCGCCGCCTGCACTGCCTCAGGACGACGCGGGGACGCAGACCGACATCCTCGTCACCGCGCGCGCCGACTGGGAAGCGCCCGATCCGTTCGCCGACATCAACGGCAAATCGTTCGAGGTGACGCAGGCGGTCGATCGCGCGCTGATCGGTCCGCTGTCCTCGGCCTACAGCAAGTCGCTGCCGAAGCCGGTCCGCGACGGGATCCACAACTTCCTCTACAATCTGCGCGAACCGGTCGTCTTCCTCAACTTCCTGCTCCAGCACAAGATCGGCAAGGCGCTGGAAACCGCCGGGCGTTTCGTGGTCAATACCACCGTCGGCGTGATCGGCCTGTTCGACATCGCCCGCCGCAAGCCGTTCAAGCTGCCGCGACGCAGCAACGGCTTCGCCAATACGCTGGGCTTCTACGGCGTGCCCAACGGCACTTTCCTCTACCTGCCGCTGGTCGGCCCGACGACGATCCGCGACCTGTTCGGCGGAGCGGTCGACCGGCTGATCCTGCCGATCACGCTGGGGCAGGGGGTGACCGATCCCCGCTTCGCGGTGCCCGCCGGGGTGCTCGGCGCGCTCGATCATCGTGCCGAATTCGACCAGACGTACAAGGCGATCGATGCGGCGCCCGGCGACCCTTATGCCAATGCGCGCGATTTCTACCTGCAGCGGCGGCAGGCGGAGATCGACGGGCTGCACGGCCGGCGCAAGGCGGGGATGGGATCCGGCATCGGCGGCATGACCGAGGCACCGAGCGCGCCGATCCGCCTGAAGCAGCGCGGCGGCGCCCCCACGGTGGAACTGCCCGTGCGCGCACCGGAACGCTCGCCCGCACCGGCACCCGCGGCGGATGCGCCGCCACGTGCCACGGTACCGGCGCACTAGGCTGATCGCCATTCGAGATGAGGGATCCTCTTCATCCTCCCCCTGGCGGGCAGGGCCGTCGCATATGGACTGCCTGATCCAGAGGGCGGTGTTCTTTAATCCTACGTCATCAACTCAGAAGATGGCTGCGTCTCTGAGCCTGGCGTTGGCGATGACGATGAGTTTTCGCATGACGGCGACGGTGGCGACGATGGGTTTTTTGCCGTTGGCGAGGAGGCGGCGGTAGAAGGCGTTGAGGTCGGGGTGGCGGCGTGCGGCGGTGAGGGCGGCCATGAACATGGTGTGCTTGACGCCGGGTCTGCCGCCGCGGGTGGCGCGATAGGCGTCGGACGCGCCGCTTTGTC